>CABUID010000001.1 GCA_902491575.1 uncultured Bacillota bacterium
CTATAGTCGGTGTATGATAATGTTTTGGAACATATTTTTCATGTTTTACTTCTGGGTTTACATAAATACCTTGCTTCCTTAAAAAACGAAATAGGGATGCTGGATGTCTGGTATAAGCATAATTCCTTTTCAGTTTACCATAGAGTTCACTTAAACCTATATTTGGATTTCTACGAAGTAAATTTTGAATATTTTTTATTTCTTCAGTTGTATGTGAAGAAGGGTGCTGCGTAAGGGCTTGTGAGATATGTCTGCTAAAGATTGTTTTGTTCCATCGAATTTTCTAATCCATCTCATTAATGATGATTTTGAAATATGATATAGTCTTAGTATATCTCTTAGCTTATAATGATTACTCTTTCTATTTTGGTAAGTTTTACATGCATAGAATC
Source organism: uncultured Bacillota bacterium (assembly GCA_902491575.1). GTDB lineage: Bacteria > Bacillota_I > Bacilli_A > RFN20 > CAG-631 > CAKPXW01. The sequence continues at coordinate 393 of CABUID010000001.1, forward strand.
TTGTGTTTAAATCATGTGGTAAATATTTGACACTTTGTGTTATACTATTCATGATGAATAATCTCCTTTCTTGTTTGTTTGCCTACTTACATTATAGAAGATTATTCATCTTTTTGTATTTATCAATTTTCTCTCAAATTGGTGTCACATCAATTGTACACTAACATGCAGTTTCTTTAAGACCAATCATATGTTCTTGATATATGTAAGCATGTGTTTTATTATGAAGCGATAACAGTAACTTTAAAAACGACTCATATTCTGAATAATTAAAATCAGCAATTCAATCAACTCATGCATCATCATAGTCAAGAGAAACAATTGATCCTTCTTTAGAAAAAAAATTTCGCCCATGATATCTGAATTTACAAGATACGAATTCAAGAAAAGGTGCTTCAAAAATTCGATTTTTTGGTTCTTGTTTAACATATAAAATTTTATTACTTAAACGAATTAGTCCATCAATATATAGTAAAGCTCCATAATATATTTCCCCCAATCTTCACAAAAGCATAATCAATTGAGGTTAATCCTAATGATTTAATGATTTAATGAGTATCTGCACCATTACTTCATTCAATGTTTGGCTCAAGTTATCAGGTTTAACGACATAAGTTATATTATCTTTAGTTGTAACAAGATATCTAGTTCCACCTAGACCTCTTTCCTTCATTTTTCCAGTATTACAATCATTAAAATCTATAATTCTTATGTTTGGGTTCACGACTACCACCTTCTTCAGTATCTAATTTAATTACAATGACGGTAACTATTACGCTACCGCACTGATAATAATACAAATACATAGAAACAGGAAAATTTTAGCTATTTAAAAGCTCTGAATTCAATTAATAAAACACAGCATGTTTTTCATCTTCAACTCAATAACTGTAGAAAAAACACTTTCAAATACTTTTATCGATGGTTCATAATTTCTTTGTCAAATTAATATAAAACCAAATTAGAATTTTTTAGTTTTTCTTGCTATAAAGAAATTCTTCAATATCTTTTAATTTATAGATATTTACCTATGATTTGTAATGATTACTTCTTTGACCTCGTTATTTTCAAAATACACTAAAGAACTTATTTCATTAAAACCCAATGATTTTGAATAATGCGGGTCACTACTTATTTTTTCACCCATTCCAATCCATAAGATATCATATCCTTTATTTTTAATTTCTCTTAAACACTCCTCACGAAGATATAATCCATCTACATTCGACCCCTTAACTAATGAAAAGTCAACACAACAAAGATTATCATTACAGTCGTACCACAATCCATCTTCTTTTTGATGCAAAGATAACAGTTTTACAATAAGCATCGAAGGTAAATAAATTGATACTGTTTCTTCTTTTGAATAATCATATTCTTCCTCCCAAAGATAATGAGTCATACAAACCGACAATGACCCTATGGTTTTATAAACTGGCAATTCTACCTCCTTGCTTATATATTCAATAACATTATTTTTAAAATTAAACTCAGGGATTTCTTTTGTAATTTTTTCCTTTCCTACTTCAATTTCAACTTTTTGAAAATCAGTGTCTTCAAATTCATCTTTAGCAGCTGGAGACCAGTAATATTCTCTTAGAAAGATATTATAATTATTTTTGCATTCAGCAACATTCATCCATCTTCCATAAAATGATTTACCCTTAATAAAAGAAATAAATTTATCTTTTTCTTCCAATTTTATTAAGCATGCGGTTGAAGACTTCCAAATAGATTGCCTAATATTTTCTTTTAAATCTTCTATTTTGTCCTTTTGCGAAAAATACAATGAAATCCATTTACTTTTTTTAGAATCCTCAACTGTAATGTTATCCTTAAAGTTATTTACATCATCGATATAAGCCCATTTATCATTTGAAATGTTCCATTGAGTATATTTTCTAATATTTATAACACTCTTTAAAGCATATATTCTATCGTTGTTTTTTAAATTCAATGACGGATCAAAGTCTCTCACATATGGACGCCATGTACCTTTATATTTATTGCATTGATAGTCAGTATATTTCTCAGAATATTCATAATTATCAGCAATAATTGCCAAGATATGATACATTGCTATCCACTGGTATTTTTTTTCAATTCTTTCAATTAAATCTGTCCTTCCACGTCCGTAGTCTCTATTTTTGTCATAACATGATAACTCATCATTGTATCCAAGTTTCTTGATTATGTAATAATAAGCATATTTGAATATTTTTTCTATATTTATATTCTTAAAGTTACTTAATGCATATTCAAATGTATATCTGCCAAAATCACCATACATGGTCGTAAAATCTTTTATTGAAATATCTGGTGCCAGTGACCATTTTATTCTATCATAACCTTCAGGAACATTTTTCCCCTCATACAATAATTTCAATTCTTTAATACTAATATCTTGGATGTCAGAAGTTTTATATGGTGGTTTACATTTTTCTAAGTCAGCAACTTTTCCATATGTGAAATCAATGAATTCAAGAATATTTAATGCGTAATCACGAAGTAGAATATCACAATACTTTTCTGTATTTTCAAATATTGTAGTCTTTATATAGCATACCAATCTATTTGCATCATCATTTAGTACTTCTGTTTTCATTTGTAATATTGCACCATAACAACATCCATATAATCTTGATATAATATAAAAATCATTAATATTTTCAAATCTCTTAAGACTCCATTCTATAAATTTAAATCTATATTGCAGTATTTTCACAATCGCTCGAGATGCAATGTCTCTTAATTCTCTATTGGTAGAAGAAAGCATAAAAATCAATAGTTGTAGAGCTAGTCTACACTCATTTTCTGTATAATTTAAAGAATCAAAATTCGAGTAAAAACTCACAACATTGAATAAAAGATAACTTTTATAGTAATGGTCATTTATATATGTAGTCCAAAATATATCTCTATTAGATAAACTTAATTCTGACAAGATTCTAAATAAAAAATCCGAATTAAGTGAACACTCTCGTGTTGCCAATTTCAATAATAATTCAAAGTATGAATCACGACTGTTTGTTTTCTTTATGAAAGGAATTATTTCAGCATAAAATAGTTTTGAATCTATATATTCATTCTCACGATATGAATAATTAATAAGATATTCATCTAATATTATCTTAATTCTGTTGTCATCATAATCTTCTGGAATCAATCTAATTATTTCATCACCATATTTTTCATTATAAATGACCGATAATGCAGTAAATATACCAATAGATTTATATGAATGAAACATTTTTCCATCTTGTCTAAAAAAATTATTCACAATATAATCGTCAGCATTCTTCTTATTGGAATGTGTGTCTAAAATATACTTAGCTAAAATATAATCACCTAACTTTTCATAACATAGATATATAATTGAATTCCCATCTAAATCTAAATATTCAACAAGAACTTTAGAATGAATTAACCCATCAATCAACTCTTTATAATATGGTATATTTTTACATATTTTAATTAACGAAAAATATGGGACAGATCTACAATCATTCTCATAATAATATTTTGCAATTTCACTAAATATTTGTTTACTCAAGAAGATAGAATTCTTTATTGAATTAGCACTCTTTATTTTATTTTCCTCATATTGAATGTATGCATAGTATACTTCCATTATATTTTTTCCACCATATTGATTGCCTGCTTGAGAAGCAACACAATATAATTTTAAAAACATAGGGTTTTCAAAATTATTATTAAAATTTGCATCTATTGTTAATGGCAAATGATAATATTTAAAAAAAGAGCTAACAGCTTCAATCAGATTATATCTAAAACCATTAAGTTTTATCGTTGGAATGTCACCTGATAACAATTTATTAATAAAAGCTTCATTAAAAACATATTCTTTATATGTTGATCTTACCGACAAAACAAGTTTAATAAACTTATATTTTTCAATAGTTAAAGTTAATTCATTAATATACTGCATCCATACTTCGCTATATTTACTTTCGTTAATTGCATCTATCATCAATACAGTTGTGGAACCATCATATTGCCCATTATTTTCTAAACATTCTAAAAATGAATCAAATGAACCATTATATCCAATAGAATCAACAAGTTGTTTTTGAGGATTGTTATTTCCAATTATTTTTTGGCCTAAAAATAAAATGCAATTACAATGACTGTCTTCTTTGGTTTGATTAGCAATGTATCCTAACAAATGAGATTTACCAACACCAGCATCTCCCTCAACTACAAGTATATTTGTATCGAGATACATTGTGTGAGGATTTTTTTCCATATCAAAATCATTTATGACATCTAAGCACATGCTTAAATGGTGATTCTTGTTATATAAATCAGAAATTTTATATTTAAAATCTTCTTTAGAATTTGCTTTTAACTCATTTATTTCACAATCATTAGTTTCTATCGTTTTATTAATTTCTTCAATGAATTCTTTTAATTGTCCAAACCATGAAAAAACAGTATAAATTTCTTCTTGGGATGGGATTTCAAAGCAATTGATAACACTAATAATTCTATCTTTAAGGTTATTTTCCAGATAAAAGTCATTTTTTAATGTTTCTATAGAATTAGATTTAAGAGCATGCAAATATTCAAAAAATTTTTGATTCTTTAATAAACAGTTTAAATATATTTCTTCTTCGATTTGAATATGAAAGTCCTTTGAATATCGCGGTTCCAAATCTTTTAATGTTATTTCTAATTTTTCACATATCCATTCATTTGAAATTGTCACTTCATTAAAAAAAGAATACTTCAAATTATTATAATCATTGTTATCATTGATTAATTCTAAAATGTTATCATTACAAAATAAAGTATATGAGCAGTTGATTTCATCTAATATTTTTTTAATTTCTATAAATGACTTTGTTTTATCGTTTATATCTTTATTTGAAAAAATTATAACTCTATCTATTTTATCGTTATAATGGTCCTTAATTTTTTTTACTGAATCTAATATATCCGCATATGAAATTTTATTTGTAAAGTATTTAGCTTGAAAACCTACTAGTTCGCCATCTACATCTATTGGATCGGTTTCAATTCCAGGATTATTATGAATCTGTTTGAGAATAACGTAGGGATTTTTAACAAAATATCTTTTGAATATTATTCTACACAACCGTTCAAAATCTACTGTCAAATTTATTGATGTATTTTCAAAATCGGACCAATTAATGCCTTTTTTCATTTTTTTCACCTTCATTGTCATTAATATTAATATTTTGTTAAATAAGTTTTAAATACTTTATTTGCTTAGTTCCTGATGGCTTATCCATCTTATATACTCCAAAACCAAATGCTGAAGCATACTCTAAGATTTTATCTTCATTTTCTTTGGAGACATCAAATCCTAAATATATATTTTTTATTTTGAAAGATTTAGCTTTCGAATTAGCATCACCAATTAATCTCCATTCATCTTGGTATCCCCAATCAGAATCTTTAGTACATGTAAGCTCAGCAAAGCATCCTATTTCAGTTTTTATTTGACCACTTGATATAAACCTAATTATTGTTTCTAAAGAAAACTTAACCATTTTTTTGATGATATTGTCATCAAATTCTTTTGTGTAAATTACAGGGCAAAGATTTGGTAATATATCCCTAGTAAATGGTGTTTCATACTCTATACAATAGCCTTTATATGTATCTGCATATAATGACCACATAGGCTTGTTATCACGTTTTGTAGTAAACGAACAAACTCCAACCTTTTCTTTTGATTGCATTAATACCATAAATAGATTCTTTAGATTATCATCTTCAGTTATTGTTGAAATTGTATTTTGAATTTTAATCATTGTATTCAAGAATATATGCTTTTGCTCATCAGTAAGTGCATTATTTTTATCAAGTTCTTTCATTAGAACATCGTTGCATATCATACCATCTACAGTACTTTCCTCAATCATTTTTAGCATTTTTTGTTTTTCAATTTCACCAGAATGAGGATGACTAAAAATTACATCAACAATATACTCCATCATTTCTTTTGATAGATTAAATGAATTAGCATCATAGATATTCTCTAAATCAATATTTGTTAAGCAATCAAATGGATCATCTAGCGAACTAGCTGGAGCTAAATACACATATTCGTTTTTAATCATGTCAAATGAGTACTCATCAAACTTTCTATACTTAAATAGCGTTTTTGGAGTTTTTGATATATAATCATTCTTCTGTTCGAGTTCCGATATGAATGGTGTTGATTGATAAGCCAACTTAAGACTTAAATATTCTTTCTTTTCATCATTCGTCATATCTAATCATTATACCTCTTAAAGTTTTCAACTTGTTCAAGCACTTTTTCATACACTTCGGCATTCCATTCAGGCGGATATCCATTTTCATATAACAGAACAATTAAATCCATATTTAACTGACTCTTAATATCATCTCTTGTCGACCAATCTGCGTATTGTGCTTTGTCGTCAACAAGTTTTTTGATTTCTTTTGCAAGAGTTATACATTTCTCATCTGCATAAGGAAAACCATGTGTATCTCTTACCTTGATTAAGATATCATAGAATGCTTTTTCTTCAAAGGTAATTCCCATTTCTTCAAATGATGTCTTATCTTCTTTAAGTAAATCAAGAATATTCATTAATTGGTCGGAAAGGTCATCGACAAAATCCGCAACAACTTCACTTGTAAATATCAATTTGTCACGAGTATTATATCTTGCAACAACATCTTGAAGCATTTCACCAAATTCTTGGGCTTTTACCTTATTTACTCGTCCATAACTAGAGATAGCATGTCTAAGCAATTTCAACAAAGCGTTAAACTTAGTAATAGGCATTTTAACCTTTTTCAATTCTTCTAAGAACTCTTCACTGAAAATGTCAATTTCCTTATTGGCATCCATTATATTCTCAACGCCCGTACAAGCAAGTGCCCTTTTAACCATTTCTTCAACTACTTGATTCATAGTTTCTGTATCTGGTGCATTACCTTTTGTCTGCTTGTAAATAATAGAACGAACGGCTAAGAAAAATTGTGCTTGTTTTATATCTTCGTCTTTCAATTCGCCTGTTGGAAAACAAATATTATATGCCGCTCTAAGTTTTCTAGTAAGGCTCATAAATCTGTCTTGCATTTCCTTGTTTAATTGCACATATTCCGAAGCGGTATTCAAGCAAAGCAATCTTTCAAGAGGATCCCCTACATAGAATTTAGTAGCATTAAAATCTTTCATTAAATCATCAATTAATGACAAATGATTTCTAAATATTTCAATAGATAATTTAATTTCATCAACGGGGCTTTCTTGAGGACTTCCATAGATCTTAATTGCCTCAAGCATACTGTTTTTTATGCCAATATAATCAACAATCAAGCCTTTATCCTTTCCTTCAAAAACTCTGTTAACACGAGAAATCGTCTGTATCAACGTATGTCTCTTTAATGGTTTGTTTATGTACATTACTGCAAGAGATGGAACATCAAAACCGGTAATCCACATATCTACAACAATAGCCAATTTAAAATTCGACTTATTGTTTTTGAAAAGTCGATCTAATTTTTGACGGTATTCCTTTGTACCACACAAATCATAAAGCGGCTTAGGATCATCTTGTCCTTGCGTTGCAACAAGATTAATAAATGGAATATCCATTAATTCATCAAGTTCATCCTTTGTAAGCAAAGATTCATCTTCGCATTTTTTGGGAATAGCCCATTCACCCCGAATTGCGATTATTTCCTTATAAAGAGCATATGCTAAAGGTCTATCCGGGCATACAATCATACCTTTTTGTAAAACTTCTGGCTTTTCTGCACACAAACATTCATAATGTGTAACGATATCTCTTGCAAGTTTCTTCAAAACATCAGGATGCCCAAGAATAGCAGAAATATTAGACATTGCCTTTTTGCTTGCTTGAATTTGGTCTTCGGTAGAACCTTCAAGCTCACATTGTTTGTAGTAGTCTTCAATTTTTCTTGCTTGTTCATCGGAAACAATCACTCTGGCTAAACGAGGTTCGTATGCAATACGAACAGTAATACCATCATCGCTGGATTCCTTCATTGTATATTGATCAACAATATCTCCAAATACCGCTATTGTTTCGTCAATTGGCGTTCCTGTAAATCCCACTCGAGTAGCATTTGGCAAACTTGATTTCAAATATTGAGCAAAGCTCTTTGAGTCGATAATACCGTTATCAACTCTTTTAACAGTTCCGTTTTTCTCGATCTGAGTTCTATGTGCTTCATCGGAAATGCAGATGATATTGCTTCTATCAGAAAGTAGTCCTGTGCTTTCGCAGAACTTTTGAATAGTAGTAATATAAACTCCTCCACTTTCTTTTGCTAGAAGAGTATCATGTAAATCTTGTCTTGATTCAAATGCTCTAATGTCGTTATCATGTAAATAACGTTTAGCTCCAGCAAACACATCTCTTGCTTGATTATTCAAATCCTCTCTATCAGTAATAATGATAATCGTTGGATTATGAAATACGCTCGAATATCTTTGCATTAAAAGCTTTGTTAAAAATAACATTGTATATGTTTTACCGCAACCGGTAGCACCAAAATAAGTACCACCTTTGCCATCGCCTTGTGGCTTTAAATGTTTTTTCACATTCTCAACCATACTAGTTGCACCAAAAAATTGAGGATATCTACATACAATTTCTTGTTCTTTTCCTTCGATTTCAGGGTAATAAACAAAATCACGCAAAATTGCAAGCAGTCTTTCTTTGGAAAAAGCTCCTTTAATCAAACTAAGCAATGAACTCATTCCATTTGATACTTTCTCATCATCATTTATCTTATTCCAAGAGTAAAAGAACTCATATGATGTAAAAATACTGCCTAATCTATTGTTTGCTCCGTCACTAATTACAGCCAAGAAGCAATACTTCATAAGGTTTTCAATATCTCTTGAATATCTAACTGTTATTTGCTTCCACGCATCATATATTGTTGTATCTTCTTTTATTGCAGATTTGAACTCGCAAATGCAGACAGGAATACCGTTAATGAATATAAGTAAATCTGGTCTTCTGATAGATAAGTCTTTTACAGAGTATTGATTAACAACTTTGAATATATTGTTATCCGGGTTATCAAAGTCAATAAAATCAACATGTAATCCAACTTTGTTGATATCTTCTCTTATGAGATCAAAACCTTCTGTAACAAGAAAAAAGGTTTCTTTGTTTTTTGTGTATAATGAAGCACCGCTACCAACATCGATTACTCTGTTAATAATGGTTTTTATTTCAGTTGTAGTTAGATTTGCTGAGGCATACTTTTTGCAGATGTAAGAACGCAAATCATCCACAAGAATAACATCTTCCAATTTCCTGTGAATATCGTCACCATAAACATAATCATAATGCTCATTTTCAAAAAGCTGAATTATGGCGTGTTCTAATTCATCTTCAGTAAACATACCTTTTTCAAAAATATAATCCATAACCACTCCTCCTAACTTCGTTTTGTATGAAAACTAATATAGTTTTCATTTTAAATATTGTAATGCTGTTGCTATCAAAGCTAAACATCTATTAAAAAAGTAATCATAATATTGGATATCAGTTATCTCGATTTTACCTATTTCATGATGCCTAATGCGGTATTTATTTCCAATTTCAGTCAAAGCCTTAAATTCCTCATTAAACAAAACAGTATATTCTTCTTTTCCATTAGACATATCACCAATTATCTTTTCAACAGACTGCTTTTTGTCGGATGAATAATATGTCTTCAATCTCTCAAGAGCATCCCATAGTTTTTCAACAGCATCTCTGCGAGCTGAAGAGTTTGATTGTCTATGCTTAATAATAGAATCATTAATTAAATCCTGTAAGCCTTGCTCCAGCTCTACCATTTTTTCTGCAGGCAAATCAAAATACACCTCTGCATCAACACGCTGATTTATTTGTCCGTTTTTTAAACAAAAAGTTACACCATCATCTTCAAGTGATTGATTTATTGATTTAGTAAATGCTTTTCTCTCATCTTTTGACAAAAATTTATACTGAAGTTCAATAATATCAAATAAGAATGGTGTAAATTGCCCTGCCAACATATTTAAATCTATCAATCCCATCCAATTACTCACATTAAGATGTGGATAATCAAATAAACTATTAAAATAATCTATAGAATACTCTAAGACATTAGAATCAATACTTTTATTAGAATATCTACTCTCTTTTAATTCTATTGGTTCCGCAAACTCCTCCATAATTTTTGCTAAATGTAATTTTTGAAAAAATGTGACATTTGCACTAATATTATCCGTCCATTGTTCTTCAATCGAAACAAGTTCTGCAAAACGAAATGAAAATAAACTATCTCGAATTTTGACTTTTTCACTCTTCGCCATAACTTGGTTTATCCTCCAAAGAACCTTTAATTAAAATCGGGCAGATATTTTTTATTTGTTGTTTTAATTGCTCGTTGATTTCTTTTCGTAATATGTATGCGTTAAAAATATCAACGATTGCTTGTTGAACACTGATATCTGGATATGGTATTTCTAATTGACACAATTCATCAAAAGGCAGAACATCTCTTGTTGAACCCCACGCATTGAATCCACATTTTCTTTGAGTTTCTTCTCGACTCATCCATAACATAAGATACTCAGGTATTAATTTGGTTTCGTCATTTACTTTAAATACAGTATAAGATCCTGAGATAAAACAAGTTGGACCTTTTCTTAACGCAATAGGAAGTTTTGTTCCGTTACACTTTACAACTTTATTGAAAGCAAACTCTCTATCATGAACTATTTTTCCGCTCTCTTTATCTTCAGCTTCACGCTTCGCAGGAATAAATTGTAGATTGACATCTACTCCTTGAGCTAGTGTAATTTCTCCATCATTTTTTTCGCTAAGTTCTGCAATGAATTGACCTATAGGTTTAGTGTTAACAGTCTTTTTAAGATTTTCTACAAAGCCATCACAAACAAGTTTTAAGTCCTCAAGACCTGTTTCATATGCAACTTGATTGTCAACCATACCTTTGTAGATTTCAACATATTTTCGTTGTATTTCAATTGGCGGCAATTCAAAATCAATATCACACATATCTTCCCATGAAAATGTCTCTCTTGCACTACCCCATGAGTTAAAACGTGAATATCTATCAAACTCAGATCTGTTAAAATACATAAATAGATATAGAGGATTCAAAATATCGGTTCTTTCTATATAAAAAACTATTGAAATAGAAGAAACAAGATATTGTTGATTAGACATATTAAATGCGAGAGAAATTTTATCGCCTCTGCGTGAAGTATCTGTAACATATGCAAAGAAATATGGATTAACAACCTTGTAATTTTTTAAAGAAACACCATCCATATCTGCCTTCGTTTCAATAAACTCTCTTTGAGTAGAGATGCCTCTAACATCATCCAAAGTCAAAATTTCACCTGCATTTTTTAATGAACTTTGCTTGATTAACTTTCCAAGTTTAATCTTCGTCAATGCCATATCCAATACCTCTAAAGGCATTAACCAACATTTTCTGCGATGCCTTTTCTTTTACCAACACTGCTTTCATTTCATTTTGAATACGTGTCATTTCGCTTTCATAGTCAATATCTAAATCGTGATCAATAAAATCGATATATTTACTAGGAGTAAGCACCCAGCCTTGTCGTTCTACGCTTAACCCTTCTTCGCCATTTTCTTTAAACCACTTTCTTGTTTTTACTGATTTGCAAAGTTCCGGTACATCTACATAAAGAGAGGTATCAACACTTTGCCAGTTGTTATAAATAGTTTTTATACGTTTAATTTGGTCTTTTGTAAGAATTGTCTTTTTCTTGCTCTTCCCTTTATCAATTTCAATAACGCCAACATTTTCATTCCAAGTTCTCAAATCCATAAATAAGATTTCGCCACGTCTATCTCTCACTTTACGTCCATTAACTTCGCCTGCACCTTTATTCATATTAAGAATCCAAAGCGTAACAGAAATGTCAGTTGTATAGAACATGTCACGAGGTAAAACAATGATGGTCTCAACCTTATCTTTTATAAGAATATTTCTTCTAATTTCATCATCATCGCTATCACCAAGGGCACCATTTGCAAGCAAGAAACCTGCAATACCATGGTTAACATCAAGTTTTGAAATCATATGAAGAATCCAAGCATAGTTAGCGTTAGATTCTCTAGGCACTCCATAGCCTGTCCAACGAGAATCTTTGGTAAGCGTATCCGTCCACCATCTCTTAAGATTAAACGGAGGATTTGCCATAATAAAATCAACTTTCTTATCCTTGTGTTGATCATCAGTAAAAGTAGAGGCATTCTTTTTACCTAAATTGTGTGCTATACCACGAATTGCAAGATTCATTTTGCAAAGACGCCATGTTTCTTGAACACTCTCTTGTCCAATGATAGAAATTGCTTTTTTATTACCTTTGTGTTCGTCTACAAATCTCATTGACTGAACAAACATACCACCAGAGCCACAACAAGGATCGTAAACAGTGCCGGAAAATGGTTCAATCATTTCTGCAATTAATTGAACAACACAAGCTGGTGTATAAAATTCACCGTCTTCTTTCGTTCCGGAAGCAGCATATAATTGTAAAAAGTATTCGTAAGTTCTACCAATAAGGTCCTCCACCTGAAATCTTTCTTCGGATATTTGATTTACATTATCGATTAAACTCTTTAATTTTTCTTTGCTTGCTCCAAGAGTTACAAAGAGATTCTTCGATAATGTATCCTTCAATGGTGGATTGGCCGCCTCCAATTCCTTTAAGGCTCTATCAAGTTTTACTGCAACATCATTGTCACCAGCATGAGAAACAATATAAGACCACCTTGTTGACCATTCTTTATCATCTTTAGTTAAATTTTGAGGAAGATAAAAAACATTATCAGCGTTATAAAATGCTACATTTTCCAAGAAAACAGGATTATCTCCATACTTTGCAATAAGCTCTTTTCTTCTTTTGGAAAACTTATCACCTGCAAACTTTAAAAAAACGAGACTTATAACCGCATCCCTATTCTTATCTAAACTACTTACACCACGGAGGTCTACTCTACAATTCCACAAAACCTGTTCAAGTGTTAATTCTTGTGCTTTTTTAACTGCTTTTGCCATAATTATTTTTCAACCTCCATTTGAATATTATTTTGTTCACATATTAATCTAATTTTCTCTTTGACAAGTCTAGTTGGTTCATATTTGCCATTTTCCCAACGATTAACAGAAGTAAAAGAAACACCCAATATTTCAGCTAAAGCTGATTGTGATAGATCTAATATTGCTCTTAATTTAATTATAGTTGCAGGATAGTCTACTTTCATAAATTATTCCTCCTTACGAATTATTAAACTATATAAAAAATTATAGCACTTTTTTGAGAAAAATACAAGAAATTTGACAGAATAAGTCAAGACTAAAATGAAACTTTTATCAAACTTTTTTCTGTAGTAATGCCTATCATTACATAGTTAATTGAACAAAAAAAGCCTGCAAAGTAGTAAGTAGCACTCATGCAAGACTTAAAAAATGTAGTAAACAAAGAAAATTGTCTTTTAAACAACAGGAAAAAGATGCTACCTCCTTATCAAACCCATTCTTATTAAACAAAAAATTAATTCATTAGTATGTAGTTGACCTTTCGCTTGATAGTAGGGGCTTTCGCCTGACTGTTGATTTTGATTGAATATAATTGCCTTAAAAATTGTGCTTAACATGCTCTTGCTATAACAAATTACCTCCGAGTTTGAACCAAAAATGGCAAAAATCAGTCGAAAATAGTTCAAAATCACTAAAAATGGCAAAAAAAGGTTTGACAATTGAAAATCTACTCAATTTTCTTTGTATCAAAACTATATGTTTTTAATGTCTTGATTAGACTGCTCTAATACTAATAAAAGTAAAAAAAAGACAGCACCTATACAAAAAAACAACTGATCCTATACAATATAATAAAAAAATGAATAGTTACCGCCAACTATTCATAATTCATTACTAGGAGGTTCTAAGCATCTCTAGTCTCCGCTTACCTCCCTTTCTAAATTTCTTGATAATTTTGTATATGTATAATTATATTTTTGATATATGTAATTACTAAAATCTAAATCTGGTTCTCTTGCTTTAGCTTCAGTATTTATATAAACAAGTTCATTGATGTACAATGAATTGTTCATATTGCCATTAATACTGTTGAAATTGATTTTTTGGGTTTCAATGTACATTTCTTGCTTTTCTTTAAAGTAATTTACTTGAAAACAAATCTCATAGTTATCAACATATTTCATAGGAAGAAAATATTCTTCAATATATGTATTCAATAAGATACATTTATCTAATAATTTTGAAATATCTTCTTTCAAAGCCATATTATAGTTTTTTGCTATAATTCTTGTTTCAGTACTCCAATAATTATTAGACATCGTATATGAAACATTCTCTTCATCAAGGAATTTTTCAATAAAATCAATGACTGCAGTATTGCTAACATTTTTCAATCTTATAAGAACAGATCCTACAAATCTTGATTTATTTTGAAGTCCCTTTAATTTTTTAAAAAATCTAATTCCAGATGCTGAATCCATGAAGTTAACTTCATCTTCTGTTGATTGTAGTTTCTTTTTTTTACTTTTTTTTACTTCACGAATTTCATAGTGATTTTCGACCTTAACAATCTCAAATGAAATACCATTTGCTTTAAAAGCAGGAAATCTATCCGCTTTCTCATCGTTAGTCAATATATGGCAAATTATCAAATTGTAATCTGCTGTTTTTCCACCTCTACTTTGTGGAAGAATATGATCGACATTCCACCCATAGTCGCTTCCTCGGTCATTATAAGCCCCTTTAACAATAATTCTACCTGTAAAATCTTTTACTTTTGTTTCCTTGCCAAAAGACTTATTCCAAAGACGCATTGCTGTTTCTTTGTTTAAATCCATAAATTTCGCTTTTTTCTTTTCCATTTTTTCCATGCGGAAAAGATATCTCTAACCTCCTATAGATGTCAATCCAATAAATGCATGTGACAAACCATAGGGCGGCCTATTGCTATAAACCTCAAAGGGTAATCCTCATAATAGCATTACAGAAGATTAGTTCATCAACTTTCTATGAAAGCATTCAGATTCATTGAATTGCAATATTATTTTACTACAAAAAACATTTTTCTACAATACAGCAAAAAGTTTTATGATTTTAAACTCAAATCCGTATGGTATTACGGGGTTCGTTTCCACCCTGCTCCGCAACTTACAATTTATAGATAGAATTGCTATTTTACCCCATAAAAATGATTCTCTCAATTTATAATCATCGTTCTCTATAAAATACCCATGGTTCACAAAGTTAAACATCTTCCACGAAAAGGTATCAAAACGAAAAAAA
Organism: uncultured Bacillota bacterium; assembly: GCA_902491575.1. Taxonomy (GTDB): domain Bacteria; phylum Bacillota_I; class Bacilli_A; order RFN20; family CAG-631; genus CAKPXW01. The sequence goes on from CABUID010000001.1 coordinate 15,753, forward strand.
ATCACTCTATTATTCTAATAATAGAGTGACAGTCTCTTAAATGGTGGAACCGGTGGGATTTGAACCCATAAGCTTAATAAGCATTAGAATCTGAATCTAACGTGTATACCAATTTCACCACGGTTCCAACTTTTATAAAACTAACACAATCCATAAAAAAAATCAATATTAATACTTTTAAAATAGATATTTTACAATTTGTATCGATACATTCGACTAAAACTAGAATCATTGTTTTCAACCATACAATAAAATTCCCAACCATATCTTTCGTAAAATGAAAGATGGTCAGTGAGTAAGTATAAAAATTTATATGAAGTGTTTTTAAAATCATTGCATATAAAATTTAATAATTTACCAGCAATTCCTTGATTTCTAAAATTTTTTTCCACATATACTGCACATACATTTGGTGTTAAATCTTTTCTTTGATGAAAATCATTTTCAATTACACCAATACCAGCGATAATTTTCTTTTTCATTAAAACGATGTACCATTGAGGAACTTTTCCTTTATTTTGAATACTCATAATCATACTTTCTAAATAAGTTTTAAAAGGTATATTCCATTTCTGATGAAACCATTTTGCTGCTTTAAGAATTAATTCACTATGTTCTGTTATTTTGACAATTTCATATTCGTTCACGTTTCTATTTACCCTTTTAAACCACGTGATTGTCTATCCATGTCTTCCAACACAATATCATAGATTTCGCCTAAAGATGCACAATATTTTAAAACTTCCCAAGGAGCATTGGTATGAAAATGTATTTTTATGATTTCATCATCTCCAACGACTAGTAAACAATCACCTTTAAAATTCTTTGAAATATATTCAATAATTGCACTTGAATCAAGATTTTTACCTTCAATTAATAATTGAGTGTCATATCTATATTCTATCATTTTTTAAAGCCTCCATATACTATGATTATCATCATAATATTAACATTATTTACGCAATTAAGTAAATTACAAATATGGATTTTTTTAAGTATAAAAAGTTCTAATATAAATTATCAGAACTTTTTTAAATCGTTATTTGTTTCAAATATAGCTGGTCAATTATTATTCAAAGAATGCATTTTTAATTATAGTCTTTGCATAAAGTTCGAAACTAATCATTAGGAACAATCAGTGTAGATAATGCTTTTCTTTGTTCTTTAGTCGGCAATTTTAACTTTTTGTTATTTAAAAGTGTAACGATGCAATGAAGTAAAAACCATCCATCAGAATGAAATATAAACTGCGATTCATACTCTTTGATCTTACGAAGATGTGCAGGGACGGATCTTAATTCCATTTCGACATATGGAGCTTTAATTGCATCCAATTCTGCTTTATATTTTGTTTTGATTTTATCTCCGATGGAAATCAGTTTGTTCTTAATATCTTGACTCGCAAGTGTTATAATCTGCCATGATGACTTGAATTGTTCACTATATTCACCATTAATATGAATATAGCCAAGTTCTAAAAGCCATGTATATTCATCTTTTGAAAGAATTCCATTTTTTTCTTCTTTTTGTTTAAGTGATAAAACTCTTTCACTTTTTTCAATATCCTCTTTGCTCACATTTATTCTTCTTTCTGACCATTCGGTATCAAGTTGCCAAAACAAAGTATTTCCAAATGAATTTTTTGGGTTAGAATATCTCAATGGTCCACAAAAATTTTTTATATGCACATAATTTTCTGGTAAATTCATATATTTTGAAATAACTGATGCATGACAAATATTAAAGGCACCATCAGGGCGAATGGTCGCTACTTCTTCGAAAGAAATTTTATTATTTATCAATTTTTCGCCTGATTCTGACGTGATGTAAGGAATTAGTGACCATAAAAGAAAATTGCGGTCTATAGAGGAACTTTCCGTTGATGAAACCAACTTGTTTTTTTGCCCATAACAAATATCAGGATGTTCAAGCAATTTTGAATCTATCAACTCATCATAAAGTTCATTAGCAAATAATTCTGCAGCTTTTTTATACATCTTGTCTTGCATTATAAGCAAATCTGGTGTTGGCTCATTAATGATAAAGTTTATAGTATATTTGTCTTTATTTTGCTTTAAAAATCCGTATTTTTCAAGAAAATCGACTTCTGGTTCAATATATACGGGTGAAACTCCAAGCGCATCTGCGATTTCATTAATCGTTTTTGTTTCGTTACGTAAGCAGTAGCAGATATTCTGCGATAGTATCGAACGGAAAAATTCATCCAAATTTTTCGTTCCGACAGATCCATTAATTCCATATGAGTGGAATTGGATAGGATTAAACTTTAATTCACTTGTTTTTCTCATAGTATCCATACCTCGTTTCAATTCTTTTTTTGCTTCAAACAAGTGCCATTTAACTGTTCCTATAGGAAGATTAAAATCTTTTGCAATATCGGATTGTTTACGATTTTCAAAGTAATACGCGATGATTATTTTCCTTTGCAACTTTGAAAGATAAGCAATTTCACTTTGCAAATGATGAACAGATTCACTTTTTTTATCTGGATTAAATATCGAATCGGTATTCGCAATATTTTCAATATATTTATCAATCGGTTCACCTATTATACCTTTTGAGTAATCACGATAATAATTGCTAAGCGAATTGTGTGCAATAGTCCAAATAAATTTTCGAATGTCACCAATATCCTCTTTTATCAAAAGTGCGCGAAAGGACTTTAAAACAATCTCTTGCGAAAGATCCTCTGCATCGTATATATTTTTGCAGTGCTTTAGTGCAAAGCCAAATATGGGTTTTAAATATTCAGTTATTATTTTTTCAGCATCTTGTTTGTTCACTAGTTTGTACCTCGTTGAAAGCTTTCACTAATATAGACACGAAAATATGAAAAGGTTGGAATTTTTTAATTCTTATACTAATATTCTATTATTTCTGTTCGGATTTAATTGATTCCAGAAAACGATTTTAAAATCTACAAAGCTCAGGATTATAAAACCTAGAATTCATATAATATAGAATAATCTTTTCGTCGATGGGACTTGATATCTTACGAGTAAGCAATTTATTTACTATTTTAATACTAACAATAATGTTTTAGAAAATCACTCATATACATTTCTAAGTAAATATGGCAAATCAAAATTTATCCACTCCATTTTTCATTAAATTCTTTTATGTCAATATTATCAATATGATAATGTTTTATTTGGAATAATTTCAAAATGACTCAAGTTTTTCCCTTGTTGAACAATCTTTAATCCTCTAGGAACCCTTTGAGCACGATATGATCCACCAAATGCATTTTCATAAGTCTTGCTATCAATAACATGTGCTTGATTATAATCGTCAGTTCTGCAATGATGTATTTGTCGGTTTCATCCGTTGCGAATCCGATGTGGTTAGCTATTCCAACAAAGGCAGATTTTACCTGATTTCGAGTTGCAAGCTCTCACCGACTTTTATTATATAATGTTCCTTTTTAAACTCATTGGAATTCAAATTTCGATTTTTTATAAAATAATTATAATTTTTTATCCATAATGTATTTATTGGATAGTTCAAGTAAATATTCACGTCCTATTGTTTTCAGCATTTCATAGGATTCTTCTAAATTTTTTCTTCCCTTTACCATTAAACAAGTAATTAAAGTGGAACTATCCGTGCCAGTAGAACCAATTGGTGGAAGGCCTGCTTTATAGAGTAAATCCGTTATATATGGATAAGACAACCGCATTGCAAGTGCCATTTTTATTACTTCATTTTCAGTAGGCCTCTTTTTATTATTTACATATTGAGATACATATTTTTCATTAACATCCGATTCATAAGATAGATCTTGCAGTTTAAAAGAACATTTCTTCATGTGATATTTTAATGTGCCTCCAAAATCCGATGGCATTTTGCAACGATGATTTTCAAAATGAACATTATTTTCGTCAACATTGTTCATTACAGCTTGTAGCTGATCATCATCCACACTGGCATTGTGATGGTGATTTGATGAAGATGAAAACAGAAAGAAACATTTATCTTTACTTTTTAGTGAATCCTCATAATCATGATAAACATTAAATACCAAAGCACATTCGTGAGCATTATTTAATGCATATTCGGTTAGTGTATATTTTGAGCCATAAAATTTTATATATTTTGGATGATTAGCAACAAGCATTCCATTAACGTAGATTAATTTATGCTCTAAAATAGCTTGTCTTATGCTGGGATTATTTTCTGTGAGTCTAGAAAATGATCGATAACTTAAAATAAAAGTTTGATGATCTTTTAAAAATTTATTTTTGAAAGAAAAAGGTTTTAAATATCTTCCGTCAACAAAATTATAAACACCTGTAACCGACATAATTCCTAAATCCATTAAACGATACTTTGCAGATTCTTTTGAAACACCAAAGAATTTAGCTAGTTCATTAACGATGATTTCAATTTGTTCGATTTTAGAACATTCTATGAACTCATGTTCAATATCATTTTTTATTTCACGATATTTTATTAAAAATTGTTTTTTAGGCATTAGGATTCTTGGAGTAAGAGCTCTAGCTTGTTTTTCCATCCATTCAATTTCGCTATTTATAGAATTTGAAGAAGATCTATAACAGACGGCACAAGTTTGCTCATTATCTAATAACTGACGCAGTTCAAAATAATTTCTATGAAAAAACCAATGAACAGCTTCGTGCATAAAAGTGTTTCTTGTTGAGCCATTCCCTCTTTCATTAGCCTTTTCAAGATTGATTAATACAATACCTGGATGAACATCCATATTTTTTTGTGTTTGGTCTTTTTCTATGATTTGTGCTTTATCATCAGCAAAATAAATTACTCCTAAAACATCATTCCCTAAGGTGGCTAAATAATATTTTAAATCACTATTTTTAATGATTTTTGTGATATCTAATTTTGTAGGTACTTCTAATGCTTCTGGATAAAAATGCCTTAAAAAACGGGTAGCAAATTTATCATAGTCTTCTTTATGCATTACTGGGACTAAATCCTTAGTAAATACGCCTTCATCTTCTTCATCTGTTACTTCAACATTATCTTTTAATTTAAATCCTTTTTTAAAAGAACCTTGCATTTTTCCAACAAATGATTCAACTCTTCTTTCAAAACCTTCATCAAGTAAAAACATTGCTTTAATAAAAAATTTGAATTCAACATGATTAAATTCTGATTTTGTAAATTGCACTTTAAAAACATTAATCGAAACAATTTTATATAGATTATTTTTTTCAGGATTACCATCATCGTTTCTTAGTCCATTTTCATTGACATATTCATCAAGTGAATCTTTTATTTGATTAAAATAATTATCCTGTAAATATTCATTAAACGTATTATATTTTGGCATTAAATCACACTCCTTAAAACCAAGAGAAATTTATTTGCTACATTTTTGGTAAATTTTGGTAAAATTTGTAAATTAATTATAACATATAACTTAGATTTTATAAAAGAAAGTTCTAAAATAAATCTTATTAGAGTATTTAAAAAGTCCTAAAGCATAAGTACTTAGGACTTTAAAAACTTTATATGTAAAATGTTATAAAAGAAGCAGTAAAAATAAATTACTTTATAAGAAAAACTCTTTTCATAGTCAAGTTGTTCTTTAAAAGTATTATATAAAAGTGTGTTAATTTAAAATATACGTGTGACTTTCTGCATGAGTTTAGTCAAACAATTAAAAAAGTGGTTTATACCCTTCAAATTGTAATCTTCCAAATGCCTGCTTACTAACAATAACAATCTGCTTGTTAAGTTCTCCAAGTTCCATCAATCTGCTCAGTTGTCTTACTGAAATCGAATTGTTAACAAAATCTCTTGAAAAACTGCTTAATTTTCATTGTATCAAATCTATGCTTTCTTGATGGTAAGAGTTATCTAAATTGATACAATTTGCATACCTCAGTTTTGACTAGTGCAATTTAATCAAAATAACTCAACTTGATTTAATAAAAAATCAAGAAATCTACAATGCATTATTCCATCATCGTCATAAAAACTTGTAGGAATATCATTTCTTATCACTATTTTTTTGAAGAAATCTGCTGTAAGTTTAAAAGAATCAAGTTCCGTTTCTTTCTTTTTTTGTTCGTCTATTCTAAAAGCGGATTGAATATATATTTTTTTATCAAAATCGTTAACTACAAAATCTATTTCTTTCATTTTTTTATTACCAGCACTTCTATCTTCGACTACTCCTACGTCAACAGAATACCCACGTCTTATGAGTTCGTTATAAATCACATTTTCCATGATGTGTCCAGAATCAATTTGTCGATAATTTAATCTCACATTCCTAAGTCCTATGTCCGAATAATAATATTTATTTGGATAATCAAAATATCTTTTCCCTTTCACATCATATCTTCTTGCTTCAGAAATAAGGAAAGCGTCAATCGTATGTTTAAGATATTTTGATACAGTATCATCGGATATTTTACTAGATGCTTTTGTGTTAATAGTCCTGGTAATTTTATTTGCATTTGTTAAAGAACCTATAGATGATGCCAAATAATCTAGCAATTCTTCTAAAACATCTTGCCTTTGTACTTTTGCGTGTTCAACTAAATCTTTTATATAAATTTCATCATAAAGATTTTTTAGATACAACCTTTTTCGTTCAGCTGTTGACTCTTTGATGAGTCCTGGCATTCCACCATAAAGCATATATTCATCTAAAACTTCACTAGCTATGCCTCCTCTATAGGAATAAAATTCTTCAAAAGAAAATGGATATACTTTTATTTGACTCGATCTTCCGCGAAATTCCGTAGCAATATCGCTTGAAAGCATTTTTGAATTACTACCGGTAACATAACAGTCAAGATTAGAATATGATTTTAACTCGTTTAACATATCATAGATGTTTACTTCAATTTTGCTTTCTTGATCTTTGACCTTTTTAGTAAGTTGAACCTCATCTATAAAAAGATAATACTTTTCATCTTTTTTTTCACTTACGATGTTCTCAACATAATCACAAAGATAAATTGGATCTCTAAATTTATAATATTTTCGTTTATCTAGCTCAATTTCTATTATGTGATTTTCACTAACACCTGTTGAAAGTAAGTATTCTTTGAATAGATCAAAAAGAAGCGTTGACTTTCCTACACGTCTAACACCTGTAATGACTTTGATATTTCCATCCCACATTCTTTCAATGATTTGGTTTAAATAAAAATCTCTTTTAATCATAGCAACCTCCTATTAGAATGTTATGACATTTATGCCGTAAGTTTCGACTGTATTGTAGCAAAAAATAAGGATAAACGCAAGTCAATAACATTATTATTTTTGAAAGTTAATACATTTATGTTATAAGTTTCGACAATTACTACTAATCTAGAGAATCACCTAATTAAAAAATAATAAAACATTTTATGATTTTTGATTGGATAAAGTCGTCTCAAAAATGGTATTTATGAGGTTATTTTATTCAATATGTTCAAACTCAGTCAAAAACAACTCAAAATCACTATAATTGCAAAGAAAAAGGTTTAACACTTGAAAATCTGCTCAATTTTCATTTGTATCAAACCTATATGTTTTTAATGGCAGGGCAAGTAGGATTCGAACCCACGCATGTCAGAATCAGAATCTGAAGCCTTACCACTTGGCCATTGCCCTACGAACATTATTATTATACCTTTTCGAAAATAAATACTCAATAAAAAAATAAAAGTGTCATTTAGACACTTTTACAAAATATTATAAATTTTTTTTAATATCTTTAGAAAATATATGATAAATTGTTAAACAGATAGCCACTACAGAAAAAAACATCCCTACGCAAGTTAATACTATTTCTAACCACATCATAGAAGCATAATATCTGACGAGTAAACATCCACCAAAACCTCCAATAGTAATTAGATAAACAGCAAATAAAACCAATAAGCGCATTCCTTTTGTCAAATTTAAAAATTTTTCATGCATATTTCATTATCTCCCATCTGTGCAATAGGGCGTAGTCCACCCATATTGACAGACTCCACCTTGTACATCGTTATAAAAGAGAATATTGAAATAAAGTAAAAAGAAAGCGCAAGAAGTAGTGCTTTTAAAAATAAAACGTAGATAGATACAGTCCACCCACGTTGTTGACAGACTCCACCTAAATAACGTTATATTGCTAAAATCTTCTTACATTTGACAGACTCCACCAATATAAACTTAAATAAAAATGAGCAGACGAAGTCCACCCATTATTGACAGACTCCACCAAAAAACACTCTTATTCAATTTAAATAAAAACAGGTAGACGAAGTCCACCCATTATTGACAGACTCCACCGATTGTTTTTATTTATGTTTTTATATTATCATTAAAAGAGTATCGATGCAAGTCCTTTCATACAAAATGTTTATTTTTCCATTTTTTTTCTTTTTTTTGAAAGATCTAATTCAATTTCTTTTTGCGTTCCTCTATACGAATTTGAAATATTTTTACGATAAGAATTTCCATAAGCAAGATAAATCTTTTTTGGAGCATGAGTTAAATGATAATACTTATAAAACGAATTCATATGTTCAATACGTTCTACAAAATTTGAAAAATCATGATGGATAGTATATGTCCAAGAGGCTTCAGCAAAAGCAAATAAACGAGGATTTAAATTAAACTCTAACATTTCAGGATTATCAATCCATTCTGTCCAAATACAACATTCCATTCCTTTAATATTTTTATAAGCTTTTCGATTTAATCCAGTTAAATGAATTCCTTTATTATAAGAACGAATCAGTGGTAATTCACCATAAGGATCATTGAAATAAAATTGTGAACATGGTGAATAAATAGTTGGGCGACCATCATTAATAAATTGAATTCTTTCTTGGTCCATTTTATAATCCCAATATTGTAAAATAATTCTTGGGTCTGTATTTTCAAATATGCCATCGTGCCACATGATAACACTTTTGTTTGTCGTGTCCATAATATATTTTGCAATTTCATTAGAAAAATGAGCTTGAAGATGATTCGTAGAACTCAAATTGAATTCTTTCATCTTCTTTTGACAATCTGGACACTTTTGATAATTTTCATGATTGACTTCATCTCCACCAATATGAATGTAACGAGAATCTTTAAATAATTTACATAATTCATCCATTAATTTTTTAGTGAATTCATAAGTGGTATCTTTACCAGGGCACATAATTTCTTTAAAAACGCCAAAATCGCCACGAACTTCATGCTTTTCATTACGACAATGTAAAAAAGGATAAGCAGCAACAATAGCAGATGTATGTCCTGGTAAATCAATTTCAGGAATAATTTCAACATATCTTTCTTTTGCAAATCGTAGTATATCTTTTATTTCATGATAAGTATAATATTTTTGATATTCATTATCATCCCATTCATCATTATCTTGTGAATTCACTTTTGTTTTGCTTCTTTTAGAAGCGACATTTTTTAATTCAGGAAAAGTTTGAAAGTCAATTCGAAAGCCTTGGTCATCCGATAAATGCCAGTGAAAAAAATTAATTTTCAAATCGGATAAGACACAAATTATTTTTTTGACTTCTTCCATACCAAAAAAATGACGAACTTCATCCAACATCAACGAACGATGAGCAAAACGAGGTTTATCTTCAATATAGTAAGCAGGAGCTGTTAAAACACTAACTTGTTTATTATCTTTTAATTTTAAAATTTGGGTCAATGTGCGTGTAGCATAAAAAAATGCTTTTTCAGAGCCACCTTCTATATGTGTTAAATCTTGATCCATATGGATTAAATATTCCTCTTCTTCAAGTTCCTTATTAAAAACAAATTCGAAAGTATAACAAAAAGCATTTTCAGCAATTTTTAAACGAGCTTCTAATTCCTGATTTAATAATAAAACTGCTTTTTCATATTTTTTTTCAATCACAATTTGATAATTTGAAAAAGATAATTTCCCTTTTATTTTTTCAATATGATTGGGCATAGGTATAAGATTTAACATCCTCATCATCCTTCCTTTATATGTTACAATTTTACTTTATATTTATCATAAAGTAAAGAATATGCTATAATAAAAATAAGCTTTTTTTGCTAAAATGATAAAAAAGGATGGATGATAGAAAATGCTTAAAAAAATACATTGGATAATGATGAATGTTGTTACGTTTATATTAATTTTATTACTTTTATTTTTGCCTTTATTTGATTTAAAAAGTATAGGAAGCGATAACATATTTGGAAATAAAATGCTTTTTGGTTTTCATTTCTTAACAGGTTATACAACGAAAAATGCTAATGGAGAATTTGTACAAATTATTGCTTCAAAATTAGTTGGGTTTGTTCCGGTTATGATGTTGCTTTCTATGTGGATAGTCAGTAAATTAACAAAATCGAATCTTAGAAAAGATGTCATCAATTTTCTTTGCTTAGCCGTTTCGTTTGTGTTTGTCTTTTTACTTCCTGTAATTGCTCCTACTTTTTTAAATGAAAATTATCAAGAAATGTTTGAATTTTCTCGACTTGGTGGCTATTGGGTAAATTTGATTTTAGTGGGAATCGTCTTTATTTATTATATAGTGATTTTGATTTATAATATTATAAAAACATATCGTGAAAATAAAGAAGATGAAAAAAGAGGTAGTTAAGAATCATTTTATTTCTTAACTGCCCCTTTTTATCTGCTTGGTATTTTTAATACATCTTTGGCTTGTAAGCCATTTTTAGTTTCAAATACTGTAAAGGAAACTTCATCACCAGTATTTAATGTTTTATAACCTTTTTGTTTGATTTGTGAATAATGAACAAAAATATCTGTTTCATCATCTAAGCGGTTGATAAAACCAAAACCTTTATTGGCGTTAAACCATTTTACTTTTCCTGTTTCTTTGCTTTCCATTTTATTAGCACCTCTTTTTATAAGACCATTTTAAATCACTTTCAAGAAAAAACAAATAAAAATCGTATGTCAAAGTTCGACAAATTCTGCAGTTTTTGACAAAATTAGTGCTTTGATGTTTTCTTTAGGAATACGATGTTGAACAAGTAATTGAATCAAAGTTTTTAAAGTAAAGCCACTCGTATAAATATCATCTACAATTAAGTATTTTTGGTTTAATAGTAAGTTTTTTGTATTCATTTGAAGGATATTTTGAATTTCTTTTCGCTTGGAAAAACTTTGACTGGATTGCTTGAATGCTTCTTTTTTAAAAAATAAATGAATAGATGGAAGATGAAGGCAAGATACCATTTGTTCGATATGTCGAAAACCTCTTTGTTTATCTTCACTTTCATTCGATGGCGGATAAACAATAATATAACCTTTATATTTTTTTTGGATTTCTTTTTTAAATTGAAAGAAAAATACATCTTTTAGTTCCAAATCATAACAACCCTTATATTGATAAATTAATTTTTTTAAAAATGCGTTATATTCATATAAAAACAAGGTTTCTATTCCTAAAATATTTTCATATTTATGGATAATTTTAAATTGCTTTAAACACTTTTCACAAAGAATAGATGAAAAAGAAAATAAGGAATGTAAAGAATTGTCATGATATAATTTTTGAAAGCAAATGCAGCAAGTTAATTTTCTTTTTTGAATCATGGATTTTCCTTTCTAAAATCATCATGATTTTTCCTTTTAATTTCTTTGATGCATTTTTTCATGGAATCACTTTGATGAGTTGCTAAAAAATACACACTTCCTGTAGGACAAGATAATTTTCTTCCGACTCTTCCAGAAATTTGTATGAGAGAGGATTCATCAAATAAACGATGATTCGCTTCAAAAACAATAACATTTACTGCTTTGATAGTGATGCCTCTTTCTAAAATAGTGGTTGTAATTAAAACGGGAAATTCTTTTCTTTTAAATCGAGAAAGGATGTCGGTTTTATTTGGATAATTTGCATAAACAAATGGAAAAGATAATTTCTTTTTAATCCTTAATCCAATCTCGATGGTGGGAACAAACAAGAGAATGGGTTGTTGCCTTTTTAAAAGGGTTTTTAAGATATTATTTAAAACCAAATAACAATTGAAAAAAGTATATTTTTTATAGATAGGAACAGGCATATCATAATTATGAAATCTTCGATTGACATAAACGATATTTAAGCATTCTTTTTTATAACTATCTCTTATTGTTGCAGATAAATAAATAATAGGGCCTTTGAGACTTTCTTTTAAAAAAAGGGATAAAAGATCATTTTGATAATAAGGGAAAGCATCCGCTTCATCTAAAATAAGCAAATCAAAATAGTTTTTATATCGAAACAATTGATGAGTAGTTAACACAATCAATTGACCCTGTAAATCATTCGTATGTCCACCATAAACGGCACAAACTTTTACTTGAGGATAGTCTTTCTTCAAACGAAAATAAATTTCCATTACAACATCTTTTCGGGGAATAGCAAAAGCTACTTTTTTATTTTGATTTAAAATAAATTCGATAGATTGATAAACAAGTTCTGTTTTTCCAGCCCCACAGACTGCATTGACAATGACACTTTCATTTCTTTGAATAGAAGTATAGATTTCATTACTTGCTTTCTTTTGCGTATTCGTCAATGAATAAGATAAATGGGCTTTTATTAAATTTTTGTTTTCAAATAAAAATTGACTTGCTTTTTTTCCTTTCGTAAAAGTGATGCATTTTCTACAATAAGGCTTTTTATCTTTATAACCAATATAGATTGGATCTTTATTATGACAGATAGGACAAATAAACATGGATATCCCTCCTATCTTATTAATCTATTTTTTTCAATATTTTTGTAATAAAAAATTTTTTTTCATAAAAAAGATGTTTATTAAATTTATTATAACTCAATAAATATAAAAAAAATGTCGAAATATGTCGAATACAAAAAAATAAAAGAAATTAATAAAAAATCTTCTAGTTTTAACTAGAAGACTTTAAAATAGCAATTAAAGAGATAAAAATGTTTTATAAGCTACATAGGCTTCATAAACATCGGCTTTCGAAACGATTTCCATAGGAGAGTGCATATTTAAAACAGCAATTCCAGCATCGATAACATACATATTATAATTGCCTAAAATATAAGCAATGGTTCCTCCACCACCTTGGTCGACTCTTCCAAGCTCAGATGTTTGATAATAGACATTATTTTCATCCAATAAATTTCTAATTTCAGCAAAATATTCAGGCATTGCATCATTCGCACCACTTTTTCCTCGAGATCCTGTATATTTATTAAAGCAAATTCCTTTTCCTAAATAAGCTGAATTTTTACTATCATTTACTTGAGGAAATAAAGGATCAAAACCTGCAGAAACATCACTTGAAAGCATTTTCGTGTTTTCTAAAGCATGTCTGACTTTCAAATCACTATAATGGTCGGATAAAGCAATAAGTTCAGCAATTATATTTTCAAACCATTTTGATTGCGCACCTGTAGCACCGATAGAACCGACTTCTTCTTTGTCTACTAAAACAGTACAAGTTGTATAGTTACTTACTGGTGAATCTAAAACAGCTCTTAAAGATGTATAAGCGCAAACACGATCATCGTGTCCATATCCAGCCACCATGCTTCTATCTAATCCATAATCCCTTGCTTTACCTGCAGGAACAACTTCAAGTTCTGCTGAAAGGAAATCCTCTTCATCAAAATCATATTTTTCTTTTATTAACTTTAATACATTCGCTTTAACAGATAATTTTTCATCTTCTTTTAAAGGAATAGATCCTACTGTAATATCTAAATCTTCACCTTCTATTACTTTTGATGCATTTTTTTGCATTTGGTCGGCTGAAAGATGAATTAATAAATCAGATATGCCAACGATTGGATCATTTTCTTCATCGCCAATGGCAATATCAATAGTTGTTTTATCCTTTTTACAAACGACACCATAAATGGCTAAAGGAATAGTTACCCATTGATATTTTTTAATTCCACCATAATAATGTGTATCCATTAATGCAAAATCATTTTTTTCATATAAAGGATTTTGCTTGATATCTAATCGTGGTGAATCAATATGAGCGCCTAAAACTCTTAAACCATTTTCAATTGGTTCATTTCCAATTACAAATAAAGCAATATTTTTATTTTTATTTACAGCATATACTTTGTCACCAGCAGATAATTGACTTTTCGTTTTTAAATCGACAAATCCATATTTTTGAGCTAGTTCGATACTTTTACGAACACATAATCTTTCTGTTTTACATTGGCTGATAAATTCTTTATATTCATCATTGAATTTCATGATTTCATCATAAGAATCATATTTTTGCCATACATTTTTTGAATACATGTGATAACTCCTCCTTTATGTTTTGTAAGCATTATATCATAAAAAAAAGACAAAAAGTATTTATTTTTATAAACTTATAGAGGAATACTAGAAATTATTGCCTTATCGTTGTATAATTGCTTACACAATGAAGTGAAAAGAGGATTTTTTATGTGGAAAAAATTCAAACAGAAAATAAAAGAATTAGGTTTTAAAGGTATTCTATTAATGAATTTAGGTTTAATTTGTTGTTCAATAGCAACCGTTATTTTAATTACTCCTTCTAAAATGGTTGTTGGTGGAGCAACTGGTTTTTCTGTTTTCTTAGGTATATTAACCCATATGGAATCACAATATTATATCTTCTTATATGCAATCAATCTTATTTTAATCGTTCTTTCTTTTTTCTTGTTAGGGAAAGAATTTACAATTAAAACGATCTATGGTTCATTGATGCTTCCAACTTATGGATTATTAATCTCTAAAATATGTGACTGGACGCACTTTGATATATTAGAAACCGTTAGTAAAGTAGAACCTGTTTTTATTGTTCTAGCCGCAGCTATTTTAATGGGACTTGGCATAGGATTAAACATGAAAATGGGAGGCTCGACAGGTGGATTTGATATTTTAGAGGCAATCTTTTTAAAATATTTTCATATTCCCTATTCTACTTCTATCTATTGTATAGATTTTATTTTAGTAGTTTTAGGCGTCATTTTTTATGAAGGTAGTGGGGAATATCTTGTTTTCCAAAATGGACTTTCTGAAGGCCTTGGTGCGACCATGTATATTTTTATCTTAGGTGTGGTGGTCGACACCATTACTTTTGGTGGTTATAATAAAAGAGCTGTATTTATCCGCTCTACAAAATATGAAGAAATTCATGATGCTATCATTCAAAAGTTAGTTCGAGGACTGACTTATTTAAATGCAGAAGGTGGTTATTCATTGACACAGACAAAAATGATTATTTGCATTTGTTATTCAAAAGAATATTTTTATCTTCGTGATATCATACAAGAAATTGATCCAAATGCTTTTATTTTTGTAACGAAAGCCACTGAAGTACGAGGACTAGGTTTTAATTTTGAAACACCAGAGCATATTCAAAGAAGAAAAAAACGAAAATAATGGAAAGGAGATTATAATATGATTTTTGAAAACAAAAACTATGAAGAAGAAAGAGCATTATATCATTTAAGCAATAGTGAAGTGTATCACTGTCAATTTAAAGGAAAAATGGATGGCGAATCCCCTTTAAAAGAATGTGAAGGAATCAAAGTAAAAGATTGTTTTGTGAATTTACGTTATCCTTTTTGGCATAATCAAAATCTTATATTATCGGATTCTATTTTAAAGGAAAATAGTCGAGCTCCTTTATGGTATTGTCATCAAGTAAAAATAGAAAATGTACAATGTGATGGAATCAAAGCTATTAGAGAAAGTAGTGATATTCAAATTCTTCATTCTACCTTTAATAGTGAAGAGTTTGGTTGGAAATCGTCTCATCTTTTCATTCAAGATTCTAATTTTGTAGGGCCTTATTTTTTACTCGACACCAAAGATGTGACAATGGTTAATTCTACGTTACAAGGAAAGTATTCCTTTCAATATATGAAAAATGTACGGGTTGAAAATTGTACTTTAAATACCAAAGATGCTTTTTGGCATTCTAAAGATGTAGTCGTCATGAATAGTTTTTTAAAAGGGGAATATATCGGTTGGTATTCAGATAATTTAACTTTCATTAATTGCAAAATACAAGGAACACAACCTTTTTGCTATTGTAAAAATTTGAAATTATTGAATTGTGAATTAATTGATGCCGATTTTGCTTTTGAAAATTCTAAAGTAAATGCAACATTAAATGGAAAAGTTATTTCAATTAAAAATCCATTGAAAGGACAAATTTATATTCAAGGTGAACTGGGTGAAATGATTCTACAAGATTGCATTCATAAAACAAAAGCAAAAGTTTTTGTCAATCATAAAAAAGTGAATTAAAATAAAAACAAAGAAGCTACAAACTGTAGCTTCTTTGCGTTATGCAATAGTTGAAATTCAACTATTGTTTTCATTATGCCAATTAAGTTAATTTATATAAATCGTGAGAAGTAATAATACCTATTACTTTTTCTGTTTCTTTGCCATTTTCAGTAACAAAAAGCATGACTAAACGTTTTCCATTTATTTTTTTAGAAAACATAGGTATTATTTCAGTTATTTTTGTGTTTTTAGGAATGAAATCAAAACATTCGGTAGAGTGATGAGAAATTTGAATATAATCAGAATATTCTTTTAGGGTTGTCGTGACAGAAACATTTAAATCTTTTTGTTTTGCAAAACGAGTAAAAATTGTATTTTCACTAAACACTCCATATAGATAGCCATTGACTAATACCGGTATGTGCGTATAACCATTTAGCAACATTTTGTTAGTAATATCAATAATTCTATCGTCGAGTATGGCGGTTAATACTTGGTTAATGGATTTACATACTTTAGAAGCGATAAGAGGTTTTCTTATGTCATCAATTTCAAAACGTAAAGCTTGTATTAGTGATTTGGAAATGATGAAATTATCTTTATTATCAAATTTTTCAACATGTGCTAAACTATTTCTTAAATTCCTTATAATATCTAATTTTTCTGCTCTTTCCTTATGTTTTAAAATCGGCGAATCATTTAATTCTTTAATGCGTTTTAAAATGACAGAAGTACTATAATTTTCTAAATTATAATGCTTTCTTAATAAATCATCTAATTCGTTATAAAGATTAAAAAATAATTCATTATTTGTCATAATCATCACCTACTTTATTATAACAAAGTAGGTAGATGAAATCTATGAGCTATTTTTGTTTTTGGTAAGCTGGATTGTAGTAACAACCAATTTGTGGTTGATCTGCATAAAATAATTTTTCATTAATGCTAACTATATCATAGTTTTTCTCTTCAAGATACGTAAGAATAATGCTATCGCCTGGATCTTCATTATTTAATTTTTCGTTTAAAAGATCTTGAAGAATATTGTTTGTTTGATCAATATCTAAATTTAAGGCTATACAGATACCTAATAATGTAGTTTTAGGTGGAATGTAACCTTCCTCTTCATGAAGCTTTCGATATTCATCCTTACTGATATTAGCACTAAAGCAAAAATGTGCATCGCTTTCATATTTGTTTTTAATTAACGAATATAAATTTTCAAACTTAGGATTTTTTAATTCATAATTATAATTTACTGCTTGTAATATTTTCTTATGGAATATCACCTTATTTTCTTTAACAAAAGCATTTACTTCTTCAATTGTGGTTAATGGGTATACTGGGGGTTTATGTCTTTTGCTTATAGGAAAAGAGGTAGATATATAAGTAGAAACATAATTTGTAATATGATCATTTAATGTTCTTTTATCAACCATAATGAAAACGTTACAATCGACATGATATAAGTCTAAAAAATACCTCATGAAAGCTGCGCATGTTCTATAAGAATTCTTATTGCCTAGTCTTTTGTAACTAAAACAAAGAGGTGGCATAATAATTGTTTTAAAACCATTTTCGACAATTAATTTCACGATATCATTGTAAGATTGATACATATCCATTTTAAAAGTTTGGCATAATGTAAAATCCGATACAATGATATGAATAATTTTATC
Organism: uncultured Bacillota bacterium; assembly: GCA_902491575.1. GTDB lineage: Bacteria > Bacillota_I > Bacilli_A > RFN20 > CAG-631 > CAKPXW01. The sequence continues at coordinate 33,632 of CABUID010000001.1, forward strand.
ACTTAATGCAAGGCCATCTGTTATTACTGGAACAGCAAAAGCCATTGGATTAACTTCGTCAAATAGATATGAAAGTTCTATCTGACCTGCTTTTTTGTAAATTTTTCCACAGATGTCTTCATATAAATACAATCTGCTTACTTTAATTGGACATACAACACATTCAGTTTTCTTGTTTAAAATTTCTTCTCCGATAATGTAAATTGGCATAATTTTTCTCCTTTTTTTTCTTTAATTTTTATAAATTTAATTGGCATTGGCATCGCCCCAAAGACGTATGAATGAAGCTATATCACTATCTCCTAAACTTCCTCCATAAGGTTGGATTGGATAATACATCATATTGTACTGTGCTATTACATCCCCACGAGGTTCTAATCCCAAAACCACTCCAAATCCTGCAATAGCAACTCCAAGAACAGCTTGTCTAATTGTTACATCAGTTCCATCCCAGTTTGTCTTTCCATAATTAATTGCATCAAAATAACTTAGTCTGTTTGGAATGTTAAACTCTGTTGTGTAATAGCTTGAAGATAATAAAGGTTTTTGATGATAAACTTCAATACTAGAAACATCTTGAATTTTAACTTTAAAATGTGAGAAACTTTCGCTATAAACAAAGTCAATATTTCCACAAGATTCCCATATTTCAATTGCTTCATTTAAACAACTAGCATAAGTAAAGTCTTGCTCAGGTACGTTTTGATAACAACTTGAATCATATGCATAATGTATAGTTGCTGGTCCTGTATGTGGCATAGTATAACCATTGAATATTTCGTAATTACAATATTCATAACCGGATGGATGTGGATCTAAATCTAATGTTCCAGTCCACCAACAATTTCCTGTACATTTTACTTTAAAATATACAGTTTCTCCTTGTTTAACACATATAGGACTTGATATATTTATGATTTCATTTGAACTATAGGATTGTACTGGAGTTGTTAAACCTATAGTTGAAATATAGATGTATACAGTTGCTATCTTATTGTCAGTTGCATATAAACTAAAATAAACATTTCTTGTGTATGTAGCAGTATACTTCACATAATCAAAAGTATCATTGACGCCAAATACTTCGGCATATTCAAGTTCATCATAAGAAAGCTCATAGGCATTTCCAAAAGATGATGTATCCTCAATCTCTGGATAATAAGAAGATTGTGGAACAATTTCAGTTGGTGTCTCTGAAACACCTGCAGATGCTGCTAAGATAGCAGCTGTTAATAAATAATTTGTTAACATTTTTTCTCCTTTCTTAATATTGTTATTTCATAAATGCTCCAATATAATACAAATTATTGCTAATTGCCAACGTAAAATCATAAGTACCAGGCTTGGTGATGAAAGGCGTATTAGATTCGTTGAGCAAGTCTATCATATTATTTTCTAAATCTAATTTAATGTATTTATTTCCATCAAATTTTGATTTTACATTATAATTGCTATATTGTATGGAAATATCTAAAATACATAGTAAATCATGACAATATTGATATTTTAAAAATTTAGACTGGTCTATTAATAAATCGCATATTTTGAAATTTCTAATTTCTTTTTCATCACTAATCTCGTCATTCAATTCATTAAAGTAATAAATGTCTATAGTATCATTCATTTTAATATTTAATGATACAAACTCTATATCATATATAGTAGCTTTATTGAATTTGTTATATTTACCATTAACTGCAGACCATAATGAAATCAATAATAAAGTAATTATTAGAAAGATAGATATGGAATTTATAATAGGAAGAAAAGTTGGAAGAATTTTTTCTTGTTTTATATTTGTTTCTGTTTTTTCTTTCTCTTCCTCAACTTTTTCCTTGTTAAATTGTACATTTTCTTTTCCTAATAGTTCTCCTATAGAAATATTAAATAGGTCAGCAATGATAATAAGACTTTCCCAATCTGGCTTTCTTCTACCTGCCTCCCAGTTTGAAATAGTACTTCTTGTAACACAACAAGCATTTGCAAGATCTTCTTGCGTCAAATTTTTTAAAGTTCTTATCTCTTTAATCTTATCTGGCAAATTCATAATGCACTAACCCCACTCCATTAACCAATCGAATTGTAACACTATAATAGTAATTTGTCACGTTTCATTTGGAAACCATCATTAATTTGTCGGTAAAATGAGGCGAAAAAAATATTAAATAAATGTTGACATAAATAATTACTTATAAGAAATAAAAGATAATTACTAAATTTAATAGTGATTATTTAATATATGCACCCAAAAAATAATGACTATAATTAACAAAAACAACTAAGTCATATGTTCCTGGTGTTGTAATAATTGGTAGATTATTCTCAGGAAGAAATTGAACTACATTATCGTCGTTATCAATTTTGGAATATTTAGAAGGATCAAATTTGATAATATGCTCTTCTTCACTATATTTAATTGTAATATCTAATAAGAAAATGTATTCATATCCAAATTGATAACGCGAAAAACTTGATTTGTTAATATAGAAATCATTTAACTCAAAAACTTTAAAAACTATTTTATCTATAGTGATAGTTTCCTCGATTTCAATAAAATCGTAAGTGTTTACCTGTTTATTATCTTTAACTTGTATAGAAACTCCAATAATGTTAGATAAACTCGATTTATTAAATTTATCATTTTTGTCATTAATTTTAGGCAACAAAATAATCAACAATATAATTATTAATATTATTGTTACGACAGTATTTATGATAGGTACAACATAGGATAATTTCTTACCCTTTTTAGTGGTCGAACTGGGTTCCGGATTTTCGTAATAGATGAGCTCATCTCCTACCAGTTCTTCAATTGTGATTCCAAATAATCTTGCTAAAACAACTAAGTTATCCCAGTCGGGTCTTCTTCGGCCGGCTTCCCAATTTGAAATAGCACTTCTAGTAACGTTACATGCATTTGCAAGGTCCTCTTGCTTTAGTTTTTTTAGATTTCTAATCTCTCTTATTTTTTCAGATAACTCCATAAATTTACCACTCCTAATGAAGTACCAACCGAATTGTAGCATTATAAAAACGATTTGTCACGTTTCATTTGGAAACCTTTCGTTTTTTGTCGATAGTTTCCCGAGAAAAAAATTTTAAAAAATTCCTTGACAAGAAAAGTTAACACGTTGTTTTCACCCCTGAAAACATCTTTTTAATAGATTCAAAGCATTTTTAAGACGATTTATAGAGGTTATTTTAAATAATTTTGCTTATATTTATTAAATCATATATAATAAAAATGAATAAGGGAAAAGGTAAATTCATGAAAGCTTTAGTGATAATAGATAAATTTAAAGGAACCTTAAGTTCTATGCAATTAGGTAGAATAACCGTTGATGAATTAAAAAATAAAGGATGTGAAGCAATCTATATTCCTATTTCGGATGGTGGAGATGGATTTTTACAATCGATTAATTACCAACATTTTTTAAAAAAACATTATTGCTTTGCAAAGGATGCTTATGGTCAATATAAGAAAATCTTATATTTGATGGATGAAGATAAAGTTTATATTGAAGTTGCCAAAATAATTGGCATTTCTAGAACAATAAAACCTAATATTTATAATGCTACATCTTATGGTGTTGGCGAAGTGATTCAAGATGCTATAAATAAAGGTGGAAAAGAATTCTATATTGGTCTAGGTGGAACGATGACTAACGATGGTGGAAAAGGTATGTTAGAAGCTTTAGGATATTCTTTTGAAAATGAAAAACTTCAGCTTCAATCCTTGTTGGATCTATCTAAACTTCAATTTCATATTATTTCAGATGTAACAAATCCTTTGTTAGGAGTTCAAGGTGCAACCTATGTTTTTTCAAAACAAAAAGGAGCACAAGAAAAAGATATTCTTTTTCTAGAACAAAGAATGCAAAAGTATAAGAATATAATAACCGCTTTCACTCAAGAAGATTGTTCGATGAATAAAGGTGCTGGTGCAGCTGGCGGTTTGGGATTTGCGTTTATGAGTATTTTTAAAGCAACCTTTCACTTAGGCATTGAATTCATGCTTCACTATCATCAGGTTGATTTGCTTGCAAAACAATGTGATTTTTTGGTTACAGGTGAAGGTAGGATAGATAATCAATCATTAAACGGAAAAGTGGCTTTTGAAATTTTATTAAGATATCAAAAGCCAACAATAATGGTTTGTGGTGAAAATAAATTAGTGAATGATATTGAACAAATTCATCTTTATAAGATTTATTCTATTGTACCAAGCATTACTGAAAAAAAACTGGCAATGAAAAAACCACTTTATTATTATAAAAAACTTATTCGGAATATGAATTTAAATTTCATAATAGGATAAGTAAAGTTTAATCGAAGGAGTTGAGTATATGAAACAAGAAGATGCTAGAATTATAAATAGTAAAAAGTTTTTAAAAGAAGCGTTAATTACTTTACTTACAGAGCAAAAACTTTCTAAAATTACTATTAAAGATTTATGTGAAACAGCTGAAATTAATAGGGCTACCTTTTATGCCCATTATAAAGACATTCAACAATTATTTGATGATATTATCTTTGATTTTATGTCTACCATTTGCATTTTTATTAATGGATTGAATGAAGAAAAAACAAATGAAGAACGTAGCTATCTTTTCAAAAAACTAGTCAAATTTATTGATAAAAATTCTTCTTTATTTATTTTAATATTTGAAAATTCGAATAATGTTGATTTGAATTCAACAAATTATATTCAACTAAAAAATCAAATTTATCAAAAGATTAATCAAAAATTTGACCAAAATCAATTTTCATCTTATGTCTCGAATTATTTTATTTATGCAGGTGGTGGAATCTTATATACTTGGGTAAAAAATGGTAAAAAAGAATCCTACTCTGAAATTGTTACTGTATTATATAATCTTTTAATTCACGGAGCATCTTATTATACCAGAAAAGATTAAACGGTACTTTTTTCCTTTAAATACTTATAAAATGTTGATCTTTTTAATTTTGTTTTGGCCAAAGCTTCTTTTAAAGAAATAATCTTATTCTCATATTGTCTAATCGTTTTATTATAATCATTAGGGAGTTTTATTTTTGGTCTTCCAAAAGTAATCCCTTTTTCTTTTGCAATTCTTATTCCTTCAGCTTGTCTTTGTCGTATGTCAGATCTTTCATTTTCGGCTACAAAAGATAAAATTTGTAAAACAATATCAGAGATAAGTTTACCAAGTAAATTTTTTCCATCACAACGTGTGTCGAGTAAACTCATATCTAAAACTACAATATCGCAATTGATTGTTTTTGTAATATAAGACCATTCTTCAATAATTCCATCGTAATTTCTGCCTAATCTATCTATAGATTTAATCACTAGTAAATCTCCTTTTCTTAGTTTCTTTCGTAAAATTTTATAATTACTTCTTTCAAAATCTTTACCACTTTGTTTATCATAGAAAATTTCTGAATCTCTTATGCCAAAGTTTTTAAGTTCAATGATTTGTCTATCCAATTTTTGATCTTTAGATGAAACACGAGCATATCCATATGTCATTATTTTTCCTCCTTTAAAATAAATCAAAAGTAAATATAATTTTTTTGTTTACAAAAGTAAGATTTTATAAACTGACTAGAAATAGTCTTTTTTTTATATGGATTCGTATAAATTTTCTAATTTGGTCTCAAAATAGTTTAAAAATTGGTGGAAAAAAATATTTTATTTTCCGTCTATAAATGTTTACTTTTATAGACTTTTTATGAAAAGAGGATTAGATGAATCAAAGGACAAAAATTATTGATTTACTGAAAAAAATACGAATGCTAAAAAAAGAATTTCATTTTTTAAATATATTAGTTTCAATTACTCTAATAATAATGCTTGGCATTATTTGTTTTTATAAAGAAGATATTATTGACTCGTTAAAATATATTATTTTGATATTAATAATCTGTATTGTTTTAATTGTTGTGAATTGGATATTAGCTTATAAGATTAATAAACTATATGATCATCTACAGCAATTAATATATGATTTGATACATGAGTCATAATCTATCATCTATCTATATGATAGTTTTTTTAAATCATTTTTACTGATAAAAGATTTATTTCATGAAAATTACGATAATTTATTTTTGTTTAAATGATTCTTTTATCTTCATAATTTACAATATAAAAAAATCAGATAGAAACTATTCTTTATAGCTTACTATCTGATTGAATGACTATCGTTATAATGAATATTATTTTATCTTTTCTACATAACCGATAGGAAGAACGGTTATTTTATCTAAGGTAACAGGATAACTAGGATGATAATGACCAGCATACCAATGTTTAAACTTAGGAATAGAATAAATTCTTTGTAAAAAATCTTGTAAAGGACATGTTTGACTTTTAAATCTTCCCGGAATAAAAGAGATTAATTTAAAATAAACATCTTTAGGTACATCATGTGTGATTATAAAATCGACCTGATGGGTAAAATAATTATGGAAAGCAATAGGAAAATCTTCTGTTTTAATTTCTTGTGGCCACCAAAATTTAATTCCATATTCTTTTTCATATTCTAATCTTTTTTCTTTGTCTATGGATAAACCACCATTAAAAGTGAATATTTTAGTGCCTTCTATATCAAAAATTTGTCCATTTTGTGCATAATAAACATCGACGCCTTCTTCTTTATAACATTTTCCTTTAAAAAGTTCGACTACATTAAAGGATTCAATAATATCATAATTCTCATGATTTCCTAATACGACAATGATGATAAATGGCAAGGAGTTTAAATGTTCTATTCTCTGAGATTTACTTTTCTCGTTTTCATAAGAATTAATAAATCCAGCATCACCAGCGACAAACAATATATCTTCTTTTGGTGAAGAAGAAGAAAGTAACCGATCACCAAATTTTGCATCGAATATGCCATAGTCGCCATGAATATCTCCAATTACATAAATATTTCTTGCCATATTTTCCTCCAAAAACAACATTATCATATTACACCACATTATTTTTTTTATCAATAAAGAAAAAAATATTTTACAAAGTAAAATATAAAAAAATTTTTAAAAAAATTAGCACTCTAGTGTTGACATTGCTAAAAAATAGCGTATAATAGAATTAGCAATCGAGATAACCGAGTGCTAAAATATAAATAAAAAAGGAGATAATATTATGAGTAACTATTTAAATAGACGTAACAATGATTTAGATTTATTTGAGGATGATGATCCATTTTTTGCTAATTTCTTTAATGTATTTTCTAAAGATGGTAATAAATTAATGAAAACAGATATTAAGGAAACTGAAAAAGCTTATGTAATTTTAATTGATGTTCCTGGATTTGACAAAAAAGATATCAAACTTTCTTTAGATAATAAGTATTTAACCATTACAGCAACAAGTGCTAAAGAGGAAAAAGAAAATAATAGTAAATATTTACGTAAAGAAAGATTTTATGGAACTTGTTCGCGTTCCTATTATGTAGGAGATATCGAACAAAAAGATATCAAAGCATCTTTTGAAAATGGTGTATTATCCATTAATATTCCTAAACAAGAATATCAAAAAGCGGAAGAAAAGAAGTATATTGAAATCGATTAATTTACTTTGAATGCTTGTTGTGTGCCTTTTAAAGAATTTCCCTTGCTTTAAAAGGCTTTTTTAAAAGGTCAAGTGCAATGAATTACACCTGACCTTTACTTTTATTTATTCTATATCTAGTTTTTTCAGTCTTTCATTTAGTTTTTGTTCAATTTCGTCTTTGACAATACTTGGAACATAGTTCGTGATATCACTTCCAAACATAACAAGTTCTTTAATGGACGAAGAAGACAAGAATAAATTATGGGTTGAAGGGAATAAAAATATAGTTTCAATTTGATTATCAATGGTATGGTTGAACTGAAAAAGTTGCATTTCGTTGTCAAAATCATTATGATTTCTTAAACCTCTAATAATGCATTCTGCATGCATTTTTCGAGCAAATTCTAATACTAATGTTTTGGAAGCAACGACTTCAACGTTTTGAAGATCTTGACATGATTTTTTGACAATCTCAACTCTTTCTTTTTCATTAAAAATATAATTTTTGTTCGGATTAATCGAAACAAGAATATAAAGTTTGTCAAATAATTTACTTGCCCGTTGGATGATATCTAAATGACCATTCGATAAGGGATCAAAAGAACCTGGATAAACTGCTATTTTCATGATTGTACCTCCTTAAGATATTTTTTGATTTGTTGACGAGTTTTAAAAATAAATATTTTTTTATCTGGATTATTTTTTAAAAACTCAATAATTGTTTTACGACTAGTCTTATAATAATCTAAAAAAACCCATTTTAAGTAATCTTTTGTAATTTTTTCATCGCATAGGTCGCTTCTAGAGTCTCGATGTTTACCTTTATATTTAAAATAACGAAAAATGACCGAAAAAAAACAAGTAAAACGATTGATATCCAAAAAGTAAACAGTATCGCACTGGTAAAAGCGAGAGGGAGCTTTCTTTAAAAAATTTCCATCGATAATCCAATTTTCTTTTGTTAAAAATAATTCTATTTGTTTTTCCATTTCTTCGTATTCTGGCTTTTTCCAATCGTGTTTATAAATAAGTGTATCCAAATGGAGGAAATCAATTTGAAGTTTTTTTGCCAGTTGACTTGTAAAAGTTGATTTTCCACTTCCTGAATTTCCAAGAACAAGAATTTTTGACATTTCAATCCCTCCATTTTTTAATATTATACAACATGAATAAAAATTCATAAATAATAAAGTTTTATTTTATTGAATTATAATTCATTTTGAATTATAATTTTTCTAATAAATGGAGGTGAATTCTTTATGTATAATTATCATACTCATACAAAACGTTGTGGACATGCAAGTGGAAAGGATGAAGATTACGTTTTAGCGGCACTGAATGCTCATTATGATGGAATAGGTTTTAGTGATCACATCATGTTACCGAATGTCATTTCTGATAATGTAAGGGGAAGGTTTGAGCAAAAAGATGAATATATTGCCTCCATAAAAAATTTAAAAGAAAAGTATAAAGACCAAATAAAAATTTATGTTGGCTTTGAATGTGAATGGGACATCCACTTTGAAAAGTATTATCGAAGTTTACTTGAAAACAAAGAAGTTGATTATTTAATTTTTGGGAATCATAGTTGTTATTTTAAAAATAAAGAGTATGGTTTAAAAATATCTTCTAAAAAAGCTTATTTGCAAAGATATTTAAATAAAGCGACTGCTGCTTTAAGAAGTGGCTTATTTAAAATTATGGCTCATCCAGATTTATTTATGAATCATGTCCCTTGGAGCAAAGAAACAGAGCGTATATCTTTAGCCATTTGCCAAGAGGCCAAAAAAAATCATGTTGCCTTAGAATTGAATTGTGGTTGTATCATCAATGAAGAAAAAAAAGATTGGTTTGGTGAATATCGTTATCGTTATCCTTATTTAAAATTTTGGGAAATTGCTAAGAATATGGGAAATGTTATTGTTGTTGGTTTAGATGCGCATCATCCGGATGCTTATAATAGTGAAAAAAAGAAGATAATGGAAGAATTCATACAAACATTAAATGTTAAAATAACGGATAAACTTGACATTGAATAAAAGGAGAAAAGAAAATGGCAAATGAAGAAAGGATGATTTCACAAATTGCTGAAAATTTATTTGAAGTTTTTTGGGAAACTTATGGTGATAAACTACATTTAAATAAAGATTTTATTAAAAAAGTTTATATTGCTGTAGATTTAAAATATAAAAAATTAATAGCGGATTCGACTGTATCCGATGCTTTGTTAAAAAATGTCGGCGTTTTTGATATGGTCAATTATATTTGTGCTGAGCATAAATTTCATTTAAGTATTGTAAAAGAAGAGTATAAAGAACAAATTGAATCGGACGAAAAGTATTTTAAACAACTTGTAAACATCTGCTATGACAAACTGATAATTAATGAATTTCGTGGCATCGATTCAAAATCAGTAATATCCAAATATAGCGTGGAAACATCTTTATTAATTATGTTTATTAATCGCATGTTTGTTTTACTTGGACAAGTAAAATTAAATAAAGATTCAGCAAAACAAAGATTACAAGCTGATATTTTTGCAAAATGTTTTATGTTAGTTAAATCCACGATGAATCAACTTTGCGATGGCCTAGAAACAGAAGCGATGAGTTCTTGGCGAACTTTTCACGAACTTTTCTGTGTTTTATGTGTCATTACAAAAGGTGATGAAAGTGTCTCAGAAGCATATTATCGTCATTTGACTTATGGTGCTTATAATCGTGGAGAAGTCAAAGATGAAAATGAAATCAAAAAAATTCAAATGCAAATGGAACAGGATATGATAGCACTTGAAGTAAAAAAAGCCAATAAAGAAAAATTTATTAATTATGGTTGGATTCATTGGGCTTTTAAACGTTATAAGGATGAAGAAGTCAAAATGAATTTTTTGGGCGGATTGCAAAAAGTGGCTGATTTAACAGCTTATAAAAAATATTATGAAATTGCATCGGATGTAACACATTCCACTCCATTACTTGTTTATGCTAATAAAACAAATCTAACGACAACGACATTAAAAATCACCTATGAGCAATTTTTTATTATGGAGACAATGTTTGTCAATTGGTGTCGTAATGATTTACATTATTCACCTACTGAAGATAAACCATTATACGAATACTTAATGTTTAAAAAAATATATAAACCTAAAGTAGAAATTATTTATCAAATTATTAACACAAAGTATCTACATATGTAGGAAAAAAAGACATGCTTTATCAAAATGATTATTACTCTCCTTTAGGAAAAATAACATTAGTAAGTAATGAAAAGTATCTTTTGGGTGTATACATAGAAGGACAAAAATACTTTCTTCGTCAATACGAACAACAAAAAATTATATTTTCAGAAGAAATACAGATTTTAAAGGATGCAAAAAAATGGTTAGATAGTTATTTTTGCTATGAAAATCCTACCATTGATTCATTAAATCTATTCTTTGAAGGAACAACCTTTGAAGTTTGCATATGGAAACTTTTATGTGAAATCCCTTTTGGGCAAACGATAACTTATGGTGAATTAGCTCATAAAGTAGCTAAAAATTTAAATAAAAATAAAATGTCAGCTCAAGCTGTTGGGCAAGCTGTCAGTCATAACCCTTTTTCCATTATCGTTCCATGTCATCGTGTAATTGGAAAAAATGGTAATTTGACAGGCTATGCTGGAGGTATCGATAAAAAAATACAGTTATTAACTTTTGAACATGTAAATCTTGAAAAAATGTATATAAAGGAAAAGGGAAAGAAAAAATTATGGAAAGAAATCGTTGCAAATGGGTCAATTTAAAAAATCCTCTTTATGTGAAATATCATGATGAAGAATGGGGAAGAGTTGAAAAAGACGATCAAAAATTATTTGAACTTTTAATTTTAGAATCGTTTCAGGCAGGGTTATCTTGGGAGTGCATTTTAAATAAAAGAGAAAATTTTAAAAAAGCAATGGATAATTTTGATTTAAATAAAATAATTCATTATGATGAAAAGAAAATTCAAGATTTATTAAAAGATAAAAAAATTATAAGAAATTCTTTGAAAATAAAAGCCATGATACAAAATGCTAAAATATTTCAAAAAATTCAACATGAATGGGGCAGTTTTTCAAATTATTTATGGTCTTTTAACGAAAATCGTATTGTGTATGAAACAAATAAAACTCGTTCGGAATTATCGGATAAAATATCCAGTGATTTACAAAAAAAAGGTATGAAATTTGTTGGTACAGTGATTATTTATTCTTATCTTCAGGCAATCGGTATGATTAACTCTCATGAAGAAGGTTGTTTTTGTAGACAATCACTTGTTTAAATTTTAAGAAAGCAATCTTTAAAAAGATTGTTTTTTTTGTTACTACTTAATTTACTTTAAGTGATTAAATGACTATTAAAAACGATAGCAAAATAAACTATAAAAAGATAGATACTTAACAAAAAAAGATTCTTTTTAAAAAAATGTAAAATAAATTGTTTGTCTTTATAAATATAATCATTTTTTACTTTGTTTATTCATATTTATTAATAGATTAGAAAGGATAAATAAACAATTTCGTTTATAAGGAAAAATATGAGCAAAGTTTATGAAATTAATGGTAGACCCAAGATGGAAGGAACCATTAAAGTACAAGGATCAAAGAATTCTGCTTTGGCCATCATTACCGCTTCTTTATTAGCAAATGATGTGGTTACTTTAGAAAATGTACCGAACATTAAGGACATTCAAGAATTATTACAAATTATCAAAAAATTAAATGGAAAAATCTCTTTTATTGAAAACAATCTAATTATCGACTCCAGCGAACTTGTTTATGATTCGTTGCTTTTCAAAGAAATAAAAAAGTTTAGAGCTTCTTATTATTTTATAGGCGTATTTTTATCTTTATTTGGAAAAGTTGAAATTTATTTGCCGGGTGGATGTAAAATCGGTAAACGCCCTATTGATCAACATATAAAAGGATTAAATGCATTAAATGTTAATTTATGTATTACGAGTGATGTTTTAAAAGCAAATGCATTAATGATTCAAGGCAATGAAATTACTTTAGATATTGCTTCAGTAGGAGCAACCATCAATTTACTTTTAGCCTCTTTATATGCCAGTGGCAAAACCATTATAAAAAATGCTGCTAAAGAACCAGAAATCGTGGATTTAATTCACTTTTTAAATTCAATGGGAGCCGATATTTGTGGAGAAGGAAGTAGTGTCCTAGTGGTTAATCCTACAAAAAAATTGCATAAGACATCCTATAAAATTATGCCTGATCGCATTGTGACAGGAACTTATTTACTTTATGGCACGCTTTTAGCTAAGAAATTAACTTTGACCAATATTTATACGCAAGATAATTATGCATTAATTAATTTATTGGTATCTTTAGGAGCTGAAATGGATATACGAAAAGATAAAATTACCATATATGGCTTAAGACGTTTTGAAAAGGCAAATATTAAAACAGACGTATATCCAGAATTTCCAAGCGATTTGCAACAAATCATGACTACTTTTTTATTTAAAGGAAATGGAGTTTCTTTAGTGGAAGAAACTTTATTTGAAAATCGTTTTTCATTCTTAAATGAGATTCAAAAAATGGGCGGACGTTTTTTTGTCTTTGATAATAAGGCATTAATCATTCCATCGAAATTAACATCAAACGTTGTTTCTTGTCAGGACTTACGAGGAGGGGCGGCTTTACTTTTGGCATGTCTTTTAGCCGAGGGAACAAGTATTTTAAAAAATGTTGAATATATAGAACGTGGGTATGAAAATATCGTAGAAGTTCTAAAAAGTGTTCATATTGATATAAAGGAAATCGATATTCATGAAGCATAAAAAAATTTTTTATAAAATTATCATTACTTTAATGATTTTTTTGATTGTTGCTTTATCAGCTTTTATCGTACATAAACATAAATCTTATCAACAATATGGTGCATTACTTGGTTGTCCAACAGAAGAAATCCATTTTAATAGTGAATATAATGAAACCTTTGTTTATGAATATATGAGTGCTTCTTATTTGCAAAAAATGATTGAAATGGATGCTTCTAAAAAAGTAGAAGATAAAATTGTAAAACTATCTTCCGTTATTAAATCCACAACATTTATCATTATTAACATTGGAAGTTATGATTTAACCTCTCTTATTCATGTCAATGAATATAAAAATACGCTTAATTATGATTTAGAGGTTTTATATCGACAAGTAGATATTTTAACTTCAACGGTGTCAACCATTATTCATCAAGTTTTATCTATCAACAATCATACGAAATTGTATTTAATGTCTCAAATTTATCCTTATGAAATATATGATGAAAATATCGACCAAGTCTATACTTCTTTAAATGAATCTTATCAGATTTTAGCTAATCAATATCAGATTGCTTTCATCCAGCTATAAATAATTTTATTCAATAAATATATTTATTGAATATTTTATTGTTTATGATATAATATGATTCATAAAGGAGGTCATTAAAATGAATGATAATAATTTTTACTCTGAATATAATGATCAGCAAACGAAAACAAAAGATTTATCGATTACAGAGACGAATACAGCTTTTATTAAAGCCTATCTTTGGATGTTTACAGGTGCTCTCGTCACTTTTTTAACAGGATTAATTTTTACAAATTTATTGAAAAGAATTATTGTTGATGGGAATGGGGCAGGCCTAACTATTTTCTTAATTTTAGCTATTATTGCAGGAATTTTTGAGTTTGTTTTATGTTTTACGATTAATAAAAATGCATTGGTTAAAACCAATTTTAAAAAAGCCTTAATTGGCTTTATGGCTTTTTCAATCATAAATGGTTTTACATTCGCGTCATTTTTTATTTATTTTGATGTAGCTGTTTTATATCAAGTATTTGGGGCAGTAACGGTTTATTATCTTGTTTTAACACTCATTTCATACTTGTTTAGAAAGAAAATTCATAAGGCTTCAGGATTTGCTCTATGTGGCTTAATATCCCTACTTATTGTGAGTTGTATTGTGTCTTTATATGCTTTGATTTTTTATAATTCATCCATGATTAACACTTTGTTTTTAGGAATTAATATTTTTGGCTTAATCATTTTCTCCATATTAACAATGGTAGATATTAAAGCTATGCATAGAATTATTGATACTTCTTTGAATAAAAATTGTGCTTCGATAGCAGCTGCTTTTTCATTGTATTTAGATTTTATTAATATCTTTGTATATTTATTAAGAATTCTTTTAATTACAGGGAAAAATAGTCGAAAAAAATAAAGAAGGAATTTATTTTATGGAATAAATGATGTATAATAGGACTGATTTTGTAAAAGAGGTAAATAATAATGACACTACAAGAAGAATTAGCAAAATTAATTTGTCCTAATGTTCATAAGTCTTTGGAAGAACTTGAAATGCAATATCCGGATAGAAATTTAGCATCAACGGCTCGTGTGACTCGTTTTGCACCAAGTCCGACGGGATTTTTGCATACAGGTTCTTTATTTGCGTCTTTTGTTGCTTCAAAAATCGCCCATGATACGAATGGTGTTTTTTATTTAAGAATTGAAGATACCGATACCAAAAGAGAAATTAAAGGTTCAACAAAGACGCTTATCCAACAATTATCTTTATTTAATATAAAGATTGATGAAGGATATAGTATTGGTGGGAATTATGGCCCATATATACAGTCTGAAAGAAGTTCGATTTATGATAGTGTAATCTATTCTATGATTTGTAAAGGACTGGCTTATCCATGTTTTTGTTCTCCAGAAGATCTTGAAAAGACAAGAACAATTCAAACCACCAAAAAAGAACGTCCTGGATATTATGGAAAATATGCAAAATGTCGTAATCTACCATTACAAGAAGCGATAACAAGAATAAAAAATGGCGAAGCTTATGTCGTACGTTTTAAAAGTATGGGAAATTTTGCCAATCATATTACGTTTAAAGATGAAATTCGTGGTGAATTACAACTTTCAGAAAATGATTTAGATATCGTTATTCGAAAATCTGATGGCCTTCCTACATACCATTTTGCACATGTATGTGATGATCATTTTATGCATACTAATCATGTAATTCGTGGTGAGGAATGGTTACCATCAGCCCCCATTCACGTTCAATTATTTGAAGCATTACAATTTCCTCTTCCTCATTATGCTCATTTACCTGTCATTATGAAAAATGATAATGGTAATCGAAGAAAATTATCGAAACGACTCGATCCAGAAGCTTCTGTATCTTATTTTATTGAACAAGGTTATCCTGTAAATGCCTTATTGATTTATTTATGTACTGTAGCAAATTCCAATTATGAGGAATTTCGTTTAAATCATCCAGAGGCTTCAATTGATGATTTTCATTTAACTTATGATAAATTTTCATTAGATGGAGCTTTATTTGACTTAGAAAAAATCAATAACATATCGAAAGATGTCATCTTTAAAATGCCTATCGATGAATTGGTTGTAAAGGTAACAGATTGGGCAAAAGAATATGATCATCAACTTCTTCATTTAATTGAAGAAGATATAGAAATGTTTAAGAAAATTTTAAATTTTGGTAAAGAAGATCCTCAACCAAGAAAAGATTATTATAAATATTCTGAAATTTATGAACATATTCTATATATGTATGCCGATATCTTTGATACTTTAAAAATGGAAGAACTTCCTTATGAAAAAGAATTAATGCAAAAAGTATGTCTTTTATTTAAAGAAGACTTATTATCTGGTGTTCAACCTAATAAAGATGATTGGTTTACACATCAAAAAAATATTGCAAGAAATTTAGGTTTTGCGTATAATAAAAAAGACATGAAAGAAAATCAATTTACTTACATGTTTAGTGATTATATGTCGATTATCCGTGTTGCTTTAACCAAACGTAGAAATGCCTTTGATTTAGTGGATATTATCGAAACAATTGGATTAAAAGAAACAATACGTCGTTTAGATTTAATGATTGAATAAACAGGGAACTTTCCCTGTTGGATATGGCCTATTGGTGAAGCGGCTTAACACATCGCCCTCTCAAGGCGACATTCACGAATTCGAATTTCGTATAGGTCACCATTGAAAAAGAAAGCATCGTTAAAGATGCTTTTAATTTATAAAGAAAAAGTCAAAAAGAACATGAAAGTTTTTTTGACTTTTTTCGTTTTAAAATTTATTTTAATTTACTTAACTATTTTAACTTCACATACTCTTCATCAGTTACTGGTTCACACCATTCATTCGAAGTGTTTTCTCCGGGTACTTCTATAGCAATATGACTAAACCAAGAGTCTTTTTTAGCCCCGTGCCAATGTTTTACATTAGCAGGTATTGTTATTACATCTCCAGGTTTAAGAGACCGAGCCTCTTTTCCAACTTCCTGGTACCATCCAAAGCCTGCAGTACAAATTAGAATTTGTCCTCCCCCTTTTGTAGAATGATGAATATGCCAGTTATTTCGACAACCAGGCTCAAAAGTGACATTAGCTATAAACATATTATCTGTTTTGGCTAAAGGTGCTAAGAAAGAATTGCCAATAAAATATTTAGCATAATTTACATTGGGTTCTCCCAAACCAAACAGATTCATTTTATCAAATTCATTTTTATTCATTTGCTTTTCCTCCCATTTTATTCTTTATAAATCTCTTCAATAATTGGAAACGTACTCCATGCTTTTGGCCAACCTGTATAAAAAGCAAGTTGAGTCACTATTTCTACGATTTCTTCTTTTGTAATACCATGCTCTTTACCTAACGCAATATGAGATTTTAATTGTGGAAATAATCCTTGTGCCATTAATGCACTTATTGTTATCATACTTCTATCTCTTAAAGATAGTTTATCTTCTCTTGACCAAATTTCACCAAATAATACGTCGTCATTTAATTCGGCAAATTTTGGAGCTAAATCATTTAAATTATCTCTACCAGCTGTTTGTTTTTTCATTGCTTGCACCAACTTTCTATTTTTTCTTTTGAAGAATTCACATGGCTACCACGAATAGCCAGTCCTTCTTTTATATGAGCACCAGTACAGAATTGTTGAATATCTTTTAAAATACTCCCAAGACCAGAACCTTCATGTGTTGTAAATGGTTTTACTATTTTTCCTGTAAAATCTAAATTTTCAAGTACACTAAATATTCCACATGGATAATGGTCCCACCAAACAGGACCTCCAATATAAATAATATCATAATCATTTATATTCTCAAGTTTGTTTTTCAATTTTGGTCTTGAGTTAGATTGAAGTTCATCTTTTGCCAAATTACAACATTCATGATAATGATAAGGATAAGGTTGTATTGTTTCTACTTTAAACAAATCTGCTCCAGTTGCTTCTTTTATTATGTTTGCAACGATTTCAGTATTTCCTATATCAATGTTTTGGATGCCATCTTTCATATAATTTTCTCCAGTATGAGAAAAATAAATCACTATACTTTTCATTTTTTACCTTCTTTCCTTTTATTCATTTTATTTGTGTAGATTAAAAATAGTTTTTATTTTTTGGTTGTTTCTAAATATTCATCCAATTTTCCTGAATAGTACAATTCAATTTTATTAGTTAATCTTTCATAAGCTTCTTGCATTTTATCAATTTTATCTTTTAAAATAATTTTTTGTTCTTCTAAAAGTTTTTTTCTTTCTTGTATGGTTGAATCACCTAACTCGAATAAATCAACATATTTTTTTAAGACATCAATGGGCAAGTCAGCACTTCGCATA
The DNA here is from genome assembly GCA_902491575.1 of uncultured Bacillota bacterium. Lineage (GTDB taxonomy): Bacteria > Bacillota_I > Bacilli_A > RFN20 > CAG-631 > CAKPXW01. The sequence goes on from CABUID010000001.1 coordinate 51,884, forward strand.
CATTTAATGAATTCAATTCTTCTTAAATCATGTTCTTCATAATTTCGAATACCTCCTGAAGTTTTGCCAACAGGACCAATCAATCCTTTTTTTTCATAAAATCTTAATGTATCTTGCGACAAGTTAAATTTTTCTGATACTTCTTTTATGGTCATAAAAATTTTCTCCTATTCGATTAATCTTTACTTATTGTAGTAAAATGTTGCAGTTGCACCACCATCAATTAAAAAATCTGAACCTGTAATAAATGATCCTTGAGGTCCCATTATAAATTCAGCTAAAGCACCTACTTCATCTGCTGTACCAGGTCTTTTTGCCGGACAATTAGCAAACATATTTTTATAAAAATCTCCTCTTGGACCATTCAATTCATCCAGTGCAAGAGGGGTTACGATAATTCCTGGTGATATAGAGTTAATTCTTGCTCCTTTTTTTCCCCAACGACACGCTTCATACATAACTCTTTTTTCATTACATCTTTTCGCTAATTGATATGCATGTAAGGAATCCTGAATGTTTTGTGGTTGTAATATATCTAATTTTAATAATTCTTCCGTAGGTGTGGTGGCAAGTAATTCATCTTCTAGAGTGGTTAATTGTTTCATTCTTTTACTTGATTGAGATGAAACCGTTACGCCAACTCCACCTTTTTTAATTACTTTTCCTACTTCTTCTAATAAAACAGCTGTTCCATAAAGATCCACGTTTAAAATAGTTTCTATTGATGCTTGTGATGGGGAAACACCAGCCGCATTAATCAATGTACTAATTTCTCCATATTTTTGTCCTGCCTGAATAAAATGGAGTATGGATTCTTTACAGGAGATATCACAAGGTAATGCTTCTGCATCAAAGCCAGCTTCATTCATTATTTTGGCGATATTTTCAGCATTAACTAAATTTTTATCTCCTATCATTATTTTTTTGCCATAGCTTACTCTTCTAGCAATAGCCATTCCGATTTGGCCAGCACCTGTAAGTAAAACGACATCCATTAATTTCACTTCCTTTTCCTATTCAATTTTATCATATACCTTAGACTTGACTCCAAGTCAAGACTTTTTCAAAAAAAATTTTTTATAAAAAAAAGAAAGAAGAATATTCTTCTTTCTCCATTCTAATTTTATATATATTTTTTAATTATAAAGGACGAACACAAAAGGTAATCACTTCACAAATAAATAAAATATCGTCTTCACAATCATTTAAAACCCACTCATTAATAATCGCTTCAATTCCTTTAAGAAAATATTTTTGCATAAAAGTAATTAATTTTTTATCTGTAACACCATATTTTGCATAGATGGGAATAAATATATGCTGAATAAGATAATCATCTACTTGATTTGCATCAAAAGTAAAAATATTATCAATATAAATTTTATAAAGTCGTCTATGTTTTTGTATATACCTTAAATAAGGTAAAAGATATTTAGGAGTAATAAAGTTTAAATCATCTTTACTTAAATGGTTCATATTTGAGAGATTAATAGAAGATTCAAAAGTACATTCTTCTAAAAAGTTTTTAATTAACCCTTGATAAACTTCTTTTAATAGATCATATGTATTGTTATAATGAGCATAAAAAGTAGAACGATTTACACCTGCTTTTTGACAGATATCAGTTATACTGATTTTTAAAAAGTCTTTATTTTCCAATAAAGTAATTAATGCACTATTCATTTTATCTGCAGTATGTTTATATTTTGATTCTGAACGATTCATTTTCTTATCACCATGGTTTGAATTATTTCATAAATATTCGTAAAAATCAACTAGAAAACAACATTATTTGGTTTTTATGTTGTGTTGTATACGAAAAAAAAGCGTTAGAATATAAATGTCGGTGCAAAATAATGAAAGACAAAGAAAAAAAGATTATTGAAAATCAAATTCAAAAAACAACCGCTTTAACGTTAGAAGATTTTAAAAAATTCATGGAAGAAACAAGTGATAAAAAACGATGGAAAATACTTCTAGCGCATGCAAAAAAGAATAATAAAATGCTTAAACAAAAGGAGAAAAGAAAAATATGAATGCGATAGAAATTAGAAATTTATCAAAAAGTTTTCGTGGAATGTATGCCCTGAATAAATTAAATATGACGATTCCTGTTGGTTCAATCTATGGTTTTATTGGCGAAAATGGGAGTGGAAAATCGACGACCGAAAAACTAATTTGTGGACATCTTGTTCCAGATAGTGGTGAGATAAAACTATTTGGAAAAAATTATACAGATGCAGGTATACGTATGCGTATCGGTGCCTTAATTGAAAATGCAGGATGTTTTCCCAATTCCAGTGTTTGGGCCAATTTAATGATGCAAGCGTTAAATTTAGGAATTTCAAATCGTGAAGAAGAAATACAAAGAGTATTAAAAATTGTCCGTATGGAAGAAAATAAAAAAATGAAATTTAAAAATTGCTCGTTAGGGATGAAACAACGTATTGGAATTGCAATGGCTCTGTTAGGTCATCCGGCATTATTGATTTTAGATGAGCCTATTAATGGATTAGATACAGAGGGGATGAAAATGATGAGAGAAATATTAGTCGATATTACTAAAAATGTGGGTTGTACGGTTCTTATTTCTTCGCATATTTTAGGCGAACTTGAAAAAATTGCTACACACTATGGTATTATCCGTCAAGGTCATATGGTACAAGAACTTACTGCAAAAGAAATGGAATCAAGAGCTCGTGTTTTTGTTTCTGTTAAAGTCAAAGACATGCCAAAAGCAAAAGATCTTTTACAAAAGCAGTTTTTAAATGTTAAGTGTGAAGAGGATGATCTTCGAATTTATGATGTTGAAGACACAGAAAGAATTGTAAAGTATTTATTAGATAACCAACAATCTATTCGAGAAATTAAAAAAAATAAAATAGGATTGGAAGAATACTATATTGAATTGATGTCCCAAAAGGAGGAATTATAAAATGGAAAATACTTACGAATTAAAATTTGAATCTCCTAGTTTTATGAAAAGATTAAAAGGGATGTTAAGTGTAGATTTTTATCGTTTATTTCATACACCTATGTTTTATATATTCCTTTTGATTGCTGCCATAATTCCTGCCTTGGTTCTTATGGGGAGTTTTACAGAAGATAAACAAACAACTACTTTGTTTTCAAATGCCTGGCAAATTATTGCCGCTAATGAACCTTTATATATGGTGAATGATATTGGTGAATATGCCAATATGAATATGGTTTTTATTTTTGGTGGCATTATGATTTCTATTTTTATAGGCCATGATTTTAAAAGTGGATATGTTAAGCAACTTTTTACAACACATGCAAAAAAACAAGATTATATGCTATCTAAATCACTTGTGGGTGCGTTTGCTATGGCCTGTATGTGTATAACTTATTTCATCGGAGGAGTTTTTTCAGGAATCTTTTCAGGATTATCACTTCAAGTCAATGTTGGTTCACTAATTTGTGCAATTTTAAGTAAAATGATAATGAGTTTTGGCTGGGCAAGTTTATATACCTTTATCAATATTATTTTTAGAAAATATTTTGGTATTTCAATCGCTCTTTGTTTCTTCCTGGGAACAGGAATTCCTATTATTGGTATGGCGGCTATGATTGGAAATCATTTTGCTTTGAATATTTTTTTGTATGGTTCCTCTGTCTATGCATGTTTATCTGCAAATTTTTTAACCATTCTATTATGTCTTTTCAATTCTTTCGTGTGGATGATTATTTATAATGCATTAGGAACTTTAGTACTTTGTAAAAGTGATGTTTATTAAAAAAAGGAGGACTAAAAAATGAATGCAATCGAAATTAAGGATTTGGTAAAAAAATTTGGTCAAAAACAAGTTTTAGATGGTTTAGATATGGTCGTTCCTCAAGGGGCAATATATGGATTTATAGGAGAAAATGGATCCGGTAAATCAACGACAGAAAAACTCATTTGTGGTTTACTTGTTCCAACGAGTGGTACGATAAAATTATATGGGCAAGATTATACGAATCCGAGTGTGAGATCAAAAATCGGTGTTTTAATTGAACAACCAGGTTGTTTTCAAAATTATAGTGTATGGAATAATATGATGTTGCAAGCTGCCAATTTAAACATTTATAATGCCAAAGAAGAAGTACAAAAGGTTTTAAAAATGGTACGTATGGAAGGTTCTGCGTCCAATAAATTTAAGAATTGTTCTTTAGGGATGAAACAAAGAATAGGCATTGCGATGGCACTTCTTGGTCATCCGTCCCTTTTAATATTAGATGAACCCATTAATGGTTTAGATGCAGATGGGGTACGAATTATGCGAGAAGTTCTGGTAGACATTACTCATCATTATGATTGTACAGTCGTCATCTCTTCTCATATTTTAAGTGAACTGGAAAAGATTGCTACACATTATGGCATTATACGTCACGGAAAAATGTTAAAAGAAATGACAGCAAAAGAACTGAATGATCATTGTCGAACGTATATTGCTTTACAGACTAAAGAGATGGGATTTACTCAATCTATTCTTGAAAATAAATATTTAAAAGTAAGTCAGAAAGATAATTATATTCGTGTGTATGACAAAGTAAGTGCTGAAGAAGTTGTAGATTATCTTTATCAAAATAAGATATGTATTTCAGAAATTAAGACAGACAAGATTAGTTTAGAAGAATACTATATGGATTTAATGAAAGATAAGGAGATGAAATAATATGAAAGAAAGATCCGAAAAGCTTCCTTTCAATCAACAATTGAAAAGTATGTTAAAAGTGGATTTTAGAAGAATGTTTACAATGCCACTCATTTATATCATGGTAGGATGTAGTTTTGTCATTCCGATTCTTATTTTAGTGATGACAAGTAGTTTATCTGGAACAATCATTGACCCAACAACTGGTGAAGAAACGATAATGGAAGGGTTTACCAATGTATGGCAATCGATTGGGTCTTATAGCGATGCTTCCGTTTCAATGGATTTAGTTGGAATGTGTAATATCAATCTTTTATATTTTTTAGTAGCAATATTTATTTGTATTTTTATTTCAGATGATTTTAAAAGTGGATATGCCAAAAATTTATTTACGATTCGTGCTAAAAAAACAGATTATGTCATTTCTAAAACGCTGGTAGGCTTTACAGGTGGAGTCATGATGATTTTAGCTTATTTTTGTGGCGCAATGCTAGGTGGAGCAATAGCTAATCTTTCTTTTGATTCAGGAATTGCAGGTTTAAGTGGAATCAGCATGTGCATGATAGCAAAAATATTTTTGATGTTTGTATTTGTATCCATTGATGTAGTCGTCAGTGTAGTAGGTAAACAAAGATTATGGCTTTCTATCTTAGGATCGCTTTGTGCGGGTATGCTATTATTTACAATGATCCCTATGATGACACCACTAGATTCTTCTTTTTTAAATGTTATTCTCTGTTTTGCTGGTGGAGTGTTATTTGCTTTTGGACTTGGAACTTTAAGTAATTTAATATTAAGAAAAACAAGTTTGGTTTAAATTAAAAATTTTTTGTCTTTAATATCCGATTATAAATTCCATTTAATAGAGCGTTTTTCTTTTAAACTTGACGAGAAATGAAGAAAAAAATATAATGAAAATGAAGAATGAAGTTTTAAATAAAATTATTTAAAGTCATTACTGGAGGACAAAAAATGAAAATTTTAAAAAGAATATCTTTTCTATTATTGTCTTTAATCATGGTGATGGTTTTAAATTCTTGTTTTTTTGCAAATCATCGGGATGCAAGATTTGGTTATTATAAAGAATTTGATCAATATGAAAATCAATATATTTATGATTTCCTTCAATGGGATAAAAATCAAGCGTATCGAAATTATTTAATTATTGATCCCAAAGATTATTCGTTTAAAATTGTAGAAGAATCCTATATTGAAGAAGAAAAAATTGAATCTGGATTAAAAACAAATAATGTTTATACTTTATGGGATACAGGAGTTTTTGATAATTTTTCAGACAATCAACCTGAAATTATTAAAGAAAAGATTTTAAAAATTTATGATGAGTATTGTTATGATCAAAAAGAGGATAGACGTTATTTTGAAAGTCTAATCATCGAGTATGAAAATCGATATGATGGTTATTTAAATATTTATAAAAAAACAGGTAAACTTTCTCGAGGACATGGACTTTATGTAGAAGATGTTTACCAATCAATTTATTTTTCTTTTACAAAAACAAAAGAAGATATTTTTTTATATCCACTTAAGGATTCAACGATAGTATCTTTTTATCAAGACTGGGTAATTTATTTTAAAAATTCGAAGTATTATTCCCATCATATCCATAATCAAGAAACCATTTGTTTATTTGAAGATATTGCGTTAAATCATGGTATTTCTTCTCAAAGTCATACATCCATTTATTTCAATCAGCAATTTGTTTTGTTTGATATGGAATATGCACCAACATTTGGATATTCTAAAACACAGTTATGGTTTGCAAATTTTGATGGAACCATTGTTTACAATGTTTTTAGTAATTTTCATTAAATTGATGAGTTATGAAACAGTGGACTTATTTTTGTGTAAAAAGCATAGTTGACATAAAAAATAAGATTTTGTAAAATCTATGCGAGATTGAAACAAAAAGGAAGTTTTAATTTTTCATAAAAGAAATAGTATAGAGTTGGGAGATTAACTATGAAAAAGGTAAAAATTATTACAGATTCGAATTCCGGAATAAAGCAAGAAGAAGTGAATCAATGGGATGTATTTGTTATTCCAATGCCTTTTTATATTGATGGAAAGGAATATTTAGAAGGGATAACATTAACTCAAACAGAATTTTATAATTTATTAAAAGAAGATACAAGTATCTCTACATCTCAACCTTCTAGTTTTTATTTGCAGGATTTATTTGAAAAAACGCTCAAAGATTATGAAGAAATTATTTATATTCCAATGTCATCTGGTTTATCCAATACCTGTGAAAATGCTAAAACCATTGCATTAAAGTATCATGGTAGGGTACATGTTATTGATAACTTAAGAATTTCTGTTACACAAAAAACGAGTGTTTATGAAGCTATAAATTTGTTAAAACAAGAAAAAAGTGCTTTAGAAATAGAAGAATATCTATTAAAAACAAGAAATATTCAATCTATTTATATTTATTTAGATACATTAAAATATTTAAAAAAAGGTGGACGAATCACACCTACTGCAGCTTTATTAGCTAATTTATTAAAGATAAAACCAATTCTTTATTCTAGAGGAGAAAATTTTGAAAAATTTAATACGTGTCGTACAATCTTTAAAGCGAAAGAGTTGATGATTCATCAAGTAAAAGAAGAATTAGAAAATGAATTCTTAGAATATTATAAGAAAGGATTAATGAGTGTTTCTGTAGCACATACTGAAAATATAGAAGAAGCATTGGAATTTAAAAAACAAATTATGGAAGTCTTTCCAAAATTAAAATTTAATTATGTAGATGCTTTATCTTTAAGTGTTTCATGTCATATAGGACCACATGCATTAGCAATTGCTTTAGCAATAGATTCAACAAACAATGATTAAAGCTATTTTTTTTGATTTAGATGGGACATTATTGCCGATGAAAGAAGAAGAATTTGCAAAGGTCTATTTTTCTTCGTTAAGTCAGAAAATGATTCCATATGGATATGAGACTGAAAAATTGATTACAACCATTTTAAATGGTACTAAAGCAATGTTTTTAAATGATGGAAAAATGACGAATGAACAAGTTTTTTGGAATTATTTTGAATCGGTTTATGGAAAAGAAAAATTAAAAGATAAACCAATTTTTGATCATTTTTATGAAAATGAATTTAAGAAAACTAAAAGTGAATGTAAAGAAAATCCTTTAGCTAGAAGTATTGTTGATTTTTGCCATGAAAATTTTCAATATGTGATTTTATCCACCAATCCTATTTTTCCATTGGTTGGAACATTGACGCGTATGTCTTTTGTTCATTTAAAAAAAGAAGATTTTGATTGGATAACTTCCTATGAAAATTCATGTTTTACAAAGCCTAATCCTAAGTATTTTATGGAAATTTTAAATCATTTTCATCTTGAACCACAAGAAGTTCTTTTATTTGGAAATAATACCTATGAGGATGGGGAATGCGCCTTAGCTGCTCATATAAAATGTTATTTAGTGGGAGATTATATTATTGAAAGTCCTCATTCTACTCATCATTTTTTAAAATTAAAAATGACAGATATTATCCCTTTATTAAAAACATATATAAAATGAAAACGATATAAAAAAATATCGTTTTTTTAATGGTTTAAGTTAATTTCTTTAAATTGTTGTAAGTTGGTATATGCCAGTTTAGCTAATATTTTAGCCGTTTCTGCTTCAGTAGTTGGAGAATATATAATCCATTGCTGAATTAGACCTAACATGCCATTATAGGTGTATTCAAATATTAGATTTGAACGGGGATTTTTAACATGTAATAAATCCGATAAGTGATTCTTAATCATATCAAAAAGTTCGTTGATATAACCTCTTAAAGAATCATCTAAAAGAATAATTCGATAAAACTCAATTTCAGGTTTAATGAACATCAAAAGATTGCGAACACCCCAACGTATTTGAATTTCTTGTATTTCATCAAAAGAGTAAGAAGATAAAAAAACAAAAGTTCCTAAAGCTTCATTCATTTTTGATGAAGCTTCAATTATCAACTGCTTTACTAAATCTTCTTTATTGTCATAATGAAGATAGAAAGTGTTTCGATTGATTTGTGCACTTTGGACAATATTGGTAACACTAACTTTATTAAAACCTTTTAATTCGACAAGATCAATGAAAGCTTCTTTTATGGATTGTTTAGTTTTTAAAACACGTAAATCTTTTTTAGGGTTTCTTTTCATTTATTTTATTTCCTTTTTTTAATGATATTAAGAAATAAGCGACAATTGTCGCTATATTGTTTATTGCATGCTTTATTTTATATGTTACAATTTAAATTGTCAAGTTATCTTATAAAGATAAAACAAATAAGGAGATTAAATATGGAAAATAGGGAGTTTGTTATTGTCGTAGATTCATGCTCTGATTTAAGCAAAGAATTAAGAGAGCAAAATGGCATCGAATATGTAAAAATGGGTGTTGTAAAGAAATTAAAAGATAAAGATGAAGAAATTCCTGCATCTTTGGATTGGGATTTATTTACAAATAAAGAGCTATTCGATTGGCAAAGAAATGGTATGCATTTAAAAACTTCTCAAGTATCAACAAAAGAATTTCAAAATGTTTTTGGAAGACTTGTAGAACAAGGACAGGATGTTTTATATGTAGCTTGTTCAAGTGCTTTATCTGGCTCTTATAACTATTCATTGATTGTTCGTGATGAAATTTTAGAAAAACATCCAGAAGCTAAAATTGTTTGTGTGGATACATTATGCTCTTGCCTTGGTCAAGGAATGATGGCTTTAGATGTTGCAAAAATGAAGCAAGACGGAAAATCTTTAGAGGAATGTGCACAATATCTTGAAGATAATAAATTGTGTTATAATCAAATTGCTACTGTAGAAACCTTACAATATTTAAAAGATGCTGGAAGAGTGAAAGCAGCTTCTGCTTTCTTTGGAAATTTATTTGGTGTAAAACCAATGATTATATCTGATGCGATTGGGCAAAATTATGCTGTAAAAAAGATTAAAGGTCGAAAAAATTCGATTATAGAAATGGTCAATATGCTTAAAGAAGTTATTGTTGAACCAGAAAAGCAAACTCTTTGGATTGCACATGCAGATTGCATTGAAGATGCACAATATTTAAAGGATTTAATTGAAAGAGAAGTTCATCCAAAAGAAGTTAGAATTGAATTTATGGGACCAATTATCGGTGTCTCTACTGGTCCTGGTACATTGGGACTTTACGTAAAAGGAAAGAAAGTCACAATAGTTGGAAAATAAGTAGATGAGGAAACTATTATGGCTACTAAATTACTCGATGGAAATACTTTCAAAACATTAGTAGCAAATGGATATCAAAATTTAATTAACGATATTGATCGCATTAATGCTTTAAACGTTTTTCCTGTGCCTGATGGAGATACAGGTACAAATATGAAATTGACTTTAGAAGGTGGTGTAAAGGCGATTGCTTTAGAAAATCAATCTTCAATAGGTGTATTAGCAAAAAAATTATCGCGGGCAATGACAATGTCAGCACGTGGAAATTCTGGTGTAATTCTTTCACAATTTTTTAAAGGTTTATCCAATGGCTTAGAAAATAAGGATTGTGTTAATTCAGAAGAGATAGTGAATGCTTTTGATTTTGGTGTAAAGCAAGCTTATAAAGTGGTTCAAAAACCTACGGAAGGAACCATGTTAACGGTAATGAGAGAAGCAACACAAATGTGTAAAGAAAATATTCATTCATTATCGAGTATTGAAGATTTTTTTGCCTGTTTTATAAAAGAAGCTCATGCTTCTTTAGAAAGGACACCTCATTTACTTCCTGTTTTAAAAGAAGCAGGGGTAATTGATTCAGGAGGTGCAGGATATAATCGCATTATTGAAGGAATGATTTTGGCACTAGATGGTAATATTTTAGTTGCACAAGAAGAATATGAAAAGGCAACTTCTCAAACGACTACTCATGGCCATTTTGACGCGAATAGTGTTTTGGAATATGGTTATTGTACTGAATTTATTTTGCAACTTCAAAATTCAAAAGTAGATATAAAATCTTTTGATATTAAAGAAATTACTTGTTTTTTAGAAACCATTGGTGATTCGATTGTTGCTTTTAAAGATGATGATATTGTTAAAGTACATGTACACACTTTTACTCCAGGCGAAGTCATTAATTATTGCCAAAAGTTTGGTGAATATATTACTTTTAAAATGGAAAACATGTCTGTTCAACATTCTGAACTGGAAAGTATTTCAACAGAAGTGGCACCCAAAGTTCATAAAAAATTTGCAGTTGTAGCGGTTTCAAGCAGCGAAGGAATTTCAAAAGCTTTTAAAGAAATGGGTTGTGATATCATTGTTTCTGGTGGTCAAACAATGAATCCTTCTAGTGAGGATTTTATAGCAGCTTTCCAGCAAATTGATGCTGAAAATATTATTGTTTTTCCAAATAATGGTAATATAATTATGGCAGCTAAACAAGCAGCAGAATTATATGAACAGGCAAAAGTGAAAGTGATTTTAACTCATTCAATGGCAGAATGTTATTCTGCTTTGACAATGCTTGATTATTCAAGTGATGATTTAGATAGTATTGTAGAAAATTTTCAAATGGTTATTGATAACGTAACTTATGCTTCTATAACATATGCGATTCGTGATAGCCTCATTGATCATGTTGAAATTAAAAAAGATGATTTTATGGCTTTTGTTAATGGTAAAATTGTTGCAGCTCGTGCTAATAAAGTGGATGTGTTTAAACAATTATTTGCTCATGTTGAGAATATGGAGGACAAAGAAGTGGTAACCATCATTTACGGAAAAGATGTAACTGAATCTGAAAAAGATGAAGTTTTAAGTTTTATCCATCAAACTTATCCGCTGATTGAAATTGGTGAAGTAGAAGGAATGCAAGAGATATATAGTTTTATTTTGTCGATTGAATAATGAAAAAAGACTATTCATTTTGAATAGTTTTTTTTATGTAAAACGGATGCATTGAAAAGAAGTTTATTGGTCATAATAAAATAATGAAAAGAGGTGTATGTAAAATTATTCCGTATGTATTTATTGATAAAATTATGACATCTTTTTTTCATAATCAAATGTTTCATCGTCCTATAGACAAAATATTAGAAGATGTAAATCACTATAAGCCAAAATATCATTTTCCTTGCGAAAAAGAACAACAAATAAAAATAGAAGGGAAAACGATTTTTTTACATCATTATCAATGTAAATATTCCGATATTATTCTTTTTTTTCCTGGAGGAAGTTTTATTGATCCACCTACTATTTTACATGCTAATTTTGCTAAAAAAATAGCAAAAAAATTAAAAAAACACGTGATAATGGTTCAGTATCCTTTATTTCCAGAAGTGAATCCATTATATACAACTCAATTAATGCGCAAAATGATTGAAACTTTAAAACTCCAAAATATTACATTGATGGGAGATAGTGCGGGAGCATGTCTAGCTTTATATGTACTACATAGTTATCACATGGATAAAAAAGATGTCATTCAAAAAACAATCTTGATTTCTCCCTGGTTTGATGGTGCTATGACAAATGAAGAAATCCCTCTTATTCAACCTCATGATTTTATATTAGAAAAAGACAATTGCTATACGCTAGCTAAAAGAGTTTTTTCATTATATATTGATGGAAAATTATATTTATGTCCTAAAAACGATGGATTTGTTTTTCCAAGTGAAGTTTTAATGATAACAGGGGGACATGAAATTTTCACACCCGATGCAATTTTATGGACAAAAGAACAAAAAGTTTTAAATGTAAGGCAATTGGTTTATAAAAATATGTGCCATTGCTTTATCATTCTTCCTATTTGGCAAGCTAATCATGCCATAAAAAAAATAAAATTTTTTTTAGAAAATAAAGAAGAAAAGATTGACTATTTCAATTTGTAATATATAATATTATTAGGAATGATTATGAATAAGGAGAAAGTCAATGCAGTATAGAATTACAAAACAAAAAAGTTTGATTTATTCTATCATTATGCAAAATGGGCATCTTACAGTGGATGAACTGATTGAATTATTAAAACAACAAGATTTAAAAATATCTTTATCAACGATTTATCGTAATTTGAACATTTTGACACAAGAAGGAAAAATCAAAAAAATAAAAAGTGAAAATAAATCCATGTATGAAACGATTAAAGAACATCATTATCACTTTGAATGTAATTCTTGTCATCAAGTTTTTGATGTGGATCCATCCCTTGTTCAAATAAAAATACATCATTCAGCAGCGATTATCACAAAAAAGGATTTATTCTTATATGGAATTTGTGAAAGCTGCAAAAAAAATCTAGATAATAAGGAGAAAGAAAAATGGAATTAAAAGGTTCAAGAACAGAAGCTAATTTACAAACTGCATTTGCTGGTGAATCCCAAGCAAGAAATAAGTACACTTATTTTGCAAGTGTTGCTAAAAAAGAAGGCTATGAACAAATAGCTGCTATTTTTCAAGAAACTGCAGATAATGAAAAAGAACATGCTAAAATGTGGTTTAAACATCTTCAAGGAATTAGCAATACAGCTGATAATTTAAAATCTGCTGCTGCTGGTGAAAATTACGAATGGACTGAAATGTATGCTGAATTTGCACGTGTAGCAAGAGAAGAAGGTTTCATTGCGATAGCAAAACAATTTGAAATGGTAGCTGCTATTGAAAAAACTCATGAAGAAAGATATCAAACTTTATTAGCAAGAGTTGAAAATGATGAAGTATTTACAAACAAAACAGGAATCGTAGTATGGAGATGTCGCAATTGTGGTTATTTACATACTGGTACAACTGCTCCAAAAGTTTGCCCTGTTTGTGCTCACCCACAATCTTATTTTGAAAGAGAAGTTGTAAATTATTAATTTGTTCAAAGATATTTTATAAGATACTATTAAAATTAAAAAGATGGATTGAATTCAATCCATTTTTTCATTATAATTCATATGGGTGATAAATGATGGAACTTTGTGGTAGAGAAATCAATGCAATTATATTTGATTTAGATGGAACTTTAATTGATTCAACAAGTGTTTGGGAAAATGTCGATAAAGCATTTTTTGAATCTAGAGGTATGAAAATACCAGAAAATTATGTGGATGAAATCGCTCATATTGGATTAAAAGAAGCCGCAATGTTTACAAAGAAAAAATATCATATTCAGGATAGTGTTGAAAGTATATTGCAAGAATGGAGAAATTCGAGCATGAAACAATATTTAGAAGATGTTCAATTAAAACCTCATGTTTATGATTTTTTAGTTAAATTGAAAAAAAATAATGTAAAATTGGCAATTGCTACGGCAAACGATCGACAATTATATGAACCTTGTTTGAAAAGGTTGGTCATTTATGATTTTTTTGATTTTATCGCTGATGTGGATACAGTCAATGCTGGCAAAAATTCCGTAAAATTATATCATTATGTGGCGAAAAATTTGAATGAAAAGCCTGAAAATATAGCCATTTTTGAAGATATTTCTACGGGTTTAAAAACAGCATTTGAAAATGGTTATACTTGTATAGCTGTATATGATGAGCATTCTAAAAAAGAAGATGACTTAAAGAAGAAATATTCGCATCGTTTTATTTATGATTTTAATGAATTATTATAAAAATTAAAAAAGTAGATAAAGTAATCAAAAGTTACAAAATCTACTTTTTTAATGGAAAGTCATCCACTAATTCTTTAAATACGGGTTGACGCATCGTTTGATTTTTAGTAAGTTGCATATAAGATACTTTTCCTTGTAAATATGGCTTTAACCAAATGATATTTTGATATTGTGGAAAAATAGACGTAATATTTAAATGCTTTTTAGAAGTTTTTAATATCATTTGTTTGAGTGAATCTGAAATACCTATCGCTACTTTTCCTCTATAAATCCATTGGTTTTTACTATTGTTTTGTTGACCAAAGACTAAATTTTTTATTTGATTTTGTTCATTTAGTTCATATCCAATAATCCATAAGTCTTCTTCTTGTAAAACTTTTATTTTTATCCATTCATCACATCGTTTGCCCATATAATATTTTCCATCTTTCTTTTTGGCCACGATACCTTCTAAATTTTCTTTTTTTACTTTTTTGAAAAAAGATTTTCCTTTTTCTTCTATATACCGTGAAATCATTAATTGATGTCCTTCTTTTAAATTGTTTGTAAGTGTTTTTTTTCTTTTCATTAAGGGAAAATGTGTAATTTGCTTTTGACCAATATATAAAATATCATAAGCGACAAAAAAAACAGGATTGGATTTAGCCGATAATTGAATTTTAAAATTATCGGTCATTAAACTTCTTTTTTGCAATTCAAAAAAGTTAGGCTTACCATTTTTTAAGATGACTAATTCACCATCAAGTATGCATTTTTTTGAAACGCATAAATTCATATCACATAATTCCGGATATAATGAAGTGACATCTTTATTTCTCTTGTTTCTTAAAGTGACACTTTTTTTATCAATATAGGCTAGACAGCGTATTCCATCTAACTTTAATTCATAAATATAATCTTGGCTATCAAATGGTTTCGATTCGTTTAAAAGCATTGGTTCTGCTTTTTTATCTTTGAATAAATCCATTAGGCTTCAGCTCGGTATGAGCTTTTTTTTGATCGAATAATAGGAGTTTTTTTTGTTTCTTTTTTTTGATTTTTTATACTATTTTGTAAAGCTTCAAATAAATCTAACATTTGATTTTCTTTTTTCTGCCTTATCGATGTAATTTCTTTCCCTGAAATTTTCTTTTCAATGGCTTCTTTTATTTTTTCCTTATATTCATTATGGTATAAATCAGGATTAAAAGGTTGAATCATATTTTCAATTAATGCTTTTGCTAATTTTAATTGCTTTTCATCAACTTTTTTTGAATTTTTTTCAATGGGATTTGGGAGAATATCTTCTTTAAAAAACAAAGTATTTAATAATAAATAGTGATCTTTAAAACGTAAAGCAACTAAATTTTCTTTATTACCAATTACGCATTTAGCAATTCCTACTTTTTTTGTTTGTTTTAATGCCGTTGCTAATAAAAAATAAGCATTTTCTGCTCCTGAAGGATGAACATAATATGTTTTATTATAATAGATTGTATCAATTTCTTTTTCATCGACAAAGCATTCGATTTTTATTTCTTTATCTTTTTTGGATTTTATTTTTTCAAAATCTTTTTCTTCTAAAATAACATATTTATTTTTTTCATATTCAAAACCACGTACTAAATCTTCTTGTTTTAATACTTTTCCTTGACATTCTTCACAAGTCTTCAAGTATTGCACTCTACTTTTTGTTTTTCGATCTAACCAGTTAAAATCAATATCATTCGTTTTAACGCAAGTTGTTAATGTTATCGGTATATAAACTAAGCCGAAAGAAATATTTCCTTTAAATGAATAAGCCATCATCTCACCTTCTTTATTTTGCCATAATTTTTCTATTTTATGTAATAAAAGGATAAAATGGAAAAGTTATTGTTTGGCTTTCTGTTTTTATGATAGGAATTGTTCACTTGTATACATCTTGAAAATAATGAATAAAAAAATTAAGAAAATTGACAAATAAGAATTTATGGTTTATGATTTTCTCGTTAAAAGGAAAATAAAATGAAATACAAAATTGATCATGACTATCATATTCATACCAAATTATCAAAATGTTCGAGTAATGAAGAGCAAAATTGTGAAAATATATTAAAGTACGCTAAAAGTAATCATTATAAAAGTATTTGTATAACAGATCATTTGTGGGATATTGATGCTGGAGACTGTAATGAGTGGTACCAATCGCAAGATTTTAATCATATTTGTAAAAGCTTACCACTGCCCAAAGATAAAGATATCCAATTTTATTTTGGATGTGAAGCAGATATGGATAAGAATTTTCGTCTTGGTTTAACAAGGGATAAATTTGAAAAATTGGATTTTATCATTGTGTCCACTACACATTTACATCATTTAGGTTTTACAATTGATGAAAAAGATAACTCTTTAAATAATCGAAAAATCGTTTATCTTAAGAAAATTCATAAACTTTTAGAAATGGATCTTCCTTTTTATAAAATGGGAATTGGACATATTACATGTAATTTAATGGCTCCTTCTAATCGAAAAGATCATTTAAGAATAATTGAAATGATTAGCGATAGAGAATATGAAGAAGTGTTTATGAAAACTGCTCAAAAAAAGATAGGGATTGAATTAAATTTTTATCCACAATGGTATGATGAAAATGAGCTTAAGGTTTTATTAAGACCTTATAAAATAGCTAAGAATTGTGGTAATAAATTTTATCTTGGTAGTGATTCGCATCATCCAAATGATTTATCACACGCTAGAGAAAAGTTTGAAAGAATAATTGATTTATTAGAATTAGAAGAGGAGGATAAGTTTATTCTTTTTAAAACGAAATGATATCAATACATCTATGTGTAATTTAAATAAAAAGAACTTTATTAAAAGTTCTTTTTAGTCAAGTAGCACTACTCCCAAACAGTCTTGCGCACTTGCGCTAAATTGTGAAAGTTTGAAAATAGTTAAAGATAGCACTACTCCCAAACTAAGGTTAGATGATTTAGGACATTTAACTAGTTTGAAAATAGTTAAAGATAGCACTACTCCCAAACAAGAGATAATGTATTTTCTATATTTTTTATGTTTGAAAATAGTTAAAGATAGCACTACTCCCAAACGTGGAATAACTACCCACCTACCCTATCAGCGTTTGAAAATAGTTAAAGATAGCACTACTCCCAAACCCAATAATAATTAAACCCATAAAATCATAAGTTTGAAAATAGTTAAAGATAGCACTACTCCCAAACAAAAAATATCATTATATGTTGAAGTATTTTGTTTGAAAATAGTTAAAGATAGCACTACTCCCAAACCTCAAAAAAAGTTAAGTAGTGTATCTAATAATATTATAATTAAATATTATCCAATAGGCAATTATCAATATCTAAAATCTTTTTTTTATTGAATATATTTGTAGAAATATTTTCTGTTTCAACGTCAATTAGAGTAATAGCATTATATTTACAAGTATTAATCAACATTTCTATTTCATCAGGTTGCAATAGTGTAAATAATCCGTAAAAAACAAAAATTTTAATATTTCGAAGTTCAAACGATATTTTTATAAAAGTATTTATTCTTTCAATTAAGGAAGAATCATCATCGTTGATTAATATATTCATATTCTTAATTAAATCATCTTCTGAAAACTTAATATCTGAAATAATGTCGATTGGAGAATCTAATCTAATTTTATTAAAAGTTTTTTGTATAAGTTCCATAATAGCATTTACTGTAATTTGTAGATCCTCATTATTTGACTTTTTAAGTAAACGGATTAAATAGTTTAAATTTTTTTTATTATTAATATCTAGATAAATTAATGAAGGAATAAATTCAACAAAATCAATTGTTTTTAAAGGTTTACAATCTTGGTCAAATAATTTTATATATTCATTATTTGAACAACCACTATGAAGATCCTTTAAAAAAGAATATAAATAGTTTTTATTTTGAATAATAAGTAAATGATTGTCGAGTTTTTCAATATTTTCATATATATTAAAGTCATGAAAAGAAAAATATATCATAATCGTATTACCTTTTCCTCATTTGCAATAATGTCTGTATCAATTTCACCGATTAAATGTTCGATAGAAGAAAACTGGTTTTCAGTAATAGTTAAAACAGATATAATACCTTCGTTTGGTAAATTTTTCTTTAAGTCTATCATACATGAATTGACAGCGCTAGGATTTAATGCTAATTTTGTAAATACACTTTCTTGCATGCGAATAAAACCGTTCTTCTTCAGTAATTTAACAAATCTAGAGTATTCTCTAATATTCTTTTTTGTAACTGAAGGTAAATCAAAAAATAAAATGATTCGCATAAAAACATTACTCATAAAATTTTATGCATTCCAGTTTACCACTATTTAATGCAGAAAAAATAGAATTGCAGTAAATTAAAATAGCATTGGTTATTGTTTGTTTTTGCTCTGCAATAATAACATAATCAGATAGCAAATTTATTAATTCATCTTTGTAGTTTTCATCGTTCAATTCCAAAACTTTTTTATCAACTAGAGGCCTAAAAGGTTCCATTAAATCACAGGACAAATTAAATGGATTAAATTCATTTTTATGATGAATTCCTAATTGTGTTAAATATCCTTTAGAAACAATTTGCTTATTGAATTGTGATAAAATTAATGAGTAACCATAGTTTAAATAAACATTGATTCTATCATTATTTCCTCTAGTAAATTGATTCCCATAAATACGATTGAAATAATATTTTGCGGCATGACCTTCTCGGTTAGTACTATCATTAGGTAAAACTTCGTTAGAAAATTGAACTAATATCTCTGCATCTTTTTCTGAAATTTTTTTTAATACATTAGCTTGTTTTTGAATTTTTTCTTTTATTATAATTGCCCAAACTTTGTTTTTAATGCTTTCGTCCCAATTTATTTGTTCTTTAATTCTTTTATAAGAAATGCTATCACCATAATAAGGTGTTAATTCAAATTGAGGATGATGCTTTTCATCACAAAAGATGACTTTGATTTTTCTTTTAACAAGTTCAACTAATAAAGCAGAGGTAATAGAAACGGCGGTCGATTCGATAATTAAAGTGTGGATTTCATTAATGTTTATTCTTTTAACAATATCTATCGTTTTATATACAAGATAATTTAATGAAAATTCTAGTTTACTATGAGATGAGATAACAATCGTTCGAAATGCCATTTTATATTTTTACCTCATGAGAAAATAATCCAGTTGGAGATTCATAGATTATCGTAATACTTTTATCAGTAATGTTCATTGTAGGTAGAAATTTGAAAGTTTTAGGCATATTCGTAAATTCTTTTTCAAATTTACATAATTCGTTATTTCTTGATAAGCAATTAATCATAGTATTTAAAGTATTTAATTGTTTTTTTAAGTCAATGGATTCGAAAATAGCTCTATCTAAATCACGCATAGCTACAATATAATTACAAGTATTATAAACTTCTTTTTTTGCACTTTGAATAAGTTTATCAAAAATTTCTAAATTTCTTTTTTTGCTAATAACAAATATTTCTCCTTTACGATTTAAAACAAATTCTTGTGATGGTAAATCAATATTAATTTCATTATATTTATTTTGTGTTTTTTGTAGATAGGCTAAATCTTGATTATCGATATAATTTTGGAATGCCATTTTATATTTATTAGTAATTTCATTGCTTGTGTAGATTAAATAAATTCCTTTTTCATATTTTATTTTTTGGTTTAAATAAATTTTTCTTAATATTTTAATATTTTTTGCATTTTCCTTTTTAATAAGATATTTTACTAATTCATTTAAATCATTTCCATACTTTTTGTCCAATAACAAAGGAACTCTAAGAATATACTTTTCAATTTTATTTTTATTTTCATATTGAACAGCTAGTAAATATGCTTGCGCTAAATCTTTATATCCTCCATATTTATATGGATTATTCATAGGATTATCGTTTTTTGTATGAATAGGAATTAATGTTTTCTCATCATGTGGCCAAATGGTTTCCTTATAAAAAGCTCCATTATTATAATCACATTTAAATGTTACTATTATATCATGACGTAAACAATTGGATTTGATTTTATCCATTAAAGAAATATTTTGTGAATCTTTTTTGTCTAGTTCATATTCTAAAATTTTTTCCATATTAAATGTTTTTGTTTGACCTTCAATTACTTTTTCATCGTAAATTTTTTTTATATTATAAAAAGATTTAGACAAAGTATTTCCGCAAAATACATTTAAGTATGCATCAATAGCATGATGTGTATCGTTGACATTTCTATTTTTAATGATTTGTAAATAATTGCGTATAAAACTTGGATAATGTGCTTTTGAAAATATAATTTCTGACTGAGGGTACTTTAATTTTAAGATATCTCTCAGAGCAATATTTGTGTAATTGATTATATTAATTTGACGATTAACAAATCTTTCAATTTCTTCCAAAGAAATTTTACTGGTTCTCATTAAATTAGCATATTTATTATCACTAATGGCCTTCATCTTCAATAAATATTTCCAAAGTTTCTTAGTTTTTTCATTTTGTAACTGTATTGGAAGTGGATAACTATCTCCTTTTACTTTTTGATTAATATTTTTGCTTACCAGTACCAAGTTATCAAGTGAATCATCTTTGATTAAAGATTGAGGGATAATATGATCTATGTCGTAGTTATCATGTTTTAGAAGATCGTCTAATGAAATTTTTTCACCAGTATACATATCTAAGCCCATTTGTTTAAAGTATAAATAGATATGCTTACTTTTTAATTTTGTTTTTTCTAATAATTTGAATTCTTCTTGTAAAGTTTCAACATTAAAAGAAGTAATAAGTGTGTTTTGTACTTCCTTTGAAAGTTGTTGAATGAAATTGTAAATTTCTTTTTCTCTTGAATCAGTTTCTTTTTTCTTTTTCTCTTCATCATCTTTTCGTGTAACTTCAATAAATATTTTATTTATGTTTTGAGAAGAAGCTTTGGAAATATCATTTAAAACTAAAAGCGCTTGATGTATACTTCTTTGGGAAATGGAAGGAACATTTTGTAAAATTTCATCAATCATTTCATCAGAACTTATATCTCCTTTAACACTTGCATTATAATCTTCAATAAGTTTGTTAAAATGATAAATTGGATGGTAAAGTAACATTTGAAAATTGCAGTTTTTTTCTTTCATAGCTTGTAAAATAGAAAGAGCAATACCTGTATCGTAATCTATATAATAAATTTCATTTAATAGTTTATAAGATAATGGAGCCCACTTATTAGTTGGAAGAGTTAATAAACATTTTATTTGCTCTTTTGTTAATTCTGAATGTTCTTTTTCAAGGATCTTTTTTAGTCCATTTTTGTCATCAGCATAGACGGTTGCTAAATAAATATAATATTCTATTTGTTTTGGATTTTGATTTAAGTTAAAGAATTTTGATAAATGCGTATGAGAACGCGCTTCAAAAAGACTATCTTCCTTAATATTCGATAAAAGGATATTATGAATACTAGTATTGCTTTTACTGGCTAAAAAACTTCTAATTTGTGTTAATGTTGTTTTATCTTTTCCATTTGAAATAATATATTGGTAAACTTCTTCTTTTTCTGAAAAAGATAAATAGTCTCCATTAACCATCATTACATTTAGTTTTTCTAAAATAAGAAATGTTTCAAAAGTTAAGGATGACTTAGGTAATACTTTTTCGCCATATAAATATGAACAATTATTGGTTAGTTTATTCATGAATTTTTCTCTTGTTTTGTTTTCATCAATTAATTCATGAATATTCCAAGGAGTTGCTTTTTCATTACGAATTCTAACAATATTTGAAAAAGGACTATTACTATTTAATGGACCATAGGTATAAGGTATTTTATATTGAAATAATAAAATAAGTTTTTCTTTAATTTCTTTTAAAAATGGATGATAAATAGAAGCATTTTCTATTATTATTTTTAACTCGTTAAGATGAAGTTGGTGTGGTATACGACTTGTGGAAACATGGGCTATAATTTTTAGTAGTTCATTTTCTTTTGCTTGTTTTAACAAGTAGTCATAATCTTTTTTATCTTGATCATGAATATACTGACTATTTTCCTCTAATATTTTGCAAATTAATTTATTAAAATCTTCTAATTTGATTCTTTTCTTTATAGAAGTGCCAACATTCACTAATTCAGCATAATTGTTGTCAAAGTCTTTTTTGAATAGATTATCATAAAGTCTTGATTTTCTTTCATGATTATTTTTGTCAATATTTAATATTATTTTTTTTAGTTTTTTTAAATCTTCTTTATGCTTTTCATATACTTTGACCATTGCATAAGATAAGTAATCATTATTTTTAAGTAATTCATTTAAAGATATAAAATCAAATATTCTTTTAGCTATATCGACAAGATAAAAGTCATCTTGTAACTCTAATTTTATTTTGTCAATGGAATCTTCATAATTTGAATCAAAGCAAATAGAACTTTCATAACTTTTATCTAGTTTTGAAAGTTTGTAGGAACTTCCTGTTACAATAACTGAAAACATTTGTATTCGTGCTTGAATCTTCTCATCATCATGGGCATCAAATAATTCTTTAATACTTTTTTGTTTTGAAATTTTATTTTTGTTATTATCAAGTAAAATGTTTTTTAAATCATTGGTTTTTTCTGAAGAAATAAAATCTGTTTCGTTATTGACAAATGAAAAAGAATCGCATTTTTCTTTTAAATATTCATTTAAATCAATAATGAGTTTTTCGTCTAATTGTTGATAAGATAAATCACCATCAAATAAAAAATGGCCTCGATATTTTATAATATGATGAATTGCTAAATAAATATATTTTAAATTACTAAGAGCATTATCCTCTCCATTAATTAATGCCTTTCTTAAATGCCAAATGGTTGGATAAGTTTTATAGAATTTGATTTCGTCTTGTTTATCTTTAAAAATAAGATTTTTTCCAATGCCTTTATTTACTTTATCTTCAGCTAAATAAGAAGCATTATCTAAACGTATAAAAAATGTAGAGTCTATTTTTTTTATTTCTTCGATAAATAAATTTTGTAATAGCGTTAAACGATATTTTCTTCGATTCATCCTTCTTCTTTTCTCACGAATATTTCGTGTTTCTTTTTTAGATTTAGCTTCTTGAAAGATTCTTGAACCCCATGCCGTTTTCCCTTTTAAACGCTTTAGGTTATATTCTTCGTCAGTTACAGTCCAACCAACTGAATTAGTACCTATATCGAGCCCTACAAATAGTTTTTCACTCATAATAATTCCCCCATTATCTTACAACTTGTTTTTATAAAAAAAGTATAACATAGTTCATAATTAAAAAAAATCCCCAATTTGAGGATTTATGAGGCTACTGCCACTATAAGGATAGCAAATGCTTTATTTGGACTTTGTAGTGCTATCTAACTATAAATATATATTCTATATTGTATTTTGTCAACTAAATTTCATCATTTACTTTAAAAGTATTTGTTCTTTGAAAATATACTTTAAAAGACATTCAGTTATATTTAGAGGTTATTTTAAAGATTAGAGAAAATGAATTAAATAAATGATTATGTCATTCTCTCTATTTTTCTGATTTTATGAATAGAAAAAAGAAAAGTTATTTTCACCAACAATTAAATAATAACTATATTGGTTGTCTTCTTTAATATAGAAGATATTTTCGCTATGAACATAAAGTCTACCTATTTCCGTTTCAATGTATCCAATGTCTACGTTTTCAGAAAGTTCATCATATGGATATTCAATAAATTCATATTTTGATAAACCATTAAATTCACCTATTTTAACATTATCTATAGTAAATGCATCAAATGTATCGTTATAGGTAATAAATGAATGTGCTTTTAGACTTGGATATTCAAAAGGAATATATTCACCTATAAATTTATAATGTTTCTGGTTGGCAAATAGGTAACCATTGGAAATATATATATCATATTTTTTATCATTTGTAATTAAAGTATAGAAATTATAACCTCCACCACAAACTTGCCAATTATTACTTTTTTCTTCATATACAGGCATTTGTAAGATACGAAATACATTATTTCTATCTTCATAATCTGTACTATATTGAATATTCGTTAAACTACCTGGTGCTATACCAATATATCCTTGTTCATATCTAACTTCTATAATTTCATCTAATGAAGTCAGTGGAATATTTAAAATCGTACTTACATTTAAATAATCAATAGACTCAATTTTAAATTCTAATACTACATCATACATAGGCATTTCAAAACTATATTTCCATATGAAATCGTCTCCATTTTTTTCACATGTTTGAATTTGATAAAATTCATTATTTACATACATGGCTAAATCAGCATCCATAATTGGATAAGCATAAAATTCAAGTGAAGTTCCTGGAGTATACCAACTTTGATTAGTTGATGGTTTATTAATAATGTTGTCGAGTTTATCGATTATTTTCAATTCAAATTGCCCTGTTGGAACAACATCGTTCATTCGAGGGTAATAATCATATAATCCATCTACTCTGATAGAATTGGTCGTTTTAGGTAATGAACCATATACTTTTGTTCCTACTGGTAATTCACTATATTTTTTAAAAGAACCATCTTTAGATACTACATTCCCTTCATCATTCAATAAAATAAAATTATTATATTTAGCTTCAACTGGTACTAAGTCTATTTCACCACTTCCTGGAATGGCAGTTACAATAAATTCAGCTATTTCCGCTTCATTAACCTCAATGGATTGAATATGAATTTTTTTTGTATCAACAACACCTGGATAGGTTTCATAAACTACATATTCACCAGAATATTTAATGATAAGTTCATCTCCTGCTATTAAATTGTCAATTTTATATTTATCTAAATCAAACCATATTAAGTTTCCGTCTAATAGTGTGGTTATTTTATCACTTGTATGAATTCCGTAATCATACATTACAAATAAATTTAATGTCAATACTTCTTCTAGAGTGCTACTTAAATAAAAATCTCCAGAATTTACAGTTTTAAATGATTCGTATAAATATGTTTCACTAAAATAATAAAGTTTATTTTGGTAAAAATAGAAGTCTATATTGTTTATATCTTTAGAATTAAATTCTATCCAAATATGAAAACGATAATCTTCTTTTATTTTTAAAGTGTCATTATAAGATAGGTCACTTAATCTATATTCAATATCTAGTATTTTTTCATAATTCACAAGGTCAACGGTAACAGACATCATTGGACCATAATTTACTTTTACCTTATCAATATCACTTATTCTTTGATTCGTAATGTTTTCAAATGAATAAATAGTATATTTGGGAATACAGCTCGTAAGTCCTAATAGCATCAAAATGGATAAAACAAATGTTCTTATTTTCTTTAACATCGTTAGACCCCCCCTTTTTTTAAATAATACAAATTTTATTCTAATTTTAGTGCATATAATAAAAAATAGATAAAGAATGTTCTTTATCTATTTAAACATATAAATAAAGTAAAATGGTCCTGTAAATTGTTTATAAGCTTTCATATCTTTAATAGGACAAACTTTATTCAAAGATTCAACGAAATGTTTACCAAGTTCCGATTTCCAACATTTTCTTGGAGAACAAAATACTAAAGAACCATTTTCTAATTCACATTGTAACCATAAATTTCCATTACCAATACCAAATTCAGCTGTTTGAAATTCGCTATAAGCAATGGTTACTATTATAGAAGAATCTTTTTTGCTTCTACAAATCATTTGTTCGTTTTGTACTTCTACGAGGTACTCAGTCCACATTTTACCGGGTAAATAATTATTTTCTTGCCCTAAAATTAATGAAAAATTATCCATTTTAATCTCCTCCAATATAACTCTTTTTATTATTATATCATCATTAATTCATAAATACCAAATAGTTTATTTGATACTTTGTATTTAAAGTTTTCTTTGTTGACATATGCACTGACTAATATCAGTTTTTTAATGAAAAAATATCATTTATAATATTTATTTTTGATTTTTTTATTTTCCTCAAACATAAATCATTTTTTATATTAATGACTATAACTAACTCAATTGTTCTTTATCTTTTTTTTTAGTTTTATGGAATGCATCGGTAGTTTTGAGCATCGACAAAATTATTCACTAATCCTATCTACCATTTGATTAAATAAATCTTTTGTATAAAATGATAAATCTTCGTTTTAAATACAAAACGCATTGCATCTTGTTTAACCTAATATAGGGAATTTTTAAGTTGTAAATGATGTGAGACAAAAAAATTCATTAGATAAGATATAATTGCATCTTTTTCCCTACTATAGAGAGAGTTTTATAATGTTTTTGAATATATTAATCATGTTTTACTTTATTTCTTTAATAGTATGAGCAGTAGGATCAGGAGACTTAGGACGTTTAGAATCATCCACTAGAAATTGTTTTGTTCCATCCTATCTATTGACCCATCTCATTAAAGAGGCTTTTGAAATGTGAAAATATCTTTGATACTGCATCGAGAGCCACCTTTTTCATTATTTCGTCTAAATTTACTCAGAAAGTCTCACATTTATTGTAACTTAACAACAACCTATCATTTCTTCAAAACCTTGAGTGTTTTGATTTTTATCAGTATCAATGGTATAATATAAATTATAAATTATTCGGAGGGATAATGATGGACAACTATGTGCTGCTAAAAGGAGGACGTTCAACAAAAGATGTGATGCGAAAAGGCACTATCGTTTATCGTCCACATAAGAAAACAAGCATCTTTGCTAATTCAGTTTTGCAATTTTTCGCACAAAAACACATAAAATATACACAACATTTTTTAGGTGTTGATGATAATGAGCGGGATATGTACACTTATATTGATGGTTTTGTTCCCATTGAAATTGGAGAAACGACAATAGAACAACTATGCGAATTTATGAAAATTGTTAAAGTATTGCATGATTGTTCACAGGAATTTACTCAAAGCAATCAGGTTATTTGCCACAACGATTTATCTCCCTGCAATACCGTATTTGTGAATAATAAGCCGATAGCTATTATTGATTGGGATAGTGCAGCTATTGGTGAACGGTGGGAAGATTTAACTTATATTTTGTGGCTTTGGATAAACATTGGAAGTCATAAACGGCATGAAATTGATATGTTAGGTCAAATGAAAACTGCACTTTCAGTTTATGGTGCTGACAAGCAATCACTTTGTAATTTTGCTGATAAACTTATTTGGCGGATGGATAAAGTTTTAGCGGAGATGTCTCTAGACAACTATCAATATGAACGTACGAAAGATTGGGTTACTTTTTCGAAATTGTGGGTTGAAGAGAACCGAGAAATGATTACAAAGGAGATAGGATAATGAGAGTAATAAGAGCGTTAAAAACAATCAATTATAGACTTTTGTTTGCTGTTTTCACAACAATGTTATTACCAACAATTTATCAAACGGTACGCGTTTATTTTTTAGGGAATCTACCGAGTGACAGTGGTATCAATATTGCAAGCCAATTATCATGGGTAAATCTTTTTTATGAGGTTGTACAGGAAGCATTGATTTTACCTTTATTCTTCTTATTGGGAAAATCGCTTGTAAATAAAACCGAATTTGCAAATAAAGTACGTACGGGACTTATAGTTACGGCAGGAATTTACTTGGTTGTATCTACCATTATTATCGCTTGTGCGAAACCTCTTGTCATTTTGATGGCACAAGATGAGTCTTTAATCCAAGCAACAATCGATTATGTACGTTTGGAAACGATTGCCGCTTTGTTTTCTACGCTTTGGCGATTTATGATGCTCGTTTTAGTCACGCTAAGAAAGGACTCTTATATGTATATCGTTTTAGGGATACAGATGATTCTCTCTATTTTATTAGATATTTTTCTTATCAGTACGTTATCAGTTTCTGCGAATATAGGAGTAAATGGAATTGCCATCACAAATATTATTGTAAATCTTACAATTTTGGTGGTATCTTGTTTTTTGTTAAGGAGAGAAGGCATTTATTTATTTTCAAGAAAAAAATGGGATTTTTCTTGGCTAAAAGAATGGTTTAAAGTTGGTAAGTTTTCAGGTTTAGAATCTCTATTGCGTAACCTTGTGTTTATGATTATGGTAGTGCGTATGGTGAATTTGGTATCTGAACAAGGTAATTATTGGGTTGCAAATAATTTTATTTGGCAATGGTTGTTACTGCCGAGCCTTGCGCTTGCCGATGTCGTTAAAAAGGAGATTGCAGAAAATCGAGAAAATGTTCGCAACAAAACATTTGGTTACTTATGCTTGATTAGCATTTTTGCAGTACTATGGTTAGTTACAATTCCTGTATGGAAACCATTTTTACAGTATGTAATGAATGTGGCAGAATATGAAACTGTATTTCGTATTGTCTTACTGGAAACAGCTTTTTACATAACATTTTTATTTAATAGTTGTATTTTTGACAGCACATTTTATGGCCTTGGGAAAACACATCTAATGCTGATACAGTCAATTTGTATTGATGGTGTTTATTATGGTGTTATGTTTGTTCTGTATTTAATAGGCATATTTGTTCCAAGTCTTTTAGGCATTTGCTTAATGTTCGGCATTGGAATGGCTTTGGACTTTATTCCGACAATGGTATTATATATTCATACGCTGAAAAAGGAAAATATTAAAATTGATTTTATTTTAAAAAGTTAAAGCACTTATTTATTTGAAATTCATCGAACCAAACGGATATCGATATTGACAATCTAGTTTTTTCATTATATATACTTATAAGTTTTTCTGCATCTTTTAAGATGATCGTTTATAACGGACTTTAATAAAAATTGAGCATCCTTAAAGCAATACCATGAATTAGAACAATAGTATTGTTAACCTCTATTTTACAATCATAAAAAATAATGCATTTATAATCGTTTTAACAATGCAAACTTTACAAATATTATCATTATTCTTTTGCACAATAATGTTTAACTAGTAATATATTATGGAATCATAATATTCCATATAGTTTTTATAATTTGCTGTATTTTGTAGACTTGCCTTTTGCTTTTTCAATTGGATATTTCTTTTCAGTTTTGTCCATTTTCTCATTTATAATATCAATGATATCAACATTTAGAATCTGTGCCATTTGAAAGCAGTAATTCATTACATCCGCTAATTCTTCTTTTACGTCATTGATATCTGCGTTGTCATTCCATTGATAGCACTCAAGCAATTCATTGGCTTCAATTGAAATAGATTTAGCAAGATTAGATGGAGTGTGGAATTGATTCCAATCTCTATCATCATTGAATTTCTTTATTCTTTGGTTTAATTTTTCTAATTTGTCCATATTAATTCCACTCCATTTTTTTTACTTTGCTTAATCTAAGTTTAATATACTCACTTAACGCTTCATCCTCACAATATATAAAGCATCCTTTTTGGCCTCTCGTTAGTAGTGTCTTATAAGTGTTTCTTATAATCCTATCTCCTAAAGCTTCATCACCTTTCAATCCTTTGATTGTAGCATCACTATATGCTCTTTTGGTCCTATCAGTAATAACTTTACCATTTTCATATCTCAAATCTTTTCCAATGATGATACCAACATAATCAAATTCAAGTCCTTGAGTAGAATGAATACATCCTACTTGATCAAATGAATCAGAAGCAAAAGCAAATTGGTCTGTTAAGAAATTCCATTGACATTTAAAACCATTCTTCAAATAGATATCATATTGAGTTTTATCTTTTTTGCTATTCCATGGATAACAATATCCGGCAATCATTCTAGATTTGTTATTTATGTTTGTTTTAGCAAGTTCTGCTTTCATTTCGTTAGGATCATCAAATATTCTGATATCATAATCCAAATCAAAGAAGTTATAATTTGCTGTTTGTCTTATGCCTAACATATCATCTAGGAATGCTAAATAGGAGTCACTTCCATTACATCTAAATTGGGATTTTAGTACTAAAGAATCATTGAAATGAATTTTGCTACCTAATGTATTTGCCCATTTTTTAATTTCTTTGATTGTTCCAATATCTTTCGTAGATATTATTTGATCTTCATCAATAAAGAAAACACTAATTTTAGAAGCTTTAATTATTTCCATAACTTGGTTTTTACCTTTGTTAGAGAATAAACCAGATTTTTCATTTAATCTGTGTGCTTCATCGCATATTAAGCAATCAAACATATTTGGTTTGGCATCGTAGAATCCGCCAGATCCTTTGAATAATCCCTTTAAATAAGATAAAGAATACTTTCCTTTGACAAGATTAGATGAAAAAGCAGCTCTAGGTGCAGAGTTCTTAGTTACATAAAAACAAGTGTGTCCATTATTTACAATCTTTGCTAACAAGTTAATAGCGATAACACTCTTGCCTGTTCCTGGTCCGCCTTGAACAATAACTGTATGTTTTTCATCTTTATCAATAGAATTTTCAACCAGTTTAAGAATTGTAGAATAAGCAACTACTTGTTCATCAACTAACTCAAATTCATTATTGCCATTAAGAATAGATCCTACTGCTGTTTGAAGTGATTTAGATGGTCTAAGTTTTCCGTAATCTATTATTTCAAACAAGTTTTTATTAGATGGTTTATTAACATATTGAACTATAAATTCTCTTAATTTTGCAGCGTCTTCCATTAAGAATACGGGCGCTAATTTTATTATGTCATTATAACATTTATGACATATTTGATTTTTATATTTATTTTCATAATTATGCAAATAAGCACAAGGATTCATTTCTATATGTTCTTCTTGAACTGTTTCATTAAAGTTTTCAATCAATTTTGCGTAAGAATAGGCTTGTTGAGAAGGATGGGCGACATCCTTATTTGCACCTCCAGTATAAGCATTGACAACATTTTCTCGATTTGTCGCAATACATTTTTCCCATTGCTTTAATTCAACGACTACAACATGATCACTCGTGTCATTTCTTCCACCAATCATGAAATCAACACGTTTTGAAGTTAATGGAATTTGAAATTCTATAGCGATTTGTACATTATCATCAATACGATTATCAGCAATAATAGTAGACATTCTAGGAAGAGATTCTTTCCAAGATCTATATTCTGCCTTTTGACATCCTTGAATTCCTAAATCATCAAAAAGATTCTCTATATTTTTGGCAATAACACCATTAAATACATCTCTTTGGAAATTCGCTTTTGTTTGATTATACACTATCATTTCTCAACATCCTCCATAACTGGTTCAATACGATTTTCTTTACATAATTTAATTATATTTTTTGCTTAGATGATACTCTTCTTTCATTTATTAATGAATTAAAAAGAAATGCCAAAATCATTCAAATTTATTTGCAACATCATAACTTTATTTCTTGATGATATTGTAATTTTTAGACAATCAATCAAAATTTTCACACCTTCTTATTTTAAAATTATAACATTCTTTTATCAACATTTCCATACATGTTCCATAATTATCTCTTTTAAGTAGATTATTTTTTCAATGAAAATTCTAATTCAGTTTCACTATTTTCTTAAGATAGTTTCACATATATACAATTTAATTGTTGACTATACACTATTTCCTAGTAGATATTTCAAAAAAGCATTATGAGATGGAGCATGAATTAATCAAAATAAATTATCATCTTTCGTTTAAAAATAAAATTTAGCTTATGATTGTCATTTTCACCTGCAATTGCACGTTCAGCTATGGATTGAAAACATAATTTTTGAAGCAATATAGACAAATCAACCATTCTAGAGAAGTATTTAACCTATGGAGGTATTCTACTTATTCTTTCAAGGAAAAGTCATGAAGTCAATGCATCATTTTACAAAACTTATAAACTTTAGATTACAAAACAAACTAAAAAGAATGTCACCTATTGAACATAGATGTCATTCCTATTCTGTTTTTATTTATTTTTAAAGTTTGATGTGTCTATTTGAAAAGTTGCAGTTCAAACATCTTTGAGTTTTATAAAGTATACTATATTTTTCTCGAACTTAGTAAGTTTCGACATGCTCTAATTTTATTTTTGATTTCATTTTGAGGATCTTTTGATTGATTATAATTAGTTAATTCTTCTTTCTTAGATTCTATTTTTTCTAAGATTTCATAATACTTGTCTTCAAAGTCGTTGTTAGATAACAATCCTTCTAGTTTCATATCAAGTAATTTTGATTTTTTAGATTCTAGATGTGCTATCTCTTTTTCTACTTTTTCGATTTTCTTAACGATATTATCTTCCATTAATGTGTCGTCAAGTTTAGCAAGAAAACTTTCAAGGACATCTTTATCATTAACTCTAATAAGGTTATAAGCATCTAAGAATGCTTTTTGCAATAAATCTTCTTCTATCCCTTTACTATGAGGACAAGTCTTTTTACCACCTTTGGTAGAACTTACACATTGCCATATATTCTTAGAATAATTCTTGCCAGAATTCCAATGTCTTCTAGTTAGAGTTCTACCACAAAATCCACATTTAATCATACAACTAAAAGTAAATTTACGCGTGTATTTTTCTCTAGTAACATTAGAATCAATTCTTCTTGGTTTGCCTCTTCTTTTTAAAATTTCTTGAGCCGACTCAAATACTTCTCTAGAAATAATTGGCTCCTGATAATTTCTAATATAGAATTGGTCTTCTTCACCAAAGTTAGCAAGTCATCTTTTAGATATAGGGTCTAATGTAAAAGTTTTTCCTTGTAGTAAATCACCAACATACTTTTCATTTTTAATAATGCCAATGACTGTACTTTCTCTCCATCTTGATTAACCATATCTTGTCTTGTGTCCTAGTTGCTCAAGTTCTCTTCCAATTACTTTACAACCAGCACCTTCAACATACCTTTTAAAGATATATCTTACTATTTCTGCTTCATTTTCATTAATGGAAATTGATTTGGTCACAGGGGCATAATCATATCCTAAACAACTTTGAAATCCTACAAGTTCTCTTCATTGCATTTTCATCTTAAGTCCTTTTTTAACATTTGCAGAAATGTTTTGAACTTCTTGCTGTGCAACCGAACTTAATATCGTTAGTAATAACTCTCCATCCATTGATAATGTACTAATATTTTCTTCTTCAAAAAATACTGCAACATTATAATCTTTTAACTTTCTAACATAGTTAAGTGTGTCGACTGTGTTTCTAGCAAATCGAGAAATTGATTTAGTAATTACCATATCAATTTTACCATTTAAAAAATCATTAATAAGTCTTTGGAATTCTTCTCTTTTACTAACTTGAGTTCCTGTGATTCCTTCATCGGCATAAATACCAACCTGTGTCCATTCAGATTTTAAATTAACAGAATCTGTATAATGTTGTACTTGTGAACGATACCTATTTAGTTGATCTTCACTATCAGTACTTACTCGGCAATAAGCTGCAACTTTTAATCTTTTATCAACTGAAATTGATTTTCTTCTATCAATTAAATTAGTGCTAGCTTTAATAACTTCAACTTTATTCATTTACTTTTCCTCCTAAGTGAAAGTTATTATCCTCGCTAGTTTAATTATAACATAGTGGATATGTCGACATCAAATCATTAACTCCGAAGTGACACCATATTGATTCATGATTTTTGTTTTAATCTTTTCATAAGCTGCATCACTAATTAATTTGTTATTTTTAAGTTTAGTAAGCATACCAAGTTCAGTTGAATAATTTAATAATTTCTTTAATCTTTCATCACCACATTCAACTCTTAAAGTTAATATAGCGTAATCAATACATTTAATAATCTTTCCAAAAGTTATTGTAAAACTATTTAATATTCTTCTTTCTTCTATAAAGCCCCCCTTCTTTAAATAATTGTCACTTGTGACAGTTTTGTAAAACCATCGAAACGGGTATTCCGTTTGCGAAACCTTCACTGGGAATATTTTCCTTATGCTCTTGCTAAAGATAGACAACTAATTAATTTTTAATTAAAATAATTTTAAATTTTTAATGGTTTAAAATAATCTTTAAGAGGTAATAAAAATTACCTTTTAGAGAGTATTATTAACCTTATATTATATTTCTACAAACTTCTTACTTAAAATAATATATAATATAGTAATCTTTTTCTTTTTATTTTTTTGTAACTTGTGACACTTTTGTAAAGTGTTATATTTGATTTTTAAGGTATTGTTTGGTATAATATTTCGTAAAGTGTAACTTGTGACACTTTTGTAAGGTGAGGTAAACTATGATAATTAAAAGAGATTTATATTTAAACAAATTGATTGAACGAAAGCATAATGGTTTAATCAAAGTAATTACTGGGATTCGTAGATGTGGAAAATCTTTTCTTTTATTTAAACTTTTTAAAAATCATTTACTATCTGAAGGTGTAAAAGAAGATCACATCATAGAACTTAACTTTGATGATTTTGATAATGAAGAATACCAAAATCCAAAAGTCACTTCTCCTTATTTAAAAGGTAAAGTAGTTGATTCAGATATGTATTATTTTTTATTAGATGAAATTCAACTTCTTGGTAAATTCGAAGCAGTTTTAAATGGTTTATTAAGACTTGATAACGTTGATATCTATGTTACTGGAAGTAATGCTAAATTTTTATCTAAAGATGTAATAACAGAATTTAGAGGACGTGGTGATCAAGTTCATATTTATCCACTTTCTTTTAAAGAATTCTTTGAAGCAAGAAATATTGATAGAATGGCTGCTCTTGAAGAATACTTAACATATGGTGGGATTCCTTTGATTTTATCAATGCAAACACATGAAGCTAAGTCTAACTTTTTACATAACCTTTTTATAGAAACTTACTTAAAAGATATCATCAATAGAAACAATTTAACCAACAATGATGAATTAAAAGAATTGGTAAATATTGTTTCTTCTTCTATTGGTTCATTAACAAACCCAACTAAACTATCTAACACCTTTAAAAGTGTTAAAAACGTTAACTTGTCTGTTCCAACAATCAGCAAATACTTAGAACATTTAACTGATTCATTTTTAATCCATAAGGCAATTCGTTACAACATTAAGGGTAGAAAATATATTGATACTCCAAGTAAATATTATTTTTCAGATCTTGGCATTAGAAATGCTTCTATTAACTTCCGTCAAAACGAAAAAACTCATTTAATGGAAAACTTAATTTATAACGAATTATTAATTAGAGGATATAATGTAGATGTCGGTGAAGTTCCTATAGTTATTAGAGATGAAAACAAAACCCAAATTAGAAAAACATTAGAAGTTGATTTTGTATGTAACCTAATTGATAAACGATTATATATTCAATCAGCATATTCATTATATGATGAAGAAAAATACATTCAAGAAACACGTTCTCTTTTAAACATTCAAGATAATTTTAGAAAGATAATTATCACATATGATTATGGTCGTAAGCATTATACTAATGAGGGTATTATTATCATGAGTATATTTGATTTCTTACTTGATCCTGATTCATTAAATTATTAGTCTATTCGTAAGAATAGGCTTTTTATTTACTCTAATTCTTACATTTCAGCTTCTAATTCTTCTTTAGAAATTAATCCTTCTTATTAAGTTCAGCTTCCTTCATCTTCCACCTATATTCTAAAAATACTTCATATGCTTCTTCATCAACTTGTTGAACTAATTCAATCGATTTACTTAGCAAATAACTCATTTGATTTAACTCTTGCTTTCTTCTAAAGTTTTCATTTCTAATATGTTGTAAATCCTCATATGCTTTATCACGTTCATCAATTACTTTTTTAATAATAGCATTACCTAGTCTTCTATAAGGTATTAGGATCTTCGTAATATTTATTACATCTAATTTCGATAATATATTATAACATATTTATAACACTTTTACCAATTAATCGAAACTCATTTAAAACTTTGTTTATATTAATCATTTTAATAGATAAAAGGTACCAACTAAATAAATTTAATTTTTATTCTTTTTAATTTTAAATTTTAAAACATACTTAATACATTTTTCAAATTATCTTTTTAAGTTTTGAGAGTCATCTATGATTAGCAACACTTTTTCCTCTAAAAATATCGGTAAATCAAAACAATTATCGTCACAATTAACAAATTTATATACTGTCCATCCTATTTTGTATAAATCATAGGCAACTTGGTAAATTGAAATAGACTTCCCTGAACCAGCCTCACCATTAACAAAGCAATAGGTTACATCAGATATTCTTTTTTTTATTTCTTCTACATGCAATAATCTAGGACAAGATTCTACGTCGATATAGTTAGTCTGTATCCCCTAATTGCGTGAGTTATATCCCTTTGGTTTGAAAAATCAATCTTTTCCCAATTATTAAAATCAGGATTATAGCAAGGAAAAATTGATTTTTTTTCTTTAATTGTTGGATTTTGTTTAAAATTTATTCACTCTTTTAGAGGCTTTATCATGAAAGAATCTAATATTATTTGTATCGAAATTGAAATTATTTTTACCAGTATTGCAACTAGGGCAACTCACATTATAATTTTCTATTGAATCTAAGATGAATCCATTTTTTTCTAATTCATCAACATAATCATTAAACTCTGGATCGTTTGATTTTTTTGCTTTAGATGCTAATATATGATCAATATGCATATTATTAGGTTGAATTAGTCTTCCACAATAAGTACACTTCTTTCTATTAATCAAATACATAG
The DNA here is from genome assembly GCA_902491575.1 of uncultured Bacillota bacterium. GTDB lineage: Bacteria > Bacillota_I > Bacilli_A > RFN20 > CAG-631 > CAKPXW01. The sequence goes on from CABUID010000001.1 coordinate 88,725, forward strand.
CTTCTCTTAAATATGAATCGTTTTTATTATAACTATGATATTCCATAACATCACCTACATCTTCTATCTGATTCTTATATTAATCAACATTATGCTATCATTTTCTGTTAAAAATAAAAATTACTATCTAAAAAGTAAAATAGTAGTTTTACGAACTTGGTTAATATTATACTATTTACTAATCTAACATATCTCCACACTCTAGGTTTATTACTAGTCGTACTTGAAGATAGTCTTTCAAGACCTTTTCTTTATAACCATCATCATCTATATTAAAGACAAAATGCTTATAAAATAGGTCAAAACACATAATTTCTGTGTATTTTTCTACTTTTTTGCTTCTTTTAGATATAGCAACACTATTGTCTCCACATGAAAAGATTGAGGAAACATATCAAAAGGGTAAACATCTTGAAAAGTGTAGCCCTTATTTACTAAAAACGATACATCACGTACTTGTGTTTCAGGATTACAAGATATATAAACAATTCTCTTTGGCTTAAATCTTATTAAAGATTGTAAAAAAGATTCAGAGCATCCTTTTCTTGGGGGATCAATAAAAACTACATCTATTTTTTCACCATCATATTTCCTCATAAAATCTTGTGCATCAGCGCAATAAAAATGACAATTTTCGATGTGATTTATTTTTGCATTCATTTTTGCATCTTTAATGGCATCCTCAATAATTTCAACTCCATAAACATTTTTTGCTTTCAAAGAAGCAATCATACCAATAGTGCCAATTCCACAATATGCATCCAAAATATTTTCTTTCCCGGTCAAATTGGCTAACTCAATCGCTTTTTTATATAGTTTTTCACATTGTTGCTTGTTTATTTGGTAAAAAGATTTTGGAGAAATTTTAAACGTAATATTACATAAGGTATCTACAATATAACCTTTTCCATATAATACATTTTCTTTATCACCCAAAATAACATTTGTATGACGAGGATTAATATTTTGTACAATCGTTGTAATTTCAGGTAATTTTTTTCGAATCGATAAAATAAAATTATTTCTGCCTGGAAACGAGTTGACATTTGTAATTAAAACTAACATAGTTTCTTTTTCAGCACGACGTATTAAGATATGACGAAGAATGCCAGTTCTTAAATCTTCATTATAAGGTTCAATTTTATTTTCCTTCATTGCTTGTAAAATATTCTTAATGATTTTATTGGATAAATCATCTTGAACATAACAATAATCAAAAGGAACAACATCATGACTATCTTCTTTATAGAAACCAGCAATGATGTTTTTTCCTTTTTTTTGAACAGGGACTTGAACTTTATTACGATAAAAATAAGGAACTTCTTGACCAATACAAGGATGAACATTTACTTCAAATTCTGCGTTCTTATAAAGTTTTTTGACGACATTCGTTTTAAAATCGAGTTGTCCTTGATAAGTCATGTGAGATAAATGACAACCACCACATAAAGTATAAACAGAGCATTTTGGTTGACAACGATAACGAGATGGCTTATAAATTTCGTGAATACTTGCAAAAATATTTCGTTTTCCTTCATATTCAATATTGACGTTTATTTCTTCATTTTCAAGAGCATACATGACATACATTGGTTTTTTTTCAACATGTGTCACTCCGACACCATCTTTTGTTAGATGATCAATCACAATATTCATCGTTTTCATACTTCATCACCAAAGATATTATACACGAATTTGGTAGCAGATGCCATTTATTCCCATTCAAAATAAAAGATTTATTTGTTATTATTAGAAAAAATTTTAGGAGGTGAAAAATGAAAACGAGTAAAAGTGGAATAATGATAGGTATTTTATGTGGTTTATTAACAGGATGTAATTCTACCCACACACCTACAGAAAGTAATGAATTATCCTCCGTAAATAGCGAAAGTTTAATTTTTAGTGAAAGTAATTCTTATACAAATAGTGAAAGTTTAACGAAAAGTAGTGAAGAAAACGAAACAGAAAATCAATATATTTCCTTTAACGAGAATATTAAACTTTACATTAATCCAAGCGTTCAATATACCAATCCATATGCGTCAAATTTAGGAAATGAAGGACAACGTATGAATGAAATCTCTCTTCTTTTGACTCAAAGGATTAAAGAGTATACGAATATAGAAGTTTATGCGAACAATGCCCTTCCAGGACTTTCACTTTCTAACTCTGTAAAAGAAAGTAATCAATTGAAAGTGAATTATCACTTAGCTTTGCATAGTAATGCAGGAGGCGGGATAGGATCAGAGGGATGGTACACACAAACATCTTATTCTTTTGCAAAAAGTATTATTGATTCCCTTCAAGACGTTTTGCCTTATCCTACAAGAGGATTAAAAAATGGTGAAAAAACTTTATATGAATTAAAATCCACCTATGCATCAGCATGTTTAATTGAAATACTCTTTCATGATGATGTAAAACAAGCACAATTTCTTGTTACACAACAAGAAAAAATTGCTAGCGCTATTTATCAAGGAATCATTGCCTATTTTATAGAAAAATATAATGGATAAAAATAAAAGATAGAAACAAATCAATTCACTCGTTTCTATCTTTTATTTTTATAAAAAGACTTATAGATTACATTTAGAAGCATTTCCTTCAGGTCCAAAGAAACAATGATTTTTATACTTTCCGATAAGTGGACCAAAAAACGTATTTGGACAAGGATTTCCTTTGCCAGGGTTTTTAAAGAAAAGTGCACGTGTTGCCGGCCATTTTGTATAATAATCTAAGCATTTTTTAGCCAGGTTTTTTTCTTTTTGAGTAGGAGAACTTTGAAATAAAGGTTTACCTACACCATCAAATTGTCCTTTTTGATAAACTACCTTCGATATCGTATCAACATTCTTAAAAGGACCACATTGTGCGATTGCACGATTTACAACGACATTACCTACAAGAAGCATACCCGTTTCACCTTCACCTAAGGCTTCAGCTCGCATAATTCTTGCTAGTAAAACAATATCTGAATTGATATATTTGATTCTTGCCATATTCTCACCATTACATTATATGAAAAAAACGAATAAAGCATGAATTGTTTTTTTATACTTTAAGAGTAAAGTTGAAATAAGATAATATTCACCATATTTTCGAAAGCGATATCTTTATCAAATGAATAGGTTTCTATTGATTTTAAATGAGTAGGATTTTTTGAAAAAAGTAAAGAAAGTGAATCATTAAAACTTTCTTTTATTTTTAAGATATCATTCGATTTGCCATAATAAACATTTATTAAATTTCGATTTGGATAATTTGCAAGATAATTCTTTAAAGATGAAAAAGAAACCATATGAATGGTGAAAAAAGCCCCCATTGTGGATCGGATAAGATGAATATCATACAAATCTATATTACAATCAATCAATACTAAATTTTCAAAATTAAAACCTCTCATAGAGCGAATAATAGTTCCTATTTGACCCACATCATTGATATGTGATAGAAGAATGTGTGGTTTATGACTTAAAGATTGTTCATATTTTTTAAAAACACCAATAACAAAAATATTACCTTTATCTTTAATTTTTTCTATAAGTTCATCATCAATAAGAATTTCAATGGAAGTATTTTCGCATAATTTAAGAATTTGATCATAAGCATCATTTTTACAAAAAGAAGAATCAATCAGAATGGCTAAGCATTTTTCTTTTTGATTTTTTAATAATTCAATCGTTCCAAAAGCACCAAAAACATAACTATAAGGCAATTGAAAGTGATAACGTTCAAATTTCATATTAAACACAAGAATATCCTAAAGCATTAATTTTATCTTTTATTTCTAAAAGAGATATTTTTCTTTCATCAAAGGATACTTTAGCAAGTTTTTCATTTAAAGTCATTTCGATTTTAACTTGATACTTTTTTAATTCTTCTTGAATGCGGATAATACAATGTTCACATTTAACTCCCTCAATGAATATCGTTTCCTCTTTTTGATTTAAGTTAAAAAAACGCACGATATTTTCCTCCTTATTTATATTTTTTGATTTCGCTTTCAGCTTTTAAACCATATTGGTAAAATGCATTACAATATCTTTCAATTTCTTTTGGATCTAAAATATCATCATTAGAATTTTTTTCAATTTCATTAATCTTTTTAATAGCCTCTTTTTCTGAAATAACAAATTCATTATTTAAATAGTTGACCTTTTCAAATTGACAAGTTTTGGTTAAAATGACCATGTTTTTTAAATCCTTATTCTCTAAACTTTCCACCATATTCACAAGATAGGAAATCACTTTACGATTATAGATTAATGGATTGTCAATTAAAGTTAACTGTTTATGGTAAATTACTCGCCATTTTTGATCATCTGGAGAAATTTTAATTTCACCAGCTTGTTTAACTTCTTTAATAATGTAAATATATTTATTTCCAAAAATAATTGTATCAATATATTTGTATTTATTTTCTCCAATTGGTAAATACAAATCATTTAAAATTAAATAATCATTCATTTTGCAAGAACGATATAGATTTTTTTGAATTCTTTTTTTCCCTGTAATGGCAACAATAAACAAATTTATTTGTCTAAAAAAACAAAGATAAATCAACAAACATAAAACAAGTAAAGAACAAAAAACATAGAAAAATATTTTCATAGATTAAATAAGTTGTAAAGCAATTTCCATCATTTGAGTAAATGAATTTTGTCTTTCTTCAGAAGTTGTTTCCGCATGACTTGTAAAAGAATCGGATACGGTTAAAATCGTTAATGCTTTTTTATGAAGATAAGCTGCGTTACAATAGAGTGCATAACTTTCCATTTCAACTCCTAATACGCCCATATTTGCCCATTTTTTCCAATTATCTTTATCTGTGCCATAAAAAACATCACTTGACATAATATTACCAACATGATAGCGAACATTCTTTTCTTTAGCAACATTGACAGCTTTTTCTAATAAATCAAAAGATCCTATTGCTGAAAAAGTACCATTTAGTTGATATTGATTTGCGAAATTAGAATCTGTACAACTTCCTTGACCAATAATAATATCATACAATTGAATATCTTCTTGGTAAGAACCACAAGAGCCAATTCGAATAATGCTTTCTACACCATAAAACGCAAAAAGTTCATAAGAGTAGATTCCAATCGATGGCATTCCCATTCCAGAGCCCATAACGGTAACTTCCTTGCCTTTATAAGTTCCTGTGTAACCAAACATATTTCTAACTCCGTTTACTTGCCTTACATTTTCAAGATAATGATCTGCGATAAATTTTGCTCTTAAAGGGTCTCCAGGCATTAAAACAGTTTTGGCAAAATCTCCTTTTTTTCCTTCATTATGAGGTGTTCCTTTAAAAATTTCACTTTTCATGTAATAATCCTCCGTTTCATAATCATAAATATTATACAAGTTATACCCTTGATAAATCAAATGGTATTATGAAAATCTTTTTTCAAAAAATAAGAAAATTCGACTTAATACGACTTATCTAGTGGTTATAATTTTAAAAAGGGAGCGTGATAATATGTTGTCGGTTAAAGAATACGACATTTTGCAAAAAGAAGTTATAGCAGCATTAAGCAAAAAAAGATTTACAGGAAGGTATAAAGAAATTATTTCAGATATTAAAGAACTTAGTAAAGCAAGTGATTTATGTAATAAACAAGAAATTACTTATAGTTCAGTACTTCACCAAGTTCGATTTTTAAAAGGAACTTACAATGATGAACTGAAAGAAATTATTCAGTCTTATCAGGAAATAATTTTTCCTGATTTTACTTATAAAAATGATTTAAATGCCATGATTAATGGCCCATATGCATTAAAAATATGGTTGACAAGATATTTATGCTTAAGAGTATTAAAGTGTGAATTAAGTGATGTTCTTCAATTCGATTTAAAAGATCTTTCCATTACCCAACAATATCAAGAGATTGATGTAATGTTATTTCAAACTTTTATGAATGTAAAAGTAACAAGTAATTAAGAAATTTAGAAAGTTTATAGAAAAAGAACCATTTGCTTGGTTCTTTCGTTATAAATAGGAACTTTTTTATTTTCTATTTTGTTGAACAAAATCTCCTTGAAAAAGATTTACTTCTTCCATATACAAATCAAGATGGTCGACTACGGCCATTTTCTTTTTGACATAGTCGGGTGCTATTCTTTTTTTTTCATCACTATCGGCTCCAATCCGGTGAACTAGGATATTTTCTTTTAAATAAGCAAGTTGGAGCGCAACGATTTCAATAAATTCTTGCTCATTTAATATTTTAAATTGATTATTTAAATACATTGTCGCAAGGGCTGTGTTTTTCAAAATATTTAAATTGTGAATTTTTATTCCTTGAATGGGAAGTAAATTAAGTTTTAAAATGGTTTGAATTTGATCTTCTTTGCTTTCATAAGGAAGTCCATCAATGATATGCACAACAATATCTATGTGATAATGGTGTAATAATTTAACAGCTTTTTTGAAATCTGTAAAAGTATATTTTAAATTTAATAATTTCATGGTTGAACGTTTAGTCGTTTGCAAACCCAGTTCAATCCAAAATTCTTTAAAATGCGATTTTAAAGAAAATAAATAACGTGCAATTTCCTCATGAATACAATCACAACGTGTAGCAATAGAAAGACCAATCACATTATCTTGACCAATAAATGGCTCGAATACCTCTTTTAATCTTTCAATACTTCCATAGGTGTTCGAATAAGCCTGAAAATAAACGATGTAATAAGCATCAGGCCATTTTTTTTCCATTCTATTTTTTATTTTTTCAAATTGAGTTTGTATGGAATCCTTAGGGTTTCCTGCAAAATCTCCACTTCCTTCTTCACTACAAAAAAGACAACCGCCATATCCTTTTGTGCCATCACGATTAGGGCAAGTAAAAGAAGCGTTCAAAGAAATTTTGAACACTTTTTTTCCATATTTATTTTTAAAATAATAATCCAATGTATGATAATGCTTATGAGTCAAATAATATTCAAACATATAATTAATGAATGAGGTCTAAGATAAAGTTTTTGACTTTATCATGACGTATTTGTGCATTTTCTTTGCTATTTCCTGCAAGTGCGAAATAAAATTTAACTTTAGGTTCAGTACCGGAAGGTCGTATCGCTACAAAAGAACCATCTTCAAAAACATAACGTAAAACATCCGATTGTTCATAGTCTAATGGCATTTTAACACCATTTTTTTCCTTAATTAATGTCCAATAATCTTCTTTAATCAATACTTTTTCACCAGCAATTTCACTTAAATTCATTTTACGTAAAGACTTCATTAAATGAGCGATTTTTTCAACTCCCCGCATTCCCTCTGCGATATAGGAATATTGAGATTCAATATGATAACCTAATTTTTGTTGAATTTCCTCAAATACATTGAGTAGAGTTTTTCCTTGATGTTGGTAATAAGAAGCCATTTCACAAATTAACATTGCAGATTGCACGCCATCTTTATCACGGACTTGAGGGTTAATCAGATAGCCATAGGATTCTTCATAACCAATTTGAAAAACTTTTCCATTGTTTTCAATTGAGCGAGCGATTTTATCTCCGATATATTTAAAACCTGTTAAGGTCTGTTCGGTTTCAACACCATATAAAGCAGCAACTTTTGCACCAAGTGGGGAAGATACAATCGTATTATACATAATTCCATTATCTGGTAAGATATGTTTTGCTTTTCTTGTGGATAGAAGATATTCAATCAAAATGGCGCCTGTTTGATTACCAGTCATATAGATAGGATTTCTATCTTTATCAAATAATACTATACCAATTCGATCACAATCAGGGTCTGTACAACAAATTAAATCTGCATGATATTGATCTGCATACTTTAAAGCTAAATCATAAGCAACTTTTTCTTCGGGATTAGGGGATAAAGTGTTCGCAAAATCCCCTCTTGGTTCACATTGTTCTTTTACTTCAATCAGATGATAACCCATTCTTTTCATTACAGTTGTCACGGGAATATAACCTGTTCCATGTTGTGGGGTGTAAACGATAGTAATATTATCTTTTTTCATTTCAGCATTTAAAGATGTAGACATAACCATCTGATAATAAGCTTCATCTATTTTTTGATTCAGTAGAGTGATTAATTCTTCATTTGGTTGAATAATAATATTTAGTTCGTTATCAATTTTATCAATTTCATCCATTACTTGGTTCGATTGTTCTAAAATTAATTGATTTCCTTCCGAATTATAAATTTTATAACCATTATATTGTTTTGGGTTATGAGATGCCGTAATATTAATTCCTCCTGCAGCTTTTAAATAACGAATGGCAAAGGATAATTCTGGCGTAGGTCTTAAAGCATCAAATAAATAAACTTTTATTCCTAAAGTAGTTAAAATATTTGCAGCTGCCATCGTAAACTCATCATGATTAAAACGATTATCATGAGCGATGACAACGCCTCTTTCTTTAGCATTTTGTTCATGTTTTAATAAATAATTTCCAAATCCTAAAGTTGCTTTATAAATGGTAATAATATTCATTCGGTTTGTACCAGGTCCCATAATACCACGCATACCACCCGTTCCAAAGGTAAGGTTCGTATAAAATGCTTCTTGTATTTGTTCCTCACTCATCTTCTTTAATTCTTCTTTTAAAGATTCACTGACTAGTGAAGAATTTTTCCATTCATTCACTTTTTGTAAATAATTCATTGTTTTTTCCTCCATTTAATTGATTTAAAAGTTTTATCTCCCAGTCAAACAAGGGTGCTGTAAATTCTTGATGGTTTAAGTATTGAAGCGTACCTTCTAAGTTATGAAAACAAATTCTTTTCGCATGTAAGAAAACATGATTTAGACCATATTTTTTCCCTAAAATATCTGAATTTTTGTTCCCATATTTTTGATCACCTACGAGAGGATGATGAATGGATTTAAGATGAACCCGTATTTGATGTGTTCTTCCAGTTAAAATTTTTACTTTTAGTAAAGTAACATCATCATATATTTTTAATGGTTCATATAAGGTAATTGCTTTTAAACCATTTACTTCATCAATGTTCACAATTTTTGTCTTTTCATTTTTGATTAATTTGGCTTCAATTCTTCCAGGAGTGAAGAGTTTACCACAAACTAAAGTTTCGTATTCTTTTTCCATGCCTTCATGATTTTTAAAAGCTTTAAATAATTCTTGTAATGCTAAGAAGGTTTTTCCAAATATGACTAAACCACTTGTATTTCGATCGATTCGATGAGCCAATGCAGGAATAAAAGTATTTTCTTTTTCAAAATCATAAGATTTATTTTCGATTAAATAATTTAAAACTTGTTTTGTCAAATTTTCTTCATTTTTGGAATCCATATCACCTTCGTGAACAAGAAGATTAGAAGGTTTATTCACAATTAAAATGTTTTCATCTTCATAAATGACTTGAAAAGATTTGTTTTTAGAAAGAGGAATACTTTTTTTATTTAAAAATTCATTTTCTTGTTCTTTCGTAATATAAATGGAAATTACATCTCCCATTTGCGTGATATAATCGTAAGATTTTGGCTTTTTGTTTACTTTTATATCTTTCTTTCTAAATAGTTTATAAATTAAAGAATCAGGAGCATTTACTAAATATTTTTTAATAAACTTATCGAGTCGCTTATTTTGATCGTTTTCAGAAATGGTCACTTCAATCATAGATATTCTCCTTTCTTTAATGTAATTTTATTTTAGCATAAAACGGTAAGCAAAGTATTATTTTTTACGAATCAGTGTATAGAGAGGTAAATGAGGTTTTACTTTGATTTTTAAAAGTTGTTTTGGATGTCTAGCCACTTGTACTTCCTGATTGTTTTCATCGAACATTTGTGATATTTTCATTTTTAAAGTTTGACCATTTGGTAAAAAACATTCAACGTTCAAACCACTTTCAAAAAAATTTCTTACTTCGATAATTGTCCAACCGAATTCATCTTTTTCTTTTAAAACAATGCCTAAAAATTTTTGTGTAGGATTTTCTTTCCCGATTGTTAAAAGTAAAGCTTGATTTTTTATGTTTTTGTTTAAAAAACCTGAATAAGTAATCCTATTTTCAGCTTTTTGAATTTGTTTTTTATAATATAAAAGACGTTTTGAAGAAAGATTACCTAATCTATAATATTCGTCTATGAGTCTTCGATATGCGTTGACAACTGTTGCAATATAATGAATCGATTTCATTCTTCCTTCTATTTTGAAGCTATCTACATTTGCTTTTAATAAAGTTGGAATATAGTCTATACTCATTAAATCACAAGAAGCAAGAATAAATGTTTCAGGACTTACTAGTTTATTGTTATCATATAGATGGTAGGACCATCTACAAGAATGGGCACAACCACCTTTATTAGCGTCTCGGTTGACCATTGAATTGGATAAACCACATCGTCCACTATAAGACGAACACATTCCACCATGAATAAATACTTCGGTAGGAAGCAAAGAAGTTTTTTGAATTTGACTTATTTCATCAACGTTTAATTCCCTTGCCAAAACAACTCTTTGTACATTTAAATGGGTTTTAAAAAATTCAATAGCTTTCGAATTGGCAATGGATTGTTGGGTGCTGACATGAACTTCAAATTTACAGTTTAATTCTTTTGCACGTTTCATAATGTAAACACTTGAAACAATAATAGCATGAACACCAATCTCATTTAAGGATAAAAGATATTCATCTAAGGTGCTTAAATCGTCATCCTCTGGAACGATATTGACAGTGACATGAATTTTTGCTTGATGATGATTAGCAAAAATCACGGCTTCTTTTAAATCATCTAAAGAAAAATTACTTGCTTTAGCTCTTAATGAAAACTGTTTTCCACCACAAAAAACAGCACTAGCGCCGTAAAGTATAGCTATTTTTAATTTTTCAAGATCTCCAGCAGGAGCAAGAAGTTCTACCTTTTTCATTTTATATCAAACCTATTCTTTTATGTAAAAATCCATCAGTAAATTCAATGGTTTCATCGAGTTTTTTTAATGCTTCCATATCAATATCTTCGGTGAGTGCTTTTTGAAACAAATGAAGAACTTTTTCTAAATAAGAAACTTCAAAAAATAATCCATCCAAAAGGAACATACTTATATGTTGTGATAATTCTTTCATAGAAGATAGATAAGATAATACTTTACTATCAAAAATACTCGCAATATTTTTTTGTTGTAAAACTTTATATTTTTCTTCGCGGGTTTCCTCTTTAAGATATAAATTTTTTGAATGAACAAAATTTTTGTCTAATTGATGCCTCTTTAAATAATGGCTCACAATTTTTCTTTCACTTTCATATAAGGGAATATAACCAAAACATAAAATACCATAATGATTTTTTTGGTTTTCAGGAAGATGTTGAATATCTTCGATATGCATATCTTTTGAACAAAAAAGATAAGGAATACCTAATTCTTGGTAAGTAAGAATATCGTAGGAATTTCTTAAAAATGTTTCATGATAAAAAATACATTTTGAATCTACATTTAATTCTTTGGCAATCATAAAGACGGAAAAATCTGTGAAGAAAAAACCATCTACTTGAATTTCAATAAGTTTTTCCATAAATTCTTTCAGTGATGGAAGTTGTTCATCTTTAAATATTTTATTGATTAAAATATAGATTTTCTTTTGTTTTTCTAGACAATGTTTTTTAACTACTTTAATTTTTGTAAAACTAAAAGATTCATCAAATCGATAAGAAAAATCTTGATGAGGTAGTAAGAAAGCATCAGCATTATTTAAAACATAGATATCTTTTAAATGATTGATTTTAACTATAAATTCCATATTTCACCTATTAAAAAATGTAGACGATTGTCTACTTTTTATAATTTTTTATAATTCCAAAGCCAATAGTACCAGGACCAGTATGAGCTGTAACATTTAAAGATAGATTTGCTATAATATAATCCATACCATTGGTATATTCTTGGATTAATAACTCTGCTTTATTCACTTTATCTTTTGTTTGTTTATCAGCACATAAAACAATAATTTTATAATTTTCTTTCAGTTCTGGAATATTTTCATTCCACTCACGATAGGCATTTAAAAATGCTTTTTGCATGGTTCTTGTTACTCCTTTTTTGCCTACTTCACCATTTTTAAATGTAAGAATTGGAAGTACACCTATAAAATTAGCAATAGAGGCAACTGCAGGACTAATTCTTCCACCTCTTTTTAAGTATTCTAAAGATTCAGGAACAAAAACACAATCTTCACTGCCGATTAATTCATCTTGTACTTTTTGAATGATTTCATCAGTATCATAGCCTTTTTGTACCAACATTTTGGCATATAATACTTGATTCGCCATCCATTGACATATAGAAAGACTATCAACGACTTTGACCTTATTTCCATATTTTTCTTTACAAATAGTGGTAAATAAAGAATACATTGAACTTAATTTAGAGGAAATAGTGAAATGGATAATCACATCAGCATTTGTTTCTGCAAAAACACTATCAAAATAATTTTCAATTTCAATAATAGTAGGAGTAGATGTAGATATTTTAGCTCCATTACGCATTAATTCACAAAGCTTAGTTGCGTCTATATCCACTGTATCATGATATTCTACACCATCTGCAATAGTATTTAAAGGAATGACATATAGTCCATTTTTTTTGATTTCCTCTTTGGTCATCGCAATAGTTGTATCACAAGAAATAATGATTTTTTGATGATTCATAATGATTCATGCATTTTAAAAATGCAATCCTCCTTTCTTATCTTACTTAAACTTTATAAACCTTTATACAATAATTATACTATTTCTATCTTACAAATTGCAATGAAAATGATATAATATAACCATTGGAGGAATCGACTATGGACATTCGTGAATTTATATTAGGAATTGACATTGGTGGAACAAGTATCAAAATTGGTGTGGTGAACGGATGTCATGTTTTAGAAAATACTTCTATTCGAAATACATTTAAAGGAAAAAGTGAAACTTTAATACCTGGAATTAAAGAAATTTGTGACCAATATATCCAAAAGTATCAACTCCATAAAATTGGAATTGGTTGTCCAGGCGATATTGTGGATGGAGTGGTTATCTTTGCATCCAATCTAGGATGGCGTAATTATTCAATTTTAAAGGATTTTCAAAATGCATTTCCACAGTGCCAAGTAAATGTCGATAATGATGGTAATGCTGCTTGTCAAGCTGAGATTAAATTTGGTCAATTAAATCAGGTAAAAGATGGTTTATTTGTTACCATTGGTCGCGGTGTTGGTGGAGCAATTATTATTGATGAACAAATCATCCATGGTGTTCATAATCATGGTGGACGTTTTGGGCATATGATTATTCATACCAATGGTCGAAAATGTAATTGTGGCAGAAAAGGATGCTTTGAAACCTATGCTTCTGTATTAGGACTAATCCAAACAGTAAAAGAATTTAATGAAAAATTAAAAAGTGAAAAAGGTAAAATTCCAACCGATAAATTATCAGGTTATCAAATCGTTCAACATAAAAAAAATGGCAATAAGATGGTTGAAAATGCTTTGAAAAAATGGCACAATGATATTGCCGAAGGATTATTGAATTTATGCAATATTTTTGACCCATCAATAATCGTAATTGCTGGTGGAATCACTGAAAGTGGACTATTAAATTTGAAATACATACAAAGTTTTTTGAAGAAATTTGGCTATAGCGATTGTGTTGTTACTTTGGCTACATTTAAAGGCAAAACCGGCTTGGTAGGAGCTGCTGCTTTATAAATTTGAATAAAAAAGAAAAAGCCTTAAAAATTTTAAGACTTTTTTTATAAAATCAATTATTTTTAAATATATTCTTTAATGAAATGAATAGCATTATCTACCCATTGGGTATTATAGTTCATTAATTGTAATTGCTCTTTACTGATAATTTGTGAATTATAGACACTTTCGTCTGCTAAAGATTGACCATGATCAAGCATAGGATAAATATGCATTTCAAAAAAGATATTATTTTGTCTTAAAGATTCAGCTAATGCTAATGAGTTTTTTAAAGAAACACAAGTGTCAAAAGTTGTATGCCATATAAAAGTTTTTGGAAATGCAGGAGTGACATGATTTTCAACAGAAAGTTTTTCAATTAATTCAGGTTTACCTGCAGTAGCATTTTTAATCGTGTTTTGATGACCAAAAGAAGTAGAAATAACAGGATAGCCTAAAATACAACCATTAATTTTCATCTCTTGAAGATCAATATTTAATAATTTTGCAAATTCTTCTTCTTGGTGAAAAGCACTACAAGTAGCCGCTAAATGACCACCGGCTGAAAATCCGATGACAGATATTGCATTCACATCTACATGATACAATTCTGCATTTTTACGAATATAAGCTAAAGCAGCATATACTTCAACATAAGGATTTGGATATTTTATTTTCGGTTTGATAGAATATTTTAAAACAAAACTAGCAATATCATATCCAGCAAAACGTAAAGCAACAGGCTCGGATTCTCTTTCGCTAAGAAATTCATAGCCACCTCCGGGAAGAATGACAACACATTTACGATGTCGGTTGTTTGAAAATTCTAAATAGTTTTCTGGACAATAAGAGATTAAATAGACATCATTTTCTAATGTAGGATAATATTCTTTTAAATTAATTTTATTAGTAATCATAATTTTTATAAGATTTTCACAAAATCTTCCTTTCTCTTTTTTGTAATTAATTTTTCAGGTTCAGCGCAATAGCCAATAATACAAGTTCCCACAATCATAGAATTTTCAGGAATTTTCCATGATTTTTTAATTTTTTGACCTTCTTTCGTATTGAATAAATCATCCACTTGATTGATCCAACATGAATTGATTTTTAAAGCTGTAGCAGCAATAAACATGTTTTCAAGAATACAGGTTGAATCTTGAATACAAAATTTATCTTCTCTTGGAGCGTATACTAAAATAAATGTATTTGCTCCATAAAAACAATCTCTTTCCAAATGTTGTAAAGAAAGGCTCCTAAGTTTTTCGACTTGCTTTTTATCTCTGACTACTAAAATGTTAGCAATCTGTCTATTCTTTCCACTTGGCGCCATCATGCCACATTCTGTAATAAGTTTAACTTTGGATAAAGAAACTTTTTGACTCGTATAACTTCGACAACTTATTCTATTTTTGATAATTGAAATGAATTTGTTTTCCGTATAAATCACCTCTATTTTTATTATATATTATTTTTTACTGAATTTGCTAGAGTTATGTGATATAATTATCAAAGGAGGAATTTTAAAGAATATGCATACAATTGTTAAACACCCATTAATAGACGTAAAATTATCGATTATGAGAGATGAAAACACAAAATCAAAGGAATTTAGGGAGAATTTAAATGAGATTGCCTCTTTTATGTGTTTTGAGGTATTTAAAGATTTAGACACTTATGACTCACAAGAAACTTATCAAACACCAACAGGAATACAACTTCACAAAAAGAAATTGAGTCACAAAATTATTATTGCTCCAATTTTAAGAGCAGGAATTGGTTTATGCGATGGAATTAAAAATATGGTTCCAACAGCAAGAATTGGTCATATTGGAATGTATAGAAATGAAGAGACTTTACAACCTGTTGAATATTATTTTAAATTACCCGATGTAGAAAACCCATTGGTTGTTATTGTTGATCCAATGTTAGCAACAGGAGGAAGCGCAATTGCTGCAATTGAGGCTTGTAAAAAAAGAGGATACAATAATATTCGTTTAATGTGTTTGGTCGGCGTACCTGAAGGTTTAGCAGCTGTAGAAAAAGCATACCCAGATGTTCATATTTATTTGGCATCATTAGATGAAAAATTAAATGAAAAAGGCTATATTCTTCCTGGCCTTGGAGATGCTGGAGATCGTATATTTGGAACAAAATAAAATGCAATAAAGCAAAAACTTTATTGCTTTTTTTGTTTGATAATAATTTTTTTTCTAAAAAAAATTGTTTTGTAAAATATTCGTTTAAGGATTTGGGAAAAAAATAACTTGATTAATACATATAAATATGTATAATAATTATTATGCAGGTTTTGGAATGAGGTGATTTTTTTTGCTGAAAAAATTTAAATTTAAATTTTATACAGTTGGAGCAATTGCGATTTTACTTACATGCTTAACAGGTTGTGGATATCATTCTGCTCATAATGAACAAGGTTATACACAAGAAGTCATTTATGATTTAGGTGAGGGTGTTTGTAAAGCGAACAATCGAGAAACAAATAAACTAACAGTTTACTATCTTCCAGGTTCTCACATCACAGATTTTTCTGACAATAAAGAATATGTTTTTACAAGAGCAAATTCTGCCGATGGAAGTATAAAGTATGAGTTAGAAGGTTGGTATTTAGATAAGGAATATGAACATCCTGTTGATTTTGAAACATATACTTTACCTGAAGACAAGGAAATTGTCACAACAATTTATGCAAAATGGGAAGAAATTTTTGATAAACATTTTAACATTTATTATCAACCAGAAAATAGTGCTGAGTTTACTTTATTAAAAACATTACAATGGGAATTAAATAAACCATTTAAATATTCTTCAGATAATATTGAATATCCAAGTGATGAAGAATATACATTCATAGGTGCCTATATCGACGAAGAAATGACAACGGCTGTTGATAATAACTATTTGTTAACAAAAGACGGAGAGGATTTACCGATTTATACAAAATGGATAAAAGGTCATTATCGCGTCGTCAATACACCATCTGAATTTAGAAGTTACTTTGATCGTTATGTATTAAGTTATGATTTATATTTGAATGCAGATATTGATTTATCTGGCGTAACTTTACCAAGACTTTCCATACTTAATGGAAGAACGATTTTAGGAAATCATCATACAATTTCTAATTTAACTTATTCAACATTAAGTGGTGAAAATGGATCGAAAACGACAGTAACCCTTGGAGGATTAGCGGATACAATAGAAAATTGTACCATCAAAGATTTGAAAATCACAAATGCAACTTATACAATGCATGTTGTAACTTGTAAATATTTGCAATTTGGAGCTTTAGCAGGAACAATTAAATCATCAACAATTGATAATGTTTCCATTAATGGAACAATAACTTATGCTGAAGACACATTGAAACGTCTTGAAAATGAAACACTGATTGCTGTACGTATTGCGGATGGTTTAGCTTATTCTATCGATGAAAGTTCAGTGATAACAAATGATCAAGTCGATTTATCTACTATAATGTATGATTTAAAGGAGGAATAATATGAAAAACAATTTTTTAAAATGCTTAATGTTAGGCTTGTCTACTGTGACTTTAACATTAACTGCTTGTAATAATAAAACAAGTGATAGTAATGATTTATCCAATACAGGAAGTTCAACCCCTGATAAGGTTTATGATAATAATGAAACACCTTTGGTTTTTGCTTCCCAAGATTTAGATGGTGTTTTTAATCCATTTTATTATTCAACAGGACCAGATGGACAAATTATTGGGATGACCCAAATTTCAATGTTTACAACAGACAAAAATGCAGGAATTGCTTTTGGCGCTGATGAACCAGTTGTTGTTTTAGACTATGAAAATAAATACGATGATGCAACAGATCAAACAACTTATACTTTTGTCTTAAAAAATCCATCTTATAATGTGAAATACTCTAATGGTACTTATGTAACATTAAAAGATGTTTTGTTTAATCTTTATGAATACTTAGACCCTCAATATACAGGCTCATCTACGATGTATTCCACTAAAATAATAGGATTAGAGGAATATCGAACACAACAGTCAACAAGTGAAGGTCAAGATGCTTTTGAAGAAAAATTTACGATTGAAGCAGATGATAGAGTGAACCAACTTGTTACGGTCATTGAAGAAATTAATAAAGAACATCCTTCTGGTGTAACGGTAGAAGATTTAGTGAACAAATATCTTCCTGCAAAATCTGTAGATTATGAAGGAAATGCTGAGTTTAAATATTCTGATAAATTTGTAGAAGATTTTAACTATATTGGTGAAACTTTTAGAAAAGAACTTCAAAGTGATTTTACATCGAATAAAGACACTTATGGTGATTATGGCTTATATAATGATATTCAAACTTTCTTTTATGTTGAAGGCTTGATTACGATTGACTTAGATAAACCAAAAGATGATCCAACACGTATCGAATATGCTGGATTTGATTCAAATCGTATTGATAATTGGCATGGAGAAGGAAAGCCATTAACTGAGCAAGAAGCGATTGATATTGTTTATGATTATTATTATCCTGATCAATTCGCTACTATTGCAAATTATTGGCAAACAGCAACTACTATCCGTGAATCTTTTGTATCGGATGCCAAAGATATTTATTTTAGCAGCAATACAGATAGAATTTATAAAGATATTTCTGGCATTAAAGTAATTACTACAGATACAACGGTTAATGGTACGAATTATAAATATGCATTATATGATTCAAATGGTGAAAAAATACAAGGATCGGATAATGGTTATGAAATGTTATCCATTACAATTGATGGTGTAGATCCAAAAGCTATTTGGAACTTCTCTTTCTCAGTAGCACCAATGTATTATTATTCTAATGAAGAACAAATACAAAAATTTAATTATGGTTTAAGCAAAATTGATGACCCTTGCTTTGGTGTGGATTATGGAAGTAAGGATTTTCAAACAAAAGTGATAAAAGATTCCAGTAAAATTGGTGTTCCTGTTGGCGCAGGAGCTTATAAAGCTACAAACAAATATACAAATTCTGAAAATGTTACATCGAGTACCTTCTTTGAAGATAATGTTGTTTATTTTGAAAGAAATGATTATTTCTTAATGGGTGCTCCAAAGATTAAAAAAATTAGATACAAAGTAGTTGCAACCAATCAAATGTTAAATGCTTTAACACAAGGTGAAGTTCATTATTGTGAACCAAGCGCTAAAAAAGAAATCATTGATGAATTGAATACATTATCTGATTCTGGTTTTGCTTATGCACAAGCTGAAACTTTAGGTTATGGTTATATTGGTATTAACGCGGCTAAAGTTCCTTCTGTATATGCACGTAGAGCAATTATGACAACAATGAATACGAAATTATGTATCGATTACTATTCAGGTGCCGCTAAACAATTATATCGTCCTATGTCAAGTGTATCATGGGCATATCCAACAGGTTGTGAACCTTACTATGAATATGATTCGACCGGTCAACAAGCAAAAGCATTATTATTACAAGCTGGTTACCGTCAAAACTCACAAAACAAAATGGTAGATAGTAGTGGTAAACAATTAAAACTTGTATTTACGATTGCTGGTGATGATCCTGATCACCCTACAGCAAGTACTTTCTTCAAATCTGCTGAAATCTTAAATGGTATTGGTTGTGATATTACTGTTAAAACAGATGTTGATGCTTTATCAAAATTAAATACTGGTGATTTAGCAGTTTGGGCTGCTGCATGGTCAACAACCATTGACCCTGATATGTATCAAACTTATCATATTAACTCAACAGCAACATCCACTTTAAACTGGGGTTATAACGCTATCCGTAACGATACTACTGGAAAAACTTATAGTTATGAGCAAGGCATCATTGCAGAATTGTCAGATAAAATCGAAGCTGGTCGTGAAACACTTGATGAAGATGAAAGAAAAGCAATTTATTCGGATTGTTTAGACTTAGTTATGGATTTAGCTGTTGAACTTCCAACTTATCAAAGAAACGATTTATTTGCCTATAATGCTAAAGTGCTTGATGAATCAACAATGACTCCTGCAAAGGATATTTCTCCATATAATGGTCTTATCAATCAAATTTGGAATTTAAGCTTAATTACAAAGTAAAAAGAAAGGAGTAATAATTATGTTTAAATATATTGTTAAACGATTACTCCTTTCAATCCTTATTTTATTTGGCGTATCAGTAATTATTTATTTTTTAATTCGACTGATGCCAGCAAATTATTTTGAAAAACAATTTTCTTCCCAATTATCGACGGGAGCAATGACAATGGACCAACTTAATGATATGTTAAAGCATTATGGTTTGGATGATAATTCGTTCATGGGAATTGTCAAAGGTTATGGAAGTTGGCTTTTAAAGGCTTTACAAGGCGATTTAGGTGAATCTTTTGTTTATAAAAAACCTGTAGCTGAAGTAATTGCAGATAAAATGTGGATTTCGTTTGCTATTTCTGGAGTGGCTTTAATTTTTGAATTTATTATTGCTATACCTTTAGGTGTATCGAGTGCAGTTAAGCAATATTCATTTCAGGATTATTTAGTTACTATATTAGCAATGATAGGTATATCGTTCCCATCTTTCTTCTTTGCAGATATATTAATTAAAGTATTTGCTGTAGAATTAGGATGGTTGCCTGTTTCGGGGCAGACCAGTGCTGAAATTGATATAACAACAATTTCATCGTTTGAATATTTGGTCATGAATTTTTCTCACTTGATTTTACCAATGATTACTTTAGTTGTTTTATCGATTGGTGGAATGATGAGATATACGAGAACCAATACTCTAGAAGTATTAAATGCGGATTATATTCGTACAGCAAGAGCAAAAGGTTTAAGTGAAAGAAAAGTAATTTATAAACATGCTTTTAGGAATACAATGATTCCTCTTGTTACCATTTTTGCTGGAATTTTGCCATCTTTATTTGGTGGAGCCATGATTGTGGAACAAGTATTTGGAATAGAAGGTATTGGTAATGTCGCTTATAAAGCTTTGAATTCAGCAGATATTCCATTTATTATGGGATATAACATGTTTTTAGCTGTATTGACAATTATTGGTACGTTATTATCGGATATTATGTATGCAATTGTTGACCCTCGTGTCAAACTTGGAAAGTAGGTGAAAAAGATGGAAGAATTGAATAATACAACTACTTTTCAAAATACGAATACGAATGAAGAAATAGAAAAAACGGTAGATGAAATTTCAAACGTTAAACAAATGTCTCCTACGAAACTTGTTTTCCGTCGTTTTTTCCGTTCAAAACTTTCGATTGTAGGTCTAGTTCTGATCATTGGTTTATTTGTATTTTCTTTTTTAGGACCATGGATTTTAAAATTACTAGATAAAATTGATTTTTTAAATATCATCCATATATGGGGAGAAATTGAAGCAGATGAATCTGGTTCATCGGTTATTAATGAATCCTTAATTCGTTTTAATGTTGGTGGACAAACCTTTAAATGTTATGATGTTTATGAATATTTCAAAGATAATAATATTTATGATGGCATTTCTGCTGTACACTGGCTTGGAACAGATAATCAAGGTTATGATATTTTTACCCGTTTAATGTATGGTGGAAGAATTTCTTTAATGATTGGTTTTATCGTTGTTTTCATGGAAATGATTATTGGAATTATTTTAGGCGGCTTAGCAGGATATTTTGGTAAATGGGTTGATCAAATTATTATGCGTATCGTTGATATCTTTAACTGTATTCCAACTTTACCAATTTTATTAATTGCTGCTTCTTTATTAAATGCTTTAGAAGTGAAGGAAAGTTATAAGATTTATTATTTAATGTTTATCTTAACGCTATTTGGTTGGTCTGGAACAGCTCGTATGGTACGTGGACAAATTTTATATTTGCGTGAGCAAGAATATATGATTGCTTCTGAAGTAATGGGTTATCCTACAAGTAAGAAAATATTTGGACAATTGATTCCAAATGTCCTTCCACAGTTAATTGTCAGTGCAACACTTGGTTTTGGAAGTGTCATTTTATATGAGTCTACTTTGTCTTATTTAGGGTTAGGCGTTCAAATACCTTATGCGGCTTGGGGAACAATGATACAATCGGCAAATAACTATGAAGTTATGCAAAACTATCCTCTTTTATGGGTACCTGCTGGAATTTGTATTGTTTTAGCTGTTTTAGGATTTAACTTTGTTGGAGATGGATTACGCGATGCTTTTGATCCAAAAGGAAAGAGGTAATTCATATGGCATATATTAGTAATAAAGAAATACAAAAAATTGTTAAAAATAACAATAAAGAGATTAAATTATTAAATAAGAAAAATAAATCGTTTACAAAAGAAGATTATATTACCTCGATGAAAGATGAAAACAATATTGTTGAATTTGAAAATTTGAGGACTTATTTTTACACAGATAATGGTATTGTTAAAGCTGTGAATGGTGTTACTTTTGAAGTGCCTAAAAATAGTATTGTTGGAATTGTTGGAGAATCAGGATGTGGGAAATCAGTAACTTCTCTTTCTTTGATGCGTTTACTTCAAGGACCAAGTGGGCAAATTGTTGATGGCTCCATACGTTTTAGAGCTTCTAACGATGTGGTATACGACATTGCTAAAATGCCTATTAAAGAGATGTATAATATTCGTGGTAAAGACATAACCATGATTTTCCAAGAACCAATGACTTCCTTAAACCCAGTTTTTACGGTAGGAAATCAATTGGATGAAGTTTCCGTTTTACATAATCATTTTAATAAAGCCCAATCGAAAGCAAGATCCATTGAGATGTTAGGGCTGGTTGGAATTCCTGATCCTGAAATGGTATATAAAAAATATCCTCATGAATTATCAGGTGGAATGAGACAAAGAGTGATGATTGCTATGGCTTTGGCTGCTAATCCAAAATTAATCGTTGCAGATGAACCAACGACAGCATTAGATGTAACGATTCAAGCACAGATTTTAGATTTATTAAGAGTGATTAAAGAAAAGACTGGAGCATCTATCATGTTAATTACGCATGATTTAGGCGTTATTGCAGAAATGGTTGATTATGTTATTGTGATGTATGCTGGAAAGATTATTGAAAAAGGTACAGTAATGGAAATTTTTGATCACCCAATGCATCCTTATACAATTGGTCTACAAAAATCGAAGCCACGTGTAGATGGTAATAGTAATGAACCTTTATTTTCTATTCCTGGAAATGTTCCTAATCCAATTAACATGCCATCATTTTGTTATTTTAAAAATCGTTGTGATAAATGCATGGATAAATGTAGTGGTGAATATCCAGAAATGATTCAGGTTTCACCAACACATTTTGTTTCATGTTATTACGCTGAAGAAAAAATGAAAGGAAACAAATAATATGGAAAAATTGGTTTTCTATAAAAGTAAAAAGAAGAATACTCAAAAAAATATATTAGTTGTTTCTCATTTAAAGAAATATTTTCCTGTTGCTACGAATTTTTTCGGGAAACCAACAAAATGGCTCCATGCAGTAGAAGATGTATCTTTTAATTTAGAAAGTGGTAAAACATTAGGAATTGTTGGTGAGTCTGGATGTGGCAAAACGACACTTGGTAGAACGATATTAAAACTATATGATATACAAGGTGGAGAGATTTTTTATGATGGAAATAATATAACCAATCTATCATCAAAAGAAATGATAAAATATAGAACAAAAATTCAATATGTATTTCAAGATCCTTATTCATCTTTACCACCACGTTTGCCAATTGGTGAAATCATTGCTCAGCCTGTGCGAATTCACAATATTGTTCCAAAAAATCAGGTGAAGGATTATGTTTTGAAAGTGATGAAGGATTGTGGGCTGCAAGCACACTTTTATGATCGTTATCCTCATGAATTTTCAGGTGGACAAAGACAAAGAATTTGTATTGCTAGGGCTTTAGCGGTTAAACCAAGACTAGTTATTTTAGATGAACCTGTTTCTGCTTTGGATGTGTCTATACAAGCACAAATTATTAATTTGTTGAAAAAACTGCAAGAAAAAGAAGGATTTACCTATTTATTTATTACACACGATATTTCGGTTGTCAAATATGTATCGGATGAAATTGGAGTAATGTATTTAGGTTCAATGGTTGAAAAAGGCAGTAAAGATTCTATTTTTAGTGAGCCACTTCATCCTTATACGAATGCTTTATTCTCTGCTGTACCGATTGCAGATCCGAAAGTGAAAATGAACAGAATAATCTTAAAAGGTGATATTCCATCACCATCTAATCCTCCTGCTGGATGTAAATTCCATACAAGGTGTAATCAATGCATGGATATTTGTAAGAAAGTACAGCCACAATGGAAAGAGGTTAGACCTGGACACTTTGTCGCTTGTCATTTATATGATGAAAAAAAATAAAAAGAAAGATAAAGAAGAATTTATTGATGATGGCCGAACGATAGCCAACATGGATATCGAAGGAATGCCACATCGAAAAGATGATCCTAATCGAAAAAAAGAATACGATATTACAAAAGAAGAAAAAAGACAATTAATCGGTGCTAGTTATAAAGCAATGCTACCTGTCTTATTATGTGGTTTATTAGGGATGGGACTTGCCATGTTACTTATTATGCTTTGGCTTCATGTCATTTAATAAGAAAAAGTGTTTCAAAGGACAAAAATTTTGAAATACTTTTATTTTTTTAAGTCCATAATAAAAATAAAATAAAAATAGTTTTTTTTTATATCATATTATGATATAATAGTACATAACTGGAAGGAGAAGTGTTATGTTTAATGATTTAGATAAATTTCTAAAAAAAATGAAAAAAGAATCCATTATTAAGTCTTTAATTTGCGGAATTTCCTCTGCCCTTTTAATGGTATCTTTATTGATAATTTTATGCAAAGTGATTCCTTTAAGAATCATCATTTGGTTAGATGTAGTTCTTTTTGTTGTTTTCTGTGGAGGATTTAGTTATTTATTTTTTAAATATGTATTTACATATGATCCTACGAAAGTCGCACAGCGATTAGAGAAAAATGCTCCTCTTCAAGAAAGAGTAAAGACGATGGTAGAATTTGATAGTCAAGATTCACCAATGATCAATTTACAAAGAAAAGATACGAATGAAAGATTAAAAGCATTGCCGGTTTCTACATTAAAGATGAAATTTTCATTTTCAAATTTTGTAATGACTATTTTAGCGGGATTGGCATTAACGGGTGCAATTTTGATTCCTCCTTCTGAAGTAAAATCAAATGCTGCTAACCCAAGTGATTCCATCTCTAATGAATCTTCAGAAATTAGTGAATCTTCATCTGATTTAGAAGAAAGTTCAGATAAATCAGATGGTGGAAGTGAAGAAAGTTCAGGCTCTGGTGAAGGCGAAGAAAATAATAACCAAGGTATCAATGATGCTATTGATGATATGCAACAAGAAGTAAATGATAATACGGGTTTAGATGATAATTCTAAAGACGATATTAATCAGGATTTAGATGATTTAAGAGATAACTTAACAAATCCAGATTCAAATGAAGATTCCGGTGATCAAATTGATCAAACAAAAGAGAATATTAATGAAAAATTAGATGATCAAATCACCAAAGATGAAATTGGCGAAGCCTTAAAAAATCAAGATACCACGAAAGAATTAGGTGAAAACGTAAGTAATGGTGATACTGAACAAACAAATAATTCATTAGATGATTTAAGAGAATCTTTAAAAGATTTAACGGGGGATGAACTGAAAGATGCATTAAATAAAATTGCTGAAGATATAGATAATGCACTCCAAGAATCAAATGTAGATAGTAGCGATCCTTTGTATCAAGCATTTGAAAATTTATCAAATAATTTAAAAGACAATGCTGAACATACGAATGACCAGGATATTCAAGATCAAATTGACTCATCTTTTGAACAAGCAAAAAACGAGATTGGAGATGCTTTAGATAATCAAAATGCAATTGAGGATTTAAAAAATTCCTTAAATCAAAAACTCGATGATTTAAAAGATCAATTAGAAGATAATAGTCAAGATGGCAACAATCCAGATGATTCTGGTGATCCAAATGAGAATCCAGGTGAAAATAATGGTCCTGGTTCTGGTGCCAGTGAAGGTACAGGAGATATCATTTATGCTTCAGATGATTTGATTTATAATCCAGTCACTGATTCTTATGTAACTTATGGAGAAATCATTGCTTACTATTATAGTCAAGTTATTCAAGGAATGGATGAAAGTGAAATTCCTGAAAATTTAGAAAGTTTAATTTATGACTATTTTAGTTCGCTTTATTTTGATGGAAATAATTAGGAGTAATATAATGGAAAACGAAAAACAAATACAATTATTTAGTGAAGCTATTCAAAAAATTCATGATGAAATAAGAAAAGATGTAGTTGGTCAGGACAATGTTATTGAAGAGATTTTGATTGCAATTATCTCAGGAGGAAACGTCTTGTTAGAAGGCATTCCAGGAGTTGGAAAAACAAGACTTGTTCGATCTTTAGGAAAAGCATTAAATTTACCTTTTTCACGTATTCAATTTACACCAGATTTAATGCCAAGTGATGTTACTGGAACGAATATTATTGAAAAAGATGAAAATGGAAAAATGAAGTATTCTTTTCAAAAAGGTCCTATTTTCTCAAATATTATTTTAGCTGATGAAATTAATAGAGCAACACCAAAAACACAATCTGCGATGTTAGAGGCAATGCAAGAGCATAAAGTTACTGTTGCAAATACATCTCATGTAATGAGTGAACCATTTTTTGTTCTTGCTACTGAAAACCCTATTGAACAAGATGGTACTTACCCTCTTCCAGAAGCTCAAATGGACCGTTTCATGTTTAAATTGATTATGAAATTTCCATCTTTAGATGAATTAAAAAGTATCGTTAACATGACCCAAATAACCATGGATGAAACAGCAACGGCTGTCATTGATGGTGAAACTTTATTAAAGATGAGAGAAATTACAAAACAAATTCCTGTCATCGATGAAATTATGGATTATACTATGCGCTTGGTTTCTTCTACACATGCAGAAATTGAAGGAAACAATATAGCAAAAAAATATTTGCGTTTTGGAGCATCTCCACGTGCTGCACAAGCATTGATAACAGGTGCCAAAGTTCGAGCATTAATGTATGGCAAGTATAATGTTTCTTACGAAGATATTGATGCATTAGCTTACCCAACTTTAAGACATAGAATTAAAATTAATTATGATGCAATTAGTGACCATTTAGACACTGATGGAATTATATCGCTTTTGATAAAAGAAAATAAAAAATTGAAATAATATTAAGAATTATGAAGTTAAAAATTATTGATGAAGCTTTTTTTCAAAGTTTAGAACTTTTGGATATTTATTTAAAAGATAATGTTGCAGGTGCATTTGGTGGGAATCATCGAAGTAAAAAAATTGGTTCATCGAGTGAATTTGCAGATTATAGAGAATATATTTCAGGTGATGATATAAGAAGAATCGACTGGAATGTTTTTTCGCGCTTTGAAAAACTTTATTTAAAATTGTTTTTAGATGAAAGACAAATGCATCATCGCATTTACATTGATGGATCTTTGTCAATGAACAATAAAAAGGAACAAGCTTTAAAATTAGCTGTAGCTTTTGCTTATTTAGCCATAAAAGCAATGGATAAAGTATCCATTTATTTAATCAATGGACATAAAACAACTAAATTATTAAATCGTGTCGTTGGGAAAGAGTCTTTTTATAATGCTATTGCTGCCATTGATAATGTTGATTTTGAAGGAGAAAGTTTTATATCCGATGCTATACTTTATTCCTCAACGGGTTATGGTAATGGAATGAGTATTATTATTTCTGATTTTTTAACTCATAATGATTATAAAAGTTCCATTAGTTATCTTCGTAGTAAACATAGAGACGTGACTTGTATTCAACTTTTGACAGAAGAAGAGATTTATCCATCCTTTTCTGGTAAATCTATTTTATATGATTCGGAGAGCACTTCTCGATTTTATAAAAAAAATATTAAAAAAGAACATTTAAAGGCTTATGAAAAAGCTTTGGATTTTATTAAAAATGATATAGAGTATTTTTGCCGTTCTCGTGAAGCAAATTATTTATTTGTTTCAAGCAGTGAAAAAATAGATCATATTATTTTAAATGAAGCGATTAAGAAGGAGATTGTCAAATGAGTTTTTTAAATCCGTTAGGTTTGTTAGGGTTAATTGGCATTCCTATTTTAATCCTAATATATATCATTAAATCAAAATATCAAGAATATACTATTTCTTCAACTTTTATTTGGGAGTTAAGTGAAAAGTTTGTAACCAAAAAATCACCAATTTCAAAATTAAGTGGTTTATTAAGTTTAATATTGCAACTTTTAATGATTTTAGTTCTTTCTTTTGCTTTAGCCCATCCAATAATTACGGTTCCCAATAGTGCTAAAAATTATGTTTTTGTAGTGGATAATTCAGCAAGTATGAATATAAGTAATCGAATGACAAAAGCAAAGGAAAAAATGTTAGAAATCGTGAATGAAGCGAAGCAAAATAGTGAGTTTACAATTATTTTAGCAGGTGAAGAAGCCATAACTTTATGTTTAAAACAAACAGATAAAGAAAAAGTAAGTCAAATTATTAATCATTTAAAAGCAACAACTTTATCTACTTCTACTTCAAATGGTCTTTCTGTTGCTCAAAATTATTTTGATGAAGATTCTTCTTTAAATGTCTATTTATTTAGTGATATTCGCTATGCCTATTCAAATAATATAGAAATAATTCATCTTGAAAATCAAGAGTATAATGCGGCCATTAACTCTCTTTACTATACTTCTAACGATGACCTTTTACGTTTTACAGGTCAAGTTATTTCTTATAATATAGATAAAAATTTAACTTTAGATTTATATCTTGATGATGAATTAATGAATTCGGTAGATATGGAATGTAATGCAGATGAGGAAATGATTTATACGATTGAAACGACAGCAAAAGATTTCAATGAAGCTAAAGTTATCATTCGACAAAATGATGATTTGGCATTAGATAATGAATATATTATTTATGGTAACGAATCCGTAGATAAATATAATCTACTTCTTGTCAGTGATCAACCTTTTTACCTGAAACAAGTTTTAAATACAATGGGAAATGTTTCTTTAACTACATTATCTGAATCCAGTTATAATGGACAATCAGGATATGATTTATATATTTTTGACGGATATGCACCAACTACATTACCAACTGATGGAGCTATTTGGTTGTTGAATATTAATCAAAATCTTTCCAATTCTGGTTTTGTTTCACAAGGGAGTATGACTGTTGAGGGAGGAGCTGAACTTTCACTCACAAAACTGAACGATGAAATCTATAGTATTTTAACTCAAAACATGATTGGCAATAAAATTCATGTATCTTCTTTTATTCGTTATAATTTAGTTTCATCGTTTACTACGATTATGACTTATGATTCATATCCTATAATTTTTGCAGGAAATAATCCAAGTGGTAATCGTGAAGTCGTTTTCGCTTTTGACCTACATCAATCCGATTTGCCTTTATTATTGGATTATGTTATTTTATTCAATAATATGATTCAATATTCAATTCCAAGCATATGTGATCAAACTCATTTTTCATGTGGGGATGATTTAAAGATTAATGTTTTACCAAATTGTGAATATGTTCGTGTCAATGCTCCAGATGGCTATTCCACCTATTTATCATTAGAGGAAGATATTGCTTCTTATCGGTTAGATAAATTAGGGACTTATGAAATAGAAGCAATGATTAACAATATATTGAAATCTTATAAGATTTATGTATCTTTCCCACAAGATGAACAAAATCCAATTTTTGAAATGGAAAGTGTAGAACTATTGGGTAATAAAGATGATAAGGCATTTAATTCAACTTATGATATTCAGTGGTATTTACTCATTGCTTTAATGATATTATGTTTATTAGAATGGGAGGTATATGTATATGAGCAACGTAAAGTTCGATAATATTCAACTACTTTACCTATTTATTCCTTTATTTTTACTTGTAGTCGTTCCATTCTTTTTCATTATTAAAAAAAATAAATTTAAATTCCGTAATATATTATCTTTATTTTTACATATTTTGATTTGTGCTTTACTTTCTTTGTCGGTTGCAGGCATTAAGACTGAAGAAGTGAAACATGAAACAATGATTTATTTTTTAGTGGATGTTTCTAACTCATCTAACCGAACAATTCAAGATATGGATCAATATATTCATGATTTTAACGAGAAAATATCTGCAAGTAGTGAAGTTGGAATTGTCGTTTTTGGAAAAAATAGTGAGGAACTTGTTAAGCCTGGTCAATCTATCAAAAGCATAGCTACAACAGAAATCGATAAGAGTGCTACTAATATACAAGAGGCTTTATTATACACTTCTTCTTTATTTGATGAAAGTTATAAGAAAAGAATCATTGTATTGTCAGATGGTAAAGAAACGGATGGTGATGTTTTATCCATTGCCGATCAAGTAATTGATAAAAACATACGTATTGATGCAGTTTTCTTTAATAGTGATTTAACAGATCAAGATAAAGAAATTCAGATTGATTCTGTTAGTGGTAAAAACTCTACTTTTTTAAATGTTTCTGAAAAAATGACGATTCAAATTAAAAGTAGTTATAATGCCATTGCACATCTTACGATTAAAGACAATGATGAAATCATGTATGATCAAGATATAGAAATTTTTTCGGGTGATAATGAATTGAATATTGACTGTAATACACAAATTCCAGGAATGCATCAATACATCATTAGTATAGATAGTGATGAAGATACAACTAAGGAAAATAATCTTTATTATTTTAATCAAGAAATCCATGAAAAATGTGAAATAGCAGTGATATCGAGTTCCTATAGCGATTCACAATTCATCGAAAACTTAATTCAAGAAAATGCAAATGTTACATCCTATATTACCTATAATAGAATACCTGTCAATATTGAATCTTATATGAAATATGATGAGATTATATTATCTAATGTTAATTTGCAAGAAATTAATAATTATGAATCTTTAGTGACAACATTCGAAAATTTAGTGGCCGTTTATGGTAAAAGTTTATTGACGCTTGGTGGATCAAATACTTATTTTAATGGAAGTTTTTATTCAACAAAACTTAAAGATATGATTCCTGTGGATATTAATCCTGAAGATACTCGACAAAAGACCGCCTTGATTTTGTTAATTGACAATTCTGGTAGTATGTCTGGAGAACGTTTAAATATGGCTAAAAAAGGTGCTATCAGTTGTCTGGATGTTTTGACTGAACAAGATTATGCGGGAATTATAACTTTTGAAGATTCAACGCAAGTCATACAGCCTTTAATGCCCATCACAAATAAAGATTTAATTACTCGAAAAATTAATATGATTCCAGATGGTAACGGAACGATGATGACAGCAGGTTTAAAATTAGCTTATGAACAAATGAAGAATTTAAAGGATACAGTCAGTAATCGAGAAGTAATTTTGATTTCAGACGGTGTACCAGGAGATAGTGGACAAGATGTTATTGCAAAGCAAATGGCAGAAGAAGGAATTGTATTATCAACAATTAATATCGGTCTTTATAATGATTCTTTGCTTGCATCACTTGCACAATTAGGAAATGGTAGAAGTTACACCATTAATTCTGCCGATAAATTGCCTTCCATTATGTTGAATGAAGTTGGACAAGTGGTGATGCAAAGTATTATTGAGGAAGATGTAAAGATTACTATTTCAGCACCTAAAGATCCTATCGTGAAAGATATTACGTCTCTTCCAAATATTAATGGATACAATTTTTCGAAAGCAAAATATAATACAACGACTGTATTGAATACAAAATTATCGTTAGATACAGGAACAACTATTGAAAATGTTCCTTTGTATGTATATTGGAACTATGGAGAAGGCCTTGTTTCCTCTTTTATGAGTGATATTTCAACGAATTGGTCTAAAAGTCTTTTTGACAGTGAAACGGGTAAAAAATTATTCTTATCGATGGTAACAAATAATTTTCCAAAAGAGCATGTAGATAGTTATTTAAAAGTAGAAGTGAATTCAAAAGGAGCAACTTCACGTATAGATGTAAGTGTTCCTAAAATTATAGCTAATACGGAATTAGATGTAAAAGTAGTGTCTCCATCAGGGAAAGAAGAAAAATTAACAATGGCTGTCAGCAATGGAAAATATACAAATTTATTTTCAACAGATGAACAAGGTACTTATACTGTTTATATGGATTATAAAAATAAGAAAACAGGAGACGTTTATCAAACAAACACGACTTTCACTTATTCTTATTCAACTGAATATAATGAATTTGCCAAATCCGATAATATTTTATTATGGCAATTAACAAATAATAGTGGAACAGTATCCAATGATATCGATGAAATCGTCAATATCGAGCAAGAAGATGTTATTTATAGTCAATACTATTATCCATATTTATTAATATTGTCATTGATATTATTTGTACTGGATGTCATTATACGTAAATTACGTTGGAAAGATATCACCAACTTATTTCATAAAAGTTTTTAAAAAATTTGGTCTAACTTATTCAAGTTAGGCCTTTATTTTAAATTATAAAATTACATTTTATTCCTTTATGCGTTATAGAAAATAAATATTGCTTAATAATTATAATTTTGCTATAATGAATTGAACTATTTTTAAAGGAGGCAGACGAATGAAACGGTCAAATAAGTTATTATTATTACTCGTATCCGTAAGTTCAGTTCTTTTTGTTTCAAATGAAACGTTTCAAGTGAAAGCTGACGATTCTTCTAGTTTAAATGTTACTTCTGTGAAAGAAGCTGTCAATAAATTGATTGAAAGCAAGAATTATACGATTGAAGTATCTACGAATATTGGACCAATAGCCATGACGTACAATATGTATTATACTGAAAACGGCTTTTATGATGATTTTTTAGGGGACGAGTATGGCTATGTAGCAGTGAATGAAGGTGTTTTTTATTTTGATTTATATAATCGTGATTTTACAGCTTCATCTTTGTTAAAAAATGATAATGATGAATTCTTAACATCTATATGGGGAAACAATTTATTTTATAGTTTTAATAAATTACGTCCTGATGAATTTGTAAATGCAACTTCTACGGAATATGTTGCATCTGAAAAAAGGGTAAAAAATGTTTTCCTTAATATGTTTCATATTGATTTTGGAAAATATCAATATGTTAATCCTGTAAAGTTTAAAGTTGGAAAAGATATGAATTCTTTTGAATTTACATTTGATTTATCGACAGGTGAAAGTTATACAGGTAAAATTAAAAATTTCGGAACAACAAAAATCGATATTATTGATGACTATTTAGAAAATGGATTTTCTTATCATCAAAATAGTGAAACTTTAAATAAAATTTTACAATTATTTTCAAACTATAATTATACTCGAATTATATATGATGACAAAGTAAATGATTATAGTGTAATCGCTGGATATGAAATGTATGATTCAAAATATTTTTATACATTTTTTGAAGATGAATATTTAACTGGTGGTTATGGATTTGAAATTGGAATGGTAAGCATTGACAAGACTTATGGTCCAATAGAAGCAAATGGAAAAACATATGGGCCATATACTTTTAAAGGCAGTTATTATTGTTTTGTGAATGAAAATGAAGATGGTGAACAAACATTAAGTGTTATGACATCCATGCCTATAAATACGGATCCTTTTGTTCCAAATGTTTATAATTATCCTACATTTTTGAAAATGTTCAATGATACACAATATTTTGATGAATCTGGTGGAAGTTCTACACAATTTTATACTTCTAAATTATCTTGTGTAACAGATTTTGTAAATAATTTTCAATTGACAGATAGTTTATCTTCTATTGGAGCAGTACCAACGGGTGTATATGTTCAATATTTAGAAAATGGCTCTGAAGATTATGCAAATACACTGGGAAAAGAAACAGTTGTATTTAGTTTGGAACTATCTTATTATGGTGCTTTAACAACTTTAGATTTTGTATACACTGATTTTAATTCGACGAACATTTCTTGTATAACTCAAGAAAATATCGACAAGATTATTAATGATGCTATCCAGTCAGTTATTGACAAAGATGCAGAAAATTGAGGTGAATAAAATGAAAAAAATAAATTTATTAGTAATATTAAGTTCAGTAATGTTGCTTTCTTCTTGTAAGAATACGCCGCCAAGTGATTCAGTAACAGACTCCTTGAGTTCAAGTGATTCAGCTTTGTCAGAAAGTAATGATTCAACATCTTCTACTGAAAATTCTTCTAACGCTGGAAGTGATAGTTCTAGTGAAATAATTGAAGATGAGTATAATGTTTTACCAGATTGGGACATCATTTCATTAGGTTTTTCTGCAGGAAGTGATTTATTAGATATTGCGGTAGATCGTGCTTTTATGACAGGAGCTGATTATTCATTGACTTATAGTATGGATTCATCCATTCCTAGTGATCCAAAAAATGAAACGGCTATCTCAAGTAATGAAAAAGTATTTACATTAGAAAGAAATGGAACAGGATTCCTATTACATGCACATCATGCTGGCCAAGCTTTACTTAGAATTATCGATTCAAATGATATTATACGTTATTGTGCCAAAGTGGTTGTTAAAGATCCAATACCACTTGATTATATGGAAGAATATTTAGTTTATGATTGCGAATATTGGAAAAGTGTGATGAGTTGGACAGACGATTACGTTATTACTTTTAATGAAGGCAATCAATATACTATCTCTGGCAAACTGGAAAATGTTACTTTTGAACCAGTAACAGGGACTTATGAATATGTAGGTCTTTTAAATAATGGAAAAGAATACGAGTACAAGTTTACAGATACAGATATTGCAAGTTTGGGTTTGACAGGCTTTCATGTAGCTACAGTAGGCTCATTTATGTATTTACAAGGAAATTGGGGTACTGAAGCTATTTTAAAACCAATGAATGAAATGCCTGAATAAAAATAAAATAAAAGAAAGGAAAAAATTTATGAATAAGAAAATATTAAAAGTTTTCACCTCCTTATTCTTACTAACTTTAGTAATTTCTGGATGTGAAAAAACGAATAATAGTTCATCAAGTAGTAATGATGTTTCTAGTAATCCAACTGGAAGCGTTTCTGATGAACTATCTTCAAATGTAGATTCCTCTTCAAGTATGAATTCTTCTTCACCATCAAGTGATAGTTCATCAATGAATTCATCTAGTGATTCTTCATCTGAATTACCAGTAGTAGAATATTCCATATATGTTGCTTCTTCTGGTAATGCGAAAGTAGTATTAAGTACGAATAAAGCAGCTCCTGGAGACGTAGTAACTTTAGAAATTACACCTGATGATGGATATCGCGTGGATAGAGTTGTTATGAATAATAATGAATTATCAAGTTATTCATTTGTCATGCCTAATAGTTCTGCTATTATTACAGTCTATACAACCTTAATTGACAAAGATGGATATATTATTGATGGTGATATATCTGCCAAACTTGTTGAAGAAGAAAATGGATTGTATGTTGCTCGAAATGTTCGAGTTGAAGCAGATTCCAATGTATATTACTCTCTTGGTGGAAGTGAACCTTTAAGCATTACAAAGATAGATAATAATAAATCTTTTGCTAACATTTCTTATAGTAATTCAGGAAATGGTGGCTTTAAAATTGCTGGAAATGCAGTTTATGATTTCTATTATGATTCAAAAAATTTAGCTACTCCATGTTATATTCAAAGAGTTGATGTAATTAATTTACCAAATACAGAAGCTTCATTTGCAAGTTTATTTGCAGGAGAAGCAAAATCGGATTCTACCGTTTATCCTGCAGGTGTCAATAAAGTAGAATATACTTCAGTTAGCAAAAATGAAAAATATGTTTGGGAATTATATTCAGATAATTCATCTTATGCTCAAGTTACTAATCCAGTAACAGGTAAAGAAAAAGCTATTGTTTATAAGGCTCAAGAAGATAATGTTTACCGAGTTGTTGATAATTATCTAGAAGGATCATCTGAAGGAACTTATGTAACTCGTTCAGACACAACTGCTTTCTCTGGACAATATGATATTGTTAATGCAGTTAGTCAAAAAAGTTATCAACGTCTTCAATCTGATGTAGATGTAGATGCGAATTTATATTCTCATACTATGGAAAGCTTAGATGCAGAGTTTTATCAAGCATATCGTAATGGTTATGTGGGTAATATTTATAATGATGTAACTGTCGATCATGATGCAAGTGTTATTTCAGAAGAATTAGATAATGGCGATTTTAAAGTCAGTCTTAATACATGGGTTAGATGGAGTGGTAGTGCATATTATCAAGAATCGACAGGTTATACATCTGCTTATGTAACTTATGAAATGGATGTTACTTTTACAAAAGCTGGTGCAATTAAAACGGGAACATTTGTAGAAACATTCTATGGGGAAAATTATTATGATTTCTCTTCTAATCAATTTAAAACAGGTTATGAAAGTGTTGAGCCAAAAAGAGAAGTAAGCTTTACTTACTCTTATGGGGATGCAAAAGCAGGACAACCTGATGTAGATGTTTCGAAATATTTTACTCAAGAAATTACAAATATTGTTGTTCAAGGTAAAAATTCAACTGAAGCAGATACTTTGGGAATTAGTGAAGATTTAAAAGCTAGTGTTTCGTCTGCAGCTAATACAAGTCACAATATGACTTTTGTATGTAATCCATCGACAGCATTAGATACATGGCAATATGGTCCAGTAGCTTCTTCAAATACTTCAGTAATTGCTCCTAAAAGCGTTTCTACACCTTATGATTTTAGAGCAATGGCATCTGGAAGTTCAGAAATTACAATTGGTAATCATACAGTAAACGCTAATTCTGTAACGGCTAAAAAGTTAGTTTATGTAGATACAGTAGCCTTTATTAAATCTATCTTTATGTATACTTCATATCCTTATCCAAGTTATGATGATACATTCTTTGCAAATTATGGTTATGTAGAAAGCGGAAAAACTTACGAAATCCAAGTTGCAGGTTCAACGACTTCTGGAAATTATGTTTATAATGGTTTAGGATTAAAATTTACAAATACAACAAATAATGAAGATTTAATCTCTATCACTTATGATGATGCAACGGGTAAAATA
Source organism: uncultured Bacillota bacterium (assembly GCA_902491575.1). Taxonomy (GTDB): domain Bacteria; phylum Bacillota_I; class Bacilli_A; order RFN20; family CAG-631; genus CAKPXW01. Next base: position 125,570 of record CABUID010000001.1, read on the forward strand.
TTAATTGATGCATCGAATGCAAAAGTTACTGAGCAAACAACGGTTCGCTATACTGTTGAATGTCCAGTTCAATTATCTGATTGGCCATCAGCAACATTTACTTATTATGTTTTACCATCAACAGATTATGATGATTCCATCGTTGGAACATGGAATAATGAAAATGATAACAGCTATATTCAAATTACAAGTGAAACAAATGGAACAATTTATGTAGCGAATGGTTCAAATACTTTGACTTTTGATTTTACTTATACATATGATTCATCAAGTGGTAAAATTACAGCATCCGTTCCTTATGCAGATAATACTTATTATACATTAAAAATGTATATCGATTCTTCAGATGGAGCTTTATGTGTATACTTCTGTTCTGAAAAGATGGGATCAGGTTGGGATGATATTACGCTTACTGAATATTTCGGAGTGAATTATGGCGATGAATATGGTGACGATTTCCGTTACGAAGGATTTATAAAAGCGTAAAAAAGTAAATTATAAAAATGGAATGTTTTCTATATTTAATAGAAGGCATTCCTTTTTTTCTTCGTATTTTAAATGATTATTTTTATACAAAAAAATGAACTTCTTTATTAAACTTTTTGCTTAACAATTTTAAGTTCATTTCAATAATATAAAGTATATATTTTTTAAATCTGCTCTAAGGATAATGCCATTACATAAATTTGGCAAGGATTTCCCTTATCCCAAAGAGTCGGAAATACTTCAAATTCTTTAAAGCCAAGACTTCTATAAAATTTGTTTGTATGATCATATTCATTATAGTGTCCCATTTGAACGGTTTTTACTTGAATAAAAGAATATCCGTCTTTAATTGCTTTTTCTTTTGCTGACATAAATAACTGTTTACCTACGCCTTGACGGTGAAATTCCTTTAATACTCCCATAACAGACAGTTCTACTGTATCTTTTCCAGTTTCTTTAAGACAAAGGAAACCGATTGGCTTTTCATCTTTCACAAAGACAAAGAACTGTTGGTTTATACTATCTTTTATATATTTTTCTCTTGCTTTTGAAATCCCAAACCACTCAGGTAAAGCCTCTAATATTTGGCGAGAAATCATTTCTTTTTCATTAGCGTTTTTAACTTGTATAACCATCTTGCACTTTTCTCCATTAAATAGGAAAGAAATACTTTCCTAAAAATTAATCTTTCTAATTAACGACTATAAAAGTAATTTTTATTGAATAAGGATACTCCATTTTTAGAAAACTGAAATGTTTCTGCTTTAATCCATTATTTAGCATTGCAAAAATCAGATGGTTTAAGTTCGTAATCGACCGATGTCTGCAATTCTCCCAATTGATTTTTCCATGAATCTTTATTTATTGCCGTTTTTTTGAATCCTAATAACTCATAGACATGTTGCGCCCTTGTATTCTTTATATTGGTATTTAAAAAAATAAGTTCATAACCCATACTAAATAGTTTTTCAATAAGCATACTTAATAAAACTCGTCCTAAACCTTTTCCTTGAAAATCTGGATTGCAAATTTTGATTCCTATTTCAACCTTTTTGCCCTCATAAACATAGAAACTCATTTCACCGATTGATGTTCCTTTATATTCAATAACAAGTCTTCTTTTTGTGTTATCACTATCAGTAGCAATTTGTTCTTTAATCTTTTTGGCTGTTGTTTTAAGTCCATTAGGAAATCCTGCATGAGCCATGACATTACCGTCATTCCACCAAGTTGCAAGTTGTAAGCAATCTTTTTCTTCTGCGTTTCTAATACATAAATCATTATAGATTAATTTCATTTCATTTTTCCACCATTTTGCCATCTAGATTATACCACTCATATAAGAAAATTTCTATCCTAATCCTATTTTCCATATCATTACTATCCAACCATTAATCAAATGGACAAACTTCAATCATCATTGAAAAATTCGTTTATTCCTACCTATGCAACAAATAAGAAAGCGAAAGCCTTCACTGCTTCCGCCTTCACATATGTGGTTTTTCATTCTATTCATTCTTATCGCCACAAAAAACTTAGGACCATTTGAACACTAAAACGACACAAATCCATGTTGTTTATAGTTTCTTTACAAAGAAAAAATTTAAACAGAAAAGTTTTTCATAGTTAAAAAACAAAATTTAAATACTATTTTTTATAGATAGATAAAGTAATCCAGTCATTTTGTATTTCTGTTACTTTAAGGGTATAAGACAAATAAGAACCATTACTATACTTTACATTATTTAAAGATTCATTTTCAAAAAATAACGTTTCATCGGATATTTTAGTTGTACTACTAATGTAAGTCGCACCTTCAGAAGAAGTGATTTGAGATATTAATTTAGCATTTGTATCGGTATTATTATACTTCAAAGTACCATTTTTTTTAGTATCTGCGATAACATGCAATATACGTAGACCACTTTTTTTAAATATTTTATCATATTCTTGTAATTTTGTAGGAGTGTAATACTCAAGTATAAAATATTCCTGCAAAAATCCTAAATCATTATCAAATTGATTCGATAAAATAATGAAATCTCCGTTTTGTTGAAATGAAGATAGATTTAAAGTAATCGATTCTTTAGGTTGAACCAAAATGCCTTTATTCCATCCAAGTAAAGCTTTTGTAAAAGCATTATGATCTCCAATCGTTCCATCCATCATATCTCCACCAGCTAATCCACCTGAATTAGAGCCAACACTAGTATTATAATCATAATAATCATCAATGCCAAACATATGTGCCATTTCATGAATATAGGTATGTGTATTACATATTTCATTATTTTGATTCAAAAAATCATAGCCAGCAAATACATAACTTTTAATTTTCTTTTGATCAAATAAAATTTGTTCATTATCAAAATAATAAGTAAAAGCCCACCATAAATTTGTTTGATAAGAAAAATCGACTGGATGATCGTAAATTAAATAAACCCCATCAATATATCCATCGTTATCACTATCAAAATCAGAATAATCATAACGATAATCAAAAAAATCTAAAGCTTCTGTTATTATTTCTTCAACTGCATAAATATAATTATAATTTGAATAATTTGTTTCATAATAAATGGATGGTTTTGAAGGTGTAAATACATCGGTAAGTGTAAAAGATAAATGACAATTTCCATAACTTGATAAATCATAATATTCAGATACACTATACCATTCAAGATTATTACTACTACCATTAAACGCTGTTTCTATTTTCTGCTCATCGAATTTAGAAGAAGTTATATCTGAAAAATGAATGGGAATAAGTAATAAATTAACTTCTCCGGTAGAAGGAGTTAAACCACTATTTTGATTTAGTTTATTTAGATCAACTTTATTTTCTATAAATGTAATTTCTGGATTCTCGTCTATTATGGATGAAGAAAAAATTTCACTATTTTCAATAAAAGAAGAAGTACTACTATCTTCGTCAATAGTAGTACTTTCCTTTTTGTTTGTGCAACAACTTGTCATCAATAAACATGAAATTAGAAAAGTTAAATGCTTTATTTTCATGATAATGATACACCATCTGGATAGGAAATAGAAGTTGTGCCGATATCTGTAAAGGTATAAGTCTTAACAAATGAATAATAACTTCCATTTTCAGCAGCCATAAAGATACTTGTTACAATTTTATCTAAAACTAAATTACCAGTATTATCTTCTTTTAGGTAAATTCTTAATCCACCATAATAGTTTTCATAGAAGAATAAACTAGAACAATATTTTTCTTCTGTTGCCATATCTTTAGCTGTAATATAGCCTTTTTCTTCATCGTAAATAAAGTCTTCAGGATTTAAACCGTATAATAAAACTCTATCTAAATAAATTTGACTTACATAAGACTCATATTCATCCATACCATAAGTTAAAGTGGTAAAAATGCCATCAAAGTCTTCATCCATAAAGCAAACTGGATAATTTGAAGAACTTCCAGAAAGCAAATAGAAATAGTGAGTAAGTAAAGAAGATTGAGAATCGGCATAAGAATATTCATAATTGCCATTTTCAGCGAGTAGTTTAAAATCAATATATGTAGAGTCTAATACCATATCGTTTGAAACAACATTCCAGCGAATATCTGCTGTATAATTCATATTTTGTTCATTTGTAAATAAAGTCAAAGCATCTGCTTGTTGAGTTGTTAAAGCAACACCAGTATATTCTTCTTTATCTTTTAAATATGGTTGATAAGGATTTGTAAACTTTTCAACATTATCAGGTACTTTTACTGCTCCTTGAGCAAAACCATGATCAGTAAGTGTGACGGTGTAATAATAAGTTACCTCTTGATAGATAGAAATAGCTTCAACTTTACTAATGTATCCATCTTCCCAAGAAATTTCAACTTTATGCCAATATTCATTAGGATTATCACCAAAAATTTGTCTACCTATTTTATCTTTTGTTAGATTATCAACAGGAATACAAACTTGATTATTTAAATCAAAAAGCATGTCATCTTCCCATTCAATAGCTTGAAGCTCAAAATAATCAATCAAGGAAACATAATTAAAATAATATTCGTTTTCTACATCAAGATATTTGTATAAATTGTTTCCATAATCTAAATAATAAATCATTTGATCACTATTTTCATCATAAATAAAATAGTCAGTATAATTCGAACCATCGCTATCTGAATAGGAAAGTAAAAGATTAATTCCATCAAACATATAATCTGTTTCCCAACCACCTAAGTAGTTTCTGTTTGAAATAGCATCACAACGATAGTTTGCAGAAAAATCGTAATCTTCAGAACTATTGTAAGTATGAAATAAAGCACTCACATCATCTATAGAAACATAATTCGTTTCATCATCACTAGAAGAACTATTTTCTAATGATGATGAGTTTAACGAACTTGAAGATGAATCTGAAATCCGTTCGGAAGAAGAAGTATCTCCTGTAGAAGAAACAGAAGAAGAATTATTTTTCTCACAACCAGTCATAAGAATACTAATCATTAGTAAAGAATAAATTGCTTTTTTATTCATTTAATGGCCTCCTTCTTTTGTATTTTCTTTTTTCTTTTTATTTGTAAAGAAGATAACTAAAACAATACCAGCTATTAATAGTAATGCACCACCAAACCCTAATAAATAATATAATACATTATTTGATTTAGGTTGAGTAGGTTCTTCAGGTTGGATAGGTTCGACATTTTCATTGTCTTTTGTAAGTTGAATAGAAGAAACATAATAATTGAAAGTTACACTACCATCTTCATTAATCGTAAATGTAAATTCATCATTATCATTTGTAATGATTTTTAATACATCGTTTTCTAGATGTCTGATTTTATCAAAGGTTAATGATTTATCTTGACTATCATAATTTTTATTGTCAACTACTAATTTACCACTACCATTAGCATAGATTGTAAATTCAAAAGTTGTTTCTTCATCATCCACACCTTTATAAATGCCTTGAATTTGACTAATTTCCTCACTTGTTAAAGGTGGCATATCAATATCCATAACTTTTTCATATAAATCTAATAAATGTTTTACTTGTTCAGTATCTAATAAAGCTTTTTGCTCTTCATCAATAATCATTTTATAAAGATTATAAGCTTCCATGATTTCTTCTTTATTATCATTTGTGACTTCTTGAATAGTAGTCAAATTATTTAAGGCATCAATAGCCATTTTCGTATTATCATCGGCAACAGTAGCGTTGGTAATTCGATTTGCAAAATAATTTCTATAAATCCAGGAATCATAACCATTACCATTAGAAGGATAATACATTGTTAAATCATCCACAAAACCAACGTAATCATAGAAATTTGCATAATAATATGGATAATAATAGAAATACATATTGTAAACTTTACCATGATTAATATGGTATAAATTATCTAATGTTTCGGTTAAAGCAGAACTTTGAAGATTTCCTATATAATTTTGAAGAGAACTATTATATACACCTTCAAGAATAGGAGCGTTATAGGAAGAAAAATGATAAGTCTTAATGGTTTCACATCCAGCAAAGGCACAATCACCAATTCTTTGTAATGAAGATGGGAAATATATTTCATTTAAACTGATGGTACTTGTTGTATAGAAACTATAAGCATCAATTCTTGTAGTACCTTCTAAAATTGTGTAACTTGTTTTATCTGAGCCTACAGGATAAGATTGTAATTGAAGGTTTCCATTTTCTAAGTATACATATAATACACCATCATCAATTAACCAAACAGGTTGATTGTTTTCATTATACTTTACATAATTGATTTCATCATTATGTGTGAAGTTACTTAAGAATCGAATGGATGAGAAGGAACCATAATGAATAGTAGAAAGGGTCTCTGGTAAGTCTACTTTACTAGCATTTGTTTCTGCAAAGGCACATTCACCTACTTCTACTAAACTTGGAATACTTAAAGTACGGATAGGCGTTGCATAGAAAGCAAAATTACCAATCTTTGTTGCTTTGTCTAAACTTAAAGCGTTTAATTTTGTACCAAAGAAAGCATAATCGCTAACTGTTTCAACATTGCTTAAGTCAACAGTAACTAAACTAGTATTTCCATAGAAAGCTTCTTCACCAATTTGAAGAATATTCGATAAATTGATACTACTTAACAAACTAGTATTTTGAGAATTTAAGTTCATGTAGAAACATTCACTTGGAATAACTGTTAAAGGCGCTTTTTCTAAATGATTTACTTCTGCAAGATTGTAACATTGTGCAAAAGCACCTTGACCTAAATTTTCAATAGAATTTAAATCAATGCTTGTTAAGGATACACAATTTTCAAACGCATAATTACCAATTTCAGTAACATGACTTAAGTCAATAGTAGATAAATTTGTAGCATTTTGGAATGCTCGATTATCAATCGTGATTAATTGTGGTGCATTGACTGTAGTTAAAGCAGTAGTATTTGCAAAAGCATTTCTAGAGATAGTGGTTACGTTATTAAAAGTAATTGTATTTAACGCTGTAGCATTTTGGAATGCATTTTGTGGAATAACTTGTAATTCATCAAAGTTAACAGAAGTTAAGTTATTAGCGTTGTGAAAAGCACCAATACCCATTTCTGTAACATTATCAGCATGAACAACTTTAATATTGGAATCTGCAAAAGCAAATTCTTTGATTGTACCACCCAAAATAGTAGCTGTACTATCATTTGTAAAAGAGTGGTAGAAAGCATATTCACCAATTTCAGTATTATCACCAATCTGGATAGAAGATAACTGGTCACAATAAGCGAAAGCTCCATATCCTATAATTGCATTATCACCAATTGTAACATCTTGTAAGCCTGAATATGCAAACATATAATTATGAATTACAGAAAGGGAAGATAATCCATGAACTGTTTCAAGATTTTCACAACCATAGAACAAATATTCACCTAAATCACAATTAGAAAGATGAGTTAAATCGATACTTTCTAAAGAACTATTTGCGAAAGCAAAATCATGAATAGAGGTAATTTGTGCTGGTAAAGTTAAAGAAGTAGTAACTTTATTTCCTGCGACAGCTCCAACACCGATAGTTGTTACTGAAGAAGGAATGGTTAGAACGGTATTAGATGGAACGAGTACAAGAGTATCTTTTTCTTTATTTAATAAAAGATTATTTTCTAGTTCATAATAAGAACTTACACCATCAAGAGTGATGGTTTCAAATTGACTTGTAGATACAAATGGTGCTCCTTCAAAATACAATTGAGTGTTTTCCTTTAAGACTAATTCTTGTATAGAACTTCCTTTAAATGCTTCATCCATGATAGTTACTTCACAGGAAGGAAGATTTAAAGAAGTAATAGCACTATTTTCAAAGGCATTATAACCAATTTGTAAAGATTGACTATCGTTTGCAAAGTGAATCGTATTTAAATTCAAACAACCTTTGAAAGCTTCAGAATTGATCATGACATTTGGATTTGTAAAAGTGATTTCTGAAATTGATTGACAATTTTCAAAAGCATTGCGAGGAATAACTTTATGTGGAATAGTTATCCTTTCGATTGCCGAGTTAGCAAACATATTTACATTCAATGGATTTTCAGGATATAAAGTAACTTCTTTTAGATTTGTACAATTAGCAAAAGTATTTGCGCCCGCCATACGTAGACGAATTAAATCAATTTTTGCAAGATTTGTACTAGCAAAAGCATTACTTCCCACCGTAACAACATTGGATAGATCATGACCACTTTCTTCATTAAGAGCGTTAACATTTGTTAAGGAAGTACAATTATTAAAGGCATTATTTTCAATTTTAACGACACGATTTAAATTGATTGTTTTTAAAGAAGTACAATTTTCAAATGCGCTAACATAAATATCTTTCACAGTAGAAGACAATTGAACTTCTTCTAAGAATTTTAAATCACTAAAAGCATTCTTTTGAATAATTTTAACTCCTTCAGGAACAATGACTTTGGTAATAGGAGTAGAAGTATTATCTCCAATTGACTGACGAATTGCATAACCATCAGCATCGATTCCATTATAAAGATAATGTGAGAAAGCATATTCACCAATATATTCAATTCCAAGATCATCTGGAATTTCGACTACACCGCCTGGTCCTTTATAATATTGTAATACAATACCAGAATGAATAAATGGTGATTTTACAGATACGTTAGTTGAAGTTGAAAAGACGGTTTCTTTTCCATCAATGTAAATAGTTGCTTTAATACGAACAGCACTCACAGTTTCTTTTAAAGCCGTTACCACACCTTCATCATCAACGCTTACATAATTAGAGTTAGAAGATGTCCAGTAAATTTCGACGTTGGAATCATCATAATACCATGGATCAATATTTACTCTTAATTTGAAACTTTCTGTTGGATAAATTTCAAATGAATTGGAGTTTGGCATATATGAATATGTTGGATTGTTGGCATCTTCACTTACTCTAGCAAGTTGAGAATACTCAAAGTCATCTTCAAAAGTAAATAAAGTTGTATAACCACTAAAGTTTACTTTTGTAATATAGAAATTATTTGAAGAATCATTGTCATAAACTTTAACTTTTACTTTGACGCTTATACCATAAGATGGTGAAGTACCAGTAAGAATAGCAATACCTTGTTTTAAACCGATTACTTGAGCATCATCGACAATAGCAATTTCATTGTTAGAAGTAGTCCAATTTAAACCTTGTAACATGGCATTTTCAAAATTAACATATTGGTTTAAATCCACAATATCATTTTTTTGAACTTCGATGGTTGATTCGTTAAACTTTAAATCTTCATAATCACAGCCACCTAAAGAAACAAGGAAGATGTTGGAATTTAAAGCATAATCATCAATCATAAAGAATATTGTATCCGAATAATCGGAATTCTTTAAATCTGCAAAGTAATCCGTAATTTCGATTTTCACAGTTGTCGTTTCATTCGCATTTTGTTGATATACAGGGATTGGACGATCCGTTAAAGAAATTAAGGTTTGATTAATAATTGTACAAGGACGAATCGCTTGAACATAACGGTTATCCGATACATCAAGTTCTAGATAATAACGATTTTTCTTTTCTGTTTTATCCCATTCTGTAATATATCGTACATCTTCAAGTGTTGGTGTTTCATAATCAACATAGAATGAAAATTCGAAAGTATTATTGGATACATTTGCACCATTTTCATAATCAAGTTCTGCAGTCATACTTACAATAAATTTTGTATTATTTGCAAATATTTCTCCAGTTTCTTTATTAAACATATCAAAACTATAATCATCATTATATGGGATGATTCCACCACCAGAACTATAAAAAGTTGCCTTACGGTTATTATAAGTTATTTTTTCATAAACGATATTACCATTTGCAGCATCTTTAATTGTCATGGTTAATTTTTTAGCTCCACGAAGCATGCCAAGATAAACAGTGTATAATTGATAAATACTATTTTCTGAATCAATTGAAATAGCAGCTTTATCTTCTGTTGCGGCAATTTGATCTTGACCATCTGGGATTTCATATAAATATCCTCCAAGAGGAATCATATAATATTCACCATATTTTCCATAAGGAGTAGAAGCATACATATCTGCTTTTGTTTTGTCTTTTTCACTGATAGAACCATTTGCTCTATCTGCATCCACTTCATAGTAAGTTTTATCAAACATTGGTGCTTTTAACCAATCACCATAGAAAGCTAAGAAAGGAACAGAAAGATCAACTTGTTTTGACTCAACGGCTTTTAAAGAAATATAACCTTCTACATACATGCCGTTAATAAAGTTTTCTTCAAGGTAGTTTCTATCAGCACTTGATAATGTTAATGTGACCGTAATGGTAGAATCAACACCCGCTGGAACAGTAACTTTACTACCATCTAAAGTAAGATTGTTTCCAACTTTAACAGACATTGCAGGATTTAGCATATAAGCAGTTTCTGCTACTGTTTTAACTTGATTATCATCTGAAGAAACGGTTTCAGTAAGTGTGTAATTGCCTATATCGTAAGTAACAGGGTTATCTGAAATATTACGTATATTGAATGAGCATTCATAAACACCTGTCTTATCTTTATCATCGCCAAGTTCTAATTTTGTTTTATCAATACCTTGAACATAAAGATAAGCATCGGTAGATACAGAGTTTAATAAGGAAGCTAATCCTGCACCTTGTTTTCTTGGAGAGTAAGGATTGCCTACTTCATTTAAACAAATGGTTGCAGTAGACATTAAAAGACGATTTACCATTTGAGTGACTTCTTTTGGTGATAATTCAGGCCAAGTTTCTTTTACATAATCACGAATTACTAAAACAATACCACAAGTATTTGGTGTTGCCATAGAAGTACCTGACATGGAATCATAATCTCCACCTAAAATAGAAGAATAAATATTACCACCATGAGCTGTAATTTCTGGTTTTAAAGTTAAATCGGCTAAAGGACCCCAGGATGAAAAATCAGACATAAAAGGTCCTGCTTTATAAGATTCCTTGAAATTTAATACACCATTTCTTTGTTGTGCAAGATAATTTCCAGCATCCATCGAAATTAAAGAAATAGGAATGAAGACTTCATCGCCCACTGTCATCGATAAAGAACCAGAAACGTTATTATAAATCAAAACCGCAAAAGCACCGGCTGCATTTGCATATTTTAATTTTTCTTCAAAAGAAATATTACCTCTTTTTACTAAAGCTATTTTTCCTTTTACATCAAGACCTGTATAATTCACTTTAGCACCAAAACCAGGAATCGTAACATATTCAAGATCGACGGATCCATCTGATTTTCGTGTTAAACCAGAGTCATTTATTTTTTGGAATAATTCATCAATAAATTTATGTTCAACTTGTTTAGAGTCAAAAGCATTTTTGAAGAATACAGCTTCTTCAGAAGAACCATTGATTAAAGCATAAGGGTCTAAAGTACCATTAATCGAAGCAACAGTTAAAGAAGAAGAATAAGAACCAGGAGAAGAAATTGTACCTGATTCAGGATTAGAAGTTAAATTTGTTCCAAAATCAGATTGATATCCTGATGAATATTCATTACCAGCTGCTGTAAGCAAAGAAACACCCATTGTTTCAATTTTTTCATAAATTTTATTTGTTCTTTCCTCTAAAGAATTAATTTCACCAGCAGGTACAACTTCTACAGAATAACCACCAACAGCACCTAAGGACATATTGATAGCATCAACGCCAATGGTAACAGCATCCTCTAAAGCACATAAAATATCTGCAGAATCGCCTCCGCCATCATCATCTTTAAAGACTTTCATCCAAGCAAATTGAGTGTTAGGTGCAATACCTGTAATTTTATCTGATTTTCCACCAATAATACCTGAAACGTGCGTACCATGATCGGATTCAACAGGGAAAACATCTGCTTTTTTATCGGCATAGTCATAAGCAAAAGGCACCTTTGAAGAAAGATACACATCATCAATTGATAAATCTTGATTAGCCAAACTATAGGCTACAGTATCTTTCAGTACGCTTGAAATATCTTGTTTTGTTTTAGCAGGTTTTAAAATGTCCATACTAAAGACTTCATGAGTATAATCAAAACCTGAATCTAAAACGGCTACAATCGTATTCGAGCCATCATATTCTGTATCATTTACATAAATACCTGTTGTTTCATCAACATTGGTATCGTTATTTACAACTTCTGTTGGTTTATTATAAATGGTAGATACATATGCCTCTTTGACATTGGAGAATGAACGAATTTGATCAATTCTACCATATGTTGTCTTTGCATAAAAGCCATTAAATAAAGTACTATAATTACCATAGACTTCATCAATCAAATTAGCTTTTAATAAATTCGCTGCCAAAGAAGTTTGGGCTGTAATCATTTCATTTTCTAATAAGATTGCTTTTTTCGAATTATAAAAATTTGGGAAAGAATCAAAATTTGTATCTGAAAGGTAAGCATCAACAGTAGTTGTTCCTTCCATTTCAATGATTACATTTATTTCTTGATTTTTCAATTTTGCGTTTTCAACTGCTGAGGATATTTTCACAGAATCATTAAAATTATTTTCATAACCAATGGAAACTTTTTTTAACAATTCATTGAAATCTACACGTTCAACTTTTTGATTATCGTCTTCCTGATTATTACTAGAAGAATGATTTGTGGAAGGATTAACGCAACTTACCAACATTAATAAAGCCATCAATGATGTTGGTATTCCTCTTTTAATCATTTTTAATATGTGCTTTTGCATAAAAACCTCCTATAAACAAAAGTTCTATTTAAATCATTGTATTATTATAGAATATAATAATATATGAAATATATAGTCTAATTGATTATACTACGAATGAAATATATAATCAATAATTATTTTTGGAAATTTTTCATGTGCAAAGAAGAGATTATTATAAAAAAAAGCGTCTATAAACTAGACGCTTAGCTCAATATTGTTGCTTATTCTATATCGATTACTCCATAGCCACCATTTTTTCTTTTATAGACTACAGAAATCGTATGATCTTCTATATCGTCATAAATAAAGAAATCATGATCCGTAGATTCCATTTCCATAATAGCATCATCAAGTGTCATTGGCAATGGGTGAACGGTTTTATTTTTTATATATATGTCTTCTTTGCTATCAGCATCTTCTGCTTCACCAAATGTTCTTCCTAAATTGACACGATTACTGGATCGATCCAAACGAGATTTGATTTTGTCAATTTGTGAAACTAATTTGTCACTAGCAATTTCTACTGCATCTAACAAATCATTTGCTTCTACTTCAGTTCTTAAAAGTAGAAATGGTGTAGGTATAGTAATTTCGACTTTTGATTTATTGTTTCGAAATTTTACTACAATTCTACATTCAAATTCTTCGCTTTTGAATAGTAATTTTTCGAGCCTTGATAGTTCTGCTATCATTTTTTCTTGGACAGTTTGGCTTAATTTTTGTCCATTACAAACTATTTGGTATTTCATAATATACGACCTCCTATTTATATTATAGAATAAACGATTGGAAAATATAGTCTTTAATTTGTAGTTTTATTATGATATAATTAAAAAAGGGGATTAAGACCCTTTTTATTTTGAAAAAGGAGAAAAATATGGCTAAAAAAGAAAAAAAGATAGACTCAAGATTAATTTATGATGGGCATATTTTGCAATTATATAAAGATGAAGTTTTATGTTTAAATGGACAAAAATCTACGAGAGAAATTGTAAGACATCCTGGTGGAGTTTGTATTTTAGCGATGATAGATAATAAAATAATAATGGAAAAGCAATTTCGATATGCTTATGATGAAGAAATATATGAATTGCCTGCTGGAAAATTAGAAAAAAATGAAAAGCCTTATGATGCAGCTTTACGTGAACTCGAAGAAGAAACAGGATATAAAGCCTGTCAGTTAGAAAGTTATGGAACAATGTATCCATCTTGTGGTTATACGGATGAAATTATTTATTTGTATTATGCAAAAAATTTAATTAAAACCAAAAGACATTTGGATAAAGATGAAGATATTGACTTATGTTTGTTTTCAATAGAAGAAGTTATAGAGATGATGCAAAAGAATGTAATAAAAGATGCTAAAACGATTTGTTTACTTAGTAAATATTTGTTTGATTTAAAAGACAACAATAAAAAAATATAAATATTTGTCAGTTAAATGCTATAGAATTACCTTTTTATTTTCTCACATTTCGATATATAATATGAGCAATGAAACGAGAGGAAAGAATATGGAAAAAATTTTGAATAAATCAGCGTTCTATCTGTCTAACTTTTATGGAAAAACAGATAATGAAGGTGTAGTTGTAGTAAAGTTTATTTCAAATAGAGAAGATATTTATCAATTTGAATGTAATGAAGCAGAAATGCTAACAATATTTGACACAAATTTTCATTTATTGAAACAAGGAAACCATTTCGAATTGAATTTAACAAAAGAAATGGAATTTTTGATTAAAGTTGAAACAAGACAAAAAAATAAAGAATTTTTTCTTAAAATCAATTCTATTCATCATGAACCAGCAGTGCCTTATGAAATGATGATTGAAAATAAAGGAGAGAATATACCTCTTTTTAGTCAAGATAAGATAGATCCTTTAAAACCAAGTATTATAGAAATGAAAAAAAGAAAAGGTGGAACATATCTTTATTCTAATGTGCCTGAATCCATGCCTTTAGAAGCGATAGATAGTATTTTAATGCAAAATAAGGATCTAGTTGGTGATTGTTTTTTAACATTTGAGCATCAAAATGCTTCAGGACTTCCTTATGTATATTTGGGTTATCGTATAGTCAATCATCAAGAAGAAGATATCTATGTAACTGTTCGAAATGTTGGTTATCAAGTAACAGGTTCGTGGCTTGGAGAAAAATCATGGATGGATTATTATGGCGTAAAATATGATATAGACATTTCTTCTTTTGATGAAGAAGCGATGAATTGGTTTAAAGATTATTTAAATTTTGATGTTGATTATCAACCAAAAGCCATTTTACCAACAACTTATCGTATTCCTAAAGGAAAATATATTTATGTGATTGGTGGAACAAGTGAAGATGCATATCAAAATATAAATGTAAATCATACAGCAGATTTAAAAATTGCGCCACGTCATTGCGTGAATGCGAATGCATTTTTTACTATCACTAATGGTAAAGCGACAGGTGAATTGTGTGCTTATGTTGATTATAATAAATTAAATCAAGAAAATACGATTATTCAAAACTTAAGACGATATGGTGAAAAGGATGATTTAGGCGGTAGAATAGGCCAAATGAATCATCATGGAGTCATCGACGTAAATCCATTATGGGTATTTAATGATTTAACTCCATCTCAAAACTTACCAGTCGTATATTATCCTTATTATGCTGACACTTTAAAAGATCAATATGAACCTTTTGAAAAAATTGAAGGAAGTTATAAACATGAATATAAAAGTGATCGATGGTTAAGTCATTTATCTTCCCAATTACACCATGAATATATTGGAGAAGATATGGTAGAACACGAAACCATTTATCAAGGTGAAAGAATTCTTTTATCCTCAAATAGTGCTAACCCATTAGGAAAAATATGGGATTATGGCAATTGGATGATTGAATATCAAGAAAATTGTGTTTTTGTTAATCAAGGCGATCAAGAAAGAAAGTTGAGATTTTATTTACTTAATGGCGGATCTATTTATTATATAATCAAAGACGAATCGGGAAAAATATTAAAATCCGGTGCAACGCTGATTCATTGTACAGGCAAAAAAGAAGCTTATGAATGTACGATTAAGGGTCATAGTCGATTAATAGTTTCTGTTCAATTTGTTTTAGCAGCTAATAATAATGGTTCTGTAGAACATATTGTTGAATTAATTTAATAGTATTCGTATATTATCTTTAATAAAATGCAATTAAAGAAAATTTAATGTAATAAAAACTAAGAAGAAATCATCCATCTTCTTAGTTTTTTTTATGATAAGAAAGATTAAAAAAATAAATGATAAAATGATATAAAATAAAAAATCATCAAAAAATAAATTGATGATTTTAAATCGTTTTTAAAAACTACAATTTTTAACGGTTCTTGGGAAAGAAATAACATCTCGAATATTTTGCATTCCTGTAACATACATGACCATTCTTTCAAAACCAAGACCAAATCCAGCAGAAGATACACCGCCAAATTTTCTTAAATCTAAATACCATTGCAAAGGTTCACGATTGATTTTTAATTCTTCCATACGTGCAACTAGTTTATCATAATTTTCTTCTCTTTGTGATCCACCGACAAGTTCACCAATATGAGGAACTAATAAATCGCAAGCTGCCACTGTTTTTCCATCTGGATTTAATTTCATATAGAAGGACTTAATTTCTTTTGGAAAATCGATTAAGAATAAAGGTCCTTTTACAATTTGGTCACAAAGATATTTTTCGTGTTCTGAATTTAAATCCATTCCCCAAAAAATTTTCTTGTTTTCAAATTCGACTCCATTGTCTAAAGCATGTTTTAAAGTTTCAATGGCTTTTGTATAAGTCATGACCTCAAATTTAGAATTTAAAACATGATTTAATCTTTCCAAAAGAGTATTATCTATCATTTTATTGAAAAATTCCATTTCTACAGGACATTCTTCTAAAACGGTTTGAATGCAATATTTAATCATATCTTCAATTAAGGTCATATCATCTTCTAAATCGGCAAAAGCAATTTCTGGTTCAACCATCCAAAATTCAGCAGCGTGTCGAACAGTATTGGATTTTTCTGCTCTAAATGTTGGACCAAATGTATAAACATCACGAAAACATTGAGCATAAGCTTCTGCATGTAATTGAGCAGATACCGTTAAATTTGTATGCTTGCCAAAAAAATCATTTTCATAACCTTTTGAAAAATCATTTAATGTCGTAACAGTAAAAGTTTCTCCAGCTCCTTCACAATCATTTCCAGTAATTAATGGTCCATTTACATAAACAAACCCTTGATTTTGAAAAAATTCATGAATAGACATCGCTAAAACAGAACGAACTCTAAATACGGCAGCAAAAGTATTTGTTTTAGGTCTTAAATGCGCTATTTCTCTTAAAAATTCAAATCCGTGTCTTTTCTTTTGTAGTGGATAGGATGCATCACATTTTGAAACGAGATTTAAATTTTTTAAGATAATTTCAAAGGGTTGTTTTCCCTCTTCTGTAATTTTAAAGACACCATAGGCATTTACTGCATCGCCAGTGTTTAAAGAAGCACATAAGTCGTAACATTCATCGCCTTTGTTATAAACTAGTTGAACATTTTTAAAATAAGTCCCGTCGTTTAATTCAATGAAACCAATACTTCCATTATTTCTATTCGTACGAATCCAACCATCTAATTCAACATATTCAAGTTGATCTTTTTCAATTTGAGAACCCATTTGTATAAGTTCATATAGTTCTCTTACAGTAACAAATTCAAACATATTCACCCTCCTAAAAAAATAAAAAAATCCAAAATCTAGGAACGATAATTATCGCGGTGCCATCCTAGTTCATAGATTTTACTATGCTCTTTATTTACTATACATAAGTTTGCTATAAAGTGTTCCTCTTATAAGTAGTCCATATTGTCCTTTCACCATTGACAACTCGCTGTAATTTTTCCTTATAAAAAGTCTTTAATCATTGCAATTATTCTATAGCTCTTCCCGTTATACTATTGAATATTAATAAATGTAGAAAAGCAATAAAATCATTAAATCCAAGTGTTTTTGAATCGTCTTTTAGCCAATTGACAAACATTTTTAAACTTCCATAAACATGATATTCAATCATGAGATTTATTTTCAATTTACAATTTTGTTTTATCATTTTGTATTTTTTAGTTAAAGATTCAATCAACACTTTATCCAACGTTTCCACAATATGATTCATATAGTATGTAGATGTTAAAAGTTTAACAACATACTCATCTTGCATTATTGTGTTAAATATATTATAAAGGAATTCTTTTAAAGATGCAAAACTAAATTCATAATCTTTAATAATAGAAAATAAATTTTCTGATAAGTGATTTTCAATTTCAAGTAAAATAGCCGATACCTCTTGATAATGTAAATAAAATGTTTTACGGTTAATCATTGCAAGTTCAGTAAGTTCAACAACAGAAATATCTTCTAATTTCTTTTTTTGTAGTAGAAGAATAAGCGCATTTTTTAATCTCGTTTTTGTTTTAATGATTCTTTTATCAGTGCCCTTTTGTTTCATCTTTTGCCTCCTAATACAATTGCATGGTTATTTACTTATCGACTTGCTTGCGGTTCGAAAAAGCTTTAAAAAGTGTCATTTCATCAGCATAATCAAGTTGAGCTCCCATTGGTAAACCATGAGCTAAACGCGATATAATTAAGGAAGGATATTTGGATAATAATTTAGTAATATACATCGCAGTAATTTCTCCTTCCATAGTTAAATCAGTTGCTAATATTACTTCATCAATTTTTTCTGTTTCAATTCTTTTTATTAATGAATCAAGATTAATGTCATTATAGCCAATTCCCTTTGAAGGGGAAATGTAGCCATTTAATACATGATAAACACCATGATATTCTTTCATTTTTTCAAAAGCAAAAACATCTTTTGGACTATGCACCACACAAATAAAATGATGATCACGTTCTTCACTATTGCATAAGTCACAAATTTGATTGTTTTCAGAAAGATTTCCGCAAATTGGACAACGTGAAATGTGATTCACCGACAAAATCGTATTTGCAAAATGTTCGATAGTCTCTTTATTCATTGTCAAAACATCATAAGCCATTCTTTCGGCTGTTTTAGAACCTACTCCTGGTAAACGTTTAAAACAATCAATTAAATTTTGAAAAGTAACGGGATAATCCATAATTAAAAAGGTAATCGCATATTAGCTTGTTGTTTAGCTAATATTTTTTGTTCCTCATTAATAACATGAGCAATGGCTTCGTTTACAGCTACTACCAACATATCTTGCAACATTTCTTTATCTTCAGGATCAATAATTTCTTTATCGATATCGATACTTTTGATGGTTTTAGCACCATTAATAACGACTTTGATTCCGCCACCAGCAGATAAAATTTCGAATTCTTTTTCTTCTAATTCTTTTTGTGCTTTTTCCATTTCTCTTTGCATTTTTTGTGCTTGTTGCATTAAAGCGTTCATATTCATAAGTGATTTCTCCTTTATTTTTTTAAATTTTTTTCTGGATTATGTCTTAAAGGTTTATTGCATTTTGGACAATAGACAAATCCATGTGGGTACCATAAGCGATATCCGATATCTTCTTGCTCATATTCAAATTCACACAAGCAATATTCGCATTTTATAAAGTATACAATTTTTTCTTGCTCATTTATAATTTTTTTCATAATTATCATCCTTTATTCAATTTTTAAAGCATCACCAAATAAATCTCTTCCAAGTTCTATTGTAGCATCTTTTAATTCTTCACTTTCACTGACAATGTTAGAAAGATTTAAATTATCGTGGCTTTCAAGATGAGGAATTGCATGAGGAACAGGTAATTTATTGGCTTGTTTCAATTCAAAGAATTTCTTTGTCATGTCAATAAATGTTGGTCTTTCTACAACGTAAACTTCCAAATCATATCCGAATACTTCTTGAATGAACTTTCTTGAAAGTAATAAATTATTTTTTTGTTTTGCTCTTGAGGCTAAAAGTTTAAAGTCAAAAACCAATAATATAAAATCTTTGCTGGCCACGCCTATGGATGAGTCAGAAAGAAGTTGCGCAATGTAGCGGGTATTTGGAACATCGATATATCTACGAATATCACCCCATTTTGCAATAAGAGCTTCTTTAAATTTTTTATCTCCTTGTATTAGGATATTGACATATTCATCGAGCGTATAAGAAATACTTTCACTTTCGACAGGAGTGGAATATTGGCTCTTCAAAGGATCAAGATTATTTTTTTCTTTCATGTTAGGTATTTGGATATCTTTGGCAGGCTCTTCCACAATTTTTACAGTTTCTATCGTTTTTTCCTCGTTTTTTAATGGCTTTTCATTGGAAACTTCTTCAATATTTTTTTCTTTAAAAAGATCGGGATTAATAGAAAGAGTTTCAATAATTTTTAAAGAGGCTAATTCAAAAAACAAACGATAATTCGTAGATAAACGATAATTGCTTCTAGCATCATTTAGTATTTCAGTTACTTTTAAAGCATTATCTGTTGAATAATATTTTAATAAATTTTTGGCATATTGTGCATTTAAACGTTCTAAGATGGTTTCTTCACTCGTTGAACGATAAACGATAGCGTCTTTCAAGCATACCATTAAATCATATGTTAATCTCTTTACATCAATACCTTTTCCGATAAAGTTTTCAATCATATCGAGAACTTCTTTTGTTTTTCCTTCAGCCATTAAAGTTAAATATTCAACCATATCTTGAAGGCTCATCATTCCATAAATATCATAAATATGTTCTACTGTAATATTATTACCTGCGTAAGAAACAACTTGATCTAAAATAGATAAAGCATCTCTCATTCCACCATCAGCTAGCTCTGCAATCAAAGGAGGAACTTGGTTATCAAAAGTAATCTTTTCCATATTTAAAATTTCGATAATTCTTTTTTTAATATCTTCATAATTAATTTTTGCAAAATCAAATCTTTGACAACGTGATAAAACGGTAGGAATTACTTTATGAACATCTGTTGTTGCTAAAATAAAAACAACATGTTCTGGAGGTTCTTCAAGTGTCTTTAATAAAGCATTGAAAGCACCAGCTGTCATCATGTGAACTTCATCGATGATATAAATTTTATATTTTCCTTGAATAGGAGCATATTTTACTTTCTCGATTAAATCACGTATTTCATCCACACCATTATTCGATGCCGCATCAATTTCAATAATATCTGGATGAGAATTTGCATTAATTGCCTTACAATTATCACACTCGTTACATGGTTTTGTATCTAAAGATGTGCAATTTAATGCTTTGGCAAGTAATTTTGCAGTGGTGGTTTTCCCTGTACCACGTGGGCCACTGAAAATATAAGCATGAGCAACTTTGTTTGTTAATATTGCATTTTGCAAGGTTTTGATAATATGATCTTGTCCGACAACGGTTTCAAATGTCTCAGGTCTATATTTTCGATATAAAGCTTTATAAGCCATAATTACACCTCCAAACTTTAATTATTATAACATATTTATCTTTTTGTTTTAAAATAATCCGAAATTATTTTAGAACATTCTATCATTTGATTAAAATAAAAAGTTTCTGGATAATGGTTAAAACCTTTTATTTTGTATAATTCAAAAACACTTTCAATAGCACCATCTTGAAAACTTTTAGCTCCATAAATCACTTTTTTTATTCTAGATTGTAAAATTGCACCAGCACACATGGCACAAGGTTCAAGTGTTACATATAAAATGCAATCGTCTAAATGCCAACTTTTTAATTTTTTATTTGCCTTTTGAATTGCTAAAATTTCAGCATGTGCAATAGCAGACTGATTCTTTTCTTTTTGATTATGGGCTTTGGCAATGATTCTGTCATTTTTTACGATAATTGCGCCTATGGGAACCTCGTCCATAAGATAAGCTTTTAATGCCTCTTGATAAGCTTTTTTCATATAATATTTCTCATCATGCATTTTTCATCACCTAACTTGTCATTATTATATCATGAACTATCAAAATAGCAAAAAAGAAATCAAATTTATAAAAATGTTTCCCAGATTAAAAAATAGTGTTATAATATAAATAAACTTGCCAAAGTTTTTGGAGGAATTGGTTATATGGCAGATAATAAATTAAATAATTACACACTTATTGAGTTATTACATTTATCTTATTTAATAAGAGATTCTTTTGAGTATTGTCATGCTCAAATTAATGTTACTCAAGAAAATTTCGAAAGAAGAGCTACAATGTCAAAAAACATGTTAGCAGAAGGAAATTTTGTTGAAAAATGGCTTAGTGGTCATCCAAATGATGATGTTAAAAAGATTTACCCTCAATTAGTTAGTTACTTCCATAATATTTATGAAGAAGAAAATTATGTCATTTTTGAAACGAGAAAAGTTGAACCTGAAAAAGCTGTTGATTTCATTGAAGAAACCATTAAGAATTATCAAGTTGTAGAAGATATTTTAAAAGCTTTCTATAATGAATATAAAAAGACAAATGGTATTGTTGATACAAAAGTAGAAAAATGTATATTAGCTTCTTTTGATTTTTATAGAGTTATTGCTAACTGGCTATTCTTTAATGAAGTTGTTAAAAATGACAATGAGTATAAAAAGGCTTTAAAAGCAAGTAATAATAAGCCATCTTATGAGGTAAATTATAATTTGAATATATTAAAAAGATTAGTTGGTGGCTATAATTTCAATCGTCAAAAATACAATGGAGATAAATTGGATATTAAACAAATGCTAGAAGATTCTATGCAAGCATTTAAAGCACTTGATGGTACTTTATTTAAAGACTATGAGGAAAAAAATGGAAAGAAATTAACTCCTGAAGAATCACAAAAAATGGCTAAAGAAACGATTGAAAGAGCTGCACAAGAATGTGTATCCGCTATTCGTATTTATGAACCAATTTGGAGAGAAACTTATGCAGAAGTTGCTAATTATATGAGAGAAAATCCATTACAACCTGCTTCTGCAGAAGGAAATGGAAACGCTTAAAACAAAGGGACTTTATGTCCTTTTTTATTAAAATTTAAATATGGAAAATATGGATAACAAGAAGCAAAACAAAAAGCAAATATTAGGAGAAGTTTTTCGTTTTTTACTCATTGGTGGATTAGCCACACTGATTGATTATATCATCTTTTATTTATGTACTTATATCTTTTTTAAAACGATGAATAGTGAATGGAATAAAATCTTATCTACTTTTTTTGGTTTTGTAGCAGGATTAATTGTAAATTGGCTTTTTTCTGCCAAGTTTGTTTACCGTTATGAAAAAAAGACAACAAAGAAACAATTTATAACATATGTTCTTTTATGTATTGCTGGATTGATCATTACGGAAATAGGTATCTATTTGGCTATGCCACTTTATGAAACTTTTTATATAACCATTATTGTTACTTTTGATTTTTGGCAATTATTTTTTAAAGTTCTTATGACAATAATTGTTTTGATTTTTAATTATTTTGGAAGAAAATATTTAATTTTTAAAAAATAAACATTCATCGATTTAAAAGGACGATACTGTCCTTTTTTTATTTGTACTTTGATTATTTCAAAAAAAATGTTTGTAATTTTTTTACAAACACTTTAATAAATTATTTAATATTAGCCGATAGATCCTTCCATATTCAACTTAAGAAGTTGGTTTAATTCTACTGCATATTCCATAGGTAATTCTTTTGAAAAAGGTTCAATAAATCCAAGTACAATCATTTGCATGGCTTGTTGTTTAGATAATCCTCTACTCATTAAGTAAAAGAGTTGATCATCACTAATTTTTGAAACTGTAGCTTCGTGCTCAATGATGGATTGATTATTATAACATCGATTTTTTGGTATTGTATCGGAAGAAGATAAATTATCAAGAATTAAAGTATCACATTGAACATAAGAACGGGCATTGATAGCTTCTTTAGAATGATGTACTGTTCCACGGTAATTCACTTTTCCACCTGAACGACAAATTGATTTAGAGATAATTTGGCTTGAAGTATTTTTAGCTAAATGAATCATTCTTGCACCTGCATCTTGGTATTGATTTTTTCCGGCTACTGCAATAGAAATACAAGTTCCTTTAGCATTTTCGCCTGCTAAAATACAAGCTGGATATTTCATATTTACACCAGATCCAATATTTCCATCAATCCATTCCATTTGTCCATTTTCTTCGACATAGGCTCTTTTTGTAACTAAATTAACAATGTTACTAGACCAGTTTTGAACGGTTGAATAACGACATTTTGCATTCTTTTTGACGATAATTTCAACAACGGCAGCATGTAAGGATTCAGAATCATAGATAGGGGCCGTACAACCTTCAACATAATGCACATCTGCGCCTTCATCTACGATAATGAGCGTTCTTTCAAATTGACCCATTCCTTTAGAATTAATACGAAAATAAGATTGTAATGGTTTATCAAGTTTTACACCTTTTGGAACATAAATAAAGGAACCACCTGACCAAACAGCTCCATTTAGTGCAGAAAATTTATTATCTTGATAAGGAACAACAGTATTAAAATATTTTTTTACAAGTTCTGGATAAAGTTTTAAAGCACTATCAGTATCTAAGAAAATCACGCCTTTATCTTCTACTTCTTTGAGCATATTATGATAAACACTTTCTGATTCATATTGGGTATGAATACCTGCAAAAAATTTTTTTTCTTGTTCAGGGAGACCAAGTTTATTAAAGGTTTCTCGAATCGTTTCAGGGACCTCTTCCCAACTTTGTACAGATTTTTCAGAAGGTTTAATATAATAAGTGTAAGTATCATATTTGAGAAAATCAAGATTAGGTCCAAAATTAGGATTTTTTAATTTTACAAATGTTTCATAGGATTTTAAGCGAAACTCTTTCATCCATTGAGGCTCTTGTTTCATTTTTGATATTTCCAAAATAGTCTCTTTTGTAAGACCTTTTTTGGTTTTAAAAACACTTGTGTCTTTATCGGAAAAACCATATTGATAATCTTCTATACCTTTTATTTTTTTATTTTCCACTGGTTTCACCTTCTTTTAATGAATTCAATAGTTCGAGTAATCCATTAAAGCCAATCATAGCACATTTTATTCGATTAGCTTGCTTACTAACATCTTTAAAAACTACAGCTTCTTGTAATAAAGATTCATCGAATGGAAGTTCTTTAATCATATTGTCATATTCTTTAACAATTTGATGGGCTTTAGCTATACTACAGCCAATAACAAGTTCAGATAATATGGATGTAGAAGCTGTAGAGATGGTACAGCCCACGCCATCAAAACGAAAATCTTTTATTTTACCATCTTCAATTAAAATTTGAATGTCAATATCATCTATGCAAGATTCTGAGTTCATATTGACTTTTAGATAACGAGAATCATTGACTAATCCCTTGTTTCTTGGGTGTTCATAATGATCCATAATGATTTCTCTTTTTATCATTGGATTATTTAAAGAAAGCATCTAAAAAATCACCTCCATGTTTACAAGCTTCTACAAAAATATCAATTTCTTTTTTTGTATTATAAAAATACAAGGAAGCTCTTACTGTGCCAATAACGTTTAAAAAATTAGGTAAAAGTTTTGCACAATGATGTCCACTTCTCACGGCAATACCTTTACTATTAAAATAACTTCCTGCATCTTGACAAAATACATCTTTAATATTAAAAGTTATCACACCTGAATCGTTATTTTTATTATAAATAATTATATTATCCAGTTTACTTAATTGTTCAATTGCATATTTTTTTAACTCTTTTTCTCTTTCATGAATTTGCTTCATACCAATTTGAGTTAAATATTCAATTGCTGCATTTAAACCGATTACTTCAGCAATCGCAGGAGTACCTCCTTCAAACTTATAAGGTGGTTTTTTTAATAACATGTTTTGACATGAATCAAATTTAGCGTTCATTCCGCCACCTAATTGAATCGATTGCGTTTCACATAATAAGTCGTATTTACCATATAAAACGCCTATTCCTGTAGGACCACACATTTTATGACCTGAAAAAGCCAAAAAATCACAATCTAGTTCTTTTACATCAACAGGCATATGGGGAATGGCTTGAGCTGCATCCACTACCACAATAATATTTTTTTCGTGAGCTTTTTTAATTATTTCTTGAATAGGATTAATAGCTCCTAAAACATTGCTCACATAAGCGATGGAAATAATTTTTGTTTTTTCATTTATCAGTTTTTCAATTTCATTTAAAGTTACTTCGCCATTATCATTTAAAGGTGCAAAAACAATATTTAAATGTAATTTTTTTGCGATTTCATACCATGGTAAAATATTACTAGCATGTTCAGCTTCATTTAAAATAATTTCATCATTTTCTTTCAAGTGATTGAAGGCATAGCCAAAAGCTACCAAATTCAAAGATTGTGTTGTTCCACTCGTAAAAACCACTTCATTGGTTTCACAATTAATAAATTTTGCTACAGACTTTCTTGCATTTTCATAAGTTGAATCTGCTTTGGCAGCTAAATCATAATCACCACGATGAACATTACTATTAAAATTGAAATAGTAATCATTCATGGCTTCTATAACACATTTTGGTTTTAAAGAAGTGGCCGCATTATCAAAATATACAAGAGTTTGACCTTGCATTTTTTTATTATCGAGCATTGGAAAATCTTGTCTTAATTTTTGAATGTCTAGCATATTAACCAATCCTTTTTTCTAATAAAGTAATAATTTCGTTTTTGATTGTTTCGTTTGTTAAATTTTCTAATATAGGGTTAAAATAACCTCGAATTAAAATATTTCTTGCTTGAAGAGTGCTTAAGCCCCTGCTTTCTAGATAGTACATATGATCTTGGTTTACGGAGCCAACACTGCAAGAATGAGAAGCTTCTACATCATTTTCATCAATATGTAAATTAGGTAAGACAATGCCATAACAGGTTGTAGAAAGATTAATAATTCTTCCTTCTTGGTTTGTTTTTGTACCAGTGGCCCCATTTTTAATATATGCATCAGTAAAAATACTTACATGGGCATTGTCATCATTAACTGCAAAAATTTGAGCTTTAGATATGCAATTTTTTTGATAATGATTTAAATTTGTTTGATATATTTTTTTTGTATTTTCCATAGCATAAATACCATCCTTAACAGATGCAAATGCATTGGGTGTATTTAAATGGATGTTTTCTTCACTATGCGTAGACATTTTGGTTAAATCAATTTGCATAGATTGATAAAAACCATTATTGTTTATATTGCGAATGATGGTTTGTTCAGAAAGTGTTTCTACAATAATAGAACAGCGCTGAAGCTTTGATTGATTATCAATATTGTATTCAATTTGACAATTTGGTATATTTCCTTTAAAAGTTTCGACAATTGAAACATTTGAATGAATGATTTGAATGGTCAATAGATTAGGGATAAAATTTTCAAAGTTGATAAAATAGGTATCATCTTGTACATTTTCAATTGTTAAAGTTTGTGTTTTAGAATTATAATTTTCAAAATTTAGATGATAATCTTTAAAGTTTATTTTCTTGATCATTTTTAAGTTTTTCCTTTACACCACATAGTCCAATGGAAGATGGTCTTAAATCAACTTTATTAACATCAATGCCATATTCGGCCTTTACCCAGTCAAAACCTTGTTTATCTATTTTATCTACAATTTCTTCATTACCACTTAATAGAATTTTACCATCGACGATGACATGAACATGTGTTGGTTTAATCAATTGGTAAAATCGTGCATAATGAGATACGACTAACGCACTGCCATTTCTTTCTATAACCTCTTGCACCGATTTTGCGACAACTTGTAATGCATCAACATCTAATCCAGAGTCAATTTCATCTAACATGGCAATGGAAGGTTTTAAAAGTTTAAGTTGAATAATTTCATTTCGTTTTTTCTCGCCACCTGAAAATCCATCATTTAAGTATCGATGAATCATATCTAAAGGTAAATCAACTTCTTTAGTGGCATTTTCTAATTCAACAATAAATTTATATAAAGATACGGGCTTGTCTAATTTGGTATTAATTGCTGCTTTTAAAAAATCTGAATTAATTACTCCTGGAATTTCAGGTGGATATTGCAAAGCTAAAAAAAGTCCTGCCTTTGCGCGTTCATCAACAGGCAATTCTAAGACATTTTTGCCATCAAGTAAGATTTCACCTTCTGTTACTTTATATTTGGGTTGTCCCATTATCGTTGAAAGTAAAGTTGATTTTCCATTTCCATTAGGTCCAAGTAACGCATGAATTTCATGCTCATTGATTATTAAATCAATTCCTTTTAAGATTTCTTTTTCACCAACGGATACGTGTAGATTTTTGATTTCCAATTTAGCCATAACTAACACCTCACATCCTCATCTATTTTACACTTATTTACCAAAATAGTAAATAAGGTAAATCTTCTTTCATTTTTTCCAAAAGAATTTTTTTTATTCTATTCTTGATAAAATAGAATCTTTATGCTATGATTTATTAGCAATATAGAATTATACTGCGGTTTTGGAGCAATACTCAAGAGGCCGAAGAGGCGCCCCTGCTAAGGGTGTAGGTCGGGAAACTGGCGCGAGAGTTCAAATCTCTCTTGCTCCGCCATTGATAAATGAAGTCGCATTTGTACTAATCAAATGCGATTTTTATTTTTTTAAAATAATTAAGATTAAAAATCGCATTCCATTATAAAATTTGTTCCATGCCAATTTTTTGTATCTTTAAACCTATTTTTTCATAGAATTTTATGGCTTTTAAATTGGTTGCCCAAACATTTAAAGTTACATTATAGCATCCATTTTTTTTGGCAAAATCTAAAACATGCTTATAAATAGTAGTTCCTAAATGCTGTCCACGTACATTTTCATCAACGCAGAAATCATCGATATATAAGGTCTTTATATCCGGTAACAAATGACTATTTGAACTATACATAAAAATACAAAATGCATAGCCTACAATTTTATTATTCATTTCAGCGACAAAAATAGGTTTGTTTTTATCATGTAATATTTCTTTTAATTCTTCATCGCTATATTTTTTGGCCCCTTTTTTAAATAAATCAGGTCTACCATCGCTATGAATTTTATGAACTTGAAATAATAGTTTATTTAAATCATGGATATCCTTTTCTTCTGCATTTCGAATAAAAATTTCTGGATTCATATTTTTCTCCTTTTTCATATCTACTTATTTGAATCAATCTTCTAACGAATAAATGATAAATTTTTATAAATTCATTGAATGGGTATTATTTTTGAAAAGAGACTTTTTCCATTCGTAATTTTTTACTGTTTCATTGATTCATAAAAAATTCCCCTTTTATTGTAACATATTTGTCGATTAAATAGGAGTATAATCAACTTTTAAGATGCTCGATGAAGTTTAAATTTATATATCTACTTTATCTATAAATCTTTTGTAACCAAAGTATAAATAGAAGAAAATATATACAGAAATATAAAAAAAAGATTATGATTTTTCCATCACTAAAAATAATCATCTAAATCTCTTTAATAATGTGTTATATCATTTTCTTAGATATAGATAAATTTATTTAATAAAGATAGAATAATTACTTTCTTATCGATATGCATTTTTTTATCCTTCAAAGTCTTGCTTATTTTGAATTTCATCAATAAATATTTATTTTTTCAATATCGCAAAACAAAAAAAATGAACATTTTAATAATGAAATGTTCATTTTGAATCGAAATGGTGCGCCTGAAGGGACTTGAACCCCCACACCGAAGTACCAGATCCTAAGTCTGGCGCGTCTGCCAGTTCCGCCACAGGCGCATAAGATAAAAAAATGGTGCCGACTATAGGAATCGAACCCACAACCTACTGATTACAAGTCAGTTGCTCTACCAATTGAGCTAAGTCGGCATTTTAGTTGGTGACCAGTACGGGATTCGAACCCGTGAAGTGCATGCGTGAAAGGCATGTGAGTTAAGCCGCTTCTCCAACTGGCCAAAAATATAATGGCGCCTTGTGAGAGACTCGAACTCACGACACCGCGGTTAACAGCCGCGTGCTCTACCGGCTGAGCTAACAAGGCACCTATCGCTAAATTACTAGCGCTATACTATAATAGCATACAAAATAAAACGTTGCAAGAAAAAATATTATTTTTTTTAAAGAAATTACATTTACAAATCTTTTTATATGAGGATATATAAGTTAATTTTTTCATAAAATAAATATGTGATGTTGAAAGATTACTATATTTTCTTGACAAAAAGAAAAGGCTATATTATGATTAGTTCACATTGTGAACAAAGGAGATTTTAACAATGAAATTTAAAATTATTACGGATTCATCATCTGATTATACACAAGATGAGGCAAAAAACTTAGGCATAACAGTGTTACCATTATCTTTAAACTTTGATAATGAAAGTTACAAAGATGGTATAGATATAAGTAAAGACGAGTTTTATGATTTATTGATTAATAAAAAGAAATTTCCTAAAACATCTCAGCCAACGGCCGAAACTTTTGAAAAAATATTTATGGATGCTAAAAATGCAAATGAAGTATTATTCGTTATTCTTATTGCAAATTCCTTGAGTGGGACGTATGCCAATGCTTGTCTGGCAAAAGAGAAAGTGGATTATCATCATATTTATATTATTGATTCTTGTACAACGATTGCTGGTTTACAGATTCTTATAGAACATGCATTAAAACTTTCTAATGAAGGCAAAGAAATTCAAGAAATTGTTCAATCTTTGAATGAACTGAAAAAAAGAATTGTGGTTGTGGCTATAATGAATACTTTAGAGTATTTAGTAAAAGGAGGTAGATTATCTAGTTCAGAAGGCATAATTGGAAATCTTTTAAATTTAAAGCCCACAATAAAATTTAAAGAAGATGGATCAATCGCGGTTATAGGAAAATCATTTGGTAGAATACGTGCTAATATTCATATTACTAAATTCTTTAAAGAAAATCCTTCCGATGAAAATTTTCCTATATATTACTATTATTCTTATAATCAATCGAACTTAATGAATTTAATCGAAAAATTAAAAAAAGAAAATTTATATCGAAAAGGGAAAGTTATTAATTTATCTCCGGTAGTTGGATGTCATATTGGAGATAATGCTTATGCTTTAGTATATGTGAGAAAAGAAAATGAAACTAAATGAAATACTTTTAAAAGATTGGCTTCTTCTTTCAAAAATTATAAAAAATGATCGCATGGTTGAACATATTCCTTACACGGAAGCTTTTGTATTATATTTAATATATTTAAATATTCCACATAAAGTGAGCATAAAACATTTAATTGAAAAGAGTAAAATGTTAAAAAGTCAAATGAATAGAACATTGAATCAATTAAAGAAAAAAGAACTTATAGCCATTGAAAAACAAAAAAAAGATTTACGATGTAAAGAAATATCTTTAACAACAAAAGGAATAGAAATGATTCAACTTATTCATAGTCAATCATTAAATGCAAGTCAAAAAATTATCGAACTCATTGGTGAAGAAGATAGTAAAGAATTGATACGTATTTTTGAAAAAGTAATTCAGGAACAAGATAAACTACTATAAGAAATAAATTATTTGTATAAATAAAAGTCCTTTCATAGAAATGATAAAAATTCAAATTCATTTCAAAATAGGACTTTTGTTTTTTTTATGGTGCCTCTTAACAGTAGCGGATAATGGTTAAAATTATGGTCATTTATATAGTTTTTAGCCTATTTTTTGCCTTTTTCAGCCATTTTTACACTAATAAAATCAGCTGTTTTTCAGTAAAACAAGCCCAAAATAAGCCCAAAAAATTAAATCAATTATTCTTTTGTAGAACATTAAAATATAGTATAATTTAAACGCATACAGAAGTGTATGTACTTTTGAAAGGAGTATTTGGTATGACCGACTTATTCACAGGAGTATTTGGTGGATAAGTAAAAATTTTTATGAAAGGGGTATTCCTTAATGGAGTATCTAATAGTGTTTGCATTAATTATAGCACTATTAATTAAACTTTTTGGTAATAATAAACCGAAAGATTAATTCTTTAATTTAAATGATTATTTCACAAAATATTTCTCAAAAAAAGTTGAAGGCCAAGTGTTAGCAGCACTTGACCTTCTTTTTTGATTATCCACCACTACTATTATATAATTTATAAAATTATTTTTCAAGTAAAATACTATTTCTTTTTTATATTAAAATTTTATTTTATAATTGTAAAATCAAAATTTATTGTTGATTTTCTATTAATTTGTTTTCACATTTGTACTTTCCTGTTTCAACATCTTCCAAAAAATTTGTCACGTGAATAGTTACAACTTCAGTAAAACGCAAATTTTCATTGATTACTTTATTAGCTACTGTAAAAGCGAAAAACATCGAAGTAGCATAATTTAATAGTGTTGTGACTATGGACATGATAGCTTTTATCCAGTCTTCTTTAATATTAAAATCTTGCCCAAAAAAAGAATTTAAAACTAAGTCAGAAAGGATACCCAATATTGCAATTGCAAGAATTTTAATTATAATTTCATTTATGATTATTTCATTACCTTGATTACTATATTTTTTATTTTTTAAACTTTTTTCTGCACAAACAAATTTAATTTCATCACCTTTTAATTTTGCAAATTTAATCTTTCCGTATTTAATATTTTTTAAAAGTTTGTATTGTTGTTTGTTTAATTTTTGTTCTTTGAAATCTTCTCCAATTTTTTTCATAGTATATTCACTATTTAAGTAAAACTCTGGAATATTTCCACAAGATGATAGAAGTTCTAAATAAAACATCTTTTCTTCTTTATCCATTTCAATTTTTGTATATTCTTTCAATTTTACTGACAACCTTTGAAATACAATTTTCTCACTTATATCTTTTGCTTTATTTTTTATTTTTTTTGCTTCATCAGAATTGCCTAATAATCTAGAAAAAAATGGATATAGCAGAAAGAAAACTAAAAGAATTGTAAAATATTTTATTAAAAGTTTTACCCAGAAAGTTCCAGATAACATTAGTTTAAATTCAAAATTGATATCTACAATTTGAAATAATATGGAAAAGATAAATAATATTCCGTATGTGACTAATGGTATTCCTGTAAATAATCTATCCTTAACATCTTTATATTCAAATTTCATATTACTGTAATCAAAACTATTTTTTAATTCGTTCATGTTTTATCTCCTTATATAAAATAAAATCTCTTGAGTTTTTACAAGAGATTAGTCTATTATTAAAATTGACAATTAATAATTTGTATATTATAATACGAATAGAAGCGATAGAGTTTTGCAAAGGGCTATTGCTTAGTTATTATAAGAACTACTACAGCAATAGTAGTTTTTTTCTTTTTTAAATAAAGATTCTTAATAATAACTAGTAATAATTTTAAATAAAATAAAAATTTCACATTTTATTTCCTTTTCCTTCCTAAGCAACCAAACAATCACTATCTTAATTGTCTTCTAATTGTTTTTTATTATACTCTATCGCCAGAAGGAACAATCAATTCAGCAATTGCTATTATTGATTGCACATTAATTATAGCACTATCTTAATTTATACGGTAGTACTATTTTATTTTCCCTGAAGGATCTAATTCTATGTTTTCTTCAGAATTTAAAACTTCTTTGTTAATTAATGCTGATTTGTACTGATTAAATAAATTTTTGTTTTTTCTAGCATAATAAGCAAAGAATAATGATATTACATAACCTGCAAAAGAAGTCGTTATTATAATGCATAAATCACTAACTAACATCCGAAAACACCAGACCAGAAGAACAGCTACAATATACCATCCAATTCCATTTAATTTTGGAAGTTTTGGTACAGCTGTAAAAATAATAACGATTAGTCCGATGATGAATCCAATTCCTAAAGAAAGAGCATTTTCTTTGGTTTGAAAATACTCTTTTCGGTTGAATATACAAATAATTAAAAAGGGCAAAATAATACAAATTGTTTCAATAATCGTGTATACAATCCATTTCTTTTTAAACGATAAGATTTTACTTTTTAATCTATCCATATTATTTTCCTTCTTTATTCTTAATATCACTTTCTAGGGCATCAATCCTATCCGTGAGTCTTAAAATAGCACTATTTAATGTGTTGATACTTTTTCCAAATAAATCCGTTAATCCTTTATTAGTATTGTCTGAATTTTTAACGCTTTTTGCAAGTTCTGCGACATCTTTAGTAATATTTTCAACTTCACTTCTTGCAATTTCGATTAGTTTTTGTGAAGCATTAAGTGAAAGATTTGCTTTATCAAAAGATCTAAAACGAATCCACAAAGCACCAAATGCTGTTAAAAATGAAATAATAGCGTTAATAATAAATTTTAATGTATCATTTTCAACAAGATCTTTGTATTTTTCAAGTTCATTTTTTAAATTTTCAATGATTCCTTCTAAAGTAGCTTTATCGATGTCATCTTCTGATTCTGACTTACTATTATCATCATAAGGTGTAATTTTTCCATCTTCATGAATTACCATCTTAAGTTCATTCTCACTTCCATTATTTAAAATAAGCATATTGTCTTTTAATTGATAAGAAACAGTTTTTTCAGTAGTTTCTATTCCCGTAATTAGAATAACATGGCATTCAGTATCTGATATTAAAGTGACTTGAAGAGTACCAATATTGTCTTCATAACTATAAGTTTTTTCTTCAAAGACATTTTCTTCAGAAGCAGCATGTGATATAAATGTTGGCGTAAGATAAATTGTAAAAATTGCAAATGATGCTAAAATACTAATTATTAAAATTTTAATTTTTTTCATATATTTTCCTCCTGGCCATATGGCTTTATAAATGAAACGGATAATTCTTCTTTTAATTTTTGATCAAATATTTTTTCTAATGAATCAATTCTTTTCATAAGTTGATCAATGATTAAATCTCGATTAGAAATCGTATTTTTTAAAGATATGATTTCTTCTTCTTTTTTCAATTTTTCTTTTTCTAACAAGTCATTTTTTACTTTTAAACGCTTTTCATATTCTATTTTGTTTTTCTTTACCTCAATATCTAATAAAGAAATTTCCTGGTCGTTTCTACAAAAAAAGACTTCATGATAATCTATCATTTTCCCTAGCTCATCATAAACTGGGACATATCTTAATTTTTTTTGCTGTTGTTGCATAATATTACCTCTTTCTTTAAAAAAAGAGAGAACTTTTTTAGTCCTCTCTATATGTGGATTTAATTAAATTTTTTACTTCTTTTATTCTATTTGCTTTAGCGATAGCAAGTGAATCTAGTGTGGATAAATTAATATTCGATTCTTGATAAACTCTTATATCGCGATTGTATTGCATGATTTGAGTGTCATACCAATCAAACCAATTATATAAATCATTTAATTCTAACAAATAATTATTTCTCAATTCTTCATTAGTAGTATCCATATTATCTTATCCTTTCTACTTTCAATAAATTAACGCTTGATGCTGCAGCATACTGAGATGCATCTAATGCTTGAATAACAATGTAAAGAGTTGTAGACGTTGTTGTACCTGTTGGAGCAACATAAGCAGTAGCCATGAAATGTTGTGCTCCATATGTCAACATAATAGTTCCTGAACCTGCTAATGATGATGATGTAGGATTAAACAATTCCAATTCAATTATTCCCGAATTAATATGTGGATATCCACTTCCTCCATACAAATATACTTTTAGTTTATCACCTGCTTGTACACTGCTCGTTATAGTAATGGCTTTCGATGTAAAACTACCCTCTGCAGGTGCTGAAACAATATTTGTTTCTGTACTATAAATTATAGTAGTAGTGCCTTTTACTTGATACTTATTTGATAACGAAATTCCATCTTCATATAATGTTTTCCCATAAATTGCATAAAATTGTCTATTTGACCATCCAACATTACTTGAATTATTTGTTTGTGGAAGTACATCTTTTGTCGTTATGCAATATTGCAAATATGCTGAACTACCTGTAATATTTGCAGGAAAGATTACATTTCTTTCAACATCCCAATCGTAGATATGACCATTTCTCATCAAGTAATGGGACATTGTCCAACAACTTTTGGAAAATAACCTTAAGTTAAAAACTTGTTGACGCGTGGTTAAATAAGAAACGTTTAGTTTTGTGTCGTCAAAAGTGCCATCTGTTGCTTGAGTTCGAAAAATGAATCTCCAATTCCAGTAATTGCTTGTTTGAGAAGTACCGCCACCAAATGTTGCACCACTTAATTTACAAGTAGCTCGTCCTGACCACCCACTTAGTTGATTGAAAGTACCTTCTGTTATCCAGTTGTTCGGATTTGCCCCCGTTGCTCTTTGTACAGTAAACTGAATTCTATCTGCGTTACTCGAAAACCACATCGATAATAAATTAGGGTCAAAATATCTTTCATTACTTTTAATGTATGAACTATTCCAATAATTATATAATTCTGTTTCGGCAGTTCCGTCAGGGACATTATACTTCATCCCTGTTATTGTAATTCTAAGCATACAATCACAGCTTTTGCTTCCATTTTTTAATGGAATATAAGCAAGAGCTCCTGAATTGTCTTTTGAAACAAACAATTTTCTCTTGTCTAAATCGCTCATTCCAGCAGTTACCCAAGTAGCACCACCATCTGTTGATTGCTCTACGATAATTTGATCACCCGGCAAGAAAGCCAATCTATCTGCTGAGGTTGCTTCAATAATACCTTGTTCCGTTGGAGAAACACCATTAATTAAATTGGGCTCAACCAAATCTGTAGTAGTTATTTTATCTGTTGTTTTACGAAAAGCAGAGGGTAGATATCCTCCTAACTTCGATGAATTAAATGCATTAAATTGATATTCTACCCAGTTGCTTCCGTTATAAATATGAAATTTTGCAGAAGTTGCCATTGAATATAGCTCCTTAAGCACTTACAGTTGTAGCACCCGAAATGTCAATCCAAATGTCATTTTTCTTTGCACTGGATGGCGAAGCACTTTGAACAAACACCGTAGCAGCTTGTGATTCTAAAGATGCAAGGTCACTAGATAATGTGTCAATATCTTGACTTAAATTATTGATACTAGTTGTGTTTTGATAAATCAAATTATTTAAAGTAGTATTATTGCTTGTAAAAGTGCTGTTTGTAACATAATCAGAAAGATCTACATTAATTTGGATGCTCGAATCACCTGTATCAAATGAAACATTCGTATTGTTACCATCTTTAAAATTAAGTGCGCCTGTGCTAATAGTCCCTAATAATTTATTAGTTCCATTTACTTGAATAGGTCTCCATGTATCAGTAGTACTTGTATCTTCTTCGCCGTGAATGATAGACCAGTTTATTTCATCGTTGATTGCTGAAATAGATGTAGATGGATTATCTTTAACTGCAATTAATAAATCACCTTTATGAGTGCTTGAACCAATAGCTACACCCAACTTGTAATTATCACCTTTTTTTGCTCCACTTGGAAGTGCTGTAGTTGTACTCCAAACACCTTTAAATTCCATTGCAGGATTAACGGTTTGAACGACATAATCCACAACAGCTTTCATCGATGGTACTTTTCCGTTTTCAGTAGTAATGCTATCGTCAATTGAAGTAACAATATTTGCTTTATCGAATAGTTTTCCGTTAATCGTTGATAAACTATTTTGAATAGCTGTATGCTCCGTAATAAAACTTTCAAAAACTGATTCGATGTTACCATTGTATTCTGGGTGGGATGTGGAAAAACTTGATGATACATTGATGTTGTTCGCTCTTAAAGTGACGGGGCCATCAAAAAGTGATTGACCATTGATAGTACTTGAACTTGTTAAGTATTTTTTAGTTGAAGTAGCACCAATATCATCGGCAGTTAGAGTAATTGCACCATTAAAAAGAACTTTACTATTGATAGTCATTTCAGGTGTTAAGAATTTCTTAGTAGTAGATTCTATCACACTTCCTGCAGTTGTTTTAAAATAATAAATATCCCAATCTGTTCCATTGTATAATTTATAGATTACATTTGCTTTAGTTGTTGCCATTATTATTCACCTCCTTCATTATTTTTGTTATCTTCACTTTTAACTACTTCTGCATTAGATGTATCCATTTTCAAAATTTGACCATTAATATAAATTAGTTCTTCTAGTTTTGTATCTTTTGGCAAATAAATAGGATGACCATCTGCTGCCTCATAAAGTTTTCCATTCTCATCTGCTTTTAAATAGAACTTTTTATGAATTTTTAAATATTCTTCTTTTTCGACAATTGTAGGAATATTTTTTATTGGAACCACCAATATGTCGTCATATTCTGTATCCATCTCCATGACTGCTACAGGCATGTCAGCAAAAACATGATCATAATTTAAGACTTTAAAACTATCTTCTTTTTTGTTGTATTTATAATTCACTAAAATTTTTGGCATTATTTAATTTTCCTCCGTTATTATTAATTTTTCTTCATAAATCAAATTTTCTTCTTGGTTATACTCAACCAATACTTCTGTTTGTGTATCACCGGTATTTTCAACTAAAATTTCTTCACTTTGTAATAACTTTTCACCATTTTCTTCTATCAAAAATCCTTCATTTTTTACCAATTCTTTTGAATCTAAACTATAGTTAATTAAAGATTCTTCTTGGGTGAAATCGTTAATTACATTGTTTGTTTCGTCCATTATATTTTCATCTAAAGATTCTTTTAAGCTTTCTCCAGTATCAAACCAAATTTTCTTTTGCTCTGGATTCGGTGCAATTGTTCCGACAAATGGAAGAGACGTGTCCGTATCACGTGCCATTTTGTCGACGTAACTTTTTGGTGCAGCTTCACCATCTAACACAGGAGTCGGAACGAAAAATGAACTTCCTTCTTCCACTTTGGATTGTCCAGTTAATGTAGCTGCATAGATGAATGGCGAGGATATTTTTAGATTAGTTAAATATTTTTCATTCTCTCCATCCGATACAATTACTCTTCCCTCCGAACTAACAATTATAGTTTGATAACTATTAAAAAAAGCTGACCATGAAACTAAGCCAATGACATGATTAGATGTTTTGTTAATTGTAACATTGCCTAAATATATTTCATTTAATCCATTTAGCTTAAATTGATTAATAGATGATGTTGCAAAATCATGATAACTTGAAAATGGATTGTCAAATTTATAAATGTTACTTTTAACTTGATTGATTTTTGCTTGCGCAGCATCGATTAACTTCTGAATTTCAACAAGGACTACATCTTCCTCTTCTTCGGGAATTGTTCTATCATAATTGGTTGTTTCGCGAACAAAAAGATAAAATATTGCTGATGATATAGTTTCAACATCAGTTAAATTTTCTTCATCAAGTAATTCTTCGTCGAATTCTTGCTCTTCTAAAATTACTTTTTCTTCTTCTGTCAATTCTCTTTTAAATATTAAGGCACATTTTACTCTGCCATAATATTGAGTTACTTTACTAGGAACTTCTACGGATACCATAGCATATTTATTAGGATTAATAGAATCTACTTCTATAGATGCATTCATTCCTTCTGGAACTTTTACTTTTATACTTTTATCTTCACGTGCAAGTGTACACTGCAAATAAGCTGTAGTAACGCTTGCATCTTCTATATTTTTTTTAGGAATGTGAAAATCAATTTTAAAATTACTATCTGATTGATTCAATACAATCGGTGTTGGCATGATTGCTTCAAAATTTTCATTAAAAGTTATTTCATATTTTCGCATTACATCGCCCTCCTTTCGTGAACAACAAAAAAAGCACCTTTTAAGTGCTTTTCTCGTTATTTCTCTTTAAAAAATCAAATTTTCATTCACCTATTATATCTTTATTTTGTTCCCCTGCTTCACCATGAAGATCATAAAACCACCAAAAAGATTCCATATTAAATTTCATTTCTTTACTTACATCAAAAGAATAATATACCTTTACATTATGAATAGATTTAATATTTTCTATTATATTTATTAAATCACAATCAGGATATATTGGCGTATACTCTCCATAATCATAAAAATCACTTGTAAGTCTATATGTGATATTAAAATAACCATCATAGCAAACTTCTTCTACATATGATGTTCCGCCAAATTTTACTTTTTCATTAGAAAAATTGATATTAATTATATCTATTTCTTTAATATCTAAAAGTGGTTTTTGTGCATATTTTTCTATTTGTTCATCTAAAAAATTATAAAATGCTTGAACAGCTTGATCTTCATAATTCTGTCTTTTATCAGTTTTCTTATAATTTGAACAAGAATTTAATAGTAAAACTGTACAAAATAAAGTTAAAACTGAAATGGAAATTTTTTTTAATAATTGCATATAATATACCTTCCTTAATCAATGTAGTATTTTTTTCGTTCACCTAATTCACCAATTAAATAAGCTTGTCCAGTGTCTTCATCACATATATAATTTACTTTAAATTTACGTATATCTAAATCAATATCATTCATTTCGTTATATTCACCATCTAAAGTATAAGAAAAAAATTTAAATAGAGTATATTCAATTTCATAATAATAATTATATGAAAATTTTATATCGAAAACATTAATTTGAAAAATAAAATTACAATTTTCTATATCTTTTTCATATTTATCTTTAAAATAATATTTCATATCTTCAATGTACCATTGAGAATAATTTTTTCCTTTACTTGTAAATTCATGAGTTCCATAAAAATAATCATAAAAAACTTCCATTGCTTTATCTTTAACTGTTTCACCAAAGTCTATCTTATTCTTATTTGTTTGTTTTGCGCAACCAGACAAAACAAAAGGAATCATTATTAAAATGGTTAATATTTTTTTCATATCTTATTTTGTAATAGTTGATATGTATATTTTTGAAATAGAATCATAACAACTATCAACTCTCCTTGTTATAAGTTTATTATATGTTTTTGAATTTTCATTGTCAACAATTTGAACAATCGTAAAGTACCTTTTATAAAGCGATAATGCTAGATTATTAAAAGTTAAAGCAATACTATTTTTTTCGTCAATATAATTTTCTACTGAAGCCACTTCGTAAACATATGTTCCATTGATTTCGTCATCAATATAATCATGCATATATAAACCTAACTGAACATTTGAATTAACCTCTAATATTGGCATTAATTTAATAAAGTCATCATGAATCGTAACCTTATTATTTGCTTCAATAAACTCTATTTGATGTGTAATAGTCAGCTTTTCATAAGTATCTTTAAAAATTATTAGATCCTCTATTTTTGGCAAATCATTATTATTATATTTTAGATTATATTCATTCACGCTTAAATCAGGATAAGAATTATTGAAATTTTTTAGTTTTGAAGTATATTTCAAGTATTTCATATTTACAGCATTGTAATATATTTCATTCCCAGTTTTGCTGATTTCGACTTTTGTTTCGAAATCGTTTATAGTTTCTGAATCATCACTTGAATAAATTATAGATATAGATTCAATTTTATTAAAATTATCTGTATAAGATTTATAATTAACATTTTTATCACTATTTGTCGAGACATCTACTACTCCATTTATTCCTATATATTTTTTATCGTCAAATATGATATTTAATAATAAACTATTACCAAATATTGTTTTGACAAGAGGAACTTTAAAATATTTGTATTCTTCATTAGAAGAAAGAAACATTTTTAAATATCCAAGTTCAATTGGTTCAATAGTTGTTTGAGCAAGATTAGAAAGATAATATTTACTTTTTTTTATAAATTTGCCATTATATACTCCATTTGGTATAGTAGTTTCGTTATCGGTTAAATAATTTAAATCAATATAAACATTTTCTTTTACATTAATTAATCTATCATAAGATTTATCACTTTCTATACTTTTATTTTGAATAGATTGTGATGCAGTAACAATCTCACTTCTTTTTGGAATTTGGTAGGATAACATATAAGTAACTTGAAATTGATTATTTAAAGTGGTGATTTGTGCTTGATTTACAATCCATTGTTTATTGTCATCATTTTCAATAATTGTTCCTGGATCAACTAAATCAGTATAGTTTTTTATAGTTTTTTTCAATCCCATACTTACAGCTTTATTTTGTTTTTGATAATTTTCTATCCAACTACCAAATAATTTTGAGTCAAGTTTTGAATCAATTTGATTAATTAATTCTTTAAATTCTCCATTTCCATTGGAAGTTTCAGCATTAATTAATGGTTCATATTCTACTTGGAAACCGATGTAGATTCTTCCATCATTTTCGTCATAGGCACCTTCTTTATCATATTCACTAAAATTATTATCAATAAAATGACTAACAATTATTTCGTCTGAATTTTCTTTAAAATAAAGAGTATTGTTTCTTTTTTCTTTATCGTTTATTTCTAACCAATCGTAATAAGGAATGCAATCTATACTTGATTTTTTTATTAGAAATTTTGTGTCTCCATCAAAAAATCCCTTTACTCTAGCTGAAACTAGATAACTTGCATTTTTAACACGACTAATTTTATATGGAAGTTTTAATGTGGAATTTTTTATTGTTTCATCAGACAAAATAAATTCTCCTTTATCTACAGAAATAGCAGCAAAATCATATTTGCTTGGATAAAAAACTGTATTAGTAGAAACTAAATTTTCATTTTCACAAACGATGTTGTTAGCTTGCTTTTCACTTCCATTTGTAATTGTGCATTCATTATTTTCATTTGTAAAATCATTCATATTGATAATGTTTTTATCACTTCCATCATAAGGAACAAAATCTAGAATAAATTCTCTTTCATTTTCTAGTGTAATTGTTTGATTTGGTTTATAATTTGGATTAAAACGTAAAACAGGATATCTCTTGATGTATTTGCCAATTTTAAACACCATATCATACAAAGTTGAGCAATTGAAAATGAATGAACTTCCTTTACCTGCATTTTTCAGTAAATTTTTAATTTTTTCTGGAATGTAAATACGATAATACCAACTATCATGTCTATCTTTTGTATCTACTCCAGTAATTGCTAATTGCCTTTCTAAAACGGATAAACAATTGTTTTCAGATTGCTTGTAAGTTTTGACAATTTTATCTACAGGATCATATATATTAATTTCAGGTAGATTTGTATCGGAATTTGTTCCAGTATATGCAAATCTTAATAAATAAGTTGGCTCTACAAGATTAAATGCATGGTAAAAATCTTTTTCAGTTATTGTTTGCATAACTGGTTGAATTAGAACATATTGTGCATGCATTTTAGGAGTATACCCATCTTCTTTAAAATATTTATTTTTGAACGTTGTTCCTGTTGTATCAAAATCGTCATTTGTAACATTCTTATTTACATCAAAGAATACTAAACACTTTGACATACAAGGAAAAATTGTCCCATAATCTTCTTTTGAATTAACGCTAACATTTGCGTTGTCTAATTCTTCATTTAGGTTTAATTGAAAATCGAACTTAACAATATATCCCTTAAATACATCAATATTAGTTCCTATTTCATTGACCATTACAATTGATTTCTTGCTTTCATTGTCAAATGTTTTGGCTTTATTAACTATTTCTTTTCCTAAGAAATTATAAATATTTACTTTTGAAGGTAAGCCATCTACTTCATTAATTATATAATTTTTCATATTTATTTTTTCCTTTCATATTCATATCGTTTACTCCACCAATTGGATGATATTTTAACGTTGGTTATA
The DNA here is from genome assembly GCA_902491575.1 of uncultured Bacillota bacterium. Taxonomy (GTDB): domain Bacteria; phylum Bacillota_I; class Bacilli_A; order RFN20; family CAG-631; genus CAKPXW01. The sequence goes on from CABUID010000001.1 coordinate 168,839, forward strand.
TCGATGATTCCATTTGCCATTCTTTCTTGGTCAACAGAGTTTAAATAACTTGCTTCTTTTTGTGCATTTGTTTTTGCTTGTGAAATAGCTTCTAAAGAAAGAGTGATAGCTAATCCAATTAAAGAAGAGTAATTTCCATTAGAAATAGCTTTTACTATGCCTCCTGTTTGTAAAACATATTTAGATATTTTAGATAAAGTTTGAACTATTTCTGTATCGCCTGCGATGCTTTCTAGTGCACGCATAGAATTTATAATTGCAAATCTACCATTGATGCCAGCAAATGAAGGACCATCTTGAACTTGATTTGAAGGAACATAAGGTTTTAATCCATCAGCTCCTATATTTTGATTCACTGTAGTTGGATTGTTTGAATTTGTAACATCAATTGTGTTTTTAATGTTTATTGTATACTCATTTTTTGCCATTTTAATTCCCCACTATCGTATAATTTGAATAGTAAATACTGTAAAACTGCTAGCTACAGTTTTTGAATAGTCTAGACACAAATATGCATCAAATGTATCGTCATCGATAGACATAGTTACAAGCAAAGAATTTGTTGTTTTTAATAAGTCATGTAATTCGTTATTTTCATCAAATATAAATTGAATTCCATAAGTATATTGTTTATAGATTTCAGAATGCTTTTGAAATGCATTACCTAAAACTGTATAATCATTTGTAATACTGATTTTTTTTACAGAAAATGCAAATACATTTTCTAAAACTGTATTGTTGATTTTGATAACAGGTGCTTTTGTAGTGGAAAATTGAGTTTCGCATGTAACTACATTTCCAGATATAACTATATCCGTAACGTGTTGCCCTGCAAATAACCTCTTAACACCACTGCAAAATGGAGTCATCAAATCAAAGGACGCATAATAAGAAGGTGTCGTCCCTACCATCGTACCTATTTTTAAAGGTTCTTTTTTTAAGGCGTATTGTGAAAACCATTCATATAATTTTGTTTCCACAAATTTTTTGTTTCGAAATCCGATTGGACAAATACAAGTTAACACAAAAGGTGTTGTCATAAAAACTTTATCTGTCGTCGTAGCAGTACCATTGCCACAGGATAAAAGGAAAAGTAAGTCATTATCTTGCATTCTCACTTCTCCATCAAATAATGTTGTAAAATCGTTTGTTACAAATACATTGACATCATCGCCAAATAATATTTGTAATTGCTCTTGAAGAGTCTTTTTTAATGAGTATTTAACTAATTCCATATTATTTATTTTTTCCTTTCCTGGTATTTATTTTCCATTTTTGCTAATTCTGTGTTGATATAATCGATATTCTTGTTCAACTTTTCATTAAGTTGATTGTTAATATTGTTGTTAACTTCATCTAATTCTTCAGAAGATACAGCTCCACTCATTATTGAATTCACATACATTCGAGTCAATTCAATTGTTTTTTCAATCCAACCTTCGTTTGGATTCTTTTTGCCTTTCCAGCGTTCACTTATCCATTGCTCATTGGTAAAAACAGCATACGGAGCATTCTCTCCTCCAATAGTGATTTGCCAATGATTGGATGAAACTTGCTTCAAGGCAATTCCATTAAATGTTAAATTCCAAGTGTCTTTTGGTGCATGCAAACATAGCATCTGATTTAAATAATTCGCTGCAAGCGATAATCTATCTTCTAAACTAACCATACTAACTATGAGCCTCAATTAAAATATTTCGATAGTCGCTGTCATCCACATGCGTGACGAAATAAACTTCTTTGTTAATCATCAGTTTGTCCCCTACTTTAACATTTATTTCTTCAAACGGAAGCGCGTTTATGGTGCAGGATAAATAATAAGATGTTGCATTACCAGATTCACCAGAATTTCTTTTTTTTACTACATTTGTTATCACATAATTGTAACAATCTTTAGAGTACTTATAACGTTCTCCATCGATTTCGTTTGCTAGTCTTTCGGTATAATAAATTCTTGGAAAGACATTAATTATTGTTCTTTTTAAAGCCATATTAAAACACTCCACATCCTCTATAAAAAAATCCAGCACTTGAGAGGATATTATCTGCTTCTCTGCAAATTGCTTTTGCATCTAAATCATTATTAATAATGGTCACTCCTTGATTCGTCGCTCCTAGTTCTCCTTTCATATCACCACCAATGGAAAGATAACTAAAAAGTTCTGCTTCTGCAGCTTCAATTAAAGCTTCTTTTTGAGTTGTCGTTAGCAGATTGTTTTTTGCTAAATTTTTAAAATCAATAGTGCTGTTTGTGCAAACATATTGCCAGATTTTCAAGCAAATATAATTTGCCTGCGATTGGATAACCGCAGAATTAATGCGAATGATGTTGTTGTATGTTTCGATGAAATCATTTACGTTGATTTCAAAAGGTACTTTATTCATCCATTTAATCTCCTTTTATTTAATCAAAAAAGGACTTAGATTTTAATTTTTCCAAGTCCTTATAAATAAGTAATAAAAATTTTTTAAGCAATTTTAACACCTTGAAGTACAGCAGCTGCTTTTGTGTTTTTCATCATTAATCCCCAGACAGCTTCTACATCGCCTTTGTGTACAGCTTTAGCTTCTGTAAAATCTGGCAAGTGAGCTTCAACAAGTTTTGAGCCATCAGGAGAAAGTGCACAAACTTCGTCTTCACCAAAACATACAAAATAGAAATCAGTTGATCCTTTAACAGCTAATTTTTTGTAATAAGTAGTTGAAGCACTGAAAGAGCCTGTAGTTACAGCAGTGTATGTCTCCCCTGATTTGGTGTATAAAGTACCATCTGTTACAAAGGTATCTGCTGTAACTGGCGTCTCTCGATATTCATCAGCGATTCTAACAGGAATGATATCTTGAAGTTTTTTTGTTGTTCCATTATAGAATTGTCCAATATCTACAACTGGAATGCCGTCATAATTATCTACGCTTCTTCCAAAGGCATCTTCTGAATGTGTGTAATATTCAGCATGTCTTGCCGCAGATTTTACTTTTAATAAACCTTTTGAATTTGTAATAATTAAATCTGGCTTACGAGTCAATTTTGAGATTACTTCATCAAATTGATCACAAAGTTTTAAGCCAATTTCTTTTGTCATGCTGGTAACATTTAAGGATGAACCATCAACTTCGTTGGCTGTATCTTTGAGTAATGTTTTTAATCCATCAAATTCCAAACTATTTTCAGTAGCATTACCATTAATAAAGTCGTTATGAAACTTATTCACTGTTGCTTCTGATTTTTTTCTATTTTGGTAAGATACCTCATCTTCTCTTCCTGCAGGGTTTTTCGCTAAAACTCTATCGATTTCGTATGAACCACCTAAAATTTTTAAATAAGTCGTTTTGTTGTCACGGATTGCTTCATTAGCTACATATTCGCTATTGATTGCTCTTCCTGCAGCATATGAAGGTGTTTTTTCATATTGATAGGTGTAAGCTAATGTTGATCCGCCTTGTGGCGAAATATCATTTTTAAATGGAATAATTGAAAGAATAAAAGATTTTCTTTCAAAGTATTCTACGATTGATTGGTCAATTGGATTGCTCATTCCAACTGTTGATTCTTTTAATGTGATTGTTGCCATAATAAATGTCCTCTCTTTTCTTTATTTTTGATTTTCATAAAATTGCTTTACAGCAGCGCTAATGGATACGGTACTTTTATTACCACCTAAATTGTTATCATAACCCGGTGTAACACCTGCCCTGTTTCCATAAGCATTTCCAGTATTGATTAAAAACTCATTTCCTTTAATCGCTTCGTCAAAAGCCTTATTAAATGATTCTTTATCAATTCCATCTTTCTTTTCGTTTAATTTAAACTCAAAGCCTTTTTCTTTAAGAATAGCTTTCATCGCAGTTGAATTTCTAACTTTCTTACTTGCTAATTCTTTTTCAATAAATTGGCTTAATTTGAAATCATCTAACTCTTTGGCTGAGGTCTCTTTCAGCGTATTATAATCGTTCTGAAGAGTTGGATACTTTTCAATAGCCTCCTTATTGCTTTCTTTGAAATTATTAAAGTCGCTTGTTAACTTATCATAGTCATCTTTTGGAACATATTGTTTTAAGTCGACTTTTTTTGCATTTGCAATATCTTGTCCGTTTGTTTCCATGATAGAGTCAACTACTTCGCCTATCTTCTCTTCTGAAAGACCAGCATTCTTTAATAAATCTCTTAATTCTTCTCTTTTCATTCGTTATCCTCCTTACGCTTTGTTAACGCGGTATGCTCCGCTTATAGTTATCATGAATGAATCCTTTCTTTTACGTTGTAAGTGTCAACGAGTATAAAAAAAGCACCTATTTCTAGATGCTTCCTTATCAAAAATTAATTACTGCTTTTCAATTGTGGGTAAAATGTTCTTCTCTTTTAATGTGTTGTATAAGAACAATCTTCCTTTTTGAGTCCACTTTGTATTCATTTTAATAAAACTCGTTCCATCGACTTTGTCAATGACGATTGTTTCACTAAATGTATAACCTTTATCTTGATACTTTCTGTAAAGTAACCATTGCTCATTTTGTTTGTACTGAATATTAAAATCATGAAGAATCTTGTTAAATTGAATCGCACTCATACCATAATCTTTTGCGATTTGGTTTGTATTTACAAGTTCTTTTGATTTTAAAATGATGTCAGTATAATCCGCTTTCGGTTTTAACTCATTAATAATTTGCTCTTTCTTTTTATTCTCTAAAGCTAGTTTTTCATTTTGCTCAACTTTAGTAGCTAATTCTCTTAATGCTTGCGAATAACTTTGTGGAACAGTACTATAGCTGCCTGTCTTTCGTATTGCTGGCAATACTTCACTTGTTACCCATCTTTTAAATTTCTTTGCAGAATCAAGTTTACTTCCAAACACAAGGCTATACAATCCTGATTCGTTGATGAAAGTTACTTCTTGATTTCCACCTTTTGTAAGGGTGTCGCGTTTCGTTACATCCTCTTCATCAACATGGTCCTTAATTGCCTTTCTTGAATTACTATACCCCAATACTTCACATACATCTTTTCCAACAAAGTATGGTTCATTGTTAATTAAAAGAGTCCTTACTTCTCCAAACTCTGGATTTTTAAAAATTGTTAATTCATTATTCATATTTATTCTCCTGTTCTATTTTTATATTTAAATTACTTTTACTTTAATGTTTTTTTGTTGTGGTTGATAATATTTGTACATATCATAACCGCATTTCTTTTTTGGATTGATAAAGATGTACCAACACATATTTGATTTTCTATCAAATACTGTGAAACTTGTTTTTACTACCTTGACTATTTCGTCTGTTCTTTGTTTAAAGTATCCTGTTGGTACTATCTTTCTTAAATTACTTCTAAATTTTTTTGGGATGCTTTCCCAAGATACGAATTCCATATAAAAAACCTCCTTATCTTCTTTTTCAATATGGACTTAGAGGCATTATTTTGTTATAATATTGGTGCCTCTGACAAGTGGCAATAGGAAGTAAATCTTTTAGCGGGGACTAGCTTCCTATTTTTTTTTGCCAAGTAACAAGTGAATTCCTTGTCTAATTGCTTCACCTTTAGTGATATTGTTCTTTTTGCAGTATTCGTTTAGTTTAAATTCAGTTTCTTCATCTAAACGAATACTATATTTAATATCCTTAGGTTTTTCAACTTTTGGTCTTCCAGTTCTTGGACTCATAAACTCACCTCTTTTCTTTTTGCCACACCTAAAGTATAATAAATGTGTGGCATTAAGTCAAGGTTTTTTTATTATAACAAAAAAGCCTCTTTCCTTTAAAAATTGTGTTTGAAAACATGAGGCTCTTACGTTATAATATAAGTGCCTCTGTTTGGGGGTGTGTACAAGTGAATCCGCCAAGATAACTACTTGTACATTTTTTTATTTACCCGTTTTTAAATTATCATAAATCATTTCAATCCCTTTAACAACAACATCAGTTTTAGAAATTTGTAACTTTTTAGAACATTCATTTAATTTTTCTGCTTGCTCTTTAGTCATTCTAATTCTTGTTTGTATAGTTTTGGGATTATCAGTTGGGCGTCCTTTTTTTGTTTCCACTTCATTCCTCCTTTTTTGGTTACACATATATTATATATTTTTGTGTATCCAATAGTCAAGAGAAATTTTAATATTATAACAAAAAACCTCCTATAAATTTGCATGTTTGAAATCTACAAGAGGCTGTGCTATAATTAATGTGCAATCTCTTGTAGGTTGTGGCGGGTAATCATCTTATGTTCGGCAAAAACTCTTATGGTTACCCTCTTGTTTTATTTAATATAATTATTAATGGCCAATCGGATTACTTCAGATTTCGATTGACTTTTTTTTTGACAATACTCATTAAGTTTTTTTAAAGTATTCTCATCAAGTCGTATTCCTATTCTCGTATCCTTCTTAAAATCTAAAACAGGACGACCCATTTTTTTATTGTCGTTAGATTTCATTTGCCCTCCTTTCACTTATGTTCGACATAATTATCATATATTTTGTTCGACATAAAGTCAAGAGGAATTTTAAATTTTTTTAATTAAATCAAAAAAAGACCTTTTACAGTCCTTTTTTGATTAATTTGTAGGAGTCAGGCGCTCAACTCTGAAACAATGAATGCAATTTGCATATTGGTGGTCTTGGAGCGCAGTCAATTTTTCCACCTCACCTACACTTATATGCTAGGCGAGACCCGCAGAACTCTCGCATGTCCTACACTTAAGGGTATGGAAGCGGGATTTGTCCACCTCTAGCAATAATATTATAACTATTTTCTTCGTTAAAGTAAGGAATGTTGTATAGTTTTACAGTTTTTATTGTATAATTAAAAAAAATCGCATATACTATAAATATAGATATGAGGTGGAAATTTCGCTCCAAGACCACGCCCTACAGTTATGTAGGTAGACTTTCCTGAGGTGAGCGGCCAGGCGTATCTAATATTAGAAGGTTTATCCTTCTTTTTTTGTTTTTAAATCTTTTTACTTTCATAGTAAGAAGTAACTAATTCAAAAACTTCATCTTTATAATCCATTACAATAAGATGTTTTTTCATTTTTTGCTTACCTTTTTTATCAATATATTTTTCGCCATCAAACCATATTTTTACACGTTTTAACATTCCAACATCTTCAACATTTATTTTTATATCATTCTCATTTAAATTTTCAAATTTTTTATTTAGATATTCAATATTATCTAAAGTTTGATATTGTTCTGAATGACCAACAGCTATATGGCATGCACTTCCTTCTTTTCTTGATGAACGATTAGGGCTTGATAAACGCACATCGCTTGTTTTTAACTCAAATTCGTATTTTTTACTTAAAAAGGAAGGTACTTTTAACTTTAAATTACTTTCAATATTTAGAGTTGCATTAACAACCTTTTCGCATTGGTTTGTATCATTTTTATTAAATCTAGTATTTGATCTATAATATCTTCCTGTTCCTTTTTCAAATGTGTTAAATTCATTTGCTGATGCTAAGTGAGTATCAAATATAGTTTGATTATTTTCTACTTTTTCATTGATTATAATTCTACTCTCTTCAACTGCTTTTTGGTATTGATACTTATTCTCTTCATTCACTATTAAATTGACTTCTTGAACCTGCTTTTTAGACCACTGGTTAGAATAAACCTCTTCATCTCTGCTGATTTGAGTACGCCATCTAGAAAATGATCTATGATTTTCTAAAGAATAAACTTGATATTTCTTTTCAAGAATCTTCCACTTTAGATTCATCTTTTTAGCTTCATCATTGAAGCCACCAGCACGTAAGTTTGTTTCTTCTTTTTTAAGCTTTCGAATTTGATTTTCAAACATACGTTGTTTGGCATCTATTTCTTGTTCTTTTTTGATTGTAGCATTATTGTAGTTTGTTGGTGGTCGTTGGCCACCAAGTAACTCTTCTTCGCTTGTTGGAATGATGTAGTGCCTGCAATTGTAACCATTTGTGCAACCATTACCATCACCATTCTTACCTGCTTGTGCAATTTCAATAGGAACATAACTATGCCCTGCAATTGTACCCTTTGTTCCATCAAGCGAATACAATCGACCTTGAAATGGAGCACAACGAGGAGAGCAATTCGAATGAGAAGATATCCAAACGAGCTTTGTACCTTTGCTTTTTTCTTTGTTAACATCCTCAACGTTTGCATCATAACGAATCTTCATTTCAGCAAGATTTCTAGCCGACATGGTATAAGTTATCTGTTTGCCATTTTTGTTGTAAGAAACCACCTTAGCGGGCTGATTAGCAAGTGTTTTAAGTTCTTCCTTCACAAGATTTTCATATCGATTAATTAAAGGTGTTCCTGTATCTTTGTTTTTTGTTATAAAATTACGAAACTTATCTTGAGTTATTTTGGCAGAAGCGTTTTCATTTGATAAGTCTATTCCGTAACTTCCACCCATGCTTTTGATTAAACTAGAATTAATCGTTTTCATGTTATTTGAAAGAACAAAATATTGATGTTGTGCAAGATTCAAAAGTGACTGTTCAATTTTCCTTTTGTAAGCAGCATCATCCACTTTAATTTTTTTTAAATAGTTGTAAATTAAAGGACTAAGTACGCTTTGTATTTCTTCTTTTGTAGATCCGCTTAAAACCATATTTGCAATGGTTTCTTTTATTTTTGTTTGTACACTTTCTAAATCTAGAACTTCATTTTTAGCAATGTCTTTATCTGGTGAAAAAATCATAATGATTAACTAACCTTTGGATTGTTTTTATCCTCTTCCGTTTTTTCAGTGATGTTTTTTTCATCTTGTTTAACTTTAAACTTAGAAAACTCATTGTCCACACTGTCGCTTAAAAGAAGAGCATCTGGACTATCAAGAGCCATGCCTTCTTCAAGTTTTATTTCCTTAACAATTTCATCTTGCGCATCTTTTGATAGCTCAGAATAAATGTTTTCCACTGCTACCCTCGTAGAAGCTACACGAGTTGACTTGGCCGTGCCCCAAGTCGTAACTTTGCTGTCAACACTATCCACAATGTAATCGTTAAATGTAATATCAAGATTTAAATTAGAAGTATCAATTTCTTTTAATTTTTCCTTTGCATTAAACTCATCTGCAAATAATGGATAGCCATCTATAGAGCATAAGTATTGTTGGAACTGCAATACTTTTCTAAGTGTCTCTTTCATGACAGGAATAATTAATTTTAACTTTTGTTTTCGCGTTTCAGTAGTTGCTTTAGATTTTTCACGGGTTGATTTATCAGAAGAGTCTAAGCTTAACATATCTTGCAAACCTAAGGATATTGGACTTATTTTACATCCAGCACAAATGAGTGATAACAATTTCAAATAAGTGTTAATAAGCATGTCTGTACGGTCAGGAAATTCAGTAACAGTGATTTTACCATTGTCTCCTTCTTTGTTGCTTCTACGCGTTTTGATGAAGTTTGTGATGTATTTATTGAACTGTTTAAAGGTTTGACTATCCTCTATTGCTCCATCTGAATACGTTTGGAATAGATCTTCTGGAAACTCTCTCATTGGTTTAGTGTCGGTAAGCTGAGAAACCAATTCAGAAAGGCAATTATCCAATGAATCAAATTCTTCATGTGAGTTATTATAGTCGCTGTCACCATACGGAGTTTGATAAAAAACATTTGAATTTTTAATGTTAGAATACTGATCAGCTAAAATTCCTTTAACTCCTGCAAAGACTCTGTATGGCTCTATATCTTGAGTTTCAGGAATCGATTTTAAATTAACCTCACTAAATTCACTATCGGTATTTTTCTTTTTAATGTAAAGTTTACTTTCAATCGTGGCATTGCCTGACTCATCTTTGCTATATATTTCAACCAATTTATAAACAAGTTGAATGCTTCTTTTTGATGGATCTTCTTTGGTAATCCATGTATAGAATTCAATTGATTTTGTAATGCCTCTAATTTTGTTAACTTTGTAAAGTGTTCTTGGAACAACTTCAATGATGATATATGGACTTAGTGAAAAATCAAAAGAATATTTTAAGCAGCAATCGCCCATACCACTACAAATTTTAGCCATTTGAGTTAATTTCTCTTCTAATTTTAAAGTATCAATAAAATCATATATTATTACTGTTGCATCTTCACTTGCTCTATCATCTTTAAGTTTCACATTATCTTTTTTCATAACATTAACGTTTACTTTAAATCCTTGATTAAAAAGAACTTTAGCAAACGTTTCAGAAATAACTGAAGGGATACCTGAATGAACATGTCTCAAAATTGCAGGTGCAGTACTCCAAAATCGAGTTTTTTTAATATTTACCTTGCTTGTGTTTTTATCTATTTGTGTATGATATTGATAAATGATTTCAGCATTACCAGAAAGCCATGCCATATTTTCCAAAAGTAGTTTTTCATCAAACGATGAATCTACTAATTTTTGAAATAATGTCCCGTAGTTGTCATAATTATATTTTTGAGAATTAAGCATTTTTAAATCACTCTCCAATCTGTTTAATCTTTTTTGTTGAAAATAAGTTTTTAAACTCATTTAATAATCACCTCCAAATGCCATCAAATCTTTCATGTGTCTTGTTAATCCATACTCACAGCTATCCATGCGGTCGTTGTCCCCTTTAGCATTGGTTTCATCTGTATCAAGACGAGTATAGTTTTCTTTTCCTTTTTGAGCATGAAAATAAGCTTGATAAGTAGCACGACAAGCTGTATGAAAAAGGATTCTCTTAAGAGAGAATCCAATTGACATTAAGTCTATTCTATCTTTAATCGTTGCTTTCCAGGAGCCCACAACATCAATTCCAAACTGGTAATATACCTGGTCATTTAAGTCTGCAATAAAGTTCTGCTCTGCGCAATCCAGTAAAAATCCATCCACTTGTGACGGATGAATCTTTAATGTAGTTAAACAGAATTTTATGAAATCAAAAATGATAGGTTTCTTTTTGTCATAACCTGTAGTTGCAAAAACTTTTTCAAACAAAATAATCGCTCGTTTAAAGCCTCTTTCAAACCCGATAAAGTGTATAGAGTTGTATGCTCTGTTTGCTCCAACATCGGCGCCGAAAGCAAAATGACGTAAGTCATAAACACTGTTACCATTTTTATCTTTTTCAAACGCATCAACAATGAGTGACTCATCCATGTAGTCCATAAACAGCAAATCACCTTGAATGCCACGTTCGCCAAGTATTTTTGTTGTGTAATAGTAAGAACCTGGAGCAAAGATGTTCATCGCATCTTGTATTTTAGCTGGAGTCATGATTGGATTGTCCCACATGGTGAAATGCATGTAGAGCCATCCTTTTTTAACTCCTCGCTTGTTTTGAAATTCTTTCATTTCGTTTAGTATTGAAACAGGTACTTTTCCCAACATTACACAATAGTTGATGTAGTCTTGATAGCACCAGTGTGCAGGATCATCTCCATTCAAAGTGAAGTATGTGTGAGGATTTGAAGCTGACGTTTGTCTAACGAAACATTCATCAACAAAGTTTTTGGAAGCAATATTCACTTCATCGATGTAAATGACACCTTTAGTCCCACCTAGAATTTTTTTCCATGATGACTCATTTGAATAGTTAACAAGATTAATAACTTTCTCTTCTCCATCAATTCCAGTCATTGAAACATAGTAACCACCAATCTTTCCTTTTTTTAAAATACAATCAGGATGCAAGTTCATCAATCCTACAACATCTGCATACAAAATGTTGTTATTAATTGCATCTAAGTCACGAGCAGCTATAACATGATATTTTTCTGAACTATTAATTACTGCGTAGTAAATTACATCACTGAAAATCATTGTCTTTGAACTACGTGCTGTGCCTTCCAGTACAAGTAATCTTGCAGTTAAGGCAATTGACATTGCATCAAGTATCTTGTTGTTATAAATTACTTTTGGCTTTTGACTATCTTTTTTGTTATTTTGATTTTGAAGTTTTTTTTCAAGTTCCAGTTCTGCAAGTTCGTCAGGAGTATAAAATAGCGTGTTAATCATATCTTGAGCTGTATGTAATTGTAAGCTATTCATTTTTATTTTCCTCTAGGTTATCTTGGCTAAGAGTAGGTAACGTTGTTATCTTTCTGGATGACAAAGCATTTAACACATCATTTTTAGCATCGAGTTGCATTTTTGAATTTTTTTCATCATTTTTGCTTTCATTCTTTTCACGTTGCAACATCACCTTGATTGTTTTTTCGTACATGTCTATTCTCATCTGATCCTTGAATGATAAGTTTTTTTTATTACAAAGATTAACCATTTTTTTAATTAATGAATCAACAGTTGGAACTTTAGAGACGCTTGTAACTCTTTTCTTTTTTGATGATTCTTTTTTCTTTTCTGACTTCAGACTATTTGTACTCACATGCTCATCGCCCTCCTTTATTTATGAACATTTAAAGATAACACTACTCCCAAACTAAACACAATTAGCCTTTTCCTCTATAATACTACTACTTACTATTAAATAAGTTATAATGCTATACTATTAAAATACTACATAGTATATATTTATATATTATAGTAATAGGGAGAGTGAGAGAGAGAAAGAGAAAGAAGGTTTTTTCCCTTTGCTTTTTTTTGGCTTTTGTTTTTGGATTTTGTCTAAATAACTACTTAAGAATTCTAACGCTTCAGAACGAGTTGGAAATATTTTCGTCCAAAGTTTTTTGTTTTCGTTGGATGTTTTCTCCCACAAACTAAAAGACACTTTGACTTGCCGTATCCGGTCTTTTTTGTTAAATGAAGTGTAATGAATCATTGAAAAAGTGTATTCTACTTTTTTGCTTGAAAAATCATTGTCAAGTAATTCTGATATCTGTAAATAAAGAGCATTTATCCACCTATCGATTGATGCTGCAGCCATAAACGATCAAACTCCTCTCTATCATTAAATGAACTCCTTTTTTTTAATTTGTATTAAGTTAATTTTTTTAGTCCTTAGATAAAAAGCAAAAAAACTAGTCGCACTAACTAGTTTTTTTGAGAAAGGATTAAAAAAAATGAAAAAAACACTAGACCAAATATTCAAGGAGGTAAGAATTTTGTTTTGCCCAAATTCCTACGATACCATAATATCACAAAATAATGTGACATTTAGTGACATCTTAAAGTTTTTTGAAAAAAATTTTAAATATTTTGGAAAAAATTAATCTCCATCCCATGTTTCACCATATACTATTATAAATATTATTATTATTAGTATTAAAAACATATATATATACTTACTATTTATTATTCATCCGCAAAATCATGAATTCCATCATAGTATCCATCGCAATATGCTCTTTTTATTTTTTTTGCTGTTTCTAAATCTTTAATACCCATAAATAATTGCCTAAATTCTTTGCTAGTATCTACAATTGAAAAATCATTTGAACTTTCCATATATATAATCATAATTTCATAATAAATATTTTCTCTTAATTTATTCATTTTCTAATACCTCTTTCAACAACCCATCCTAATTCTTCTAAATTCTTTGTACAATTATCATTAGTCCAATTTATAACGCTTAATAATTCTCTTTGTTCTTCTATTGAATAATCTTTTAAATAATTGTCTATTACTCTTTCATTGGCTTTTACAATTCTTCTATTTGGTATATCATCATCTTCAGCATCAAATATCCTAAATAGACAATCTTTAATTTTATTGATTTTATAAATTGATATTGTTTTCATCCCCTAATACCTCTTTCAATAATTCGCATTCATCATCTTTTAACTTTATATCTGCGTATACATCATAACAAACATATCCATTATGAACACATATTCTTCCTTTTAATATATCAATAGCCTTTTCTAACTTTTCTAATCGTTTTAAATCTTCTTCTATAAATCTAATAGCATTTTCTGTTTCTTCATCTTTTGCACCTTCAGTTAATAATGCCATTGCTACACTATGAGATTTTTTTATTCGTTTTAGTGCTTCTTTACTTGTCATTTTTGTTTTTCCTCCTTTACTTTGCATATAGAGACCACATCGTTGCAATAAAACCTGTTATAATAATCTCAAGTATACATGTTAAAGTAATGAAATCTTCATTGCCACTATATATGGCTTTAACTAAAAATGATACACCCATAAAAGTTAATAATATTGTTGATATAATCGCTAGTGCTAACATGTTTAATCATCCTTTAAAACTGCTTTAACATCTTCAACAACTTCACCATCTTTTAAATCTTTGTAGGATTTAACTTTTCTAATTTGCCATCCGCCATTAGTACTAATTCCATTTTTAAACTTGATGGATTTAATGGCCATAACAAAATATCCATCTTTATCTTTACAAACAAAACCCATTCCAAAACTATGGTTATTATCAGTATCGAATTTTTCTACAACGTCACCAACATATAATTTTTCATTAAAGGCTAATGTTATATCTGTTTCTTCGCCGATATAACCTAAATTTTCTTTACCACGAGTTAAATAAGGTTTAAATGGTTCTTTTGGCTTTGAAACATGCTCTACAAATTTGGTATCATCATCGATTAAATATATTTGTCCTTTTTTATTTTCAATTGCTAAAATTGTATTACCATCTTTGTGGTGTTTTCCTACTTTTACAACTTTATAAATTTTGTTTTCTTCTGGAAGTTCATTATAAGCAAATTTTGATAATAATCCCTCACAATTATTATATTTAAACCAATCTTTATAAGTTGAGTAAGAACCACCATCATTAATTACTTTTACATAATCTTCGTTATCAAATAATCTATCAAAAGCAAGTTTTGCGCCAATTTCAAAATTGAATTCATCGTCTTGATTACATTTTGCAACTCCTACTTTATCGCCATACTTTGCTACTACTTTATTATCGTATCTAGTAATAGTTATTTCTTCTATCTTAAAGTAGTCTTTGTACGTTATAGGTTTCCATTTACATGGATAAGTTTCACCACAAAGTAATTCATTATTACCATAACGATTATAATATATATAACATGGTAAAATTGATGGTATAAAATCCGTTGGTTTTGCTCCTGAAAACCATTTCAACCCTTCTTTTTCACATCTTTTTAAAAAGTAGTTTAATTCCTCGTTAGTTTCGCATTTAATAGCGATTTTTTCATTAATAAATCTTTTCATATATTATTTTCTCCTTTTATTCTTTAACTGTTTTTTTTAATTTTTAATTGTTACTTTACTAAAACTAATGTAAAAATTTTTTAATGCTTTATTGTAATATCTAATTGTTTGTCGATAAGTATATCCAATAATAACGCTAATTGCTTCTAGGGTATTGCCCTCAATAAATTTGTAATGAAGTATATTTGCATACAGTACTCCAGAATTTTTAGCAACATTCATTAATGCTTTTTCAATAATAAGTATTTTATTGTTTAGATTAATAACAATATTTTCATATTCATTTTTAAGATCAACTAAGAATGATATTTTTGAAGCTAATGAAGAATTACTACCAATTAAAGTTGGATCAACAATTGGACTTTTCGCACTTAATACTTCTTTTTCTAAATCAGATATTAATTTATCTAATTGCTTTTTTCTAACAATCAACTGTTTATATTCTTTCAAGAGTTTTTTTGCCTCTTCGTTTTCAAAATTTTTATGTGTCACATTGCCACCTCTTTAGGCCGATTTATAGTAATTCTTTCTAACCACTGGTTAAATAAGTTTTGAATTTCTTCATTAGGTTTACAATTCTTTCTATCGCATTCATCACCATAGAATTGAATTAGTTTTTTGCTATAACTGATTTCAGCAGTAGCTAATGGTTTTTCGTCTTTTTTTATAAAAACTAAAATGCTTTTTTTATTAACCATTTTACTTGGATAATTGGCAGTAATTAAACATTGATGTAATACTTTTGCTTGCTGTTCAACATCATTTAAGGATGTAGGAATGTAAATGTTGAACTCATTTAATACTGTATTTAAATGCTTAAACTGATTTCCTATTTTTTCAAAATCAATTAGCAATTTTTCTCTTTTTTTGCGTTCCTTTTCTTCTCTTAAAGCTTTTTCTATTTTTCTTTTATTTTCAAGATCTGCCATTACTTTATCATGTGCTTTTTGTAAATCATTTGGATAAAGCCAGTATTCATCTTTTAAGTTCTTTTCTAATGATTTGCACATTCTAATGTAGTCTTGATAATAATATAAGTCTTTGTTTTGCTTATCCAAATAATTAGTAAGTTTGTAATTGTATTTGTATTTAGCATATTTACTAACATCTTTTATATCGACTTTGTTCTTTAAACAAAACAATATTTGAGAAAGAGATATATCAAATTTGATGTCATTATTTTTAATGAAATTAATGACTTCAAGTTGTTTTTTCTTGCATAATTTTTCAAGTCTTTTATCTAGTGCTAAAGCATACAAACTTTTATCAATGAGTGCCTCAATAGATGGGTTTTTCTTGTATTTAATAACAATGTCAAGAAATTGAGTGGGATCATTTCCTTTGTATTTTTGAATTAAATATTTTAATTCAGGTCTAGCTTTTGCTATTTCTTCCAAGTCTTCGTTTTTTGTAAGCCATAGACGATAAAATCCTAATCTTTTACATTCAGTTAAATCTTCAATTTTTTGTTCTTGATAACCATAATAATAATTTAATCTTTCACCTGGAAAACAAACTACGTAACCACAAGCAGCGGAATGATATAAGTATCTACAATAATTTAATCCATCTTCATGTTCTTCATAGACTAGTTCTTTTTTTACTTTGCCTTTTTTAGGAGAATACACCGCAGTAACTTCATTTACTATTTCATCCCCATGTAAAGTTAGTTTTGATTCGTATTCACAACGATGCCCCATACTAAGCTCCTTCCAATAAATCGAAAAGATTAAGCTGTCCAGACTCTTTCACTTTTTGAAGTTTCCTTTCCTCTGCTTTTTTAGCATTTTCAAGTTTTCTGGTTTCTGCAATTTCTCTTTTTCTTGCTGCTTCCTCAAGTTTCACACGTTCCGCATTTTCAAAATCTTTTAACGCTTTGTCATGAGCTGCCTTTTTCTCCTCTTCGGTTAAAACAACTTGATGATTAACTACAACCTGAGACGGTTTGTATTCTGAGCCTTTAATATTTTCTTCTTCGTAGTAATGTCTAGCTAGATAATACACTTCATCATCAGTAAGGCCTTTGACACCCATTTTTCGTACTTCTTCACATATATAACCACAACATTCGTTGATTGATTTTTTTTCGTTTTTATATTTTTCAGCAAACAAAGAATTTTCATTTGCAAAGTTATCTAAGTAATTTTTTATTGTTTGAGTGAAAGCATCGCTCACTTTTTTATTAACAATATTTTCGTTTTCTCCTTTAGAGGTTTTATTTGTTTCTTTTGCCATAATTTCCTCCTATTTTAACCGTTGATTTTTACTTTCATCTTGTTGAATATCGATTAAATATCCGTCTTTTATTTTCTCAAAAAATCTACTTGCAATAGCTTGATTTACTTTCTTGATTTCTTCAAAATTTTTTTCAGAAGTAATAATGGTTGCCTTGTTGGTTAAATATCTATAGTTGATGATGTCAAAAAGCAAATTTAATGTTGATTGTGATTCGACTTTGAAAACTTCATCTAAGTATAAAATATCTACCTCTTTCATATCTTCGATATGGAAATTTAGTTGTGCAATCTTATCTCTATCCCCTGAAGAAAAAGCCATTTTCAGTTGTTCAACAAAGCTTGCCCATGTAAAGGATAGAGGAACTACTTCTTCATATTTGCTTAAAATTTCTTTGATTGTTATTGATGCTAGTAATGATTTTCCGCTTCCGTATTGACCGCAAAGCAACATCCAATTTCCATTTTCAAATCCTTCGTTAATAAATCTATTTGCAATATTTTTCATTTGAACTTGCCAATTATAGGTTGTTTTAAAGTCGTTGAGTGTTTTGTTTAAATATTTTCCTAGACCAATTTTGTCTAATTTGTACATGATCTTTCTTTGGGGCCAACATGTGCAGTATTTGCAATGCAGTTCACCCTTTTCATCTTTATAAAAAATCCAACCAACATTATTGCATTTGTCACAATTTATAAGATTTTGAAAATTATACATGTTCTTTGCACCTCCGCTTTAAATTTTGTACTTGTCAAATCGTTTGTTAAACTCGATTTCTTCTTGTTTCCTTTTTTCAAGTTCGGTTAACTCTTCAGATGATTCTCCTCGAACTTTTAGAAAAGATTTGTAAAAAATAAAGTGATTAGCAAGTGTAGTTGAAATGTAACTAGCTTTATAAATTCTTGTATTTTCTAAACTAATCATAGTTGCTTCAATGAAATCTTTTGGATAGTTTTCAAACCAAGATTTAATCCATTCATATTCATTGCTATTAAGCGGTCTCTTTAAAATTTTTTCTACTTCTTTATAACATTGACTAATTGTGTAATTCATTGCTTATTACCTCCTTTTTTGATTTTTTGTTACGAGTTTCTTGTGCGCGTGTGCGCGTTCTCTATAGCCCTCTATAGCCCTCTTTTAGTCTTTAAGTCTTTAGTATTTAGTATTTAGTCTTTAATTACTACCCTATATTAACTTTCTACTAATACTCTACTATTCTTTCCTGTGTCGACAATTTGTCGTCATTTTGTCGACAAACGATACAAACAGGTTTATCAGTTGCATGTTCCGTGTAGGAATTGTTTTCATCAAAGAACAATGATTTTAGGTCATCTATGAATTTTGTTTCAACTAATCTCGTTGGTTGAATTTGATTGTTGATTCTCCAACCTTTGATTAAGATTAGATTTTCACCACGAACCAAAATAAATTTTTTATTAACCAGTTGTTCTAAATCACCTATTGTTGAACCTACAGATCTGATAACACTTTTTGCATTTGCTATATAACCCCTATCATCTGCTTCCATTCCCAAATGGAAATAGAGTGCTTGTGCTGATATTGGTAAATCAAGAAATGCATCAGAGCGAACAATATCTTTCGAAAACATACGACGATTGGCCATATTAGACACCTACTTTACTAAAGGCTTCTATCGTTTCATGTTCGCTTGAAAAAACCAAACGCATTTGACCATCAAGCCCAGCCTTCTTTGATAACTGATGAAAAGTAGTAAGTTCTTTTGTAAGTCGAATATATTCGCTGCTTAAAAATTTTTCTGTTTCCTCTTTTGACAAAAAGCCTACACCATTTACTGATCTAACAAGTACTCTATAAATGCATTTTGAATTTGCTATCGCGTTTAAGTCTTCTGTGATTTGCCTTCGCGCATTTGAATTGGCCCATGTTGAACGCTCTTGTTTATAGTCAGGGTAATTGTTTTCAAAAGTGTTGTAGATTTGCTTTAGAGAAACAAGCTTGTTTTGCGTTGTTAAATAATTGTATAAAGACCATTGTCTAGAGTTCAAATCGTTAACTCTTTCAATTTTTTGTGGTTTCATAAAATACCTCCGTTCTTTTTACAAACGTAAACAGGTACGTTTAGTTCTTTTTTAAATTCGTTTTTAAACTCATGTTCGTTTGAATGTCCATCACTCAAGTGCATTAGGAAGATTCCTTTGCAATTTGCTAAATTCATTTTCTTTAAAATTTTCAAACAATTGCGTTCGCTCATATGTGAGTTTAAAAGCCTTTCGTAACGTTTTATCATTGCTCGATCTTCGTTTTTTATTGCTTGTGTATGCAATGTGTGGACAATTTTTGAGGAATAATTACATTCAATCATGACGTAATCAAAAGGAATTGAATACACATCCGCTTTAAAATATTTGCAATCATTGACGAATAAGAGCTTTTCACTTCCTGCACTAATCACAAAACCAAGTGACATTTCAGCATCATGCTCAACCTCAAAGGGTACAACTTGCACTTTTGAAGTAATCCATTTTGCTTTTAAAGGCTCTAGGAGCGTCGTTTTTGAACAAATGGTATAATTGCCCCAAATTTGTAAAAATTCTTTGCTAGCGAGCTGTTTGACCCCTAAAACGTGGTCTTGGTGGTTGTGAGTAACTAGTACAAAATCAATATTGGATAAATTTTTGCCTATGTTAAATAGTTTTTGCTTTATTTCTTTAACTGGAATACCTGCCTCCAGTAATATAGAGGCAGAATTTTCAAATTTTACAAAATAGCAATTTCCAGCACTTGAACTGGCCAAACATTCTAATTGCATTACCAGTCAGCTTCTACTTTCTTTTTTGGCGTTTGCGAATTAAGTTCAATTTTGTTTCCTTCTACAACTAATTCTTTTTCATCCGTTTTTTCTGGAATATCTAATTTTTGCTTTCCAATGTCACTTTCTACTTGATTGTCGATGACAGTGTCTGTAATATCTGTTTTAACTTTTTGTTCAACCTGTCTATATTGGTCATAGTCTTCAAATGTTTCCTCATAGGCTTTGCTCATATAGGAAGAAGTGAAATCCTTTGGGTATTTTTTTGTAGCATTGTTTTTCATTTTTCTAATAATCATTTCTTCACTGGAGTGCGCTGCTCCCCATGCGGAAGATATAATTGTTGTAGTTTTTTCTTTTCCATATGAATCGGTATAAGATACCTTTCGAAGAGTTTTATCATTTAAGATTTGCTCAAGAGACATGTTTGAAATCTTTTCCAAAATTGGTTGCTTGATGTTATCAGGTACCCACATTAAATTGTTGGAAATGTGAGCTTGTAAATTTTTTACAACTTCCTCTCTTTCAGAAATCAAATATTCTTTTGAACCATCTTTTTTGGTAATGATATAGAAAATTTTTGTTGCCTTTTTAAAGTATGATTTTGGATGCCATGTAGGTGGATTCATTTTTTCGCCGTCAAAGTATGGATAGGTGAATTCATCTCCTTCACGAACAACGTAAGGACCTTTTAAATCCGCTACATCTACACCATATTTTCTAAGAAGGGAATCATTTCCGTTCCCCTCAATGCCAAACTCAAATTTTACAGTATAATTTCCATCGGCATTTTTGTCTTTTCGAAGAAGGATATAGCCTTCTCGAGGACTAGCTGCAATATTGATATCTAATAATGTAATTTGTTCGAGAATTTGAGTAATATTTGAAGAATTGATACTCTTCCAATCCATACTTTCACTACGTAATAATTCATCCATTTTTATTACAGCATTTAATGCACAAACTTTTTTGTATGGAGTAAATTCCATATTCATTTGCGAAAAAGAATCGGTAAGCATGTTTGTGTAAGTCTCTGATTGTTTTATTAATGCTGTTTTATAAGTTGTATTTTCATTTGTTGTAATAACTTGATTTTTCTTATTTTCTGCCATTGTTTTAGTCTCCTTTTTAAATATTTTCAATTGTTGGTTTGTTGTAATTGTCATCACATTTTGTTGCGATAATTTGGGCATTTGTATTTAATCGCTTTGCAATTGTTTCACTATCAAATGTTCCTATTTCATCAATTAAAATTGGAATATCATATGATGTATTTGAAACTTTTCTTAAGCACTCAAGTAGTTTGATTCCATAAATGTATTTTTGTGATCTTGAAGCATTTTCAAATGGCACTTTGAAACCTGTTTTTTCATCTGTTATAAGTGGATAACATACTTCATTCCAACTACCTTCTTTAATGTTACTTTCAACTAATTTAATCTCAATATCACCAAAAATTGATTCAACTTGTTTCTTTAACATTTCTAGTTTTGTAGTAAGGATAGTTTCACAAAGCATTAATTTGCTTTCTTCCATACCTTTTGCTTTTCGTTTGGTTTCTAAATCTGCTTTTAAATCTTGTATTACTTTTTGCGTGTATACATAATAGTGATGGTTACTAAACAAAACATCGTAGCTCTTGATTTCGTTTTTATATTTATCGATTTCAGCATCGATATCAGAAGCCATATTGACATTTTTTTCTTTGATAAGTTGTTGTTTTAATTCAGTAATTTCACTCGATAAATTAGTATATTCATCTGTAGATTTAAATTCTGGATAACTTTTTAATAATTTTTGCTTTGCTACCATACTATTTTCTACTTGAACAAGCTTTTCTTGGTTTTCAGCAAGTTCTTTTCCTAAAGTAATGTTTGTTCTTTCGAGTTCTTCAATTTCTAAAGAAAGACGCTCAATTTCACTTTTAGCCGCATGCCCTTTTTCACGGATTTTTAGCAAACGTTGCTCTTTATCTTTTTCAAATTCATTTTTATTTGACTCATTTTGCTGTTTTACTTTTTCAATCAGTTCACCATTTAATGTTCCTCCACAGTAAGGACAAGAAACAGTTTCTGGCAATGCGATAGAAACAAACTCTTTATTAACAAGTTCAGAAAATTCATTCCTAGTAGATGACGCAATTTCTTCTTGATAGAGGATAGATTTTTTATTGCTATCAATTTGATTATTGTTTTTAGCTGTATTTAGCTTATAATCATTAATTTTAATTAGTAGAGCTTGTTTTTCACGATTAAGATGATTAATAGCATCATTTATAGATTTGTTTTCAAAATCAATATTTGCAATATCACGCTTCCATTTATCACGTTCAGCATTATAAATGCCATTTTGTAAATTTTGCTTTTCAATGATTTTACTTTCGATTTTTGCAATCATAGGATTAATCAAGGTTGCTCTAGCTTGCTTGCGTGAATCAATTAATTCATTAAGTTCTGCAACTCTTTTTTCTGCATTAGCAAGTTCGATAGGGTCAACGTCTGTCTTTTCGCCTTCACCATTTAATCTGGTTTCGATAATATAAAGTTCATCATTTTGCTTTTTTACATTGTTTTTAAAAAATGTCATAGCGTTTCCAATATTGCCATTATAAAATTCAATTCTTTCTTTAACATCGCCTAAAAATGGGCTTTCAAAAATTTCTTTTACAGCATATACTTTGTCAATATCTACATCTCCTACTAATTCAATCAGGAAATTTCTTCTATCTTTCATTTTTAAATTAGAAGTGTCTGTCCAAGCGTAAAGAGGATCAATGAATAATTGGATTAAATCAATTTTTGTGTTGGTTTTATAACTTATTTTTAATAAGTCATTTTTAATTTTTTCAGCTACTTTTGATTGTGGAATCACTAAATCATCAATAATTGTTTTTGTTTCATGCCCTTCTAGTCTTTCAACACCTGTTCCACGTGTTGTAACCCATTTTTCTTTATAAGTTTTTTCAATATAATGCCCTTCTTCAAAGGTAAGCTTTACAAATACTTCTTGCCTTTTATCATTGGTTGGTTTTAATGAAGCAACATCACTGCTGTCACCGAGTAATTTATCCGTTAAGCACCAATAAATCGCATTTAGTAAATTGGTTTTACCTGTAAAGTTTTTTCCAGCAATTACACTTCTTTTACTTAATTCATAGATTCCATTTGGAATATTCCTAAAATTTTTTACTTCTAATGTTTTAATCATTTTTAGCCCTCCTTTTATAATTGTTGTAGTTGTTGCAGTGATTCTCTAATTCTTTGACCGCGTTTTTTCAATGATCTAAGTTGATAAAGTCTTTGCTTTTCTTTTTTGTTATAATATTTTTTGGCGAGTTTTACATCTGGGTCCTTTTTTAACGTTTCAATTTCTTTAATTTCTTCTTCTGTTAACATAATTTCTTTCCTCCTATAGTTAATTTCTTTTTGTTAAAATGTTTAAAGTCCAAGTTTGATTTGCTTTTGATAATTTCTTTCAATTGTCAATATCGTTACATCTGCTTTTTCAAGCACTCTATCAAAGGGAACATAACCTAGTGGGAACTTCTTTCCTTCTAGTGTCATTTCGTGTTGAATTTCATTTCGTACTTTGGCTGCAGTTGGATATGAACAGCCAAACAATTTTCGAATTTGTGAGACGTTTATATATTTATGTGTTGTTGAATAGTACATTTGCAAAACTTCTTTATTAGGAAGTCTTATTTTTAATGTTGATAGTTTCATAAAATGTAGGCCTTCTTAATTAATGACAGTTTTTGAATTTATAATTCTCAATTTTTGAGAATCATTGCTCATAAAAAAATCAAGTGACACCCCTAAATACTGACATATCAAATAATAATCAAAAACTTTTATTTCAGTTTTCCCTAAAAGCATTGTACTTAATCTATTTTCTTTAATAGAAGTGTTTTTGCATATTGCACTTTGTTTAATCCCTTTTTGGATTAAATAATCTTTAATTCTTTTATTAACATTTAATCTTTGATTCATACTCTTCATCCTCCTTTCCTTGATTTAGATAATACTTTTCATAAACATACTCTTCAAATAAATACATAAGGCCATCACTCAGTCGAATTGATATCATAAAGATTAATACTACTATAACAATACTAATTAGTTCCATTTTCTTCACCACTATAAATATTTAAATTTCCTTTTATGAAAGATAATTCTCTATAGATATCTTCCTTTTTGTGACCAGTTGAACATATCCAAATTATAATAGATAGTTCTTCAATACTCGCACCTTCTTCATTTCGTTGGAATAGTTTATTGTATTGATTAATGTCACCACTTTCAAACCACTTATGATTTATACAAGTACTTCTTAATAAATACATATCAAATGTTCTCATTCCCCATTCTCCTTTCTACTTTACTTTCTATAAGGCTTAATACTACTTCATCAATTGAAACGTTTAAATATTTTGAAATTTTAACTAATGTTTCTAACGTTGGCTCTCTATATCCAGTACACCAATTTGAAATAGTTTGTTGTTTAAAATTAACTATTTTTGCTAAATCTTGTTGTGAAATTTTTTTTAATTTTAATAATTTTTTGAAATTCATTTTTAACGCTCCTTCACAATTATTGCTAAAAATTGTATAATTAAATTGCCTTAATGGCAGAAAGGAAGTGTTTACTTTGAAAGCACTTTTGAATATGCCTGTTCCTAAGACTGGTCAAAACTAGTTTCATCTCGCTAAAAGGCATAAATTTTTAATGTGGCTTGAAATCCACATAAAGTTGGTGACATGAAGAAATGAAAAATAAAGTAATTTATTGTTGCGACGATAAATTATTTTAATACCTTTTTTCATTATCTAATAGTTATACGATAAAGGCAGTTGTCGCTGCCGTTAAACAAAGACGTAATATTACTTTTAAGGCTTTTCTTTAAGTGCTTTGTCACTGAAAAACCTTTCATATAATGTATTAGATTGCAATGTTAGGTAAAAAACTTTCAACTAAGTCACTTGCTAGGTATGTGAGTGGCTTTTTTATATGCTTTCATATAGTTCTTCCTTTCTATTATATTTCTCGTTTATTGAGAAATTAAGTATATTATAATTCTTGTTTTTTAGGAAGTCAACACACTTTTCTCATTTTTTAAGATTATTTTCTTTTTTTTTGAGAAAAGAGTTATAATTTATAAGAGGTGATAAGTATGACATTAGGAAATAAAATTAAAATTCTACGTGAAAAATGTGGTTTGACACAATTGAAAGCAAGCGAATTGTTAAATATATCAAATAAATCTTTATCAAGATATGAGAATGGTGATACTAACCCAGATCCTGAAACGATTTCAAATATGGCAAAACTTTATAATACAACAGCAGACTATATTTTAGGTTTAGTAAAAGATGACAAGCCACAAAAACTTTATGATATCACCCTAGACGAATTCGAAGTCGCTTTTCACGGTGAGGTGAAAGAACTTACGGACGATGCCAAAGAAAAGATATTGGAATATGCCCGCCTTCTCAAGATGAAGGAAGACAACAGAAAAAAGTAGGAGGAAAAAAATGAAAAAATATACATATAGTTCCATTTTAAAACGTTTACAAACTGAAAAAAGAGTTCCATATTTATTTATTGGAGCAGGATTTACAAGAAGATATATTAAGAATTCATTTGGATGGAGAGAACTTTTAGATAATCTTGCAGAATTAATTGGAATTGATAAGTTTATAATAAATAATTTAAGGATTAAATATGAAAAAACTGATACTGATGGAGTAGTTAATCAAAAAATTGCTACTTTTTTAAGTGATGAATTGCATAAAAAAATTTCATCAAACAATTATTCTAAAATATTTGATAAAAATGATATTGACATATTGAATAGGAATAATTATGATGCGTTCAAATACTTAATTTCAAAATTAACTTCAATAAATAAAATTCCTAATGCACTTAACTTTAGAAATGAAAAATACAAACTTACAGAATTAAAATATTTTAAACAATTAAAAGAGAATATTCCTGCTATTTTTACTACGAATTATGACCAGTTATTAGAATTATTATTTAAAAATGAGTATATTTCATTTACAAAGCAAAGTGATTATTTTTATAATGAGAATTATAATTTTGCTGAAATTTATAAAATTCATGGCTCTGTTAGTGACCCAAATTCCATAATTATTACAAAAGAGGATTATGATGACTTTACAAAAAAGAATTATTTAACAACATCCAAACTATTACAAGTGCTATCTTCTAATCCTATTATTTTTATAGGATATTCAATGCAAGATGAAGATATAAATCAAATAATTAATAATTTACTTTCATGTCTTGATGGAGAAAAATTAAAGATATTAGAAAATAATATAGTGTTTATCTCATGGAAAGAACATCTTAAGTACTTTATTGAAACAAAAAAAGAATTTAAATTTGGCAATAAAACAATTAACATAAAAGTAATCGAAACAGATAATTATTCTCAACTATTTAATGAATTATTGCAATTTAAGCCATACGCATCACCTTTAGAAATTCGTAAATACAAACAGATGATATCTGGATTAATTAATAGTAATGATAAAAAGTTAAATTATGTTTTTGCTAATTTAGATGTAAATGCAACTAAGATTGAAGAAAATGAGAAGTATATTTCTGCAGTTGCAAATTCTCCAAAAGCTAGCGAAAAATACACTAATGAAGATATTATTAGAAATTATTTATTTAGCAAAACAAAATATGCTAGAGAAGAAATACAAAATTGGACACAAAGTTTCTTTAACGCAAATAGATGGATACCATTATATTATTATTTAGATGTTGAAAAAGAGCCTACTTTGAATGGTTTTAAGAATAAAAAGGAAGAACAAATTAGAAAATTAACAAATAAATTATCGAAGTATAAAGGGATTAACCATATTGATGAAATTAATTTAACTGATCCAAAAAAATCAAATGTATTAAATATATTAATAAAATCATTGTTAAGACAATCATTAAACTACAAAGAAGTAAAACAAACTATAAAGAAACTTTATAATGAAAATGAAGAGATAATAAAATTAACAGAATTTAAAATTTGCGTAACATTAATAAGTAAATTTGAAAAAGAAGAAAAAAATAAGGTTAACAAATAACCCAACATCGCACAGCGACTGATACTTGTTAACCTCTAATGTATGCATAGCATACTATTTCTAATATTAAAGCAACCAAAGTTGCGTATAATATCTTACAATATTATTATTAATATTTCAAGTCAATATTTACAATTTTTTAAATTGTTGTTAAAAAATGGCAATAATTTGATTACTTAATTCTTGTTTGTAAATACAATCAAAAAAATCTTTTATATATTATTTTATCAATCATTATATTATAGGTATTAAGTATTATATTAAATATATTATTATTTATTAACTTGATTATTATTAAAATTACATATATTATAATAAAAAAATGAAGGTGAAAAAATGACAATAAATAAACAGAATAAAAACCATAAAAATAATGAAACAGAAAAAAATAATTTTAAAATCATTATTAACTTGAAATCGCAAAAATCATTAGAGAATAAAGAATCCTCAAAATATACTACAAAATTTTTTTCTATGCTTTCAGGGACAATGTTTGTACTTTTAGGAATTATTTTGTTTTTTGCTTCTGTGGTATTTTTATATTGCTTATTAAAATATTATATTGGTATTTACGACTGGTTTACTTTCTCTAATATATTTTTAGGTATTGGTACACTAGTCTGTTTTATTTCATTAACTCTAGTGGGAGTTATTTCATCAGTTTTTATGTTCAAAGCAGTTAGAGAACAAATCAGAAATTCTAGTTTTGAAAAAACTATTGCAATTTTTTCTGGATTGATTAGTCTTGTTGCTTTGGTAATTTCATTTATTGCATTATCTAAGTAAGAATAACATCTTACTTTTTTATTATATTAAAAAAAATTTTTTATTATTTTCATTTTATTTTTACATTTAATATGTTAAAATATGACTACACCAATCTAATGTTGGGCGGATACAATAATTTAAAAAACGAGTATGGAATTTGACTAAATTATACTCTTTTTTAAACCTACTATTTTGCATAAAAAGGGTGGAATATGCTATGAAAGAAAAAGTAAATTTGACATGTATAGAAGAAATAGAACAATGGCTACATGATAATAATGTTTTACTAATAGAAGATAATTCATTAATGGATTATTCTTGTTTAAATAAAGCATTTACAATAAAGTATAAAGAATCAACTTGCATGGTTTATGCTCCAGCAGCAATTCTAAGCCACGTAGAGAAGCGTTGTGTTCTTTTACATGAAATATATCATTGTTTGATAAAAAAAGGCTTCTACCACCTTAATTCGTCGCCATTTAAAAGAAAAGCAATTGAAGGAAGAGTAAAAAATAAAATGGTAAAGGATTTAATACCATTTGATACCTTAGTTGATTTGATTAAAAAGAACTATGCAAAATATGAAATTGCTGAAGAACTAGAAGTTACTGAAGAGCTAATTAATGATGCTTATACAATTTATGAATCAAAATTTATAGAAAGTAATTTAATCAATAGAAATTGATTGTATCCTACCACTATGATATGATTATCATGGCAGACAATATGTCTGGTTATGGAGGATAATTAACAATGATCATGAAAGGATTCATGGTGTCATAATAGACATAGTTTGTGAGTCCTAATTAGTAGGAGGTTTCCTCATGGAATATCTAGCAATAGTATTCCTAATTCTTGTAATCATTTATTTTATAAAAAGTAAAAAAGATGATTAACTAATTTTTAATTCACAACATTGTTGATTATGGCATCATAACAAAAAGGTAGGACTAGCACTCCTACCTTTTTCCTTGACATTCACAACATTGTCGAATAAATTATAAAGCAAATTAAAATTGATTGTCAATAGTTTAGTATAGTATAAGTAAAGTAAAGTTTAAGATGGAGGAAGCAAATCATGGCACTATATAAAGAAGAAAATGGAACTTGGATGTTTAGAACTTATATAACAGATGATGCAGGAAAACGTAAGCAAGTTAAACGAAGAGGTTTTAAAACCAAAGCCGAAGCTAGAGAAGCAGAAAGACTATTTATCCCTACACAAGAATACGAAAAGAAAAAGGAAACACAAAAAAATATTATCTATTTTGAGGATAAAGTGGATGAATTCTTTTTTGAAGAAGGCAAAAGGATAAAAATTAGTACTTTAGGAAACAATAAATACTATTTTAATGCGCATATAAAACCATTCTTTGAACAAAAAGATATAATGTCCATTTCATCAAATGATATTCAAAAATGGCAAAATAATATGATAAAAAAGAATTTAAGCAAGAATTACATTAATCATACATTTAGACTATTAACTAATTATTTTAAATACATGGTAACATTTTATTTATTACCAACCAATCCATGCGATAGAATTCAACCACTTAGAGAAAAAAATGATGTTATAGTAGAAAATGTTTCTTCAAAGTTAAAAGTGTGTGAAAAAGATGACTTTGAAAAGTATTTAAGTACTTTTGATGATAAGGATATCGCCTACAAAGTAGCATTTGAAATTATGTATAAAGCTGGAACCAGGAGAAGCGAAACAAGAGCGTTAAAATGGAAAGATGTTAATTTTAATGAACATACTATTTCTATTAATAAACAATTGCAAAATACAGCGGATGGAGTTTTAACAACCACAACAAAATCTAAAACTTCAAATAGAACAATCTTCATGAGTAAAAGCTTAGAAGATTCATTAAAAGAACTATACAATAAAGAATTTGAAAAGTACGATTTGAAGACTTTAGATGATTTGTATGTTTTAGGTGGACTAAATCCAGTTGGTGCGACTACACTTAATGCACAAAGAGAAAAGCATATAAAACTAGCTGAAATACCATATTTTACCAATCATGAACTAAGACATTCTTATGGATCTAATTTAATTAATGATGGATTTGATATAAAATATGTGAGTGAGCAAATGGGACATGAAAGTATTTCTGTAACATTATCGGTTTACCACCATCTTCTTTCGGATACTAAAGAACAAAATAAACTGAAATACTATAATAATTATTAAAAAATAAGCCCAAAAGCAAGCCCAAAACAGCAAAAGCAATGAAAAAAGCCCTAAAATAGGGCTTTTTATGTTCATGGTGCCTCTTAACAGAATCGAACTGATCTTGGATAATTACGAGATATCTGTTTTACCACTAAACTAAAGAGGCAATTGCATTATAATAATATAACATGTTTTCTTATTTTTCAAATACTTTATAAAAAACTTTTAACAAAACAGTGGTGAAGTGTTATACTTTTTATGTTTTAGGAGTGAATCAAAATGGGGCAAGATATTAAAAATATCTTTATGGATAGTAGTTTTACAGGTTCTTTAATCCTTGTAATTAGTTTAATTTTATTAGGATTTATTTTCAAAAAAGCAAATATATTTAAGGAATCTGGTCAAACATTTTTAAGCAAATTACTTTTGCTTATTTTAATTCCATGCATGGCGTTTGATGCTTTTATGTGTGATTTTTCATATGAAAGTTTCAAGCAAAATATTTCGATTTTTATTTTTAGTTTTGTTATTATGTTTTTGCTATTTATCCTTTTTCAATTTCTATTTTACTTTAAAGATAAAGAAAACTATAAAACATATTCTGTGATGATTGTATTAGGACAAATGACGTTGTTTACTATTCCGATTTTAAAAACAATTTATCAAGGGAATAATGAAGTCCTTATTGCAAGTAATATGATTACGTTGACTTTTCGTTTGTTTTTATATATTTATGCTTATTTAGTCATTTCCAAAACAAAAATTAATGCTGCAAATATGAAAGTCTCTTTAAAAAATATTTTTCTGAATCCAATTATGATTTCCATGTTTTTAGGACTTTTTATTTATTTAACGCAAAATATCTTTTTTAAAGTTAATATCAATGATGAGAGTTATTCTATATTGCGAATTGATAAAACTTTACCAATGTTTCATTTGGTTATTTCCACATTAGAAAAAATGACGACTCCATTAGCTATGTTATTAGTTGGCATGAATTTAGGTAGTGCAAACTTAAAACAAGCTTTTACAAGTAAAAAAGCTTATTTACTTGCTTTTATGCGGGTTATTTTAGTCCCAGTAATTGTTTTAGTAGTGGCTTTAATAACGAATAAAATCGGATGGACGAGTTTTGATGAGATTCAAATGGTCGTTCTTGTTTTATGTTTTGCTGCACCATTGTCAGCTGTGGTTAACACTTATTGTATTGCTTTTAATAATCAATCGTATTTAGCTAGTGATGTTTGTTTTTTATCAACTTTTATGGCGATTATAGCTTTGCCGTTATTTTATGTAACAGTAAGATTAATTTTTTAATAATTCATTATTTACTTTTTTGAACATATTTTTTAATCATATGAAAAGTTTCTTCGCTGATATCATGCTCAATTTTGCAAGCATCTAATCTTGCAATTTTTTCATCGACACCTAGCATTATTAAAGCAGAAGAGATGATTTTATGTCGTTCATAAATTTCGGATGCAATAGCTAAACCTTCTTTTGTTAAAGTTATATTTCCCGTTTCTTCATCAACTAAAATAAAACCTTCATTTTTTAATTTTTTTAAAGCAATACTTACGCTAGGCTTTGAAAAATTCATATCGTTAGCAATATCAATAGCTCTAACAATGCTTTTTCTTTCTTTAAGCATTAAGATTCTTTCTAGATAATCTTCTTTAGATTCAAAACGATTCATTTCTTTCACTCACTTCCATTTATTTTATTCTAACATACTCATTTTTAAAAATACAATTAAAATTCGTTTAATATTGACAGGATAAAAAAAATAAGGTATGATAACCATAAGTTAGTTTCTACTAACTTAAATGTCATTTTTTTGAAAAAAGAATTCATATGATTTATAGAGCAACTAATACAAAAAGATATTGAAAATAAACGATATTTTAAAAGTATACTACTTTATCTTATCGTATTTTGCAAATCAATTATAAACGAATTAAGGAATGAATTTTATGAAAAATTTTGCATTAGCAGGAAATCCTAATTGTGGAAAAACAACTTTATTTAATTCTTTAACAGGTTCTACAGCTTATGTAGGAAATTGGCCAGGAGTGACTGTAGACAAAAAAGAAGGAATATATAAAAAGGGTGACGAGCCTTTACGAATTGTAGATTTACCAGGAATTTATTCTTTATCGCCATATACTTCAGAAGAAATCGTATCTAGAAATTATCTATTAAGCGATCAAGTGGATTGTATTATTAATATTATTGATGTGACGAATTTAGAAAGAAATCTTTATTTAACAACGCAATTAATGGAAATCGATATTCCTATTGTTATCGCATTAAATATAATGGACGTTTTTCGTAAAAATGGTGGCAATCTTAATGTTCAAGAGTTAGAAAAACGTTTAGGAATTCCTGTCATCGAAATTAGTGCATTGAAAGAAGAAAATTTAGATGTATTAATGACTAAAGCATATCAAGAAAGTTTAAAAAAACGTTTTGGAAAAACAGTTCTTAAAAGCACGCAATTAACCCATTTAATTGATGATTGTAAAGTGCAATTGCAAGATAGAAAAGTGAAACATCCTCTATTTCATGCTATCAAATTAATTGAACTGGATGAACTTGAAACGGATAATTATAAACAATTAATCGATAGAATAAATGCTTTTAAAGAAAACTTTAATGATGAAACTTTTGGTAATGATTTGGAAGCAATTATTGCGGATAGTCGTTATCGTTATATTTCAGAAAATTTATCTATTTTAAAGAAAAAAACAAAAGATCTTAAAGAAATTACTTTATCCGATAAAATTGATCAGGTTTTAACGAATAAATGGTTAGGGATTCCTATTTTTTTGATTCTTTTATTTTTAATTTTTCATTTAACATTTTCAGATAATTTATTTTATATGAAAAGTTTATTTAACAAATTCGATACTTCTTTTAAAGGCAGTATTTTTGAAGGTATGATATGGACTAAAAATGGTTTAAATTCACCAGGAGTGATGTTAACAAATTTCGTAAGTGGAATTACAAATTGGTTAAGTCAATTAGTCGCTTCTTCTTTAAAGACAAGTCCAGAATGGGTAAGTGGTTTAATTGTAAATGGAGTTTTAGGTGGTATCTTTGCTGTCTTATCCTTTTTACCACAAATTCTTTGTTTATTTTTGCTTTTCTCAATACTAGAGGATTCAGGCTATATGTCAAGAATAGCTTTTATTTTAGATAAAATTCTTCGAAAATTTGGTCTTTCTGGTAGAGCTTTTATGCCAATGATAATGGGATTTGGTTGTTCAGTTCCTGCTATGATTAATACGAGAACATTATCCGATGAAAATGAAAAAACAGCGACAATAAGAGTCATTCCGTTTTTTTCATGTGGTGCGAAATTGCCGATATTAACAGCTATCGCTGGAGGAATTGTACAAATGTCGAATATTAATAATGCTGATGTCATTACCTATTCTATGTATCTTCTTGGAATGATAACGGCTATTTTAAGTGTATTATTAATGAGAAATACTACAATGCGTGGCGAAACACCACCTTTTATTATGGAATTACCATCCTATCATTTACCACAATTTAAATCTTTAATGCTTCATTTGTGGGATAAAGCAAAACATTTTGTTAAAAAAGCATTTACCGTTATTTTAGCTTCTACAATTATTATATGGTTTTTATCCCATTTTTCCTGGTCATGGAAATTCTTATCCGATCAATATATGAATGAATCCATTCTTGCAAGTATTGGAAAATTATTGCAACCTATATTCACTCCTTTAGGTTTTGGATCGCAATTAAATATTATTGATTCGAATGGTAATGCGTGGGGATGGGTATTTATAGTTGCAGCTATAACAGGTTTAATAGCCAAAGAAAATGTTATTGCAACATTTGGTACATTAGCTGCCTGTATAACAGGAACTTTCATTGATATTGAATCTGCTGGTGGAGATGTATTGGCCGTAACGACAATGATTAATGCTACGGGTATTTCAGTAGGAGGGTTACTTGCTTTTATAGTTTTTAACATGACGACCATACCATGCTTTGCAGCTGTTGCCACAGCAAAAGCAGAACTATCAAAAGGAAAATTTAAGTGGACAATTCTATTTTGGCTAGTGATTTCTTTTATCTTATCGAGTGTAGTTTATTTCGTGATAGAATATCGCTGGACAATCCTATTGTTTGAATTTATATTTATAGTATTTGTTCTTTCAATCATTATTTATAATAAAAAATTTGTTAAAAAATAAAAGAAAGGGGTTTTGTATGGAACCTATTGAAATAATTGTTATCCTATTTTGTATATTGATTGTTGGCGGAGTTTTGGGAAATTATATTTATCGAAAAATAAAGCATAAACCTACAGGTGAATGTTCTTATTGCAAAACTAGTTCTGCAGGTTCTCGATTGGTTCGTGATTATCATAAAAAATATAAAAAGAAAAAACATTCTTGACCTGTATTTAAGTTTCTATTCTTGACAAACATAAGCTTTCATCTTATAATTCAACTATTAAAATTTTCTTAAAAAAATATTAATTTTTCCTTTTATAAATAAAAAATATTTTTTTGAACGAAAAAAAATGGATAAAGCGTATTAGTTATTGAAAGAATAATTCTTTCAAAGAAGGCTACAGGTATACCCCAATGGATAATGATAGTCATTTAGTAAAAAATTTAAAATCCAATGATGAAGCAAAAGTTCATCATGCTTTTCGTTGTGTCTATCATAAGTATTATCGTTTAGTATGCTTTTGTATTTCACAATATGTCCGATCATTTGATGATCAAGAAGAAATTGCTGATGACACCTTTATTGACTTATTTCAAAATATCCATCGTCTAGATTGCAATAAGAATCTTAAATATTATTTATTAACGATTGCTAAAAACAATGCAATAAGTTTTTTAAGGAAAAAGCATCAATATGAATTGATTCCGGATGAATTATTGAAAAACATTCCTTATGAAGATACATTTTATTCTAATGATATTATTAATCATTTAAAAAAAGTTTTAGTGAAAGAAGAATTAATTATTCTCATTGATCATCTAGTATATGGATATTCCTTTAAAGAGATTTCAGAGAATCAACAAGTTTCGATCAATACGATTATGAGTAAGTATCGAAGAGCCTTAAAAAAAGCAAATGAATATTTAAAAGAGGTATTATAAATGAATAAAAATGAAAAAAAACTTTTAAATTATTTTGAAGATTCCATTATTGCAAAACCTGATTTTCAAAGAATTGAACAAAAAATGGATATTAATTTAGGAATAGAACAAAGAAAAAGGAATAAATATTTTTTAAAAACTTTAACATTAGTGAACACTTTTCTTTTTTTACTAATGATTTCGATTATTATACCCTTTACCAACATACAAATAAGTAAGAATTCTCAAAATGAATCCAATATTCTAACAACCGATAATCCAATAGATAATAATCAGGAAGCGCAACTTCCAGAAGCTGACCTTCCGACTCTTTATTATCAAGGAATTCGTTACAGTTTAATGATGATGGAAGAGGGTGAAATAGATATGAATACCATAGAAAAGCAATATTTAGAAAGTATAGATAACTACGATATCTATTTATTAAACTCAAATACACTTATTGCCATTCATCAAAATACAAAAATGATTTATGAAATGATTAAAATCAGTGAAAGCTGATTTTTTTTTTAGAAAAAAATAAAAAAAATTGAATAATAATATTGAATTGAGAGGTTATCGATGATTACTTTTAAAAATGTAAGTTATAAGATAAAGAATAAGTTAGTATTATCCAATATTACTTTTCATATAAAAAAGCAAGAAAAAGTTTTAATTTCAGGTCAATCAGGGTGTGGGAAATCCACTTTATTTAATCTACTTTTAAGAAATATATATCCCACTTCTGGTATCATTTATTATGAAAAAAAAGATTTAAATCAGTTTTCTACTTCCAAACTAAATGAATATCGAAAAAATCATATTAGTGTCATTACTCAGCAAGATGATTTGCTTGATTCTTTGTCGGTTTTAAAAAATCTAACTTTATTTTATTTCGAAAAAGATGTCATTCAAATATTAAAAACGGCAAAACTTTATAGCTTAAAAGACAGATTAGTTTCAACTTTATCAGGTGGTGAAAGACAAAGAATTGCCATCATTAAAGCGTGTTTAGATCCTTGTGAAGTATTATTATGTGATGAAATAACGAGTGCACTTGACAAAAAAAATGCCATAGAAATTATTGATTTTGTTTTATATTTATTTTCATCTAAAACAATTTTATTTATTTCACATGATAGGTCTCTTTTTGAAGGAAAAATTAACCGTTTGATTTCTATTGAAAATCATAAAATTATTCAAGATGATGTTTTCAGTGAACTACAAAATACAAACATACATTTTACAGAAAAAAAAAGAAAAAATTTTTATGCTAACGCAATTTTTTTTGGCTTTAAAAAATTTTCTTTTTCTTTATTGATTGTGAATATTTTAACGGTTCTATGCTTTTATATTTCTTTATCCTTTCAAGATATATTTCATTATTTTGCTAAAAAATCCTATCAAAAATATTTTGATTATAATGTTGTTTCTGTGAAAGATAATCAAAATATAGAATGTGATTATTATCAAATTTTTCCTAATATAAATAAATTATTTACTGAAAGTGAAATTGTTATTAATAAAAAAGTTTTAAGCAATGTACGTTTCTTGCCATTTTATAATCAAAATAAAGAAACAGAGATTGTTATAAACTCTTTGTTTTTAATTAACCAAAATTTAGAATTAATTGATAATTTTGAAATAAGAGGGAAGCAAATTAATTATAAAAGTCAAAAAATTACAATTATAGAAGAGGATAATATGTTTTCTTATCCATGTATTTATTATGATATTGTTTATTTTAGCAAAACTTTAAAAAATTATGGATATGATGAAGTTTATATCATCGATTACGATTTTACGAAAAAAGATTCTCGATTTACAAATAATCCACTATATGAAAGTAAAAAAGAAAACAAACCTTATATTGACAATAATGCTTATAAGGATTATCTGACATTTGAGTTGATTTTTTCTTCTATTCAAGATATGGTTTATTATTATTTTTTCATGATTATAGTATTTTCTTTTTTTATTACTATATTAATCAATCTTACTCGATTATTAAAAGACAAAAAAAATATAGCCATTTTAATCTCAAGAGGATATAGTAATTTTGAAATTCTATTAATCTATATGACATCTCTTTTCTTAAATAGCTTAATCATGATACCTTTGTTTTTTATTATACCTCAAATAAAGGTTTCATTTTGTTTAGCATTTTTCTTGCAATGGATAACCATTCTTATTAGCTATAGTTATTTGAAAAAAAGAAAATTACATGATTTATTGAAAGAAGAGATTTTAACTTAATGAAAAAAGAATTAATAGTAGAAAGATTAAGTAAAAAGTATTTAAAAAAAATATTTACAAATTTTAATTATACTTTTCAGGAAAATACAATTTATGGAATTATTGGGCCATCAGGATGTGGAAAATCGACTTTATTATCCATTCTTTCAGGAACAATTACTAGGTACAAAGGAAATGTATTTTATAATCAAATCAATATTCAAAAGCAAAAAAATTATACTTTTCTTCATGTAGGATATGTCTATCAAAATAATCAACTTTTTGACAATTT
Organism: uncultured Bacillota bacterium; assembly: GCA_902491575.1. Taxonomy (GTDB): domain Bacteria; phylum Bacillota_I; class Bacilli_A; order RFN20; family CAG-631; genus CAKPXW01. The sequence goes on from CABUID010000001.1 coordinate 206,642, forward strand.
AACTGCTTATGAAAATGTAATATTGCCTCTTGAAATGGTAAAAAAAGATATTAGAAAAGTAAAATTTAAAATTCATTTTTTATTTAAATACTTTCATATTGAATCAACCATCAACCAAAAGGTAAAAAATTTATCAGGAGGCGAAAAACAAAGAATTGCCATTATACGGGCTTTAATTAAAAACCCCGATATTTTGTTATTTGATGAGCCTACTAGTGCATTAGATGATGAAAATATGCAATGTTTTTTTGAATATTTAAAAAGAATTCAATCTAACAAAATTATTATTATTGTTACACATAATCAACAATTGGCTGAAATGTGCGATCAAATTATCGATTTTTCACATTTAAAAGAACATAAAGTGAATAATGTCAATGAAAGAAAATATCAAGAAAAAAAATTGAAATTCTACAAAATGAAATGGTTACATAAAAAAGTATTTACAGGGAAAAAAATCTTCAATTATCTTTCTACTTCCATTTTGTCTTTAGGATTAATTGGTATATGTTTAACTCAAATATTAACTTCTTTTATAAGTAATGTTTTAAAGCAATCTTTTTTTGCTTTTAATACGCTTAATTGCGCTACGTTTAAATCAATTTCCAGTCATGAAGAAATTGATTTTTCAAATATTTTGCAAGATCAATATGAAAGTTTATATTACGAAGGAATTGAACCAACATTAAAAAAACAATTCAAAGAAAGTCAATGGATTCAACAAATAAAATTTAATAATTATAAGATAGAAGATACACAATTTGTTTATGATAATTATTTGAGCATGTATTCGGAAAATCTTGTTTTGTCCATTCCAAAATCGGCCATTTTATTTTTACAAGATAAAAATAATTTACAAATCACAACAAATCATTTTAGTTTTTCTATTTCAATTGATAAAGTAGTCGAATCAATGGATCAAAACTTCTATATTCATTGTAATCATGTATCTTATTTAAACCCTTTAATGAGATATTTCAATCAAAATATGGTTGTCTCTCAATATATTTATTCTCGACAAAGTCGAAAATTATATGAATATTTAATTCATGATTTTCAATTTAAAGATTATAATTTTTATTTAGATCAAGACAATCAAATGATCTTTGTTCAAAAAAGCATTTATCCAAGAATTGACAAATCAATGATAAATGAAATTTTAAGTCAAAATGAATATCTTTATTGTATTTTTTCCGATTTTACGCATACTTTAATTGATTACGATACTGGCTTTATATATCTTTTACTAGAGAATAAAGAAGCAATTCAAGTCATCATGGATGAAGCGATTTTAAATGATACGATTTATATTTCAAGTAAGTTGGCTAAAACAATGTCAAATACTCATACCTTTTTGTTTTATAATAAAGAATTTAAAATTCAAAAAATCATTAAAGAAAATAATTATGGAATTATTTATATGAATTCTTCTACTTACAATTCCTTGAATGGCCCTTTATTGTATTCTTGCATGATACAATTTCACCAACCTCTTCAAAAGACAAATTTTACACAAGTTTTAATGAATCAAAAATTATTTAATAGTTCTTCTTTTCAAGTTTTTCATTATATTATTGATTTTTTACGTTTATTTTCATTGATTTTAATTGTAGAATCTTTTTTTGCTTCCTTATTTATCTTTGTCATTAATTTTTTAAATAAGAAAAAAGAAGTCATTTGTTTATTAAAACTTGGCATGTATAAAAGTAAAATCCTATTTCTTTTACTCATGGACCCTTTTACGAATCTAATTTCTGCTTTGATATCGAGTTTATGCAGTGCTTTTTTATCTAAAATGATGATGATAACTATATATAATTATTTACAAAATGTTGAATTAGAAATTACTTTTTCCATCACTTTTATATTTTTGATTATTCTTTTACCATTTTTACTAATGATTCCACCTATTTTGTTAAAAATCAAATGTTTTTTAAAAAAATTTGATGAAAAATAATAATATTATTATTTTTTCGTGTATAATATGGCTGTAAAGGTGGTGTCAATAAATGTTAGAACTTAAAAGAAAAGAATTAGGTTTACAAGAACGACTGACTAATCGAACTTTTCAATTTGATGAAAGATATAAAGATGGATATTTTTCTGCCTCTTATTTTTTAAAAACCGAAAAAATTATTAAAGATGAATTTCCAGAAACTATCGTTACAATGCAATGGTTTACAAGAAAAAAAGCACGTGTATGTGGCATTGATGAATCCATTGCTTTGTTACATACATTTGCTCGTTCTCCTGAAAATTTAAGAATAGAAGCTTTAAATGATGGCGATTATGTAGAACCATGGGAGCCGGTTTTAAAAGTCCATGGTCGTTATCAAGATTTTGGTTATTTAGAAGGTTCTATCGATGGAATTTTGGCAAGAAGAACTTCTGTTTGTACAAATTGTGATGAAGTGATGAAAGCAAAATCAAGTCAATCGAATGTAATGTTTTTTGGTGATAGAGATGACGATCCAAGAAATCATCCAGGAGATGGTTATGCTGCTTATGTTGCAGGTATAAAATTGGTTTGTACAGATGCAATGGGTGAATGGACTGGACAAAAAGGAATTGGCACGATGCCGCATGCCTTAATAGTTATGCATGAAATGGATTTGATAAAAGCTTCGGAAGATTTTCATAAAACATTTCCAGAAGATAATTTAACGATTTTAGTAGATACGAATAATGATGTCATTAACGATACTTTATTAGTGGCTCGTCATTTTAAAGAAAAACTTTGGGGAGTTCGAATTGATACGTCTATTTCTTTAGAAGATAAGTATTTTGAAAGAAATCCAGTAAATGATCCAAATGTAGAAACGCATGGTGTTAATGTTACTTTAGTGAAAGCTTTACGTAAAGCATTAGACGATGAAAATTTTCATCATGTTAAAATTGTTGTTTCATCTGGCTTTACTGCAGAAAAAGTAGCTTTATTTACAAAAGAGAATGCTCCTGTGGATACTTATGGAATCGGTGGAAGTTTAATTAAATGCACTCGTTCATTTACAGGTGATGTTGTTAACATAAATGGAAAAGCCATGGCTAAAGTTGGAAGAAAAGAAATGTTTTCAAAGCGTTTAAAAGCAGTAAATTATCCAATTCAATAGGTTAAGTATGTATAAAATAGGTCAATCAACAGATATTCATGCTTTTGCTGAAAATCGAAAATTAATACTAGGTGGTGTAGAAATTCCTTATTGTAAAGGGTTATTAGGTCATTCGGATGCAGATGCTTTACTACATGCTATAGCAGAAGCGATTCTTGGAGCATTTGGACAAAATGATTTAGGATGTTTATTTCCAGATAATGATAAAAGTACAGAAAATATTTCATCGTTAAAGATTTTGACGAAAGTATATGAGTTAATGACTGCTGAAAAATATCGAATTAATAATATTGATTCTTTAATTATCATCGAAGAACCAAAAATGCGCATGTACATTGCCCAAATGAAAGAAAACATAGCTATGGTATTACATACAGATATAAATAATATTAATATTAAAGCCACTTGTAGTGAAAAATTAGGTTTTGTTGGACATAAAGAAGGAGTTATAGCGCAGGCGGTTGTCTTGCTCGTAAAAGATAAATAAGAAAGAAAGGAAATATATGGAAACAATTAAATTTTTTAATAAAGATATTGAAGTAATGGATTGTGCAGATGTAGTGGTTATTGGTGGAGGAGTTTCAGGAAGTGTTGCTGCCATTAGTACTTTAAAAGAAGGAAAGTCTTGTATTGTTATTGAAAAAAGTAATGCATTAGGTGGAACGGCAACAAATGGTTTAGTTATTCCTTTTATGAATTCATACGTAGCTAAAGTAGATGGTTTAAATGTTGAATTAAATAAAGAATATTTAAAATTTGATACGAAGGCTCTTTTCAATGGACGAGAAACTGCTTTGTATGCGAATCCTGTCACATACGCAATGTTTTTTGATCAAAAGATTAGAGATTTAAAAGGTAAAATTTATTATGATACTTTGTTTATTGACTCTATCAAAAAGAATGATGCTATAGAATATGCTATTGTATTTATTCATAATGATTTATTTGCTATCAAAGGAAAATGTTTTGTCGATTGTAGTGCAGAAGGTTTAGTGGCTAAATCAGTAGGGTGTGAGTTGATGCATGGTAATGAAGCAAGAAATCATATACACCAATCTGTTTCTTTAAGATATGAAATGGGAGGCGTTGACAAGGTAAAACTTTGTAATTGGTTACGTGAAATTAATTATGTTGGTTTTGGAATTCCAAATGATCCTCAAAATATTGAATTTATAAAAGATCCTTCTTATGAAGATATTATTCAAAAAGCCATTGATAATCATGAAGTCACTGTTGCAGATATGCATTATATTCAGGCATTTCGTGTTCCTGGAAAACCGAATACATTTGCTTTTAATGGACCACAATTAGGAGAAAAATATAATTCTGATGACCCTAAAGAATATTCAACATGTATTAGTGAAGGACTCGCTTCTATTTATCGATATTCAAAATTTATGATAAAACACATCCCTGGATTTGAAAATGCTTTCATTACTCATATTGCAAGTCAATTAGGCATTAGAGAATCGGTTCGTGTTAAAACGAAATATGTTTTGCAAGATGAAGATTATACAAGACGTGCACGTTTTGAAGATGGTATAGCAAAAGCAGACTGGTATGTCGATACGCATTCTGACCATCCAGAAACGGAAGACATTGAAAAGTATGAACCAGGTGAATATTATGAGGTTCCTTATCGTAGTTTAATTACAAATGAATGTTCAAATTTAATTATTGGTGGTCGAATTATTGGAGCTTCTTTTAGAGTAGAGGCATCCGTCCGTATTCAAATCACTTTAAGAGATATAAGTGAAGTAATCGGAAAAGCTTGTGCATATTCACTTAATCATCATATCGCTTTAAATCAAATTGATGGAAGTGTTTTTAAAGTAAAATAAGAAAAAAAATGTATTTTATAATCAAATGTTTATAAAATACATTTTTTGTTTTCATCAAACTTTTCACATCCACAATAATTTTGAGCATAAATCTGATATTTTTCTTTTAAATACAAACTTAATTCAATTCCTTTATTTTTTTTAAAATTAGAATAAAAATAAGCAGTAGAATGCGTTTTTTCAAGTAATTCTCCGATTTGATTAATCATGATAGAATTTTTCAAACGTCCGACGGTTAAAGTAGTTGTAACATAGTTAAAATGATGAGTATCCGCATAATTATAAGATACAAGTAAGCGATTATAGATACAATCAAAACAATGGTTGGCATGTACTTTTTTCTGGCGGTAAGTTTCAAATTCTTCCACTTCTTCTACAAAAGAAATATTTAAATGATATTCCTGATTAAAGATTTCAATTAAGCGTAAAGTTTCTTGCTTTCTTTTTTCATATTCTGCATTTGGGTAAATATTAGGATTATAAAAAAAGACAGTAATCTCAAAATAATCTTTACACTGCATGAAAGCACTTGAAAAACATAAAGCACAACAAGTATGCAATAATAATTTAGGTTTTTTATTTTTTTCTTTTAATTCATTGCATAACTCAATTTGTTCCTGATAATAATTTCTCATAAAATAATCATTGCATCTCCAAATGAAAAGAAACGATAATGATGTTGGATAGCGTATTGATAAGATTGAAAAATATATTCTTTTGTTGCAAAAGCACTAACCAACATGACTAATGTAGATTTAGGCAGATGAAAATTTGTAATTAAACCATCAATGGATTCAATTGGAATTCCAGGATAGATAAATATATTTGTGTTTCCACAATCTTCTTTAAAACAACCAAATTTTTTGAAATTGGTTTCTAAAGTTCTTAAAGAAGTGGTTCCAACACTGATAATCCTTCTTTTTTCCATTTTTGCTTGATTTAAACGTTCAGCTACTTCTTTGGTAATCCTATAATATTCTTCGTGCATATGATGATTCAAAACATTTTCTTCTTCCACTGGGCGAAATGTTCCAAGACCAACATGTAACGTAACATCTAAAATTTCGATGCCTTTATTTTTTAACTTTTCTAATAAATCGTTAGTAAAATGTAAACCAGCCGTTGGTGCAGCAGCACTTCCTTGTATCTTTGCATAGACCGTTTGATAGCGTTGTTGATCATTTAATTTTTCCTTAATATAAGGAGGAAGAGGCATCGTTCCTAACTGATCTAAAATTTCATTAAATATTCCTTGATAATAAAATTGAATATGACATAAACCTTCATCCAATTTTTGTATGACTTTAGCGGTTAATAATTGCTCGTCAAATATCAATAATGTTCCATTACTAACCTTTTTAGCTCCTTTAATTAAGCATTCCCAAATATCATCATGTAGTTGTTTTAATAATAAAAGTTCAATATGTGCTTTTGTATCTTTTTTTATTCCATATAAACGCGCAGGAATTACTTTAGAATTATTTCGAACTAAAACATCTCCTGCCTTTAAAATATCAACCAAATCATAAAATTTTTTATCCGTTAAAGAATGATCTTTTCGATTTAAAACAAGTAGTTTAGATTCGTCACGTTGAGTAAGAGGTGTTTGAGCAATTAATTCCTTCGGTAAATAATAGTCAAAATCACTTAATAAGAGTTGTTGGTTTTCCTTGTCCATAATGTGTCATAAACTCCTTTTTAAATTCTAAAAAACGATCTTCTTGAATAGATTTGCGCATTTCTTCGGATAAATGCAATAAAAAACGAAGATTATGTAAAGAAAGAAGACGTTTTCCAAGACCTTCTTCACATTTATATAAATGTCTTAAATAAGATTTAGTATAATTACGGCAAGTTGGACAATCACAATTCTCATCCAAAGGTGACAAATCATATTCATATTTTTTATCACGAATATTAATCTTTCCTTTAGAAGTTAATATAGCTCCATGACGTGCAATACGAGTAGGTAAAACACAATCAAACATGTCTACACCACGTAAAACACCTTCTAATAAATCTTCTGGCGTTCCCACTCCCATTAGATATCGAGGCTTGTTTTCCGGTAAGTACTTAACAGTATATTCAATCATTTTATGCATTACTTCTTTACTTTCACCAAGTGCAGTCCCACCAATGGAATAACCATCAAAGTCCATATGTATAGTTTCTAATGTTGAATATTTCCTTAAATCTTCATATTCACCACCTTGGCATATTCCAAATAATGCCTGCTTTTCATTTTTATGTGCATCTTTTCCTCGTTTTGCCCATCTTAATGTACGTTCTATCGACTTTTTCATATATTCATAATTACATGGATATGGAGGACATTCGTCTAAACTCATGATGATATCAGCCCCTAATTTGTTTTGAATTTCTATTGATTTTTCCGGAGATAGAAATAATGTTGAGCCATCTAAATGAGATTTAAATTTTACCCCTTCTTCAGTAATTTTTCGATTTTTAGAAAGTGAAAAAACCTGAAAGCCACCAGAATCTGTTAGCATAGGTCTTTTATAATTCATAAAAGAATGCAAACCATTTGCATTTGCAACAACATCTTCACCAGGTCTTAACCAACAATGATAAGTATTGGCTAAAATGACTTGAGAGCCAATTTCATAAAGTTCTTCAGGTGATATATATTTAACCGTTGCACAAGTCCCTACTGGCATAAACATTGGGGTAAATACATCTCCATGTGGAGTATGAATTACACCATATCTTGCTCCACAATTCTTATCTACATGAAGCAGTTCATATGAAAAATATTGGTTCATAACTTTCACTCCTTTGCTTTAGTATTTTATCATATCTAAAAAAAAAAGAATATAAGGATAAGAAAACTTGTTCATGAAGATATAAAACGCAACTACAAGTAGCGTGACATTAATTTACTTATTCTATAAAATTTTACCATAAAGGAGTGGAATATATAGAATGATTTTGTTAAGAATAAAGATAAATATTTTAGTGTTTAAAATTGTTTAATAAATCTCATTTTTTGGGATGAATTTATATTTATAATATAAAATTTATTTTTTATCTTGGATTATTTATTTATCCATGCTAAAATGAGGCACATAGAAAGGGGAATGTCGTTAATGAATAAAATAGCTAAATTTGAAAAGGTGAGTTTTGAACAGTATAAGAAAGATATAAAAGAGATAAAAAAAGAGATTTTAGATGAAGAAATTTTTAATATCTATGAGCAAATTCAATTACCAAAAAGAGCGACAATTGGATCGGCAGGTTACGACTTTTTTTCTCCTTTTCCGATTACTTTGAAACCAAAAGAAACTTTAAAAATTCCAACAGGTATTCGGGTAAAAATGGCAGAAGATTGGGTTTTACAATTATTCCCTCGTTCTGGTCTTGGTTTTAAATTTCGTTTTCAATTAGATAATACAGTTGGTATTATCGATTCGGATTATTATCATGCTATCAATGAAGGTCATATTATTTGTAAAATTACCAATGACACTCATGACCAGAAAACATTGAATATAATACAAGGACAAGGTTTTGTTCAAGGAATTTTTTTACAATATGGTGTGACTATCGATGATGAAGTAGAAGAAAAACGTATCTATGGTTTTGGCTCTACTACCAAGTAAAAAAGTTTGATATAATAGACAAAAAATTTAACATGCAAATAATAAATGAAAAGATTTATAAATAATCAATACAGAAAAATTTAAAACAATCATAAATAATAAAACTAGACGTGCAACGTTATGATTAGGAGAGTGATCAACATGGATTTTATCTTTCCAATGCCTGATACTGTTAAAAAAAGTTTTAAAGAAAAAAATATAGAGAATGTTGATTTATATATTTCTTCTAAGTTAGATGCGAATTTAGAGTATAATAGCACTTATTATGTAATTTTTGATTCTAAATTACATGTTTTTGACAAAAATTTTACTCTTCTTCATGTCTTTACCAAAGAAGATATGGATACAATTAAAATAGAATATTTTTTGAATTATGGAAAAATATATGTAGTAAAAGATAATCATTATCAATCCATAGGTTATTTTGACAAAAGTCAACTTAAATATTTTGCTTTATTTGAAAAATATTGTTTGAAAGTAATGAATCATCAAATGAGCGAAGAAGATTACCAATCAAAAGATGTTTTGCAGTCGCATGAAAGTATTTGTCCAAAATGTGGCCGTCCTTATGAAGCGAATACACATTATTGCAAAAAATGCTATGGAAAATCTTCTACATTTTTAAGACTATTAAAATATATTAAAAAATATAAAATTGCTTTTTTTAGTATTTTAGTGTTGCTAATTTTATCGAGTGTTTTAGGCGTAATTATACCCATATTTACAAGTAAAATATTATACAATGAGGTTTTAACTGTTGGTGGCAAATGGTATGGAAAAATCTTATTGTTTACTTCCTTATTTTTACTTTTAAGAGTATTTGGAAGTATTCTCAGTATTTTATATGGACGAATCGCTGCTAAAACATCTTCAAATATTTGTTTCGATATGAAGAATGATGTATTTTCATCAATGCAAAGATTATCTTTAAAATTTTTTAAAGACAAAGAAACTGGAAATTTGATGAATCGAGTAGTATGGGATGTAAATATGGTCTTTTATTTTATTACAGATGATATCCCTAATTTTTGTATTAATTTATTACAAACTTTAGGAATTGTCGTTTATTTATTATGTTTAAATGCCAAGTTGGCTTTATTTGTATTTATTCCTATTCCCTTTATTGTTTTAGCCTTTATCAAAATTTCTCCAATATTTCATCGTAATTGGCAACAAAATTCAGCTAGAGAAAATGAATTATCGAATATTGTCTCTGATACATTAGAAGGCTTTCGTGTTGTAAAAGTTTTTTCGGGTCATAGTAAGGAAATTCATCGTTTTGAGGAAGTTTCAAAAAGAAATACAAATTCTTTTGTTCATCATATGAAATTTCGTTCTACTGTTTATCCTATCATTCAACTCATTATTTCTTTTTCCATTTTTATTGTGTGGGGGTTTGGAGGATATTTAGTCATTAAGGGTGAAAACTCTGGTGGTATGAATTATGGAGATTTTGCAACCTTTGTTGCGGGATTAGATTTATTATATACACCACTTGAATATATGACCAATATTTTGTTTTCAAATATTCCTCGAGTTTTAAGTTGTTCAAGAAGAATTTTTGAAATTGTAGATGCAGATGTAGATGTAAAAGAGCATGAAAATCCAGTTACTTTAAAGAATATACAAGGTGAAATAGAATTTCAAAATGTGTCTTTTTCTTACGAAATTAACAAAACCATTTTAAAAAACATTTCGTTTAAAGTTCCAGCCAATACAAGTATTGGTATCGTAGGACAAACCGGTGCTGGAAAATCGACATTAATGAATTTGTTGGCTCGCCTTTATGATGTCAATGAAGGAAACATCCTCATCGATGGAATCAATATTAAAGATTTATCTTTCCAAACCTTACATTCCAATGTTACGATGATTTCACAAGATACTTATTTATTTAAAGGTACAATTTTAGAAAATATTCGATATGCAAAACCTGAAGCATCTTTAGAGGAAGTTATACAAGCTGCTAAAATTGCCAATGCACATGATTTTATTATGAAATTTGAAAATGGTTATGATACTTTGATTGGACAAGGAGCAACGAATCTTTCTGGTGGCGAAAGACAAAGAATATCTATCGCAAGAGCTGTATTAGTTAATGCACGAATTATTATTTTTGATGAAGCGACTTCAGCAATGGATACCATTACTGAAAGAGCTATCCAAGAATCCATTACAAAATTAAGTGAAAATCGAACAGTACTTATGATTGCTCATCGATTATCCACTTTAAAGGATGTTGATCGCTTAATTGTTATCGATAAACAAACTATTATAGAAGAGGGGACAATGCAAGAACTGATTGATTTAAATGGAAAATTTGCTGAATTATATAATATACAGCAAGATGCATTGAAACATATAAGGATAGGTGATTAATATGGAATTTTTAGATTGCAAACAAATTCGTTTTACTAAAAATGAAAATGAATTTTTAACTTGTATTTACCAAGATAAAAAATATGAAAGTATTAAGGTGTTTCGCTGCTTTCCATTAACGAACCCATCGAGTTATCTTTCATTGCGATATGGAAGTGAGGATGATTTAACGGAAATTGGAATCATAGAAAATATAGATTCACTTACAAATGAAGATAAGGCATTGATTATGGAAGATTTATCCTTAAGATATTTCATACCAGAAATTATCCAAATCTATAAACGTAGTTACAAAAGGCAGTATTATAGTTTTGATTGCTTAACGAATGCAGGGAAAACAACGATTCAAGTAAAAGATATTATTTATAATGTATTTTCAACGCCTCAAGGAGACTTGCTTATAAGAGATTGCGATGAAAACTATTATATCATTAAAGATTATAAGAATTCAAAAGATAAGCATGTGAAATTTATAAGGAGCAACTTATAAGCTATGAATTTAAAGTTAAAAGTAAATAAAGAAATATTAAATCAACTAAAAATAACTTCTTATCATTATGCAGTTAATTTTGATTTAGAAAATCACCAATATGTAAAGGGTTTTTTAATTACGGATGAAAAGTGTATTTATATTGTTATAAATGGCCAGCATAAAGCGACTTATAAAATTAAAGATTATGATCATCTTTGTATTTGTTCAACAGAAAGAGGAGGTTATTTATATGGTAAAAAGGGAGAGAAAGAATACTTTATACTAGAGTTTAGCAAGCATTGTCATGAAAAAATTGCTGCAGTAGCTTTGGGATTAGACATTTATCTTCAAGAAGGTTTTTTTGCTGAAAATGAAATGCCAGAAAAACATTGCCCCAAATGTGGAACGCCTTATGCTGATGGATCACAATTTTGTGAATATTGTGGAAAATCAAAGGGAATATTTAAAACTTTTTTGCCTTATTTATTGAAATATAAAGGACTAATTTTTTTTGAATTAATGATTATTTTATTGACGATTTTCACGGACACTTACCGTCCAAGCGTTTATCAGCAAATTGTTGATAATTACTTAAAACCAGCAATTTTTAATCAAGGTTTTATCTTTTTAATGATTATTTTGGTGTCTCTTTATGTTTTTAAATCATTATCAAATATTATTCGTGGTTTAATTGAGCCTACTATCTCTTATGGAATGATTCATGACTTAAGAGTGAAAGTTTATGATAAAATACAACATTTATCTTTGTCTTCTGCAAGTAAAAGAACAACGGGTGGTTTAATTACAAGACTTTCCGATTCCATTTCAACAATTGCGAATGTGTTTTGTAATTATTTTGTTTATTTAATTTACTATCTTATCGAAATGATTGTTTTATTGATGATTATGTTCTTTGAAAATTGGTTACTGGCTTTGCTCGTCATTATTCCTATTCCTATTGTTACTTTTTTAACGAAGAGATTATGGATGTTAATTGGATCAAAATATCAAAAGAGATGGAAATACTTAAGTGGTGCGAATAATGTTTTACACGATATTTTAAGTGGAATGAAAGTTGTAAAAACTTATGGAATGGAAGAAAAAGAAATCAAAAGATTTAAAGAAGCAAATTATAAATTGAAAAATATTGATTGTTACACTGAGCAATTTTGGTCAACATTCACGCCTATTATTAATTTACTTTTTGGCTTTTCTCAAATTATAATTTATTTATTTGTAGGAAAACAAATTTTAAATGATTTTTCAATGGGATTAGGAGATATGATTAAATGGGCATCATATTCTGGAATGTTATTTGGTTGTGCTGGACAAATTGCTAATTTTTCAAGAAGATACAATGAATTAGCAGTATCTGCAGAAAAAATCACTGATATTCTTCAAGAAGAGACTTTTGAAGAAACGGGTGAAAAGATGGATGATAAAGTTAAGGGTGAAGTTATTTTTGAAGATGTTCGTTTTGGATATATAAGTTTTACTCCAGTGTTGAAAAATATTTCTTTTAAAATTAATCCGGGTGAAACGATAGGAATAGTCGGATATTCTGGTAGCGGAAAAACGACTTTAGTTAATTTATTAATGAAACTTTATGAGCCAAGTCATGGTAGAATTTTCGTAGATGGTATAGATATTTCTAATATTGATTCTTTTGATTATCGAAAAAAATTAGGAGTTGTATTACAAGAAACTTTGTTATTTAGTGGTACAATCATGGAAAATATTAAATATGGAAATGATAAAGCTACTTATGAAGACGTAATAAAAGTAAGTAAAATGGCGAAAGCTCACGATTTTATCATGAAAAAAGAATTTGGCTATGATACAAAGTTAGGTAAGCAAGGAGAAGGTTTATCGGGTGGAGAAAGACAAAGAATTTCTATTGCAAGAGCATTATTATCCAATCCTTCCATTTTTATATTTGATGAGGCTACCAGTTCATTAGACACTGTAACCGAAAAAGATATTCAAGATGCTATTTCAGAAGTTAGTCATGGAAAAACAACTTTTATTATTGCTCATCGTTTATCAACATTAAAAAATGCAAATCGTTTAATTGTTTTGCAAAATGGAAAAATGGTCGAGTTTGGTTCCCATGAAGAATTATTAGCAAAAAAGGGTTATTATTATAGCCTGGTAGAAGCACAATATATGAATTATGAAAAACATGCCCATTAAGTTGTCTTATTCACATTATTTTAAAGAAAAACTTTATCATTTTTTAAAACGAAAAGGATATAGTGATAAGAATCTTCTTCTTTTATTTTCTAATGATTGTATCAAAGTAAATTCAAAAATCATTAAGGATAAAAATTATTTACTGCCTTTTAAAAAAGTAAAAATTGAGGTTAGTTTATGCGAAGAATATTCATCTTTACCCCTTTATAAAGATAATTTGAATATTCTTTTTGAAGATGATTATTTGATGGTTATTGATAAGCCTTTTAATATGGATATTGAACCTACTAAAGCAAATTATAAAGATAATCTAGCTTGTAGAATTTTAAATTATTATAACGAAAACAAAATTTTTTCCAAAATTCATTTTGTTAATCGTTTAGATAAGATGACATCAGGACTTGTCATCGTGGCTAAAAATCAATATATCCATCATCTTTTTTCTAAAGTAAAAATAAAAAAATATTATTTTGCTAAGGTAGAAGGTAAAACTTCTAAAAAAGGAAAGATTCAAATTAGAATAAAAAAATCACTTGATTCGATAAAAAGAATAGTAAGTCCAGAGGGAAAGAAATGTATAACAAAATATAAAAGGTTGCATTATGATGGAAAACAAAGTCTCGTTAAAATAAACTTATTAACTGGAAGGACACACCAAATTCGCGTATCTTTTGCTTATATTCACCATCCTTTAGTAGCAGATCCACTCTATAATATGGCGTTTACAAATGATCAATTTTTTTTAAGGGCTTATCAAATTTCATTTATCCATCCTATAACCAAGAAATATATTCATTTGAAAAGTAAAAAGAAATGAAATATTTCTTTTTTTGGTTTTACTTAGCGAAGTTAGTGTGTATAATAATATTATATATTATTAATTTGGGAGGAACAAAGATGCTTTTAGTAGGTGTAAATATTGAAATGTTATTAATAGGGTTAATTTGCTTCATTATGCTTATTTCCTTGATTGTTGGTGTCATTCAAGGTTTTCGAAAAAATATATTTAATTTCATTGCCACAATCTTATTTTGGATTTTATTTTGGTTAACAGCACCATTAGTAAAAGGAAATCTTTTTTGGTACAATGAATCTTTTTATCAACTTATTGATTCTATTTTACCTGAACTTTCTTCCAATATAAATTGTGTAAATTTAATGGATTATATAAAATACACGATAGCTGAATCTGCAGGGATAGATGTTTCATTATTAAGTGATCCTAGCGTAGAAAATACATTTATAGCGATTGCTCAGTGTATCATAAAATTTGATTATTTGATTGTTTTAGCTATTTTTTATGGGATAATAAAACTGATTTTATACCATACCATTTTTAAAAAGTATTGTAAAATCTCAAATAAATCATTGAATAAGTTAAAGAAAAAACAAGAAAAGTATCTTTTAGTCCATAAAGAAACAAATAAGAAACTTGAAAAGCAAATTGAGCATACTGAAAAAGCAGTAAAAAACAATAAAATATTTACACCTTTAGGATTATTAAGTGGATTTTTAAGAGGAGCATTTACAAGTTTTTTAATTTTATGTGTAGTGAATGCAACTGTTAAGTTAATTCCTCAAGATTCGAATGAAAAGATGACAGCATCTACAGGTGAAACAACTTCTTCTCCTTCTTCTTTATATGATTTTATTCTTTTATATTGTGAAGATAATCCTAATGTAAAAACAGCGATTGAATGGATACATGAATATCAAAGTTCTTCTTTAATGAATGTTACAGGAATAAAAATAGGGAATCAAGCAGCTGATGAATTATTTGTGGATTCCATTTTATCTGGTAAATCGAAAGATTACTCCTTTGCACTTCGAAAAGAATTAAGTGCTTTTGTTCAAATTGCTGAAAATGCTTTTTATTTGACCAATGGTTTTGATATGGAGAGTGTGAATTGGACTTCTTTAAATAATGCTCAAGTAAATAATGTTCAACAAATCTTAAGAATATTATCGAATGATGATTTATTGAATAATTTGGGAAGTGTAATGGTGGGTGTTGCGATTAGTTTAGATGCTGTTGCTGAATATATACCATCCAATTTATCAGCGAATGAATATGCCGATATCCATTGGGGAGATGAATTAGCGACAATTGCTGATTTAGTTGCTCAAGTCTATAGTCTAGGTGATTTATCTAGTTTAGATTATTTTGATTTAGATGCACAAGTAATAGAAAATATTATGGTAACTTTATCTAATCTAAAATCAATCAATTTTTTAGGGCACATTGGTTGTAATTTGGCTATAAAATCACTCGTAAAAGATGATGGTACTTATCAAAAAACAATTCAAAGTATTGAAAACAAACTTGCACTATTATCCTCTAACGGCGATTACGCATCCGCTATTTATTCTTATAAAGACTTATATACTCAATTTATAAATATTTTTGAAGATGAAACTTTATCGAATTATAAAGATGAAAATGGTAAAATTACAAATTACGTTTCAGCGTTGACATCAGTGGATACAAAAGAATATTCAAATATAATTCATACAGTATTTGAAACGAATTTTGTCTCTGAAATATTGCCTGATGTATTAACCATTATAAAAGGATCGTACATACCACAAGAATATGCTTCTTTAATTAATCCAAAAGTAGTCACATCGCAACAATGGGAAAATGAAATCGATGCTGTTTTGACGATTCTTCATGATATTACCATAGAAAAAGAAACAGGTATTATCCATCCATTTGAAACGATTCAAACTTATGATTTTTCTTTATTAAGAAATTTTACTCCTGAAACAGTGATTGAAAGTGATTTACTTTCTTATGCATTGATTAAAATCTTTATTGATACATCGAAATCAGAAGGCATTTTAAGTAATATAAGTGGAGAATTAGCGAATTATATTTGTATTCCAGATTTTCTTGCCACAGCAGAAGATACAGTTACTCATCGTTTCCATAGTAAATGGTATGGGACACCTACTGAACAATACCATGATGGTGAATTATATATCCTTTTAAATACAGTTAAGAATTGTGCTTCTCAATTAAAAGATTTAAATTATCCAGCAGAATCTATTCCAGCCATTTTAGCTGCTTTAAATAGTAATGAATTAATGAATAGTGACGCTTTATATTATACTTTAAATAATCTTATAAAAGATTATCAAGATTTTATTATTGTTCCTGTTGATGAAACGACAGAAAGTGATCAAACCGTTAATGGACAAAAAATTCAATTCATGATCAAAAGAGAATCTTTGAAACAGATGATTAGTATTTTTTCTGATTCCAATATTGTGGATTTAGAAAAACTATTTGTTTATTTTGAACGAATTGATGATAAAAACTGTTCAGATGTTCCAACTGCAATAGAAGATATTCAAAATATGGATGATTATATTGTAAAATTAGATATTGCGCCTGAAAAGATAATGAGTTTGTTAACTTCAGAAAAGTTATATAATCCAACTACTGGTGATGAAACAAATTTAAATAAACTTTTTGCATCAGGTATTTTAAGAGCGACTCTTACAAAGTTGATTTTAGATAATGCAGGTGAATACATTGCTCTTCCTGAATCGGTAAAAGATAGTTTAAGACCATGTTTAGTTTTAAAAACAGATGAAACAAATCAGAAAAAAGAATTAGTAGAAGAGTCCTTCGATATCATCAAGCAATCACAATTTAAATCATTAATTATTGCCGTCGATGATTTAAAAATTGATTTAAACAAAGTTTTAAATCAACCAATGGATGTGATTGAATATTTAAAGGATGGTGACGATATTAAAGAAAGTGTAAATTCTGTATTTGGAGTAAATGGTTATGCAAATTCAAAATATAGTGGAATTTTGCATGGTACTCTTTCAAAATATATTCTTGATTTTTCAAGTTCTGAAAATGGTGGTATTCAAATCATTATACCAGAAGAAGTGATTGACTCCTCAGATGCCACATTAAATTTAATTGAAAGTCAAGAAACAGTCAATTTAATACGTTCAGTTACGATTATTGGGGTGGATATTTTTAATGAAAGTATGACGGATAATGAATTAATGAATTCTATTATTGATCGTGTCCTTGAAAATAATCAATCTTTAGATTCAGTGATAATTCGTGCAACTTTATCCAATTATATCCATGATAGCGAACAGGAAATTGAAATTCCTCAAGAAGCAAATGACTCGAGTATACAATCTAAAAATGTTGTCAGTAAGAATCATCTTGTAGACTTTTTAGAAGCATTAAAAATAATAAAGGAAGTTCGAAATGAAGAATTATCCCTTAATCAAGAACCACTTATTGATTATGCGGATTTATTAGATATTAATAATTTAAAGTTATCTACTTTAAAAAATGCGGATTCTTTACCTGGAAATCCAATTAGTCAATCTTTAATTGTACGTGGAATCATTACAAAGCAACTTACGGATTTTGATGTAAGTATACCAAGTGAAGCCAAAGAAGGATCCTGTTTATCTAAAAATGAAACTCATTTGTTGTTTAAGGCATTATCGTCTTTATTAGATGAAAATAGTAGTATCACAAATATAGAGGTCAATAATTGTTTAGACACTTTAACTGTTCATGATTTATATGAAATAAAAGAAGATATCCACTCGTCAATAGTCATAAGAAATATCATAACCGATGAAATTTTAAAACAAGATGAAATAAAAATGCCATCTTCTGCTATTACTTCATCCAATATCATTAAGGAAGAGGAACTGGATAATCTTATTGATGGTTTAAATCAACTATTAAAAGAGGATGATACAATAACTTCGATGGATATTCAATCCATTACAACTTCAAAGTTAAAAAATGCTACTTCTTATATTATTCAATCATCGATTTTAAATGCGACCATTACCAATCAAATTTTAAAACAAAGCGAAATAACCATACCGGATCATGCTTATGATAGTGAAAATTTCGATACTTTCAATCCTACTCTTAATGGTGCAGAGATTAACGCTTGTATAGAAGCAATTGCCCAATTATTTCCAAATGGTAGTATAAATAACTTACCAATTGAAAATTTAACTCTTACAACATTAAATGATCATTGTTCTGTCATTGTTAATTCTTTAATCTTTAAAGCAACGATTACAACAAAACTCAATGAAAAACAAGATGAAGATATTTTAATTATTCCATCTATAGCATTAGATGAACACGAAATTATTAAAAATGATGAAATTATTGAAATTATGGGCACTTTATCCTCTTTATTAGGTGATAATACCCTAACAAATATTACAGATTTATCAGAAATTACAATTTCTTCTTTACATATGAAAAAGGATTCGATTGTATCTTCTTATGTTTTAAGAGCAACACTATCAAAGAAAATCTTTGATGTAGAAGATATGAAAATATTAAATCGGGATATTGATCCTACCATTATCGATTGTGTTGTACTTAAAGAAGAATCTATGAGTCAATTACTAGACGCTTTAAATTGTATGAATATACAAGATATCCAGAATATAAATATGGATATGTTAAGTGTTAAAAGTGAATCAAAAGAGATAATTGCTTCTAGTGATATAATAAGAGCAACCATAACACATAATGTAAATATTGAAATTGATAATGAAATGATTGATAAAAGAATTCTTAAAGAAAATGCAGAAATTTGTAAAGATTATTTAGGAAATGAAATTATAGTCATTAATGAAGAAGAATTAAAAAACATTATTGATAGTATTAATGTTTTGTCTAAAGAAGGTACGATGACGATTCAATTTGATATATTTGTATTATTAAATCTAAATTCAAATGAACTTGCAACATTATTAAATTCAAATTCTTTAAGAATAGCGATTGCGGATTATTTTATTAAAGGTTTTAAAGTGAATGAAATGTCTTTCCAATACGAAAACATTATGATTCCGTATGCTTATGGAAATAAAGTTGGTGATTATATTTTACAAGATTGTGGTAGTTATTATAAATTTGCTGATCCACATTTTGAGACAATCTATAATCTTCCAAATATTGAAGAAACAGAATATTTAGTGTTAACATCAGAAGATATTATGGCTGTTTTAAATTATATTAATAGCATCATTTAATCTTATACTGTTAAAAGTATAAATAGAAGATTTCATTGTTTTACTCGTTTAAAAAGGTTCTTTCATTAAGAACCTTTTTATCTATTTTTTACCATTATTTTTTTAAAATTTAATGTATTGAAATGATAAAAGCCACTCATAATAAAAGTGTATAGAAAGGAATAAAAATATGAATAGAAATCAAAAAGTAGTTTGTAGACCTTGTAAAGAGCAAAATAACTGGGAAATTCAGGCTCCAGATGGTCATGTATATTCAAAACATTATCAGACAAAAACTGAATGTGTAAAACAAGGTAGAAAATACGCTGAAGAGTTTGGCTGTGAATTACAAGTTGAAGATAAACAGCAACAATAAATTGAAAAAATCCCATCAGGGATTTTTTTCTATTTTTATTATTTTCATATTTTTAATTTTATTTATTTTGATAATTAATAAAAAGATAAAACAACCTATTACCGCTACTATCATATCTTTTATGGTATCTGTTAATGCGAAATGCCCTAAAAAAACTTGATTGCCTTTCATATATCTTTGCATATTCGTA
This sequence comes from uncultured Bacillota bacterium, assembly GCA_902491575.1. Lineage (GTDB taxonomy): Bacteria > Bacillota_I > Bacilli_A > RFN20 > CAG-631 > CAKPXW01. Next base: position 226,856 of record CABUID010000001.1, read on the forward strand.
TGAAAGATGTCATCAATGGCATATTCAATAATTTCCCAAAAAAATTCACTTGCTAATCCAAAAAGAAAAGAAAAAAAGATTTGAAAAGAATAAAATGAAAAATCAAGATAATAATGAATAATACTATATCCAAAAAGACAAATACATATTGCAGAAGAAAAATGCAAAATTATATCGTAATATTTATAGGTTATATAAAAAGATAATATTTCGCCCAAAATAAAATGAGCTACTAGAAAGCTCTCATAAATCAACCACATAAATGGTGCTATTTTCATTTTAAAAAGCAGTTGAATAAGACAAGGTATAAACATACACAAACAAAAAAATAAGCATTGCATAGCATAAAAAGTTTGTTTAGTATAAGTAAAATAAACAAATAAAATAGCGATACTTATTTCAAGGAAAGAAAAAACAATTTCGTTTAGTTTTTCATTTTTATTCATTTCATACACCTTGTTAAAGTATATGAATGCTATTTGCCAAATAGACTTTTAAAACAAGCAGGGATTTCTGCTTTAAATACCATTTCTTTTTTACTTACTGGATGGGTAAGTACTAATACATAAGCATGTAACCCTAATCGATGAATTGGATTGCTTACAGGACCATATTTATCATCTCCAACGATTTTATGTTGAAGATCTCCCATGTGTACTCTTATTTGATTTTTTCTTCCCGTATCAATAAGGACATCTACGAGTGAATATTGATTATTTTCTTTCATTACTTGATAATGAGTAATCGCTAACTGACCAGATTTATCTTTACTAGAATACATTAGATGATTTTGATTGGATTTCAAATAAGACTTAACAGTTCCTTTTTTTTCTTTAAAAATACCTTCACAAATGGCTAAATACTCTCTTTTTTTTACGATTTTTTGCCAATTATTTTGAAAAAGTTTTTTAGTCATTTCATTTTTCGCAACTAGTAAAACACCAGAAGTATCTTTATCAATACGGTGAACAACAAATATTCTTGCATGTTTATCTTTTTTCTGTACATAATCTGTGAGCATTCGATAAGCTGTATTGTATTTCTCATCATCACTTTCTATTGAAAGTAATCCGGAAGGTTTGTCGATAGCAATCAAGTCATCATCCTCATAAATAATTTTTAATTTTTTTTCTTGATTTTTTACTTTCAAAACAGGATTTTTACTAATTTGTACAATATCTTCTTTATAAATCATAAAATTATATTGAGTCGTGCAGGTTCCATTAACAAGAATTTGATGATTTGATAAATAATGTTTAATATTATTACGACTATCATTTTGAATGTGTGAATATAAAAACTCTAACAAAGGGCTTTCATTATGTACTTTAAAAGATTTTAATATCGTTGTTTTTGGTGTCTTATAGGATTCTTTTTTATTTACTTTGTTATCTACGTTTTTATTCATTGTCTATTACTTCCTTTTTATGCTTAATTTTTAATTTTTTAAATCCTTTATATTCTGTTTCCGTTAAAACCATGCTAACAATGCCTGTATCTGTGAAAATTGCAGCAAAACCATCTTCATCATTATAGAAAACTGGGTTAATATAATAAATTTGCTGAGTTTTATCGATTAAAACGGGTGCTTGCAAAGAGGGTAATTGATACATTAATTCTAATATTTCTTTTGATAAATGATAAACAATTATATCAATAGGAATTAAACTCGTGGAAACAACGTCAAACATATGCATTTCAAAGTTTTTATAATCTTTCGCAAGTTGAGGGAAAATATGTTGATAATTTCGTGTTTCTAAATTTTCTTGAAGTTTTTCAAATACTTCTTCCATTTTTTTGCATAAGGATAAATCATTTTGAAATATTTCAGTTTGATAATCTTCGAATTCTTCTTCCGTATTTATTTTTAATTTTGATAAAGTTTTCATTAATATTTTATCTTGATTTTGATAAAGTTCTTTTAATTTATGATGTTTGTCGATACATCTTTCTTTGTATTCATTTAGAAGATGATTGGCATCTTCTTCATTTAAATGATAATTATGAAAAGAAGAAAAACTAATTTCAGAAGATAAATCAAAAAGAAAATTCATTAGTTTTATTTTGTTTTTAAAATTGATTTTTTTTGTAATGGTAATTTCAAACATATTTCTTCCTCGCCAAGCAATATTTTATCATGTTTTAAACAATTCTCCTATTATTTTTGACAAAACTGCAAATAATAGAATTGAGGTGTGAAAATTATGGAACAAAAATTTGAGAAAATTAAGGATATGACAATCGACGAATTCATAAATGCCATTATAAGTTATACTTCTTCTTATAGTGAAAATGATACTAAAAATCAAAGAATCTATCAATGCATTTATAATAAAGACCAAGTGGATTATAAAGGACTTTATTCATTATTGCCTATATTAGATGAAGATGATATTGCATTAATATTAAAATATGATCGGGACTACAAGATATCATTTTTATTATCATTGGTAGATATAGCCGATGAAGATGATTTAACAAAACAAGCTATTTATTTATTAAGACGTCATAATTTGAATTATATTTTGCCATTACTTCCTTATGTAGATGAAGATCAAATAAGATTTGAATATGGTAGAATTCATAAAAATAAGTCTTAACAAAAGATAAATATAGAGCTAAGAACATTAGCTCTATTTTAATTTTATTATTATATAATAATTATAATTCATTGAATAGATCTAAAAGTTGTGATATTATAAAATTAATTTACATGGAGGAAAATAAAATGTTAAGCAAAGAGAAGTTGTTTGCTAAAAAAATATGTATACATCTAAGTATTCTTATCAGTATCATTCTTTTTATTGAGATATTGATATGTAATTATAAACATTTTTTATTCATGCCTGATCATCAACAAACTTATATAACTGAACAATTACAAATGTCTGGTCTATTATATAATGAGGAAGAAAACTGCTATATAGCTACTAGAAATAATCCTACGATTGAAATTAAAGATATCAATGCAGAAGTAAAAACGATTTTCTTTGATGCGAATCCTATTGATGAAAAAAAATATCAATTGGATATCAGGGTTGCTTATACTGATGAAACAAGATTAAATTATGTGGAATATGGTAAAAATATTCAAATCATACAAAATTTTGAAAATTCTAGGTATCTTCAAGAAGATTTTAATGGTAAAACGGAAAAATTAAAATTTACTTTATCACTTTCTAAAGACGAAAAAATTACTTTTAATAAGATAGGAATTAATTATCGAATTCCATTCCATTTTTCATTTGCTCGTGTTTTTGCTATGCTGCTTATTAGTTTAGGTGTTTATTTTTTTGTTATGTTGTTTCATTACCGAAAAACGATTGAAACAAAAAATCGTTTAAACTTGGTTTGTAAAATTACACTTAGTATACTATCAGTTGTATTCGTTTTTATTGTTTATGGTGCGATGTTTAATGGCTTTGCTAATTCATTATTTCAAACCACGGGCTCACAAATATCGAAAGAGTTAGTAGATTCGTTTTTAAAAGGACAAGTAACGATGCTTGAAAAACCAAATGATGCATTTTTAGCCATTGCTGATCCGTATGTTCCTAGTAATCGTGTAGGCGTTTATTATTTATGGGATCATGTGTTTTATAAAGGAAATTATTATTCTTATTATGGAATTACGCCTGTATTTTTACTATTTTTGCCTTTTAAATTCATTACAGGTTATTATATGTATGATGGACATGCTGTTTTATTGTTTTCTATCATTAGTATTTTATTTTTATCCTTAACTTATTATAAATTTATTAAGAAATTTTGCCCTTCATTGCCATTAGTTTTACAATTAGGCGGTTATGTTGTTTTATTTATGTCATGTGGCATTTTAACCAATATTGTGCGACCTGCGTTTTATGAAGTATCTACTTCATGTGCTTTTATGTGTATGTGTATAGCTTTATATCATCTTGCTTCCTCCTCATTATTTTTTAAAAAGGATACTTTAAATTACAAACATCTTTTATTTATGAGTATTTGGTTATCTTTAGCTGTATTAGCGCGTGCCACTTATGCTTTATATGCTTTATGCGCTGTAATACTTTTATTCATTGCGTTTTTAGAAAGAAGAAAATCAATGAATAAAAAAGAATCCATTTTGTTTTTTATGGTATCTTTAAGTCCTTTTGTCCTTTTTGGTGGAATTCAATGTGCTTATAATTATGTACGTTTTGGAAACATTTTAGAATTTGGAATCCAGTATTCATTAACAATTAATGATTTTACTAAAACACAATTTCATTTTTCCTTTGCTTTTACAAGTTTATATAATTTTTTATTCGCTGTACCTATTATCAACGACACCACTTATTTTATCCACCCGAATGCTTTGACATTTGGGGCTAGTGGGTATTACTTTTTTGAAACGTATACAGCGATTGGACTATTTAACCGCGTACCTCTTCTTTACTTATTTTTCGCTCTTCCATTTTTAAAAACAAAAATGCAAATAAAAGAAAAATGTATTTTTATCTTAAAATATATTTTACCATGTGTTATCGTACCTATAATTATCGTTATGATAACATGGGAAAGTGGTTTTGCTGTACGTTATTATTCCGATTTTGCTTGGGCAATGGTCTTATTTGGCTTATTTTTGTTTTATCATTTTTATATGAAAAGGGAAAATGAAAAAGATAAGAGCTCCATTCAATTTTATGCGATTCTTTTTGGTGTAACGATACTTTGTGCTTTTGTTGGACAAATGGCCATTATTTATGATTTTGTACCTAATTTAGGACGCCATATAGGTTATGAAGATTTTCGTTATACATACAAGTATTATCGAATTGCTAGAGAATTATCATTTTGGTATTGATGAGGAGGTTGAATATGGATACACTTTATATTGTCGTACCTTGTTATAATGAACAAGAATGTTTGGAAGAATCTGCAATGAAATTAAATGAAATAATGGTTTCATTAATGGATAAACATAAGATTTCTACCAAAAGTAAAATTGTTTTTGTCAATGATGGATCTAAAGATAAAACATGGAATATCATTGTACAACTCAACGAAAAAAATAAATGTTTTCAAGGAATTAAATTATCTCATAATAAAGGACATCAAACCGCTGTTATTGCTGGATTATCTTATGCTTGTCAAGAAGCAGATATTATTCTTTCTATTGATGCTGATTTACAGGATGATGTTTTAGCAATTGAAAAAATGGTGGACGAGTATCATAATGGTAATGAAATCGTATATGGGGTTCGGACTTCAAGAGATACAGACACACATTTTAAGCGAAATACAGCGAATCTTTATTATCGATTTTTAAAATTTATGGGTATAGAAATTATAGATAATCATGCGGATTTTCGATTAATGAGTCAAAGAGCATGCAAAGCTTTATTGGAATATAAAGAAGTTAATTTATTTTTAAGAGGAATGGTTCCACAATTAGGATTTAAAAGTACTATCGTTGGTTATGAAAGGAAAAAAAGAACAGCTGGTGTATCCAAATATCCTTTAAAAAAAATGCTAGGTTTAGCTTGGGATGGTGTAACTTCTTTTTCTATTAAGCCATTAAGATTGATTACTTTTCTTGGAAGCTTAATCAGTGGTCTTAGTTTATTATGCATTATCGTTTTCTCTATTTTATTTTTGTGTAGTGTTTTAAAAGCCACATATAGTTTTTATATACTCTTATCGATTTGGTTAGTTTGTGGTATTTTATTAATCATGCTTGGAATTATTGGTGAATATATCGGTAAAATGTACCAGGAAGTTAAAGCAAGGCCTCGTTTCTTTATAGAAGAAATCAAAAAATAAATCATCAAAAATTAAAAAAATCTTCTTATAAAAAGAGGATTTTTTTGTCCTAAGCTAAGCAGCAATTTTATTTAAAATCTATTTAAGGAAGAATTTTAATATAAAACAAACTAAAAAAGTTGCTAAGAACTTTAAGTCTCTTAACAACTTTTATAAAAATTACATCTTTCATTTTTAAAAGTTTAAATAGTCTAATTCTGTGGATAATTTAAGATAAATTGGGTTAATTTATGATATCCTGTTTCATTAGGGTGCAATCCATCATCACTGCAAATTTCCTTCATTCCACCTGGAAAATTATCTGGAATTTCAAACAAATTAGAAACATCGATTAAATTAAGGTGATAAATATGACAAATATGAGCAATCGCTAGATTGTATTCTCGTAATGAATAATTAAATGTTTTATTTTCATCAATAGAAACCACTCTATTTAAACAATTCACAACATAAATGATAGCTTGAGGATTCATTTCTTTTATTTTTTTAAATCCAAAATTCATTCCTTGATAAAAAGTCATATCTGTTTGATTTTCATCAATAGCCATATCCATAAAATCACCAAAAGGGGTTTGCTCAGTATAGTCATTTGTACCAAACATTACAAAGATGACATCTGCCTTCTTTAAAGCATCAAGAGAATGCATGACTTGAAAAGGAAAATGCCTAAAAGTTGCTCTAGCAGGATTAGTTGCAGAACAATTAGCATAACAACCCCCTGAAACGGCAAAATTATCAATGCTTTTAAAATGACAAACATCATTTAACATTTTTATATGATTATAACCTAAACCATAAATATGATTTAAATTTTCAGGATGGGTTAAGTTATAGTCATGATCATATTTTTCCCAGTTGTGTGTGATCGAATCGCCATAAAAAACAATCTTTTTATGAGTAATTATTTCTTGAATAGTTTTCATATTAATCTTTTTTACCTTTTAGTAGAAAGTCTGTAATTACCCGATAGCCATTTTGATTAGGATGTAAACCATCATTGGAATATTGAGAAAAGTTTGTTTCATCGAATAAAGAATACATATCCAAAACTTTTAATGAATAAGAGGTAGCTACTTCTAAAATAGCATCATTATAATCTTGTAGTGTGATGTTTCCTGTGTAGGAATAAGTACGGACTAATAAATTCATAAAAATTAATTTTGCTTGAGGATTTACGCTTAAAATGCGATCGATTCCATAATTCATGCCACCAATGAAAGTAGAATTTGTTGTATCGGTTAAAGAAAGAGTGTCGGAAGCTTTGCCAATTGGAACTTGGTCTGTTAAATCATTTGTGCCATAAAAAACAAAAATATAATCAGCTTGTGCGACATCGTCAAGATGATTTTCAACGCCTTCAGGGAAAGATTTATAAGTAAATCTTTCTGAAGAACGTGGTAGAAATGCCATTGTTCCTCCAGACCAAGCAGCATTAACAATACTTTCAAATTCACATTTTGCATTTAGCATAGGAATATAATTGCTTCCTAAAGAAGTTACGGCTTCACTTGCAGCGATTTCTTCTGGCGTTGTTGGACGATTTCCACTAGGATACTTTGCCCAGTTATGCGTGATTGAATCCCCAAAGAAAACAACTTTTTTCTTATATAATCTACCAAGGTCTATATTTGTAAAATAAGAGCCATATTCTGAATAATTTACTATATTTACCTCTATTTTTTGTAATTTATCTTCATCATGAACATAAACGATTCCACTGATTTTATCTTCTACGTCTACATCTAAAGCCGTTATTTTACCACTATCGTCAATTTCTAAAGCATTTTCAAGATTTGTTTCATATTTTAAATGATCGATATTTTCACCTTCTACAGGCATTTTACTTAAATAATAAGATTCATTAGGTAATAAATAAAGAGTTTCTACATCAATAAATTGATGAGCCGTATATTTACTTTCATCAAATTCATTATTTTCCGAAGAAACTTGGCTACTATTAATGGTAGAATTTGAATCTTCAAATGAAACAGAATCACTATCAGAATTTTGCTTATGGTTACAAGAACTAACAGTAAACATTAAAAGGCTAGTAATTAATAATATTTTTTTCATATTTTCTTCTCCTTAAATACATTTTAACACAAATTCAAAATTATTGTTAAACATATTAACTACATCTTTAAAAAAAGCATGATAGATTTTAAAAATAGATAGGGCATTGGATTCATCTTGTTCAAGAAATGTATCGTGTAATAAAAATGAATACAATTCTTTTAAAAAAGAAGTAGAATACTTTTCATGTCTTTGAACATCAAAGCAATTTTTACATATATAGCCACCATTTTCTAAATTAAAAGAAATTAAATTGTTCATCTTACCGCAGAATACACAACCTTTTAAATTAGGTGTATACCCCAATGCATTACATACATTTTTTAAAAAATAATTTAAAACAGTGATGGGATAAATGCCATCTTCTAAATAATCAAAACATTTTAAAGCCATTTCATAACCATTTATTTCATCACTTAAGCCATCTAATAAAGAACAGATAAAAAGATAACTAGAAGAAACCAAAAGTTGTTCATATGGTTTTTTATATAAGCGAATAATATTGGCTGTTTTTAAGGTCTGATTAGAAGTTTCAGTTTTGGATTGAGTTATAAATTCAGAAAGCATGAAATAGTTACATGCATTTGAATTTTTACTGGTAATTTTTAATACACCTCTTCCCTTAAATGTTTTTTTTCCTTGACTGGTTAAAACATTGAAGATAGCATCGTAATCTTTAAAATCTATTTTTTTACAAATAAAGCCGATATGTTTATGTTCAATCATTGATTTCGTATCCTAACATTTTCAATATGGAAGGGGAATTCCGCCAATTTTTTTGAACACGTACATAGATTTCTAAAATAACTTGCTTTTGAAGTTGATTTGTCAAATCATCTTTAGCTTGTTTTATAATTTTCTTTAACATGATTCCTTTATTGCCAATAATAATTCCTTTTTGTGATTCTCTTGAAACTAATACAATCACTCTTATTTTTATTTTGTTTTCAAATTCATTTATTTCTTCTGTATAAACCCCAATGGAATAAGGTAACTCATCTTGTAAGTTTAAAAATATTTTTTCTCTTACTGTTTCTGAAATAGAAAAGGTTTTTGGATGATCAGAAACCATCGTAATCGGATAATAGCGTGGACCTTCAGGTAAGAAAGACTGAATAAGTTGAATCAGTTTTTCTATATTTGTATGATTTAGTGCACTAACAGGAATAATTTCGGAAAATAAATTATATTGTGAATAATGTTCAATTATAGGTAGTAATTCTAATTTTGATTTTGTGTCGATTTTATTTAATACTAAAAGAATTGGGCATTTCATGTCTTTAATTCTTTCGATAACATATTTATCAGAAGCTCTCGATTCTTTAGATATATCCACTAACATTAAAATTACATCAACATCATGAATCGAATTGGTAGCATTGGTATTCATGATATTTCCTAAAGAATCTTCTGGTTTATGGATGCCAGGGGTATCCGTAAAAATAATCTGTGATTCTTCATCATTATAAATCCCACGAATAACGTCTCTTGTCGTTTGTGGTTTAAAGGAAACAATAGAAATTTTGCTGCCAACAATGGCATTAATAAGTGTGGATTTACCTACGTTTGGTCTTCCTACAATACTAACAAATCCTGACTTAATCATTTTTTAAATCCTCATTAGTAAAAGAAAGTGGCAATAATTCTTTAACCGTTGTTTTTTGATATTCTCCATTTTTTCCATAAGCCAGCACAATAGGGCAATTTAAAGGTAATAATTCTGCCATGACTTGCCTACAGGCACCACAAGGTGAAATAATATGCTCTTTTGGTGAATAAACACAAAAAGCAATAATCTCTTCTTTTTTGATACCATTTGCATAAGCGGTGAACAAGCAAGTTCTTTCTGCACAATTGGAAAGACCATAAGAAGCATTTTCAATATTACATCCAAAATAATATTGACCATTTTTAGTCAATAGAGAAGCACCTACTGCAAAACGAGAATAAGGTGCATACGCCTTTAAACTAGCTTTCTTAGCGGTTTCGATTAATTCTAAAATATCCATATTCTTTGCTCCTTTCTATTTAATAATTTTAAAATGGTTCATGATTTCATCTTGCATATGAAACATTTTTTCTTCTTCTTCTTTATTCATATGGTCCATTTTTAATAAATGAAGTAATCCATGGGTAAAAAGGAAACATACTTCACGATACATTGAATGTCCATAAGTTTTGGCTTGTGATTTCGCTTTACTGACACAAATAAATAAATCTCCTAATGTTAAAAAGCCATCATAAATTTCAAAACCATCATCATTTTCAAAACTAATCACATCCGTCACTTTATCTATATGGCGGTATTGTTTATTGATTTGCTTTATTGTATTTTTTGATACCAAAGTGACAGATAATTCGATATTACCACTTAAATTAAATTTTTTTAATGTATAACGAGCTATTTTTTGAAATACTTCTACGTATTCATCCATATCATAATGTGTTTGGTTTTGATAATTAATTTGTAACATTTTATATCTCCCTTGTAGCGTAAGCCAAATAATACTTTTCTTCGTTCGTTAAATATTTTGCAATATTTTTATAAACCATTTGATGATAATGATTTAAATAATCACGTTCCTTTTTTGTTAGTAACGTTACATCAATTGCCTCTAAATCAAATGGAACATAAGTTAAAGGTTCAAATCCTAAAAGATTTTCATCTATTGCTACACATAGTAATTCATTTTCATGACGAATTCCATATTTTCCTTCAAAATAAAGACCAGGTTCGTCACTTGTTATCATTCCTTTTTCCATCACTACAGGATTAACTTTATTATAACGAATACTTTGTGGACCTTCATGAACATTTAACATATGACCTACTCCATGACCTGTTCCATGATTATAATCTAAGGAAACGTCCCATAAAGGTTTTCTCGCTATATTGTCAAGAGCCGCATCGGTAGTGTTTTTATCAAAAACAGCCATTGCTAAATCAATATGAGCTTTAAGAGCAAGTGTAAAATGATATTTCATTTCAGGTGTAATTTTTTTAAATGCAATGGTTCTTGTGACATCTGTCGTTCCAAAATAGTATTGACCACCACTATCTACTAATAAAAAACCTTCATTTTTAATTTCTTTGTCACTTTCTTTTGTTGCACTATAATGGATAATTGCACCATTTTCTTGATAACCAACAATCGTTTGGAAAGATAAATCAAAAGCTCCATTTTGTTTCCTTAAAGTATCTAAATAAGTGGCAACGGATAATTCCGTCATTTTTTTCTTTCCTACATTGTTTTTAAGATAGTATATAAACTTGCACATAATCATGCCATCATAAATATGAATTTTTTTACTTTGTTGAATATCTAAATTATTCTTAATTGCTTTTTGTAGCGTTGGCCATAATGTAGTGTTTTTTTTCTTTTGCATTATTGTATATAATTTATAATTTGTTTTTTGGTTATCATAATAAATTAAGTAAGGAAATTTTTGTATATCTTTATAAATATCGTTATAAGGTTTAATAATAATCTGCTCTTTTGAAAATTCTTCTTTTATTTCTTTTGATAATTTTGTTAAAGGAATATAGAGGGTGTAAGTTTCTTGATTCTTTATTTTACTTAAAAATAAAAAAGAAATAAAAACAGGATTAAAATGGATATCTTTTCCTCTAGCATTTAGCAACCAGGCGATATCATCCAAAGCCGTTACTAATATACCAAAATTTTGTGTGTTTCTCATAAAAGTTATGGTTTTATGACATTTTTCAAAAGATTGTAATTTAAATTGAGTTTTTGGCAATAAAAATATTTTTTTGTTTGGTAAGGAAGGTTTATCTTTCCATATTTCATGGATTATACTTGCATCATCGATGAATTGGATACTTTTTTTTAATTTTTCTACAAAAGAAACATTACAAACTTTAAAATCAAAAGCTAAAGTGGCAACATTTTGATTAATAAAATCATCAATCGGTTCATCGATTCCACTTTTTTTTAAAATAGTTTGAGATTCTTTTAATTGTTTTTCAGCTTGTAAAAAATATCGACCATCTGTCCACAAGAAAGATTGACTTTGCGTAATCAACAAAGTCCCTGAACTTCCTGTAAATCCACATAAAAAAGATAAACTTTTATAAGCATCAGGTATATATTCACTACCATGATCATCACTTAAAAAGCAAATATAAGCATCAATATTTTTTGCTTTTATATAATTTTGAATTTCTTGTATTCTTTCAAGATACATATTTATCACCCGTAAAGACATTATATTAACTTTAAAATAAAAATACAAGTATTTTATTTTAAAAGGAAGGATTTAGGACTAACTTATTGTAAAAGTTGGCCATGAAATTGTAGAAGATAAAGATGTGCATATATGCCATCACTTTTTAAAAGTTCTTCATGACTTCCTGATTCGACGATTTGCCCATCATTTACAACCATGATTTTTGTAGCATTTTTAATAGTAGAAAGACGATGAGCAACGACAATCGTCGTTCTTCCATGGCTTAGTTTATTTAAAGCATCTTGTATTAAGATTTCTGTGGAATTATCTAATGCACTTGTTGCTTCGTCTAAAATCAAAATTGGAGGATTTTTTAAAAAAACACGGGCGATGGATAATCTTTGTTTTTGACCACCCGATAGTTTTACACCTCTTTCTCCTATTTGCGTTTCAAATCCATGAGGTAAAGATAGAATGTAGTCATAAATATTTGCTTTCTTTGCTGCTTCGATAACTTCTTCGTCTGTAGCCTCTAAACGACCATATAAAATATTTTCTTTAATCGTTCCATTAAAGAGAAAAACATCTTGTTGAACAATGCCGATAGCTCTTCTTAAAGTTTTGAAACTTAAATCATTAATATTGTAATCATCGATGGTTATTTCTCCAGAAGTTACTTGATAAAAATGAGGAATTAAATGGCAGATGGTTGTTTTTCCACCACCCGATTCTCCAACCAAGGCGATGGTTTCACCTTGGTGAATTTGAAAAGAAACGTTGTTTAAAACATGTTGTGTGGTTTCATAGGAAAATGAAACATTTTTAAATTCAATATTTCCTTGTAAAGAAACATTTTCAATTGCATTTTCTTTTTCTGTTTCGACTTTTTCATCCATAATTTCAAGAAACCTTTTAAAACCAGTAACACCATCTTGATATTGTTCGACAAAGTTAATTAATGTTGTAAGAGGATTAATAAAAAGACTTATGGAGACAACAAAAGCCATATAATCAGGCAATTCAATCTTATGATAAATCGCTAAAAGTCCACCGGAAATAATACATACTACATTAAATAAATCCATAACAAAACTTGTGGAAGATTGAAATAATCCCATTGCTTTATAGGCTTTCGAACGAGAAGCGACGTATTCTTTATTGCCTACTTCAAATTTTTCTAATTCTTTTTGTTGATTAGTAAAGGCTTTTGTAACTCTAATTCCTGAAATGCTTGATTCTAAAGATGCATTGATTGTGGCTACATTTTTTCTATTTTCCAAAAAAGCTTCGTTCATTTTCTTCCTTAAAACTAATGAAATAAAAATTAAAACAGGTACACAAAGCATAATGATGAGTGCTAATAGCCAATTCACGATAAAAAGATAAACAAAAGAACCGACAACCATAACTCCACAAATAAAAAAGTTTTCTGGACCATGATGGGCTAATTCAGAAACATTTTGTAAATCATTCGTCATTCTTGACATGATTTTTCCTACTTCATGTTCATCATAATAAGAATAAGGTAACTCTTCTAAATGAGTAAACATATCACTTCTCATTTTTGCTTGCATTTTTACGCCCATTACATGACCTTGATATTGAACAAAATACTTTAACAGCATACGTATGATATAAAGAAAAAATAGAATTAAACCAAAAATAATAATCATTTTAACATTACTATTTGGAACATAATCGTTAAACACTTTCCTTGTTAAAATAGGATACAACATTCCTATCACGGCAACAAATAAAGAGGCTAACATATCCAAAAAGAAAAGCTTTTTATGAGGTTTATAATAGGAAATAAATTTTTTAAACATCATCTGAGATTTACCCTCCTAATTCTTCCAATAACATCTTTATTTTACCACAAAATGGATTCATTAAAAAGTTTTCTCTTGCACAAAAAACAGAAAGTGATATAATCTATAAGTCTTGGATGGTGGTAAAAATGAAAACAAAAACAGAAATCGATATGACAAGTGGTAATTTGTTTTACAAATTATTTATAGTTGCATTACCTTTAATCTTGTCAGGTGTTTTACAACTTTTTTATAATGCTGCAGACTTAATTGTTTGTGGGATGTATGGATCGAATCATTCCGTTGCAGCCATATCTTCTACAAATGCATTAATCAATTTAATTATTAATTTATTTCTTGGTTTAAGTGTTGGTGCAAATGTTTTAATGGCACGCTGTTTTGGTGAAAGAAATAGCAATAAAGGACAAAGAGTTGTCTATACTTCTATGATTTTTTCTTTATTATGTGGAATTGTTCTTGGTTTTTTTGGCTTTTTTATGTCAAAAATATTTTTACAATGGATGGGAACACCTGACGATGTTATTCATCTTTCTACTTTATATTTAAAAATTTATTTTATAGGTTTACCTTTTTCCATGATTTATAATTTTGGTGCTTCTTTATTAAGAGCTATTGGAGATACGAAAAGATCATTTTATATATTAGCCTTTGCTGGTATTTTTAATGTTTTACTAAATTTGTTTTTTGTTATTGTAATGAAAATGGATGTCGCAGGTGTCGCATTAGCTACCATCATTTCACAATTAATTTCTGCTTTTTTGATCATGATTTGCCTAATTAAAAATAAAGGTTTTATTTCTTTTCATTTTAAGGAACTACATTTTTATAAAAAAGAAGCTTTAGAAATTATTAAAATAGGCTTACCTGCTGGTTTACAAGGTACTATTTTTTCATTATCTAATGTTTTAATTCAATCGAGTATTAATAGTTTAGGAACGAACGTAATGGATGGAAATGGTGCTTCTTCTTCTTTAGAAGGATTTATTTATACAGCAATGAATTCAGTAGCTTCCGCTTGTGTGGCTTTTGTTTCAGCAAATTATGGCGCTCAAAAGAAAGAAAATATTAAAAAAGTTATTCTTTATGCATGTTGTATTGTTGTCATAATGAATATTGTAGTTGGTAGTTTAATACTCATTTTCCAAAATCATTTATTACATTTATATATTTCCGATGCAGAAGCAATTGCAGCTGCAAAACAAAGACTTCTTATTATTTCAACAAGTTATTTTCTTTGTGGATTAATGGATACTTTTGCTTATTCATTACGTGGGATTGGCTATTCTTTGACACCGACAATCGTATCTTTAATTGGTGCTTGTGGTTTAAGAATTTTATGGATATATACTATTTTCCAAATCAATCAATTTCATAATATAACGGGTATAGCTATTTCCTATCCTGTCTCTTGGATTATAACGGCTAGTGTCCATTTGATATTATTTATTCGTTTATTTTCGAAAATTAAATGGAAGAAAAATGAAGAGATATACATTCATGGATAAAATCAATCATTACAATAAAAAAGTATTAACGTTATTAAGTTATTACTTAAATGACCATGCTTGCGCTATTACGACATCGCAAGTAAAAAAAGTAGCTGCTTGTGGGGTAGATGAAGCTAAAGCTTTTGAACTTTTATTATTAAGTTATCTTAATATAGAAGATAAAGAATTCATTGATTTATATTTTAAAGATAAAATCCATTTATTGGATGAAAAGGATTATCTTTATAATCCTTATTATCAAAACATTTCTTTTTTAAATAAAAAATTAGGTGCATGGGAAATTAAAAAAAGTAAATATCGACCTTATGAGTTATTTGTATGTGATGACTTTCATTATAATGGCAATCAAATCATTCCACAACTTGGTTTTTTCAACAAGCCTTTTTATTATTTAGCAGTTTATTTTCAAAAAAGGTTATGGATGTCGATTACTCCCAATGAAATGAATACCATGAAAAAACCTATTGAAGAAGCAAATGGAAATGTATTGACGTTTGGACTTGGATTAGGCTATTTTGCTTATATGTGTTCATTAAAAGAAAATGTTCAAAAAATAACTATCGTTGAAAAAGATGAAAATGTTGTGATTTTATTTAAACAATTTATCTTGCCACAATTTGCTTTTAAAGAAAAAATTCATATAATTTTGGATGATGCCTATCTATTTTTAAATCAAAAAATGAAAGATAACGATTATCAGTATGTCTTTGTAGATATTTATCATGATGCGGGAGACGGAAAAGAAACTTATTTAAAATTTAAGCCTTATGAAAAAAGATTTCCAAATACAACTTTTTGTTATTGGATAATGGATACCATTCAATACTATTTAAAAGAAGAAGCTTTATAAACTTTTATTATGAAAATTATAAAGCTTTAAATATAAAAGGTAAATTATTTAACAAATAATTTAAAAATTAGCAATATAAAAAATGTAGAGTTGACAAAGTAGTAAAAAATAATTAAAGTATAAGAGTGTCGTGCTTAAAAAAGACAAATATATCTTATAAAGAGGAATAAAATGAAAAAGAAAAAAAACCGGAGTAAAGCTTTTGAATTTTTTAAAAGCTTCTTAAGAATCTTTAAAAAGAAACCAAAATTTATTTTCTTAGGAGAAACATTTTCCAATCCAGCAATTTATCTTTCTAATCATGTTGGTTCAAATGGTCCACTTACTTTAGAATTATATTTCCCACTTGAAGTTCGATTTTGGGGAACCCATGAAATGAATGAAGGAATAAAAGAAAGATATCTTTATTTATCTAGAACTTATTTCCATAATAAAAAACATCTCCCTTTAGGATTTTCTAAATTTATTTCTCTTTTTGCCACTCCATTTATGACAGTTTTTTATAAGGGATTAAGATTGATTTCGACTTATTCTGATGCTCGGCTAGTGACAACCGTCAAGAAAACGATGAAAATTATAGAAAAAGGTGAAGAAAGTATCATTATATTTCCAGAAGATTCATCGAAAGGTTATTATGATTTTTTAAAGGGATTTCATCCGGGTTTTTATGCCTTGGCTGAAAAGTGTTACAAACAAGGAATAGATTTGCCCATTTATTTGATGTATTTTCAAAGATTGAATCACCGCATTATCGTTGATAAGCCAATTTTATTTTCACAACTGAAAAGTCTAAATTTAGATATGTATACTGTTGCTGAAAAATATAGGCAAAGAGCGAATCAATTGGCTTTGTTTAATGATGAAGAAATAGAAAAAGAAAAAAGTAAGGATCATTTTATGCTTTAATCCTTACTTTTTTTTCTTTAAATTTCTGGTTGATTTGCTTTTTTATAAAATTCTTCTTGAAGTTTTAAAGATACATCATCTTCTTTAATGGTTTTAATGGCTTCTGCAAAATTTTGAACATGTAAATTATTAACAAATTCACCTTTTTCTTTTGTAGATCCTGTTGGATCGCCAGCAATATGATAAGGATAATTTCCATACCAATTAATAGCAGTAAAAATTCCTTTTTCACCTAAAAATTCATTTCTTAATAAAGGTTTTGTTTCTTCAGGAACAATTCGATCAAGATGGATGGTATCTGGATTAAGATACATAATTTCACTAGTTTCAATCAAATCAGCATGTCCAGATCCATTTAATGGACCATATTTATTTAAGAATTCTTGCTGTTGTTGACGTGTACGAGTGTGTGCACGATAAACATAAACAATATAAGGATGATACTTTTCTAAACGTGATTGAGCAAAATAATTTGCAAAGTTAATCGATCCACCATGACCATTTAAAATGATGATTTTGTGATAGCCATTTCTTGCTAATTCATCACATAATTCTTCAAGTAATTCATATTGAAGTTTACTCGAAATGGATAAGCATCCATATCGATGTTGTGCTTCACTAATAATCCCATAAGGTGCAATTGGAACAACTAATGCTGGTTCTATTTCAGAAGCTTTTTCTGCAATGGCTCTAGCGATAAACATATCTGTTCCTAAAGGCATATGATAACCATGCTTTTCAAGGCATCCAAGTGGAATGATGGCTACACCTTTTGTTTCTTTAATTGAATCTTTAAATTCTTCAACTGTTAAATCTTCCCATTTCATAAATTTTAATCTCCTATTTTATTTTTTCAATGCGCATTAGATTTGAACCATCTACTTGTCTTGCTATACCAGCAACAACAATTAATACGTCTCCTTTACCAATATAAGGCATTTCCTTTGCTCTATCGATAGCGCGAATTGAAAGTTCTTCTGTTGAGTAATATTCATCCATTAAGTAAGGAGAAACGTCCCAAGACATAGAAAGTTGATGATAAGCTTTTTTGCTTGTTACAAAAGCAATAATTGGCATGTCTGGTCGAAAACGACTAACCATCATAGCTGTTTTGCCCGTTTTAGTACAAACGACAATCGCTTTTGCATTTAAGTCAATGGCCGCATTCACACTAGAATGGCTTAAGGCATCGGCAATATTGGTTATTGAAAAATTGATATTTTTAAAATTATTACGATAATCAATATTCGCTTCTGTATCTTGACAAATATTGGCCATAGTTTTTACAACTTTTATAGGATAATCTCCAACTGCGGTTTCACCAGATAACATTACACAACTAGTACCATCGTATACAGCATTCGCTACATCGGAAACTTCAGCACGTGTTGGACGTGAGTTATGAGTCATCGTTTCTAACATTTCAGTAGCTGTAATAACTCTTTTTCCTGCTAAATGAACTTTTCTTATCATTTGCTTTTGAATGGTTGGAATCCTTTCAATTGGAATTTCAACGCCCAAATCACCTCTTGCAACCATAACCCCTTCTACATAGTTCATGATATCCTCTAAATTGTCAATACCTTCTTTGTTTTCAATTTTAGCGATTAAAGCAATGTCTTTAGCATGATTTGAATCTAAATAATCCCGTACTTCTTTTACTTCGCTTCCTCTTGAAACAAAAGAACAAGCTATAAATTCGACATCATTTTTGATTGCAAAATTCATATCTTTTATATCTTTATCTCGAATAAAAGGCAAATTAAGATGAACACCAGGAAAATGCATGTTTTTATGATTGCCTATGGTTCCGTCGTTTAAAGCTTTACAATAAATAAAATCATTTTCTATTTTTTCAATAATTAAATCAAAAATACCATCATTTAATAAAATATGTCCACCCACAAAAACATCTTTTGCAATATCTTTATAATTTACTGGAACAATATTATCATGTGCAATAATATCGTCACCTGTAAATATAATTTGTTCATCCTTTTTGACTTTAAATGGCTTGTCAACTTGTCCTGTTCTAACTTCAGGACCTTTTATATCTACCATAATGGCTAAAGGAACATTTAAATCTTCTCTAACTTGTTTAACTAAGTCCATTCGTTTTTGACTAATTTCATAATCGCCATGGGCCATATTGAAACGAACAACATTCATTCCTTCTTTTACCATTGAAACCAATACATCATAAGAGTCAGTTGAGGGTCCTAATGTACATATAATTTTTGTTTTTCTCATAAAATCCCTACTTTCTTTTTAAGCAAGTCCATTATAGCATATAATTTTTATTTGCAAGAGTAAATTTTGAAAAAGTCTATATTTATATAGAAAATCTTTTTTTTTTATAATATAATAGTACTAGTAACTTTTAATTGAAATTTGAGGTGAAAATCATGAAAAAGCTAGCAAGTGCTTTTTTTGGATTAATTATGTTATTCATGATTAGTTCATGTAATATATTAAATAAATACGCTGCCTATCCTTCGCCTGCGTCTTATCATATATTAAATGTAAACGGGGAAACTTATAATGATAGTGTTCAAAATATTAATATTGATTGGATTTCAGGTAAAATTAATATTCAAGTGAGTGATCAATATGAAGGTGTTACAGTATTTGAACATTGTAAAGAACAATATAAAGATGAGTTATTATGTCGAGTTTTGCGTAAAAATGAGAATTTAAATATCAAATTTTGCGCTTCAAATGTTTCCGTTCCGAACAATATTAGCAAAGTTTTAGAAGTTTATATTCCCTCTAATAAAATTATATCTGAATTAACAATAAATAATATTTCTAGCACAATAAATATAAGTAAAATTCATTCGCAAAAAATCACAATAGATAACATTTCTGGTTCTACGAAAATAGAAGAATGTATGGTAAATGAATTAGATTATGATGGGGTAAGTGGTTCTTTAATTTGTTTAATGAATCAAGTTACAACCAATATAGAAGTGGACCAAGTGAGTGGTTCAACCCTTATTTCATTACCTAGTAGTATAGCAGGATTTAATATTGATTTTTCAACGGTATCAGGTAGTTTGAATTCAGATTTTAATACACGTACAGAAAACGATAAAATGATTTATAAAGATGAAAATTATTTAAATATTCAAGTGGATTCTATATCAGGTTCTTTATCGGTTGTTCGTTATGAAAGCACTTCTTCTCCCATTGAAAGAGAAAGCATAATACCTAGTGTAGAATAGAAAGATGTGTAGTAATGGAAAAGGGAGAATTAATTATTGTTATACCAGCTTATGAGCCAAATGAATTGTTAGTTGATTTAGTTTTAAAGTTAAATCAATATTTTGATAATGAAAAAATTATCGTTGTAGATGATGGCTCCAAAAATAAAGAAACATTTGCTAAAATTAAAGAATTTGAAAATGTGATTCTTTTGAACCATCCTGAAAATCGTGGAAAAGGAGCTGCTTTAAAGACTGCTTATCAGTATATTTTACAATTAAAAGATCAAGCACATATTATTGTTACAGCCGATGCCGATGGTCAACATCGACCAGAAGATATATTTAAAGTTGCCAATTATTATGATGAAATTAAAGAAGGAATTGTACTTGGTAGTCGACTTTTTGAGAAAAAAGTACCATTAAGAAGTCGCTTTGGTAATAGTGTAACTCGTTTTTTGTTTCGCTTAGGAAATTCACAATCTTTGCAAGATAATCAAACAGGCTTGCGAGCTTTTGGCGATGAATTATTACCATTTATGATGGAAATTTCAGGTAATCGTTACGAATACGAAATGAATGTTTTGATGGAATGTTCAAGAAAAAATATTTCTATTCATGAAGTGAAAATTGATACGGTTTACATTAATAATAATGCTTCTTCCCACTTTCATCCTATTAAAGACTTTTTCAAAATTTGTCATAATATGATAAAATATGCTTTGCCATATATTATTTCGGTTGTATGTGATATTGCTTTATTTCTTCTTCTTTTTTATAGTTTAAAAAGTTTAAAGATTGAAAATAAGTGGATTGTTTTAATCTCTTGCTTTATTAGTTGTGTGCTATCGGCTATCGTTAATCTTTTAATTCATCATTTAAAAATTTTTTATGGCAATCAATGGCTATTAAAATTACCCAAAAAGAGAGTGAAATATTTATTCATCATTTTGGCGAGTATTTTTACGAATTCATTTATGGTTTTTGGTTTATATGAACTGATAGACAATGTAATTCATGCTAAAGTTGTTGGTGAATTAAATCTATTAGTTGGAATTTTAATATTTAATTATATTCTTGTTCCTAAACCAAAATTAAGATAAATTTGTTTTATATATAAAACAACAAAATATCTTCATTTTTTTCTTGCTAAAAAATTTTGAATTGATTATAATTTTAGGCAGGGTGAAAGGAGACAGGACTATGAAAAAAACAGTTTGTTTTTCTACAATACAATCATTTAACCTTTCATCATTACCTTTTTTGCCTTTTAATTTTATATTGATAAATTAGGGAATTAATTCTTTAGGGATTAATTCCTTTTTTTATATAAGGGGGAGGAGACGAATATGTCAGAAAAATTATTACTTGGTGCTAGTGATAGACCAAAAACTGGAAAGTGGATCGCTTTAAGTTTTCAACATGTCTTTGCAATGTTTTCGGCAACAGTACTTGTTCCAATGCTTACAGGTCTTCCTATTTCAGTTGCTTTATTTTCATCAGGAGTAGGTACACTTATCTATATTTTGTGTACAAAACATAAAGTACCTATTTATTTAGGTTCATCTTTTGCTTATATTTCTTATATTACCAGTGCTTATGAAATGACAGGAGGATATGGAGCTGCTTTAACAGGTTTACTCATTGCCGGGTTAATTTATATGGTCGTTTCATTAATCATTACTTTTGTGGGTAGTGATTGGTTAAATAAATTATTACCACCAGTCATTGTCGGACCGATGATTATGGTTATTGGTTTAGGCCTTTCTGCTACTGCATGTAGTAGTGCAGGATTGATACCTGAAGCTGGTAAAATTCAAGACTGGCGTGTCATTGTTGTAGCTTTATTGACAGTGTTTATTACAGCATTTGTTTCGATTAAAGCAAAAGGATTTTTAAAAGTTATTCCATTTTTAATCGGGATAGTTAGTGGTTATTTACTAGCAGTTGGATTAGGCTTTATTCCATTTGAAGGCTATGGCCATATTATCGACTTTACAGAATTAGCCGAAGTTATAAAAACACCATCGAAATGGTTTGCTATACCTTCTTTCCAAATTTTAGGATGGAAAGATCAAGAACTTGGTGCTGGAATCTCCATGGTTAAAATTAACTTTGCAGCAGCAATTAGTGTTATACCATTAGCATTTGTAACAATGTGTGAACATATTGGAGACCATAAAGTTTTAGGACAAATAACAGGTAAAGATTATATAAAAGATCCAGGAATTAATCGTACTTTATTAGGTGATGGACTTGCAACAGCATTTGCAGCATTAATTGGTGGACCTGCAAATACTTCTTATGGTGAAAATACATCAGTTGTAGGAATTAGTAAGGTCGGTTCTGTTTGGGTAACTGGTGGAGCTGCTGTGATTGCTATAATATTATCTTTTTTCAATGTATTTACAACATTTATTAGTACTATTCCAGGTGCTGTAATGGGTGGCGTATGTTTGATATTATATGGATTTATTGGTGCAAATGGTTTAAAGACATTGATTGATGCTAAAGTAGATATGAAAGATACACGTAATTTAATTATTGTTTCTGTTATGTTAGTTATTGGAATTGGTGGAGCTACGATTTCTTATGGAAGTTTTTCTTTCAGTGGTATGGCATTAGCAGCTATTGTGGGAATTATTTTAGATAAAACTTTACCTAAAAATAAAAAAGAAGAATCATCTTCACAAGATGAAAACTAAACTTGCAAACGCTTTCATAAAAAAATAATTTCAAGGTCATTGAAAAATACAATTTAAACATTTATAATAAAGTTGTCTTGAAAATATTCTGGGTCATATATCGCTTTGATATGGAAAGCAGTTTCTACCCTCAACCGTAAATTGAGGACTATGACGGAACAAAGATTTCTTTTAGTGTTTAATTGAAATGATTCCGTCATTTGTGATATGGAATCATTTTTTTTAGACATTATAGATAAGGGAGGTTCAAGATGAACAACAAAAAAAGCTTTAAACAAAGAATGGATGATTTTTGGAAAATAAGTGCTTTAGGTTCTTCTTTCAAAGTAGAAATCATCGCTGGTATTGCAACTTTTTTGGCAATGTCTTACATTTTGGTTGTCAATCCTAACCAAATATTGTATGCATCTACTGCAGATTCGTTATGGCCATCTGTATTTATTGCTACTGCATTTGGTGCTGTAATCGGGACACTTTTAATGTCTCTTTATGCCAAGATGCCTTTTGCTCAAGCTTCAGGAATGGGACTTAACTCTACTCTTGGAGGTGTTATTGGAGGAGGATTGGGATTTTACGCTTATAAATTTCAATATTCTTTAGCCAATGCTTTATTTTTAGTCTTTATTTCAGGTTTAATTTTCTTATTTTTATCTATTGTTCCAATTGGAAAAAATAAAGAAACAGGAAGTTGGATTACTTTAAGAGAAAAGATTTTTGATGGTATGCCTAGTTGTGTTCGTAAAGCAATTCCTGTTGGAATTGGTTTATTCATTGCTTTCATTGGCATGCAAAATGCAAAAATCATTACTGCAAATCAATATACTTTAGTTGATTTTGTAGATTTGACAAAGATTTTTTCAGGAAGTTTATATTATGAAGTAGATAATGTTAAATATCTTTATGATTATGCTTATGCAATCGTAGCTTTTGTTAGTTTATTATCTATTTGTGTTTTGTCACACTTTAAAGTAAAAGGTGCAGTGATTTATGGTGTTTTAATTGCTACAGTTGTTGCTATTCCTTTAAATGTTACGGATATTTCAATTTTATTAGGTAATGCAGAAAGTAAGGGGATTACTTGGAAGTTTTGGGAAAGTTTTGGCGCTTATTTTTCTAAGGATGGTTTATTTTTATCTGTTTTCACTGAAGGATGGAAAATGCCAGCAGATTCATTTATTACATCTTTAATG
The DNA here is from genome assembly GCA_902491575.1 of uncultured Bacillota bacterium. Classification (GTDB taxonomy): domain Bacteria; phylum Bacillota_I; class Bacilli_A; order RFN20; family CAG-631; genus CAKPXW01. The sequence continues at coordinate 251,092 of CABUID010000001.1, forward strand.
CTTGTCATAACTTTCTGTATGATTGATATGTTTGATACAATGGGTACTGTCGTCGGTTGTTCAACAAACGCAGGATTGATTGATGAAAATGGTAAACCATTGAATTATAATAAAATTATGATTTCAGATTCCGTTGCAACAGTTACAGGTGCTATTTTTGGAACTTCAACTGTTACAACCTTTGTAGAATCAGGCACAGGAATTGCTGCTGGTGGTAAAACAGGTTTTTCTTCATTGATAACCGCTATTTTATTCGTTTTATCGATGTTTTTATTACCTTTATTTGCTTTCATTCCAAGTGCAGCAGCAGCTGGTGCATTAATTTATGTAGGTATTCTTATGATGGGTAATGTTAAGAATATTGATTTCTCTTCTATCAAAAATGCAGCACCTGCATTTTTAACAATAGCAATGATGGTATTAACTTATTCCATTACAAAAGGAATTGGAATTGGTATTATTTCATATGTTTTAATTTCTTCTATTTGCTATGTAATTGATATCATCAAATATTCTTGTGCAAAAGATAAATCAAATCTTGTTAAACCAAAATGGGATGTATCGATTGTTGCACTTGTTGTCAGCTTATTATTTGTCGTTTATTTTATTGTCCCATCTGTATTTTAGAATAATAAAATTTTAATCAAGTTTGCAAATTAAATTTTGCAAACTTTTTTTATCGATAAGGAAATAAAAGTTATTTTAAATGAAATAGATTATTTTGTGAAAAAAGTAACAAATATTTATTTAAATATTTGAATAGTATTTGATAATTTTACATAATAGTGTTATGATTATAGACGGTGAATAACCTAAAATAATTTTATATAAATGGAGGAATTATAAAATGGCAAATGAAAAAGTTGTTCGTGTTGCAATTAACGGATTCGGAAGAATTGGTCGATTAGCATTTAGACAAATGTTTAATGCAAAAGGTTATAAAGTTGTAGCAATTAACGATTTAACATCTCCTAAGATGTTAGCACACTTATTAAAGTATGATTCAGCACAAGGAAAATATGCTCTTGCTGATACTGTAAAATGTTCAGACGAAGGTGAAGAACAAGGTTGGATTGAAGTAGCTGGAAGGAAAATTAATATTTATGCTGAAAAAGATGCAGCAAATTGTCCTTGGAAAAAACTTAAAGTCGATGTAGTTTTAGAATGTACAGGCTTTTATTGCTCTAAAGATAAATCAATGGCACATATTAAAGCTGGTGCAAAAAAAGTTGTAATTTCAGCTCCTGCTGGAAAAGATTTAAAGACAGTTGTTTTCAATGTTAATCATGAAACTTTAACAGCTGATGATCAAATCATTTCTGCAGCTTCTTGTACTACAAATTGTTTAGCTCCTATGGCTAAAGCTTTAAATGATTTATCTCCAGTTCAATCAGGTATTATGACAACAGTTCATGCTTACACTGGTGACCAAATGGTACTTGATGGACCACATAGAAAAGGCGATTTAAGAAGAGCTAGAGCAGCTGCATGTTCCATCGTTCCAAATTCAACTGGTGCTGCAAAAGCTATCGGTCTAGTTATTCCAGAATTGAATGGTAAATTAATTGGTTCTGCACAACGTGTACCAGTTCCTACAGGTTCTACAACTATTTTAGTTGCTGTTGTAAAATCAGATAAAGATTTAACAGCTGATGTTATCAATGCTTATATGAAATCTGTATCCAATGAATCTTATGGATATACAGAAGAACCATTAGTATCTTCTGATATTATTGGAAGCACATTTGGTTCTATCTTTGATGCAACACAAACTATGGTTATTAGTTTAGGAAATGGTTTATATCAAGTACAAGTTGTAGCATGGTATGATAATGAAAATTCATACACTTCTCAAATGGTTCGTACAATTAAATACTTTTCAAACATTTAATCATTGAATAGGATAGTTTAAAGATTGTTATTTAGTAAATAACAATCTTTTTTCCTATTTTTGTCAAAATCTAAGTCGCTTTCAATGATTTAAAACTTTACAAATATTAAAATATATAGTATTTTAATAAATAGATAATAAAAAGGAAGATGAAAAATGATTTACAAAACAGAAAAAATGGATGAGAAAAACGATAAAGTTATTTTTTGTCCACGTTGTCATCAAAAAATGAATGCAAAAGATAAATATTGTAAATCATGCAATTATGTTCTTAAAAGAGATAATTCTTTAATTCAAAGGGCAAAATTGCGATTTGGTAAAGAAAAAGCAAGTGAAGTGATAGCAGGAGATGATTACAAACAAGAAAATACAATTCAAATTCATTCTCTTCGAAAATTTTATTACTTGTTTTATCTTTTGGTTGGAGTTTTAAGTGTTTTCATGCTCTTTCTTCCTTTATTTTCTTCTAATAATATTTATACAAATAGTGTTGAAATTTCAAAAATGTATGGTTTTACGATCGATGAAGCATTTACTTTAAAATCGGGTTCGAATTTATTTACCATCATCCAAACCATTTCAAAATATGCTAAAAGCAATCCACACATATTAAATCCTTCTTATTTCATGTATGGTTATGAATTTTTAGTTTTAATTGCGACTTTTATGATTGTTTTATTAGGTATTGTTTTGATTGTTTTATCGGTTCGGGGTTTTTATTTAAACCAACCAAATAAATTTTTAAAAAAAATTGTTGGAATTATTCTTGTTATTTCTATGTTAATGTTATTTGCATTGAATTGTTATGGAATAGGACCAATATTATTAGTTATTGCCAATTTTGGTTGCTTAATTTTCCTTTATATTGGAGAATTGATTTCGAAAGAGAAAGAATTTGTATTAAAACATTTAATTCATAAGTCAATTTGTTTTTCATTATTAATCTTATTATTGAGTTTATCTAATTTTGGATTGGTTAATTTAAATGTAACGGTTGGAGCGAATTTATATAACTTTAACGCAGTAAGTAATTCTGGGATGAATCTAGTACCTTATAATACAACTTGTAAGGGTTTATTTTTAGACTTTATGCAATTTGTTCAATCTTCTAGTGGGGATGATCATTTTACAAGAGTCGCTTTTAGGTTGAATATTTTATCTTTTGTCTTTCATGCGATTTATTTGTTTTTTACGATTGCTGCATGTGTAAGTTTATTAAAGAGTTTATCCAAACAAAGTATGCGTTTCCCAATCATTCAAATCATTTTATCTACCGTTGGATTTTATGGTTTTTGTGGCACATTGATTGTATTTAATAAGTTAATTAATGAAGCGGCTTTAAATGAATATATTAATTATATTGGACTTGTGAATTATAATCAGTTATCGGCGATAGAACAAAGTAATATTCAAAATGCAAATAGTGTATTCTTTTTAAGACCGGGTTTCATTATTTCAATGGTATTATATTTACCTGTTTGCATCTATACTTTAATCGCACGAAAAATTTGCTTTAAGAAAACATTTTATTAAAGAATTAAGGAGAGAAAAAAATGAATATTTGGCATTCTATGGATTATCGAAGAATTACTAGTGAACGTTTTTTTGCTTGTGTTGAGATTTCTTCTGGTAGTCGTAATAAATATGAATTAGACAAAGAAACAGGTTTGTTAAAGTTAGATAGAATTTTATATACTTCGACACATTATCCTGCAAACTATGGTTTTATACCAAAAACATATGCAGAAGATAATGATCCACTTGATGTATTAATATTATGTACTGAGTCGATTATTCCTTTAACAATTGTAGAGTGTAAACCCATTGGTGTTATGCATATGATTGATAATGGTCAGCCAGATGATAAAATTATTGCCGTTTGTTTAAATGATCCATTTTATAAAGATTATGAATCGATTAAAGACTTGCCGGCGCATGTTAGTGATGAAATTAAACATTTCTTTACTGTTTATAAGACTTTAGAAGGTAAAGAGACTAAGGTAGATAACGAGCTGGAAGATGCACAATCTGCCAAAAATGTCATTAATGAATCTATAAAACGTTATAGAGAAAAATTTGAAAAGTAGTTTTAGAAACTGCTTTTTTTTCTTGACAAAGTAATAAAATAGATATAATATGAATATGTGAACAATTACTCACATATAATAAGTTAGGAGAAGGTTTATGGAAAAGCATATTCATCATATTGATAAGAATAAAATGGATAAAATAAAGAATTTAGAAGTAGAAGTTATTGAAGAAATGGCTGTTTTATATAAAATGTTTTCTGATCCGACAAGATTAAAAATTATGCAAGTATTACAAGAAAATGAACTAAATGTTTGTGAAATTGCCTATTTGTTAAATATGACTCATTCTGCAATTTCACATCAATTAGCTACTTTGAAAATGACAAATTTAGTTAAATCACGGAAAAATGGCAAAGAAGTTTATTATTCTTTAGCAGATGAGCATGTTTCCTTAATTATTTCAGTTGGAAAAGAACATATTTTGGAGGAAAAATAATATGAAAAAACATCAAAAACAAATTCATGAATCGACACATTGTTGTCATGAGCAACATCACCATGAAGAAGATTGTTGTCATCATCATCATGAAGAACACGGGAAGAAAGAAAGTATCTTATTATTAGGGAGAGTTTTATTGACGATTACTTTTTTAGTTTTATCCTTTTTTGTAAAAGATGTATTGCAGATAATTCTCTTATCCTTATCTTATTTGATGATTAGCTATGATGTTTTATATCGAGCGATTATAAATATTATTCATGGGGAGTTTTTTGATGAAAACTTTTTAATGGGACTTGCCTCATTAACAGCTTTAATCGTATCTTTCGTTCGTCCTCAGGCAGGAATTGATGGTTATGATGGGGTACTTGTTATTCTTTTATACCAAATCGGTGAATTCTTACAAGATTTAGCGGTAGATAAATCAAAGAAGTCAATTACCGACATGATGAAATTAGATATTGATAAGGTTATTCGTATTAAAGATGATAATGAAGAAGTGATTGAAGGTAATGATATCGTCGTAGGAGATATATTGTTAATAAAGCCTGGAGAAAAAATTCCTACGGACGGAATCGTTGTAAAAGGAAGTTCTTCGATAAATACTTCTTCATTAACAGGAGAAAGTAAACCAATGAATGTTTATGAACAAGATAAAGTATTATCTGGTTGTATAAACAATGATGGTGTAATTTACATTCAAGCATTGACAACTATGGATAATTCGACTTCTTCTAAAGTAATGAAAGTGATTCAGGAAGCAAGTAAAAACAAAGCAAAAAGTGAAAAATTTATCACAAAATTTGCTAAAGTTTATACGCCTATTGTTATTTTGATTTCTTTAATTGTTATTTTTATAATACCTCTTTTTTTGGGATTTAAAGAATATTTTACAACCTATTTGTATAAAGGATTAGCGATTATGGTCATTTCTTGTCCATGCGCTTTGGTTATATCGATTCCACTATCTTATTTTTTAGGAATAGGGAAAAGCGCTAAAAGTGCCATTTTGGTTAAAGGGTCAAATTATTTAGAAATACTATCAAAAGTAGATTTAATAGCCTTTGATAAGACAGGAACTTTAACAAAAGGAATTTTTTCTGTTAGTATGGTTCATTCCAATAATGAAAAACTTATGGGTGACATATTATATTCTTGCGAAAAGAAATTTACTCATCCTATCGCAAAATCGATTACGGATTATTATCAAAACAAAGCACAAGAAATTGAAGTTTTCAATATCAAAAACATTCCAGGATATGGAATAACAGGTACCTATGATAATCAAAGTGTTTACATCGGAAACGAAAAATTACTAAAAGAAAAAAAGATAATTTTTGATAAAGTAGAGAGTTTTGGAACCATTATTTATGTAGCCTTTAAAGATGAATTACTAGGTTATGTATTGATAGAAGATACATTAAAAGAAGATGCTTTTTCATCCATTTCTAACCTTAATAAGCATTATCAACTTGCTTTAATTAGTGGTGATAATGAACAAATCGTAAAAAAAGTATCCAATGAACTTGGTATTAAAGATTATTATTCTGAAACATTGCCTGAAGAGAAAGTGAAGATTATCAATCATTTAAAAGAAACCAATATGGTAGCTTATGTGGGAGATGGAATAAACGATGCTGCGTGCCTTCTTAATGCCAATTGTGGAATTGCTATGAAATCATTAGGATCGGATATTGCTGTTACTGCTAGTGATGTTGTCATTATGGATGATAAAATTTCGTCGGTCAATAATGCAATTTCTATTTCAAAGAAGACAATGAAAATTGTTATTGAAAACATTATTTTTTCTATATTTGTTAAAGTCTTAGTTATGGTTTTAGCAATGTTTATTTATTTGCCAATGTGGGTTGCTATTATTGCCGATGTTGGGGTTTGTATTTTAGCTATTCTTAATTCTTTAAGAATCATGTATGGAAAGAATAACGCTTAAATTGTATAATAGTAATGGGAGGTCATAATATGGACTTAATAGATAAGAAAATAATGGATTATATTAATGAGGTAGACTCTATTTCTCCAGCACCTGGAGGTGGAAGTGTTGCTTCACTTGTAGGTGCTTTGGGAGTATCTTTAGCCAAAATGTTAGGACATTTTTCGATTGATAAAAAGAAATTTAAAGAGGCCAATGAAAAAAAAAGAAATCAATTTATTCTTTCATTGAAAGAGTTAGATTATTATAAAGATTTATTGATTAAGGGCGTGGATGATGATGCGATTTCTTATCATGCCGTTATGATGGCTTTTAAAAGTAAAGATGCACAAGCTATTCAAAACGCATTAAATACATCTGCTATGATTGCTTTTGAGATGCAAGAAGCTTCTTATAAAGCTTTACAATATTCAGAAAAATTAATAGAACTTGGAAATAAAAATTTGTATTCTGATTTGATTTCAAGTGCCATCCTTCTTCATAGTTGCAATGAAATGGCAGCATTAAATGTTAAGGCAAATGCAAATTCTTTAGTCGATGAAGAACTTAAAAATAAATATATCCAAGATAGTTTACAATTTATTTTAAAATCAAGAAAAATGAAAAATAAAATTTTAAAAGAAATTGAAAATATGAATTAGAAAACTTACCTTAAAAAAGTAAGTTTTTTTTTATTTAATATGAAGGAAATTTTAATAAAAAGAAATCAGTAAATATTTTTTTATTTTTTTATTGCATTTTGTATATAGAGAGCATATAATTATGTCCGTGAAAGTTTTGTTAAAGTAAACTTTTCGTTTATTTTTACTAAACGAAACAAGGAGAAAACTGCCATGAATATTGGATCAAAAATCAAGACTCTTCGCATGATGAGTGGGATGACGCAAGGTGAACTAGCGGACAGGTGTGAATTGACAAAAGGATTTATTTCTCAACTTGAAAATAATAATAATGAACCTTCCATTTCAACATTACAAGATATTTTAATGGCTTTAGGTTCGAATTTAAAAGAATTTTTTTCGGAAGAGGAAGAAGAACAAGTAGTTTTTACAAAAAATGATTATTTTTCAACGGATAATGATACACATACGATTACATGGCTTGTACCGAATTCCCAAAAAAATGTCATGGAGCCCATTTTTGTAGAATTGAAGCCAGGATGTGTTTTGACAAAGGATATGCCTCATGAAGGGCAAGAGTTTGGTTATGTTTTAAAAGGAAGAATTGTTGCAGTCATTGCAAATAAATCTTACAAGGTGAAAGCAGGAGAAACTTTTTATTATAATACCAATAAAGTTCACTATATTAAAAATGTTTCCAATGAAATCGCTAAAATTATTTGGATATCATGTCCACCAAATTTTTAATAAAGGAGTAATGAACATGGCTAAAAAGATTATTGAATTAAAACATGTATGTAAATCCTATGGGGATAATGTAATTATTGATGATTTAAATTTATATGTTAATAAAGGTGAGTTTGTAACTATTTTAGGTCCCTCAGGATGTGGGAAATCCACAACTTTAAGAATGGTGGCAGGATTTGATATTCCAACATCCGGTCAAATTTTATTAAATGGAGTAGATATCACTAAACTACCTCCATATAAAAGACCTATCAATACTGTTTTTCAAAAATATGCTTTATTTCCTCATTTAGATGTTTATGATAATGTTGCATTTGGTTTAAAAATCAAAAAGATTCCTGATGAAAATAAACCTGGGAAGTTTAGATATTTAACGCCTGAGGAAATTGACGAAAAAGTAATTAATGCCTTAAAAATAGTCGATTTAGAAGATTTTGAAAATCGTGATATTTCTACTTTGTCAGGTGGACAACAACAACGTGTAGCCATTGCTAGAGCTATCGTTATGGAACCTGAAATTATTTTACTAGATGAACCTTTAGGCGCTTTGGATTTGAAAATGCGAAAAGATATGCAATTAGAATTAAAAGAAATGCATAAAAAATTAGGAATTACATTTATTTATGTAACGCATGACCAAGAAGAAGCATTAACGATGTCCGATACGATTGTCGTCATGAACGATGGTATTATTCAGCAAATAGGAAGACCCAATGAGATTTATGATGAACCAGCTAATGCCTTTGTAGCCGATTTTATTGGGGAATCCAACATCTATACTGGCACAATTATGGGACCAAAGAAGGTCAAATTTTTAAATTGTAACTTTGATTGTGTTGACGATTTTGCTGCTGGAGAAAAAGTAGATGTAGTTGTTCGACCAGAAGATATTGATATTGTAGCAAAAAATACTGGCGCTTTAAATGCCGTAATTGATAGTCGAGTTTTTAAAGGGGTACATTATCAATATATTTTGAAAAAAGGGAAAGCAGAAATTGAAGTACAATCAACCGATAAATATAATGTTGGTGAAGAGGTTGGGATATTTATTGAACCCAATTTGATTCACATTATGAAAAAAGAAGTTACAACCAATATCTTTGAAGGATATATTGATAAAAATAATCATGTTTGCTTTGGTGATGGAGTGTTTGAGTGTGATGTGACGCAACTTTATCCAAATTCAATCGTTGATGAAGATGGATATTTAATTACTTCAGAAGGCGAACAGTTAGATTTAACGGATAAAGAAGTTATGATTAACATCGCCTTTAATGATATAACATTAACTGATAATGAAGAAGATGGAATGGTTTATGGAGTAGTTATTTCATCGATTTATAAAGGAGATCACTATCAAGTTATCATTCGTACAGATGAAAATGAAGAAGACTATATAATGGATACTGAATATACATACAATCAAAATGATCGTGTAGGTATTATTATTCCAAGTGAAAAAATAAAATTAACTTTAAAGGAGCAAAATAATGTTAAATAGAAAACATTTTGCTATTCCGTACGCAATTTTTCTTCTTTCATTTGTTTTAACTCCATTAGTCTTAATTGTTATTTATTCTTTTATGACACCTGATTGGCATTTGACTTTTCAAAATTATAAAACCATTTTTACTGCGGATAATTTGAATACATTAGTTATTAGTTTGTTTATAGCGTTAATTACAACAGGTGTTTGTTTATTAATAGGTTATCCTTTAGCTTATTTATTAGCTAGCAAAAATGTGAATAAATCAAAAGTATTAATCTATTTCTTTATAATGCCTATGTGGATTAATTTTGTATTGCGTAGTAATGCAACGAAAGAATTATTACAATTTATAGGATTAGAAGCTTCTACTACGACAGGCATGTATCTTTGTGTTTTTATAGCAATGGTTTATGATTACTTACCATTTGTTATTTTGCCTCTTTATTCCACAATGCTAAAACTGGATAGAAGCATCATCGAAGCAGCAAGTGATTTAGGTGCTAAACCAACAACTGTTTTTGTAAAAACAATTATACCAATGACGATGCCAGGAATTGTTAGTGCTGCGACCATGGTATTTATGCCTTCGATGTGTTCTTATGTAATTACAGATGTATTTTCCAATGAAAAGCTTCAAATTATGGGAAATTTAATTAACCAGTACTTCGGAGCAGCGCAATGGAATTATGGTTCTGCAGCTTCTATTGTTTTATTAATTATTTTATTTGTGTTAATGCATATTACAAATCACCAAAAAAATACAGATGAAAAGGTGGGTGGGCAAATATGGTAAAAAAAATATTTGGAAAAATATATATTTACTTAGTTTTATTTTTAATGTATTTGCCTATTTTAGTTTTAGTGTTTTATTCGTTTCAAGATACTGCAGTGATTAAATTTGGATCAGTTCAGCAACCCTCTTTTAAATTATATGCGGATTTATTTGATTTTACTAATCGTCAAACAAAAGAAATTTGGGAAGCAGTCGCTCATACTATTGAAATTGCAATCGCTTCTGCACTTGTTTCTACGATAATAGGAAGTTTAGGTGCCATTGGTATTTTTTATTCCAAAAGAAAAGTACGTAATGTTTTGAATTCTATTTCTAATATTTCAATTGTAAATGCTGAAATTGTAACGGCACTATCTTTGCGAATATTGTATTCGTTTTTAAATGTTCGATTAAGTTTTTGGACATTATTGATAGGTCATGTCGTTTTGACTATTCCTTTTGTGGTTTTAAATGTGATGCCAAAGTTACAACAAATGGATCCAAATGAATATGAAGCTGCTTTGGATTTAGGTGCAACACCTTCAAAAGCCTTATTTAAAATTGTTTTACCTGAGATTTTCCCGGGGATTATATCTGGTTTTTTATTATCCATTACATTATCTTTAGATGATTATATTATTACGGCTTATACAGCTGATACCACTTTTGATACTTTGTCGACTTATGTATATAAATCCATGGTAAAAAGTTCAATCCCATTACAGTTTAGATCTTTAACCACCATCATATTTGTTGGAATTGTAATTGGAGTAGTGATTTATAGTATAGTGACAAGACATAAAGATGTAAAACAAAATATACACATTCGCTAGGAGGATTAATCAATGATAAAAAAGAAATTATTTGCTTTAAGTGCCATTACAATGATTTGTTTTAGTCTTACAAGTTGCAATGAGAACAATGCGGATGGCGAAAATTATGGCGATGCGATTGTTTTAAATGTTTATAATTGTGCTGAATATATTTGTGAAACAGAAGGGGATCAAAAAGGAGTATTAGAGCAGTTTGAAGATTATTGTAAGGAAACGCTCAAGAAAAATGTCAAAGTAAAATATTCTACTTATGAAACGAATGAAGATTTATACAATCAACTAAAAGCTGGTGGCGTTCAATATGATTTAGTTTGTCCTTCAGAATATATGATTGAAAAAATGATAATGAATGATATGATTGAACCTCTTGATAAAGAAATTAGTAATTATCAAATATATGGTTCACCTTATATTAAAGATACTTTTGATAATCTTGTAACTGTAAATAAAATTACAAATGAAAAGGTATCATTTGGACAATATGCGGTTCCTTATATGTGGGGAACAATGGGATTTATGTATGATCCAGAACATATTAGTTTAGAAGAAGTTTCTACATGGGATATTATTTGGGACACAAATCATAAGAATCAAGTATCATTGAAAGATAGTATTCGAGATACTTATATTACAGCTACTTTACAGATTTATAAAGAAGAATTAAAATTAGCTAGAGAAACTTTAGATGATGAAACTTTTAATCAACGCGTTACGGATATTATGAACCGTTGTGATGATTCAACGATATCTCTTGTGGAAACAGTCTTAAAAAAAGCCAAAGAAAATATATATGAATTTGAAGTCGACACTGGTAAAGAAAACATTATCAAAGGTAAATATTATGTGAATTTATGTTGGTCAGGAGATGCTGTTTACTCGTTGGATTTAGCCGAAGAAGAAGACTTTATTCTTAATTATAAAATTCCAGAAGAAGGTTCAAATGTTTGGTTTGATGGTTGGGTTATGCCAAAAGGTGCAAATAAAGAACTTGCACAAGAATTAATGAATTTTCTATGTGATCCTAAAATTGCTCAGCAAAACATGGATTTCATTGGTTATACAAGTGGTATTGCTGGCCAGGAAATGTGGGAATTAGTTCAAGAATGGTATGAAGCTGATGATCTTGAAGATACTATTGAATATGATTTGACCTACTTTTTTGAAAACACGGGAATTGTAGATGAAAATGGTGAATTAATGACAGAGTTTATCATACACACTGCTGAGGAAAATCGTCAATTATATGCTCAATATCCAGATAAAGAAACGATTGTTCGTTGTGCGGTTATGAAAGATTTTGGAGATCAAAACGATAAAGTTGCTGAAATGTGGATTCGTGTAAAAGGAAATTCAGCTTCTTGGGTGATTTATGTCTTTTTAGGAGTTGTTATTTTGTTTGTAATTTTTTATGAAATTAAAAATGCAAACAGTCGAAGAGCTCGTAAAAAACGTAATAAAATGAGATAAAGGATAATCATTCCTTTTATAAATTGTGATATAAAAAAAGCATAGAAATAAAATTGATTTCTATGCTATTTTCATTCATTAGCCTCTAAATCCACAGAAGGATTCTTGATGTGTTGCTAAGTTTTGCAATAGAGAAAGTGCCACAAGTAATAAATATAATTTATATTCACCATAAGGCTTATATATTGTTATCTGATCATTATCATTTTCAACATTTTCAGTATACATTAACTTAAATTTACACATCAAATCAAGATTTTTTTTAATTTCAGTTTCATTCGTTTTGAGCTTTAATGTCAAAGATTTTAAAGTAAAGGATTGATTATACTTATCATGACAATATAAGATTATTTTCTTTGCAGTTTCATTATTTAAGAAAGATATAAATTCTTTTGTGTCATTATTTTCAAATAATTTTATGGAATCTTTTATCGAATCAGTATATACAAAAGCTAATTTCGAATTTGCAAATACTATTCCCTTTGGATAAGATCGAATGATTGTTTGCATGTGTTCATTTTCAAAGAGCATGTTTTTTGTTTTATGGACAAATTCTTCTATATTTTCGGTATTTTTATCTGCATGTGCCCATGATTTATACATCGATTCTAGTATTGCATCATAAGTTTTCTCAGCACATAAGTCAAAATTATACATTTCAATTTCTTTTGTTTTATTCTCATTGAATAATTCGTCTAAAGAAATATCAAAGATATTCGCAATTACAGGAAGTAACATGATATCTGGCATCGTAATTTCACTTTCCCATTTTGAAATGGTTTGTGGTGAAACGCCAATTGCATTAGATAATTTTTCTTGTGTATAACCATTTTTCTTTCGTAAAAATGCAATTTTTTTTCCTATAGTATATTTTTCCATCTTTTTTTCCTCCATTTTATGCATTAGCGAAATTGCAATTTTATTATATCATTTATGGTCATATAATAAATAACTTTATTGGATAGGAATTAACTTTAAAAGATAGAACAATTCATTTTTGAAATAAATACATTTGTTTTAAGTGCGTTAAAATATTCATTTATTTTTTGAAATTTAATTGGCATTTAATAATAAAATGCATCATTTATAAAAGTGTAATTCTTTTTGTTATTCATGAATATAATGAAATAGGATTTTTTATAAATTTACTGAAAAGTCTTGAATAAAAATATAAAAAATAGTATAATAGCATTTGCTTATGGTTCCTTAGCCAAGTTGGCAAGGCAATTGACTGCAACTCAATGATCGTTGGTTCAAATCCGACAGGAACCTCCAAGCATGCGCTAGTAGCTCAACTGGATAGAGTACTTGGCTACGAACCAAGGGGTTGTGGGTTCGATTCCTGCCTAGCGCGCCATGAAAGCATATGAAAAGGCTATTTTGCCTTATAAGTCCTAAAAAACGTAAGTAATTTAGGACTTTTTTAATGCTCTAAAATCAGAAATCTTATAAAAAAATAAGATTTAATTTAGGGCTATTTTTTGTAAAAAACAAAAAAGAGATAAAACTCATGAAATAAATATATCTATAAACATTCTTGTTGAATGAATTGCTAAAAATAAAGACATTTGATATAATGAAATCAAAGAAGTAGATTTTAAGTTTTTTAATAATTTAAGACACCAAGAAGTAAGACAATTTTATGTGTTTTAATAGACCTTTTAGTAAAAATAAGTGAAGTACTATTTTAGATGAAAAAGGAGGATTAAAATATGAAAGTATTTTTAAGAACAGGAAGATTTCTTTGGATATATGAATAAAAATAAAATAGAAATATCATAAAAAAGGGTAAATGTAAATTGTTCTTATAAAGCTTAATAGTAGACTTAACTATAAGGGACATATATTACTTATAATTTTGAATCAAGAAAAAAATTATTAGTGTAAGAATAAGTTAGTAGATATGCAATTTTGATAGATTTACTTGCTTATAATAAAGAGAGACAACAAGAACAATGTATTATTTTAAGTTTGATTCTTAGAATTCGTTTTAAATTTAATTGAAAGGGAATCGCTTTAATTATGAAAAAAATAATAATCTTTTTGGTATTCATATTTGAAATTATGTGTTTGTCATCATGTGGGACTGGACATAGAAGGAATTATTTTGTTGAGGGTGAATTTTCTGGATATAATTTACATAAAATAGAAGAAGTATATTATTTAACTGTTACCGAAATTTCAAAAAGTGAGTATGAAAGCTCACAAGGTATAAACGTTGTTCATGATATTTTTAAAAAGAAATATTTTTCATTAGAGTTATATTATGTAGTGGATCAAAGTAATGAGAAAAATTTCCTTACTTTTTCAAATTTAAAAGACTATGGTACGCCAATACGCTATAGAGATGATAATAGGTATGTAATAGTGCCTTTTTGCAGAGATTATGGCTCACCTGATCCCCGTGATTTAGAAAAGGAAGCTGCATATAAGATAGTAACTCCAATGGATAAAGGGGATGTAAATGTACATCTGTATTTATATAAAGGAGGACGAGATTAAAAATGACAAATTTAGTTTTAATAGGAAATATTATATCCATTTTAGCAAGTAACCCTGCAACAAATTTTTCTTTAGTAGCGAGTCATGCTCAAGCGGACGAGCAAATGTTAATGGAAGAACATTCCATTGATACTTGGGATGAATATTATTCATATTTACAAGAAAATGAAACTAATAGTGACAGTGGAAAAGGAGAACCTGGTAAAAAGATAACAGATCTATTCACACATTTAACAACTAATTATCCTGGTTATTCTTGGTTTAGTGATGAAGAGAAGTCGGCTTTGACTAGTGATGTTTCTAGTTTTATTCCAATTGAAATGCAGTATGATTTTTATATTGAAGATGAGATTGATGCAGCAATAATAAAAGCAGGAATTGAAGATAAAACGTCTTATGGTGGATGTGGACCAATTGCTATCATTGGAATACTTGATTATTTTGCACGCTATTTAGGTTATAATGAAATAATTCAAGACCCCTTAAATGAATCACAACGTATTGCGTTAGCAACAGAAGTATTTGAAAATACTTATTATTCCATATTTGGCGACCAAGAAGAAACCTTAGTATGGCCATGGGATGCTAAAGCAGGCTTTAATGATGTAATCAAAATTCATGGATTAGGAAATATAATATCTGCTAATGACGTTTGGTCATTGTTTAGTGGTAAAAAGGATGAATATTGGAATAAAATTGTTAAAAGTATTAACGAAGGAATACCGGTAACTATGTTTAATGGATCAGATTCTAGCAAAGGGAATTTTGCTGGACACTATACGAATATTTATGGATATGAAACTTGGATTGGTAGGTCAAAAACAGATAACTCAATAATTGAAAAACAATTTGTTAAAGCAAGATTAAATTGGGGAGAAAGTGAAGAATATTATTGCGATGCTGATATACTTAATGAAAGTCCTTGTGGCTTAATTACATATAATATTAACTATTCAAATAAGTATGAATTTCATGCTTCAGATTTTGCTGAAGAATTTGTTAATTCTGCAGGGGGAGGACAATACTTTTTCTATGACCGAGAAGCAAATGTAGAACTTTTAAATGGAAAAACTCTTGTCACTCATAGAAAAAGGTGTAGTTATATAGAAAATCAATACTTAGTTTTATCTCCAAATAGAATTGGTGCTGAAACAGCGTATCTAGATATCTTATTTCCTCATTTTACTCCAAAACTTACAGTTGATATGGCGATGTGGAGTGATTCAGAAGGTGCAATTAATGAAAATTTTATACTTCAATATATGACAGAAACAGGATGGAAAGATCATGTATCCATAAGTCCATATGATGATTTACCAACGTTAAGAGATTATCCACAAACCTATACTTTCCTATTCCCTAAAAATACTAAACAAATACGATTTTTTGCTACACAAATTAATCCAACAGTTGATAGGAACAAAGGACGTATCGTTTTAGATAATTTTATTATTGAATATAATTGATTATTATTTAACAAATAAAAGTCAATATGAATAGTGATTCAATAATATTTTATAAGAAATTTTAGACAATAATAAAAGGAAATTTCTTTAAGTTTTAACTTTAAATCATTTTCTTGACTATCAATTATAAAATAGCTCTTTTATATGCTTAACGTAGTTTATAAAAGCCCTTTTTTAGGGCTTTTTTACATATTTTTTAATTCATTTTTATGATGATAGATTTAAATAGATGAAAAATTTTCAAGGAAATTATATTGCTTTTTGAAATAAAATATTTAAATAAGTAAGAACAATTAAAAAAATGCAACTCATAGATATTCTTTTATTCACTCACCTTTTTTAAAAAGCCATTTTCATTCATAATAGTATCTAATTTTTCAAGTATATGAAAAGTTCGAATAAAGTAAATTAAAGCGCCAATAGCATATATAAAAATCAAAATCTCCGATAGAATTATACATAATATTTTTATGAAAATATTTAAGTTTTTCCAAAAATAGTTTTCTTTTATAATATAACCATCAACATTATTCGCTTGCATTTTAGCTTTAAACAAATAATTTCCGTATATTTTACTTTTTAGCAAGACTACTTCTAATTCAGAATTGTGGATTTCAATTTTGTTTTTATTTGCTGCAACAAGTTCATAAACATTATGTTCATGGTCTACGATACTTATTTTAGGAGCAAAGTAAATATAAATAGCTAAAATAATGGTTAACAAACCAATGGCAATACCGGTAAAACCATTATATAAATTGGTATTTGTTTCTATATCAAAGGATAATAACATAATTTGTATAGTTAATATGGCAGTTAATGAAGTTACAAAGTTTACTAGTTTTATATTACGATAAAAATGTCCTTTTTTCCTTACTTTGAAAAGTCCAAAAATTGATAAGCCAATTTCTAAAAATGCAATAAAAGCATATAAAATGGAATATAAACGATTATATTGTTGTTTTGGAATATCAAAGATAACAAGTCTACCCATATAAAATATATAAATTAAACCTGCTAAAAAGAAAAATATAGAAATAAGTTTATTACGAGTATCAAATGATTTTTTTTTGTTTTTTAGTCCTAAAATGCATTGTAACTTTGAAAGAAGTATAAATAATGAATATAAAGCTACAACGCACATAATCATGTCTGAAAAAATTCCAACAATAAATTTACCAATAATTAATAAAGATGAGAAAACTATCGATAAAATTGTATTTGTAAACACTTTTTGCTCGTAACTTAATTTATAGTATTTTTTTATTATGTTTCCCATTGTTGACCTCAAAAAATAAATAAAATTTTAATGAAATATTATCATTCCCATGACTTTTTATAATCATTAGAAGAACCAATTATAATTTTAAAAACGTGTTGAATATCTCTTGAATTCTTCCCTAGTAATATCTCATAGCGACCATCATCAACATGCCAATTATCTAGACATACATTAAAGTATTCAAAACAATCTTTATCAAGGATAATTTTAACATTTTTCTTTGATAAAGGTTCAACATAAATTTTTGTAAAACGTTTTAATTCCTTATCAGGTTTGAATACTTTCATATCAATATTACGTATGTAAACTTGTGGTGTTTCATAACCCGCAACGTTTGTTAGATTTTTAATATCAAAAGATAATTCAAATTTATATTTATCAATTGGAAGAAGATGAATATTTTCATAAATGAATGAAGAATAGGAAAGACCAAATCCAAAAGGAAATAACACATTTTTATTTTTACTATCATACCAACGATAGCCCACTAAAATTCCTTCCGAATAAACTTCAACAAGACCATTGCCATGATCTAATTTTGTTGGTGTATCTTCAACACATAAAGGAAATGTTTCAGAAAGTCTTCCAGAAGGATTTGCTTTTCCTGATAGTAATTTTGCAATGGCTTCATTGACGTAATTACCAGCAAGTCCTACATATAATATAGCTTTCGTATAATCTATCCAATTACTCATATCAATGACACAACTTGCTTCCATGACTACAACTAAATTCTTATTTCTCTTTCCAACTTCAATAATCATTTCTTCCATTTTTTCAGGAAGTTTTAAAGTAGTGCGGTCGTAACTTTCCGTCTCAATAATCGAGTTTGTCCCAACAACTAAAACAGCGACATCACTATCATAAGCTAAATGGTAACCATGTTTTAAGTTCATTGTTTGAAGATGAGCAGGTTGAACGGTACAACTCGAATAAGAATACATTCTACTATATTCAATATAACTATTTGGCAAAACTTTTTTCATTTCCTCAATTAAAGGTGAAATAGGGTGGTTTAAATATACAGTTGCTGAACCGCCACCTCCATAACTTGGTTGTTGACAAAGTCCGCCAAGAAGGGCTATTTTTCCTTCTTTTAAAGGTAAAATATTATCTTCATTTTTAAGTAATACTGTTCCTTGAAAAATTGTATCTAAAGAAATATCATGGATTTGTTTTTTGGATAAAGGAATCCTTTTCACTTTATTTTCTTTTACTTTTTGACATAAATTAAATATACGTTGAATAGATTCATCCATTTCTTCCATAGTGATTGTTTTTTCTTCATAGGCTTTTTGTAAATTGAATATTTCCTGATCATCTTGAGGAAATTGAATATCTAATGAAGCTTTTAAACTTTCTGCTCGATTATGGACAGCTCCCCAATCAGAAATGATAACATTTTCAAATTTTAATTTATCCCTTAAAATCGTTTTTAAAATAAATTTATTTTCAGAAACATTAATTCCATTAACAGGATTATAAGAACACATTATTGTCCATGGTTGGACTTCCTGAATAACCAATTCAAATGCTTTTGTATAAATTTCACGCAATGTTCTTATATCCACTTCACTAGATTGATATAATCGGTCATATTCACGATTATTGCAGCAAAAATGTTTTAAAGAAGTTCCAATGCCTAAATCTTGAATACCCTTTATATACTCACTAGCTAAAATACCAGTAAGGTAAGGATCTTCTGAAAAGTATTCAAAATTACGACCACATAATGGTGTTCTTTTAATATTGATTCCGGGTGCTAACACAATATCTACATTTTCATCTATACATTGACTAGCCAAAACATTTCCCATTAAATAAGCGCATTCCTTGCTCCATGTATTGGCTATCACCATCATAGAAGGAAGGCAAATATCTTGTGGTTTCCCTTCAGGATATTTTTCTGTAGGCATTCGTAATCCAGCTGGACCATCCGATAGTTTTAAGGAAAAAAATTCTTCATTGATTGCTTTCGTTGTAAAGGTAGATTCAGAAACGAATAATTGACATTTTTCTTGGATACTTAATTTTTTCATTGTCTTGGCGCCTCGCTTATTTCTATTAATAAACTAACATAATTTTAAAGACTTATCTATAAAAAAATAAAGTAAAAACAATTAAGTACAACGAATTCTTGAAAAAATTACTTTTTTATTATTTGATGACTTTTCTTTTATAAAAAAAACTTGCATTGTTTTTAACTATATATTATAATTATAAAGCAGTTAAGACGGGACGTAGCACAGCTTGGTAGTGCATCTGGTTTGGGACCAGAGGGTCACAGGTTCAAATCCTGCCGTCCCGACCATTGTAATTTAAAACTATTAAGAATTTGAAATTTTCTTAATAGTTTTTTTATATAAAAAAAACTAACAATTCAGATTCTTAATTTTTAATGACTCGAAACATATCATGAAGTAATTTGGAATGTAAAAGGAGAATATTTAAAATTCTAATTTTTTTTATGTTATTTTAGCTTTAAATTGGTTAAGAACTTTAGAGAGTTATGATAAAAATAATGAAGGTAAATTTGCTGTATTAAATGAAATTGAAAAAAGCTTCCTGCTAATTTATTCGATTCAGAATATAAATATAATAAAAACAAAAGGATAAAATCTTTTTCAGTTCGCGAAAGTAAATTGCCTTTAACTTTTATGATTTTAGGAATTATTTTTATTTTAATGGGAATCATTTTTGTCATTTTATATTTATTCAATATCTTTGTTTTTAATGTGTAAATAGGCAATAAATTTTTGAAAAATAGATAAAAATATATTATAAAAGGCATAACTGCCTTTTTTTTGTTGCTAAAAGAAATTAAATAAGATGATTTTAAAGATTCATTTGATGTCAATAATAGTAGTAGTCAAGTAAAAAAAGAAATTTGACAAATTATTTTATTTATAAAATCCAACTATGAAAAAGGAGGCGATTAGAAATAAAATCATAAAATAACTTAAAATTAGCATTTTTAGAATTCTTTCATTCTATTATTTACTAAGTAACAATAAAAAAAACAATCAAAATAGAAGAAGGTGAATTGAATAATATAAATTATTCTCATTTTATAAAATTTATATGTTTTTAATATTATGGTGACTACTTTCATCCTATGAAAAGTAGTAAATTATTAAATTTGATTCTATAACAAATGGTAATTAAAGGAGGACAATAATGAAAAAATTAATTCCATTTTTAGGTTTAACTCTTTCCGCTTTAATGCTTGCATCATGTGGAGGGACATCGGTTGCAAATAAGGACAAACCATTAGTATTTTTTAATCGGCAACCTTCTGATCCAACAACTGGAAAAATTGACATGGATACGATGAACTGGAATGATAAAACTTATTATGTAGGTTTTGATGCTGCTGGAGGCGGTGCGGTTCAAGGCAAGTTAATTACAGATTATTTAAGCACGGCTTCATCATCAATTGACCGTAATGGGGATGGTATTATTGGTTATGTTTTGTGTATTGGTGACGTTGGCCACAATGATTCAAAAGCAAGAACAAAAGGAATACGTGAGGCATTAGGAACATGGAATGGGAGTTATGAACCTGGTAATAATAACACTAAAGAAGGAAAAGTAACAATAGGCGATAGTGAATATAAAGTTGTTGAACTTGACTCAAAAGCTATGACAGGTACGGATGGTTCTACATGGAATGCAAATGCTGCAGGTGATGCTATGGGAGGATGGGCAACGAAATATACAAGTCAAATAGACATGGTTATTTCTAATAATGATGGAATGGCAATGGGATGTTTACAAAACACATCTTATCCTACGGGAGTGCCCATTTTTGGTTATGATGCGAATGCTGATGCTGTTCAAGCTATAAAAGATGGTAAACTAACTGGAACGGTTTCACAAAATGTAGATGCACAAGCGACAGGGACTTTACAA
The DNA here is from genome assembly GCA_902491575.1 of uncultured Bacillota bacterium. Lineage (GTDB taxonomy): Bacteria > Bacillota_I > Bacilli_A > RFN20 > CAG-631 > CAKPXW01. The sequence goes on from CABUID010000001.1 coordinate 272,553, forward strand.
GTCATTCGCAATTTATTAGATGGTTTAACAGGTGATGATGTGATTAAAAAAGGTATTAGTGAAGCGGATCAATATGGAAATAAAATTTCGGCACCTATGCAATATTTAAGTGATACAAAAGCATTGTTAGCTGAAAATGCAGCTGTTACAAAAAGTAATTGTGAACAATATATGGAAGGAAGTAGAGATGAAGGAATTAAGCAAATTGATGGTGAAAAGAAAAAAGTATTATTGACAATTTATAATGCTTCCGATAATTTCTTATCTACTTCTTATTTACCTGCATTAAATTACTATTCAAAACTAATGAATATAGAATTAAATGTGGTTCAAGGTGACGGACAAAATGAAACATCTTGTTTAGATAAATTTGCAAATTTGAAGAACTATGATGCTTATGCAGTCAATATGGTTAAAACGAATTCAGGACAAGACTATATTGAAAAATTGAAGTATTAATTCGTTTTCATTAAATAAGATTATCACGCCTATTTAATGGCGTGATAATTTTGCTAGAGAGGAGATTAAGAAAGAATGGAACAAAATAATTATTTATTAGAAATTAAAAATCTCTCAAAATCTTTCGGAAAGAATAAAGTGTTAGATGGTATTCATTTAAATATAAAAAAAGGTATTGTCATGGGATTAATGGGCGAAAATGGTGCTGGAAAATCCACTATGATGAAATGTTTATTTGGTATCAATAGCATTGATGAAGGACATATCTTTTTAAATGGAAAAGAAATTCAATTTTCTGGACCTAAAAATGCTTTAGAAAATGGAGTGGCTATGGTTCATCAAGAATTAAATCAATGTTTAGATCGTTCCGTCGCAGATAATATGTTTTTAGGAAGATATCCTACTCATTTAGGCATTGTTAATGAAAAGAAAATGTTAGAACAATGCAGTGAATTATTTGCTTCATTAAATATGGATGTAGATCCTAAAAGAATCATGCGTACGATGTCTGTTTCTCAAAGGCAAATGGTTGAAATAGCAAAAGCTGTTTCATATGATTCAAAAATAATTGTTTTAGATGAGCCCACTTCTTCTTTGACAGAAAGAGAAATAAAAAAATTATTTGATATTATTGCTGATTTAAAAAAGCAAGGAATTTCTTTTGTTTATATTTCTCATAAAATGGATGAAGTTTTTCAAATTTGTGATGAAGTTTCCGTATTAAGAGATGGTAAAATGATTATGAGTAAAGCCATTAAAGATACGAATATGAATGAAATAATTGCTGCCATGGTAGGAAGATCTTTAGATAAACGTTTTCCTGATGTTGACAATCATCCTCAAGAAGTGATTTTAAAAGTGGAAAATCTTTATACACAATATGAACCTTTTTTACAAGATATATCTTTTGAAGTTCGTAAAGGTGAAATTTTTGGACTTTATGGTTTGGTGGGAGCAGGAAGAAGTGAACTTCTTGAAACATTATTTGGTTTAAGAATGGTCAGTAAAGGGAGTATTTTTTATAAAGGTCGAAGAGTCTTATTTAAATCCAGTAAAGAAGCAATGGAATACAATTTTGCGTTAGTAACTGAAGAAAGAAAATTTAATGGCATGTTTGCGAAAGAAACACTATATTTTAATACCTGTATTTCAAATTTAGACAAATATAAGAAAAATAAAATGATATCCACTCCTCTTATGATTGATGCAACAGAAAAACAAATTAGTAATATGCGAACAAAATGCATGGGTTCAGATGATTGGATTTCATCACTTTCTGGTGGCAATCAACAAAAAGTGATTATTGGGAAATGGTTAGAAAGAGATCCGGATGTTTTCTTACTTGATGAGCCGACAAGAGGAATTGATGTAGGAGCAAAATATGAAATCTATCAATTAATCATCACGATGGCCAAACAAGGGAAAACAATAATAGTAGTTTCAAGTGAAATGCCAGAAATTTTAGGAATTACAAATCGAATAGCTGTCATGTCTAATCATCGAATAGCGGGTATTGTGAATACAAATGAAACAACTCAAGAAGAGTTGCTTCGATTAAGTGCTAAATATTTATAGGAGGTTATAGTATGTCAACGGATAGGAATCATGATTTAACACCTTTATCTAAAGATAAAAAAATTGAAGAGTATAAAACTCAATTATTTAATTTAAGAAAAGATGGCGTTTTAAGAATAACTGAATTAAAAGAAGAAAATAATACAATAAAACATAATAAACTCTTAGATCCTATAACAAAAGAAAAGACCATTCAACAAAATAAAGAACTCATTTTAAAAGCTAAGGAAATTGCATTAGCCAATCAAGAAAAAATTAAAGAAATTGAAAAAGAAGCTTGTGATTATGTTAAAAAATTAGGAAAAGAACAAGAAAGAATTGTCAATCAAAAAGCAAATGAAAATATAGCAAGAATAAAAAAAGAACATAAAGAAAAAATAATGGAAAACAAAAAAATTGCTCAAAAGAAAAAAGAGGAATTTCATAAAAAATATGATAATTTATCTCATAAAGAGCAATATTTAGAAAAAACTTCTGAATATAATGATATCAAAGCCTCTATTCGGTCGAAAAAAAATGACGAGTTAAACCATTATAAAACGGAACTGCAAAAACAAAAAGATGAAAAATACAACACATATTTGCAAAGAAGAAATATCATTCGCCAATTACGTAATGGTCGTCAAAAATTTATAGAAAATGAAGAATATAAATGGAAGACATATGGTTATCGGTTTAATACAAAAACTTTCTTGTTAAATAATGCTTTATATTTATCGATTTTTGTTATTTATATCGCTTGTATTATTATTGCACCAATTAAAGGTGATGGTAATTTATTAACTTTAGATAATATTTTGCAAATATTAGAACAATCATCCACTCGAATATTTTATGCTTTAGGAGTTGCAGGATTAATTTTACTAGCAGGTACTGATTTGAGTATAGGAAGAATGATTGCTTTAGGAAGTGTTATGACTTCTGTCATCTTGCACAATGGTCCGAATATCATTCAATTCTTTAATTTACCACCACTTGATTTTTCTGCAATACCAATGGGAATTCGCGTTATTATGGCATTAATGGTTTCCATATTGCTCTGTACATTCTTTTCTGCGATTGCTGGATTTTTTACTGCAAAATTTAAAATGCATCCATTTATTACGACTTTATCTACTCAACTATTGATTTACGGATTACTTTATTTTTCTACCAAAGGAACTCCTACAGGAGGCGTAGAATCAGGTATTAAAGACTTAATTGGTGGAAGAATAGCGATTGGAAGTATTTATTTTCCAAAAATCATTATTTATGCTATTATTGCGATTATTATAGTATGGTTCATATGGAATAAAACAAAATTTGGAAAGAATATGTATGCAGTAGGTGGTAATGCTGAAGCAGCAGCCGTTTCAGGAATTAATGTATTTTGGACTACCTTAGGCGTTTTTATTATGGCAGGTATTTTATATGGATGTGGTTCATTTTTAGAAGCATTCCGTGCTAATTCATCTGCTGGAACAGGTCAAGGCTGGGAGTTAGATGCTATTGCTGCTTGTGTTGTAGGAGGAATTTCCTTTAATGGTGGTGTTGGAAAAATTAAAGGTGCCGTAATGGGGGTCATTATTTTTACTGGGTTAACTTACTGCTTATCTTTCTTACAAATTGATACAAACCTACAATTTATTTTTAAAGGCATTATCATTATGGCCGCAGTAGCATTAGATAGTGCGAAATATTTAAAGAAAAAATAAAGTTTAATAAAATGAAATAAAACCTTTGAAGAGAAAATTGAAACTTAAAGGTTTTATTTTTTATATGAAAAACGAAAATTTTACGTTAGAAAAAACAATAGTAATAACTTCATGTAACCATTTATCTTTTTTACTAAAGAATATTAAAATAATTATCCTTGTAGAGGGCTATTCGCAATGCTATAATAATAATATTTTAAGGAAGTGATTGCTCATGCGAAAAAAGATTGAAGAAATAAAATATCAACCTAAATTAAATGTTTTTGAAACACAACTGGCTATAAAATATGTCAAAGATATCTTTCAACAAGAATTATCAAAGAAACTGAACTTACAAAGAGTAACAGCACCTATTTTTGTTTTAACATCAAGTGGTTTAAATGATAATTTAAATGGTACAGAAACACCTATTAAATTTCATATGGAATCAGTAAATGAAGAAATCGAAATTGTTCATTCATTAGCAAAATGGAAAAGGATGGCCTTAAAAAAATATGGCTTTTTCCCCGAAACAGGACTATACACAAATATGAATGCTATACGAAAAGATGAGAAAATTGATTTTTTACATTCCATTTATGTGGATCAGTGGGACTGGGAAAGAGTCATTACGAAACCACAAAGAAATTTTAATTATTTAAAAATTATTGTAAAAAAAATATATAAAGCGATTTATATTTTAAAACAAAAAGTAGAAAAAAAATACCCTTTTTTAACGACGGATTTGCCGAAAGAAATTCAGTTTATTTCTACTAGCCAACTTGAAAAAATGTATCCTAATTTAACTCGCAAAGAAAGAGAAGATGAGATAACTAGAAAGTATAAAGCAGTATTTTTATATCAAATAGGTTGGAATTTAATAGATGGTTATCCTCATGATGGTCGTGCTGCTGATTATGATGATTGGAATTTAAATGGGGATATTTTAGTTTATTATGATTTATATGATATGGCATTTGAATTATCGAGCATGGGGATTCGTGTAGATAAAGAATCTTTATTTAAACAACTTCAATTTAAAAAAGAAGAAAGCAAAATGAATAATCCATATTGTCAATCTATCATTCATGATGAATTACCTTTATCCATAGGAGGTGGAATTGGACAATCTAGACTTTGTATGTTCATGTTAAAAAAAGCTCATATAGGGGAAGTGCAAGTATCGATTTGGGATTTGAATGAAGTTGAAAAATTAAAATCATTAAATATTGAATTGTTATAAAAGACGAAAAAGTCTTTTTTTTCTTTGAATAAAAAGAAAACAATGTTATAATATTTTCGCTATATGAGGAGATTGTTTTATGAATAAAATATTTCATTATAAAGAAAGAAATTCATCTATTTTGAAAGAAGTTTTAGGTGGAATTATAGTATTTTTTGCTATGATTTATATTCTTCCAGTTAATGCAAGTATTTTGTCAGATTGCGGTGGAAATTATCAAGCGGTTTTTATTGCAACTGCATTATGTAGTGGTATTTGTTGTATGTTGATGGGACTATTTGCGAACTATCCTATTGTTATTAGTGCTGGAATGGGAATGAGTGCTTATTTAGCTTATACAGTATGTGGTTCCTTTGGATATAGTTTTGAGCAAGCTTTATTATTAGTATTTATTTCCGGTTTGTTATTTTTGATTTTAACTTTAACTTCCTTAAGAGAAAAAATTATTCAAGCTATACCTCCGTCTTTAAAATATGCAGTGAGTGCTGGCCTTGGAGGTTTTATTTGTTTTGTTGGTTTAAAAAATGGTGGGATTATTGAAAAATCTTCTTCCACTTTTGTTCAATTAGGTGACTTTTCAAATCCGACAGTTCTTTTATCCTTATTTGGTATTGTATTAGCTTTAGTTTTAATGCAAATAAAAGGTAAAATTGGCAAACTTTCTATTATCATTGCGATGATTGTTACGGCTTTATTTGGATTACTATTGAATGCTTTAGGCATTGAAAATATGCCTAAATTTACAAAAACGAATACTTTGGAAAATTTTTCAAGTTTTATCGATAATGTTGGTCTTTGCTTTCATAAGGATGCCTGGGCGATTTTTGTAAAGCCTGAAACTTATGCTATTTTATTTTCTTTGATTTTTGTACAAATATTTGATACGACAGCAACATTGATTGCAGTCGGAAAAAAAGTCGGAATCATGGATGAAAAAGGACAACTAATTGGTGTCCGTAAAGCCATGTTAGCAGATTCTTTCGGTTCAGTTTTTTGTGGACCTATCGGAACATCTACGCTTACCAGTTTTGCAGAATCCACTATTGGGGTAGAAAGTGGAGCAAGGACAGGATTAAGTGCTTGTGTTACAGGATTATTGTTTTTACTATCGCCTTTTTTATATCCGATTTTTTCTATTTTTTCTGGAGTTGCAAATGGTCTAACGCCCGTGACTTCACTTGCACTTGTTTCAGTTGGATGTTTAATGTTTTCTAATTTAAAAAATATTGATTGGAACGATACGATTATTATTATTACCTCTTTTTTAATGATTTTATTAATGATATTATGTTATTCCATCAGTGACGGGTTAGGTTTATCCATCATTTTATATTGTCTAATGATGCTTTTTGCAAAAAGGGGAAAGGAAGTTCCGATTATGTTATATGGTATAGGTGCCTTTTTTATCCTTGGTTATATTTTAAAAATAATCGTATAAACACTATAATTGAAGTTTTAAAATTAGTTTCTTAATGGTATCAAAAGATAATAAATCTTGAATGTCTTTTATCGTTTTAATGCAAGTTGTGTTTAAAAGTTTTTTTAGTTGAACAATTATCAAATCATAAATAGAATGAATTTCATGATTATCGATAGCATAGATTTCTTCATAAAGAAGAAGAATGAAACATCTTCTTAACATAATAAGCATGGATTTTTCTATCCAATAGTCAAATTGGGTATTGAAATGATGAGTAGCTGCTTGTTTCATTTTTATATACAAAGGTAAACCATCCTCTACATCTTTGTACAAGTCTATAAAAGCATAAGAATAATCAAAATCTTTGTTTTGTATGAAAAGGAGAGCATCTTCGTGAATAATTTTAATTTTATCTTTGTAATGAAATTGTGGAAGAATGTGTTTTTCAAATAAATGAATAATATTTTCATCTTTTTCAATAATCGTAATCGATTTTACATTCTCTTTTAAAGAACACATATAAGCAAAATATCCTAAACCAAGTCCAAATGTAATAACATTTCCCGTTGCGTTTTCAATGGCTTTTTCCATTGTATTCATTTCATGAGGAGTAATTAACATCCATATATTTTGATGATCAAGTAATGAAGGATAAAAGAAAGATTCTTGAAAATATCCTATAGAGGTGCATTCTAAATAATCATTATCAATATCAATGTCTTTATAAATAAATCCTTCATAAGGATTAAACTTATTTAATTTAAATTCATAATTACCTTCCTTAATGTTTGTTAAATGTATATTTTGAACATAAGGGTTTTCTAAATATTTTTTTTCATCTAGTAAATGAAAACTTTGCTCTATTTTATTTGATTTTAAAAAATTAATGAATTCAGTTGAATAATAAAAATAATGGATAATATTATCAAAGAAGGATAATTTTTTTTGGTAATTTTTAGATATTTTTTTACTTTTTTGCAAGTATTCTAGATAAAAATCGGATTTTATTTTATTCGTTTCATCATTTTTTAATAAGTTTTCAATATATTTTCGTTCTTTTTCTCCAATTTTAATGTTCATATGTACTCCTATTGCGATGTTCAATACACTCTTATTAATTATATATTATTTTTTTAAAATATGTGTTAAAATAATAAAAATAAAAATGAACTTGGAGGAGAATTATGAAAAAATTACATTATTGGTTTTTATTATCTACAATACCTTTAATGGTTGGTGGATGTAATCATGAAGATAATAGCAATAGCACTTCAAATGTAGATAATAATAGTTCTACAAATACATCGGATAATAATGTTTTTTCAGAGGATATGTATTACGAAGAAGAGGAATTGAATACTTATTTCCATAGTGATGTTTCAAATTATAAAACAAATGTAGAAGAAATACAAAACACATTTAAAAGCACTTATGCTGATGAAAGCATTAATATGGATAATATAACTTATGCGGAATTGTACTTAAATGGTAAAAAAGAAGATAATTTAAAACATGTTCTTTCAAATGATGATGATGCCTATTATCATTTTTATGGTAATAATAAAGTTCGTGTTGTTTCAAAAGCCAATGGCTATTGTTTAACTTTACCTTCAACAACTATTATAGAACCTAATTTATTATTTACAGAATATCGTACACAATATAGTACAAAAGATTATGTTTTAACGGTTACGATGGAGCATTCTAATCCATATAATAATTGGAAAACTTATCATGATGAATGGCTTACTCGTTACTTAGTAAGTGATCATACTGAACTGGGAGATGCATTAATTCAACGATTTTTAACAAACAACCAATTAAGTTATACAAGAGATAGTGTGATTACCACAAATATTCTTAATGGTTACGAAGTTGAACTCATTTCTATTTTAATTGGTGAAAATGAGAATATAGAAATGCCTTATTATAATATAGCCATTATTCGAAAGCCAAATGACATTAAAAACTTTACATTGATGGTGATGAAATCGAAAGATAATATGAACTCTCAATTTGATAGCATTATTTCATCTTATAAAGTATTACCAGCAGAATATTGTATAGGTAAATGTAAAAAGCCAGATAAATTTGATTTAAAAGTTCCTCGTTATTTGAGTGAAGAAACTCAAAAATATTATAAAAAATTAATGGAACAAGAATATACAGAATGGGGAATTTTCATTCATTCTATGTATGAAAATGGTGGTAATGTAAGTCGGATTAAATCAAAGACGGAAGCGTTTGAATCAGAAGAGCAAATGAATTATCAATTTGATATCATGCCAACTTATACTCATTGTGGTAGTGCAGCATCACCAAATCCTTTTCCATTAGAAGAGGCAAGAGAATTGGCCGGTGGAAATGGTTTTAATGGTAAACCTGTTTTACAATTTACAATGCAATTTACGAATTCGAATAATTTATCTTTGCATGATTATACTCCAATGTATGATATTTTAAGAGGAAAGTATGATGCTTATTTTAAAAGTTTAGCTCAGGATATAAAAGCTTATGAAAGACCAGTATTATTCCGTTTAAATAATGAAATGAATTCTGACTGGGTAAGTTATTGTGGGCAAGTAACTTTGTTAGATCCTGATATTTTTCAAATGACTTGGGAAAGAATGGCAAAAATTTTTGAAGAAGAAGGATGTAATAATGTATTATTTATTTTTAATCCAACAGCTCGTTCATATCCTTATTCTTCTTGGGGAGAAGATTTATGCTATTTGCCATCTTTAAAGTATGTTCAAATATTAGGTTTGACTTATTATGAATATAATAATTATTTTGATGAAGATCCAATGTCCTTTTTTGATATGTATCAATGGTTATATGAAAAGAATTCACCATGGGTAGATTATCCAGCGATTATCTCTGAATTTGCTTGTGGTGCGGGAGGAAATTATCCTGAAGGAAAACTTTATCGAAATCACATTACTCAAGCAGTTTGGGTAGAGGAAATGCTTGATTTCTTAAATAATTATCGTCAACAATTTCCATTTATTCAACAAATAAAAGGAGCGATTTGGTTTAATGCTAATGATGATGTAGGTGCTAAAACAAAGAATTTATTGATTATTGATCCAGAAAATACGCCGAAAACGATTGCTGCTTTTAAAGAAGGATTAGCGCAAACTAAAAAAATAAAAGGTGAATAAAAAAAAGGAAGATGAGCAATCTTCTTTTTTTTGTTAATATTATTGAGCAGTAATAAAAACTAATTATTTTGTTAAATAAAAATTTTATTCAGCAAAAAGTAAATGACCAGTGACTAAACAATAAATTAAGTCAATAAGTCCTAAGAACCAACCCCAGCCTACTACGACAAAAACGATAAAGACTACGATGTGTAGAACACTTTTTGTTCTTAGCATTACGGATAATCTAATTAAAATTTCAACTATCCAGTTTACAAATGGAATGATTAATAAAATTGCCTTTAAAACAGTTGATTGGCTATTAAACCATTTATCAAAAGTCATAGTTTTTCTCCTTTCATAAAATCGTTTAATGGAACTTAAATTCCATTATAAAAATATTATATCATTTCTTTTTTAAAATGTTAAATAAAATTGATATATTTTATGAATTATTTTTATTTAAAAACTGATGGATATTATTTGCAGCCGTTATCCCATCTTTCATACTTGTTACCACTAATGAAGGGCCATTTATACAATCTCCTCCGGCAAAAACGTTACAAATAGAAGTTTGCAATTTTTCATTCACTTTAATTCCACCCCAAAAATGGCATTGGATATCTTTTAAAACAGAAGTATCAATCGTAGAGGAAATGGCTTCAATGACTAAATCAGCCTTTAGATAAAAATTGGAATTTTCAATAACGATAGGGCGAGGGCGATCATTTTCAACACTTTCAAGTCGCATTTTAACACATTCAACGAATTCAACTTGTTTTTCTCCAACAAAGGAAATAGGGTTTGTTAAAAAAGAGAATTGAATTCCATCTTGTTCAGCCTTAAGAATTTCATCTTTTCTAGCAGGCATTTCATTTTTACTTCTACGATACACAATACGAACTTTATTTGAAAGATGTAAAATAGCTACTCTTGCAGCATCGATAGCTGTATTCCCTCCACCAATAATTAAAATGTCTTGAAGGTTTTGAAATTCATTTGTTTGATTTCGATAAATTTTTTCTAAGAATTCATTGGCATCAACAATATTTTTTAAATGTTCATTTTTAATATTCATTTTTTTACCAATAGAAGCTCCAATAGCTAAAAAGACAGCATCATATTTTGAAGATAATTCTTTAATAGAAATCTCTTTTCCTAATTTTTGATTCATATAAAAATGAATTCCTAAATTTTTAAGGTATTGTATTTTATTTATGACAATTTTTTTATCTAAAACAAAATCTGGTATACCATAACTTAAAATACCTCCAGGAATATCATATTGGTCAAAAACATCAATTTGATAGCCTAATTCTTTTAACTTTTCAGCACAAGCAAGACCAGCAGGACCAGAACCAACAATAGCAACTTTTTCTTTTAATTGTGGTATATTTGGAATCTCTAATTGGATATTTTGCGTGATATATTGTTCAATTTTTGGAATTTGAACAGCTTGGTTGATTTTGTTTTTTATACAATGACCCATGCACTGATTTTCACTTGGACAAACGAGAGAACATATGCTTGGTAAAGTTGTTGTTTTTGACAAAACTTCATAAGCTTTTTGATAATTTTCTTCTTTACATAATTGTATAAACAAAGGGATATTGTTATGAACAGGACATCCTTGGATACAAGTTGGATGTTTACATTGAAGACATTCTTTCGTTAAATCTAAGATTTGTTTCTTTTCCATTTCCATCACCCATTGTAATTTTAACATAAAAAAGAAGAAATTTGACAAAATAGTAGAAAAAAGTGAACGAATCTTGTAAGATGAAAAAAGGAGATAAAAGAATATGAAAAAAAAATTAATTAGAAAATATGCTCAACTTATAGCCAATAAGGGAATAGGTTTAAGAGAAAACCAACAAGTTTGTATTTATGCCCCTACTTCTGCTGCTTCTTTTGTAGAGATATTGACAGAAGAACTATATCATTGTCATGCTAAAAGAGTTCTTATTGAATGGTCTAATCAAGCAATTCATAAAACAAAATACCAATATGAATCTGAAAATACACTTTCAGAACTTCCAGAGTATGTAAAAGAAAAAGCAAAATATTTTTTCCAACATAAAATAGCACGAATTTCAATCTCTTCTTTTGACCCAGACGGGATGAAAGGAATAGATTTCAATAAATTAAAAATTGCTCGAGAAGCTTCGGCTGTTTTAAATAAATATTTAAGTGATCCTTACATGGCTTCTTTAATTCAATGGTGTGTAGTTGCTGTTCCAAACCCTTTATGGGCAAAAAAAGTTTTTCCACATCTATCTAAAAATCAAGCGATGGAAGCTTTATGGGATGCTATTTTAAAAGCAAATCATATCAACGAAACAAATGATCCCATTCAAGAATGGCAACATCATGATTTCCAATTGCACCAAAGAGCGCAACAATTGAATGAATATCGTTTTAAATATTTAAAGTATAAGGCCTCTAATGGAACGAATTTTACCATTGGTTTAGTTTCAAATCATCTATGGGCTGGTGGCTCAGAAGGAAATGTAGATGATATTCCTGAATTTAATCCAAATATGCCAACTGAAGAAATTTTTACAATGCCACATAAAGATCAAGTAAATGGGAAGGTAGTCGCTACAAAACCTCTTTCTTATCAAGGAAATTTAATTGAAGATTTTTATTTTATATTTAAAGATGGTCAAGTCATCGAAGCCTATGCCAAAAAAGGTCAAGAAGCTTTAAATGCTTTATTAGCGACAGATGAGGGAAGTAAAAGATTAGGTGAAGTCGCTTTAGTACCTTATCACTCACCAATCAGTGAATCCAATATTCTATTTTATCATACTTTATTTGATGAAAATGCTAGTTGTCATTTAGCTTTAGGAAATGCTTATTCCATGAATATTGAAGGTGGTGCAAAAATGGATGAAAAAGATTTAATAACTCTTGGCTATAATCATTCATTAATTCATGTTGATTTTATGATAGGAAGTCAAGATTTATCTATCATTGGTGTACAAGAAGATGGAACAGAAATCCCTGTTTTTGTAAAAGGAGATTTTGCAATATAAAATAATGATTTATATAAGAGTTATTCTTTTTTAATAAATTACAAAAAAGTCACAAAATTAAACCAGTTTTAAAAAATAAGAGGTTTAAATTGTGATTTTTTAATTTTTTCCTTCTATCCAAATATAATCCCTGTATTTGTTATAGTTTTTACTAGATAAGCGGACAATAAGTTTAATTCCATTTTTTCTTTGTTGGATTTTGATAAGATGACCCACTTTTTTAATTTGGTTTAAAACATTTGATTGCCCAAGTGGAATAAACATTGTACAAGTTTTCCAGTTTTTAAAAAGAATGTTCTTTATTTTACTTTCTAATGTATTAAAATTAAGTTGATGAATTGCAGATATTAAAAATAGATTTTCGGCGATTTCTATGTCCATCATATCCATCCAATGGCTTTTATCTACTTTATTAATCACAACAAGTTGTGGAGTGTTGTGATGAGGTAAAAATTGATTTATAAAAGTTTCCTTTATGAAAGATTTATTTATCGTTTCTAAATCTTCAACAAAAACAATCAAATCAGCTTGAAAAGCTCTTTGAATAAAATATTGATAAATACCTTGAAGTTCTTCAGGAATATATTCACATAGACTAATATTATCTTTAATTAGAATTTCTGCTCCATCATGAAAGCGTAATTTATGAGTCCTTTCATCGATGGTTATATTATACTCTTTACTAATAAAGTTATGATTGCCATAAAGTTTTACTAATTCATTAAATAGTGTCGATTTCCCAGTACCGATATGGCCTACAAAAGAAACTACGGGAAGAGAAGTGTGTTTTTTACTTTTTTGCGATTTTAAACGTGCTAATTTACTTTCATAAAATCTTAAAATTATTTTGCGACTTTCTAAGTCATCCTTTTCCTGTTCACATTTGTATTGATAATATGGTAATAAATATTTTAATTTTTGAATGTTAATATAAGTTTTTGTTCTTTCATCATGAGAATTAATTAGCCAAGATCTTAAATAAACATGCACTATATCATAAACTATAACATTATAATTTTTTTCAAGTTCATAAGTTTGTTTTCCAGAAAGTTTAGAATAAAAAATAAAAAAGTTAATTTTATTTTCTTGAATGATTTCTTTTATATTTTGAGGTTCATCAAATAAAAATTCTTCATTTTCATCGATTGTAAAATAAATTGTTTTTATACATTTTACTCCAATTGATAAAGTGGTTCTTGTAAATTCAAAGTTTATATTTTGATTGCGTGAAAATTTTTCAATATCCATTTTATTTATAAAAATGATTCCTAGTCCAGTTAAATGAAATTCCATATTCATCACCTCGTGTCTATTATACAATAAAATATCATTTTTCTTTATATTTAATTATGGTAAAATAGAAATAATAAAAAAAAGCGACAAAAATTATCACTTAATTTGTATTATTATTAGGAAGGTTAAAACAATATGGGGAAAATTAATTTAAAAGTTCTCGAGAAATTAAATTCAATAAATCGAAATGAAATGGAAAATGCTTTTAATGTAATATATCAAGAATATGCATATCTTGTTTATTATATTTCTTTAAAAATGGTGCGAGAGAGCGAAATTGCAGAAGAAATTATGAATGAAACTTTTTATCGCTTTTTTGTCAATAAAAATCAAATTCAATCCAGTAAAAATATAAAATATTATTTAATCTCCATTTGTAAAAACCTTTCCTATGATTATCTTAACCATCAAAAAAAGATGTACGAATTGAATGATGACTCTTCTTTACAAATAAGTGTACAAACGAAGGATCACTTCAGTGATTATATTCATCAATTTAAAGATTTTTTAAATGAAGAAGAAATTGATATTTTAGTTTTGCATTTTTTATATGGCTATACCTTTAAAGAAATTGCTCAAGAAAGAAAGGTAACTACCAACAAGATATCTTCAAAATATCATCGAATCATTCAAAAAGTTAGAAAACATTATAAAGGAGACATTTAAAATGAAGCGATTCAAAAACCAAGTTAAAAAAGATTTAATGGATAAAACACATATTCCATTTACTTTTGATAAGAATTTATTACCTTCCAATACTGAAAAAAAAGTCCATTATAAAAGGATGATAAGAAATACTTGTATTATTATGGTGAGTTGTCTATTGTTAACCATTGTATCCATTCCACTTTTTGCTTTCATGAATGTAGAATCTAGTTATCGAAAAATCAAAAAAGACTATTCTATTCATCAGTTAAATCTTATTGAATCATCGTCTTTTAAAAAATTGAATGAGGTAAATTATCCAGATATTCATCAACAATACAACTTAACCTTATCAAGTGAATACAAAGAAAGTATGGTTGATTTTGCTTATCAAGTATATCAAAATACAGAACAAATAGATAATTTTTCATTTACTCCTGTCGGATTATATTCCAATTTATTTGTGGCTTCTTTGGCAAGTCAAAATGATGAAGTTTTAAAAGACTTTGATAATGTTTTAGGATTAAGTTTTCAGGAAAGAAAAGAAAACTTTGTTAAAATGTATCAAAAAGATTATTTTTCAAATAGTAATGGTACACTTCAAATGTATAATTCGGTTTTTTTAACGAATCAATATTCGATAAATAATGATTTCCTTCATTCGTTAAGTGATTGTTTTGTGGAAGCTTATCAATTGAATTTTTCTTCGAATAAAGATGTAAATCAAATGTTGAGTTGGGTTGACCAAAAATTAAATACAAACCATTTTTTGGAAAAGGAAGATTTACAAATAGATGAATATAGTGCCATGTATATTTTATCAACTTTTTATTTTGACAATCGTTGGTATCATTCTTTTCAAACTTCTTCTTCCTATCAAGATAAGTTTTATATTGATTCTAATCATGCGATAGATGCAAATTATATGATGCATACTTATTATGGTCAAATCTATGAATATGATCATTATGTCAGTTGTTATGATTACTATGAAAATGGTATGAAGATTCAATATTTAGTTCCTAAAGAACAAAAAGATAATATATTTACCTTAGTAGAAAATAAAAATTTCTTGAAAGAAACAGGAACTTTAAAAGATAATATTATCATTCAACTAAGTGCTTTAAAATTTGATGTAACTTTTTTCCAAGATTTCACACAAACTTTAAAGAAAATGGGTTTAGTTAATGCATTTGATGATGATGTTCCTGCATTTAATTACGTTTTTAACGAAAATTTAAATCAAAATATATTCTTATCATTTGTAAAACAAAAAAATAATATTTCCTTTACTGAGGATGGGACAACCATAAAATCTGTCACTTTTTCAGGATTGAAAAGCACCAGTGCCGCCCCTTATGATGACACTTATGAAGTGTCGCTTAATCAACCTTTTATCTATGTCATTTACGATAGTAATGATTTGCCATTATTTATTGGTAATGTGAATCATCCTTAATTTAAAAATCAAGGATAAGATGGACTTGTGGGAATAAATCAAGACAGATAGATGCCATTTCTTTACAAGATTCTTTCATGCCGTTTTTTATCCATTGTAAGATAACAGCATTAAGACCACTTTTAAATGCAGAAATTTTGTAATGATCATGAACACTAAAATTTAGATTTTTACTTTCTATGATATAAGCAGAAGCTAAATCAGTAAGGTTAGCTTTTAGAAGTAATTCAAAAATTTGATGGTTGTTTTTAATAAGATGAAATAAAAAATTAAACCAAGATTTATGGTTGCTTTTAAAAGTAGTGTTTTGTAAAGACTGTACAATGATTTCTATTACATTGAATGAAAAATCCTTTAATATATCTTCTTTGCTTTCATAATTGCGGTAAAAAGCGTTTCTTGATGTTCCCGCCATTTCGATAATTTCTGTGATAGTAATGTTTTGAAAATTTTTGTTTCGCATTAAAACTATCAAAGAAGATTGTAACTCTTTTCTTACTTTTAAATTCGATTCATAATTGGATAAATTCTTTTTTTCATTCATTTTGATTCCTCTTTTTTACTTTAGCCAAGAAATTGGCTATTTTTATTTGCATTTTCTTGAAGAAAAGCATTTTGCAATTTTTCATGAATTTTTGAATAATTATGTTTTAAATTTATAGGTTTTAATTCTTGATTTACAAAGCAACTTTTCGATTCAGCTACAACTAGTAATTCTTTACTTTTTGCATTGAATATTTGATATTTTGCAACAAAAAGAAGGCCATTATATTTTTCTAAAGAAGTTTGTATACAAATTTTATCTCCAAACTGACAAGGCTTGATATACTTACAATGAATTTCTACAATGGGGGATATAATACCATTTTTTTCTATTTTCTCATATGGAAGACCAATTTTTTTTAAATAATGAATGCGCGCTTCTTCAAAAAAACGTAAATAATTTGAATGGTGAACGATACCCATTTTATCTGTTTCATAATATTGGATATTGTGAAAATATTTATACATTTGTACTCTCCTGTATTTTAATATAAATAAATTATATCATATTTTATAGCAAAAATTAATTTTTTTAAAAGGAAAAAATGAAGTAAAAGTTTGACTTATATTGTTGCTTGACAAATACATAATGTTGATGGTACAATTGTACCATCAAATAGATAAAAACGTGTTAAGACGTTAGAAAGGAAATTATGGAAGTAGTAGAATTCAAAAAACAATTAAAAGAGTTTTTATGCTCAAATTTGGGTATAGAAGAAAGTATGTTAAATGATGACACTCCATTGTTTGGAGATGGAATTGGTCTTGATTCAATTGATTCACTTGAAATCATCTCTTTTGTAGATAGTGAGTATGGTGTTCAAATGACTGGAGTAGGCAAGGAACATTTCTACAATATTGATAGTATTGCTGCATATGTTTGTGCACATAAGGAGTAGTTTTAATTAAAACTTATTAAGGTTGCAACATGTTGCAACCTTATTTTTATAAAATAAAGGGGATAAAAATATGACATCTAATAAAAATCGTTGTGTGATTACTGGACTTGGAATGATTAGTGCAATTGGAAGTAATGTAGATGAATGTTGGGAAAAAGCGATTCATTCTTATTCAGGAATTAATGAAGCAACTTCTGTAGATACAACAGGCTGTTATGCTACTATTGGTGCAGAAGTAAAAGATAATTCATTAAATGATTTGACTGATTTTCAAAAATTTGACCGAGTTTCAAAACTTTGTGGTAAAGCCACAAAAGAGGCTTTAAAAGATGCTCATTTAGGCGATTTTCAAAATAACCCTCGTGTGAGTGTGATTATGGGAAGTTGTGTTGGAGGAGCAGTGACGATTGAAAAATATTTTACGAATGGAAGGAAAAAGGAAGATATTGTCCAAATGCCTATTTCAGCTATCGCCACTCAAATGGCTGGTATTTGTCATGCAGGAGGCGTAGTAACGAATATTGCTAATGCTTGCGCAGCAGGAACAATTAGTATAGCTTATGCCTGTGATTTAATTCGGGCTGGAAAAGCAGATATTGTTATTGCAGGTGGTGCGGATGCTTTTGCTTCGGTTCCTTATGCAGGCTTTTTATCTTTACATGCTCTAGATGCGAATCGTTGTTCGCCATTTAATCATTGCAGTGGAATCAATTTAGGTGAAGGATCTGGTGTGGTCATTGTTGAATCTTATAAGCATGCTAAAGATCGTAATGCAAAGATTTATTGTGAAGTTTTAGGCTCAGGAATTAGTAGTGATGCTTATCATATTACTGCACCACGTCCAGATGGAAAAGAGCAAATTAATGCCATTAAAAAAGCTTTAAATACTTCTGGATTAACACCAAAAGATATTGGCTATGTTAATGCACATGGAACAGGTACAGCTAAAAATGATAATGCCGAATTTTTGTCTTTGCATACTATTTTTGATGAAGAAAATGATTATTTAAATGTCAGTTCAACGAAAGCAATGACAGGACATTGTTTAGGTGCAGCAGGTGCCATTGAGGCTGTTTTTGCGATTAAAGCATTAACAAATAACATCATTCCTCCTACATTAGGATTTTCAGAGGATGATTTAGTATTGTTACAAGAGAAAGCGGGAAAAATGGATTTTACACCCAATATTGCTAAAGAAAAAAAGCTTTCTAGTGTAATGAATAATTCGTTTGCTTTTGGGGGTACCAATGCCAGTATTATTTTTAGTAAAGAAGAAGGAAATGTCCAGTTAGAATCTGAAAAGAAAGAAATTTGTTTGACAGGTTTTGGAATTGTTTCTCCTTTTGGAAACGGAATAGAAAATTATATTCAACATGTAAATGAGAAGTCTTTGCCAGAAAGTAATAGTATTTTTTCTAAAGTAGGTCTTGATGATTATAATCATTTAGGTTTAGCCATGTCCTTTTATCGTAAATTAGATAATATTTGTCAATTGCAAGCTGTTTCAGGAATGTATGCTTTAGATCATGCTCAATTAAAAATTGACGATAATAATGCTAGCGATGTCGGTATGATTATCGGAACTTCTGAAGGCGCACTTGGAACAAGTTGTCTTTTTGAAGAAAATATTGCTCAAAATGGAAATTATTCAGGAAGTGCTTTTAAATTCCCGAATACAGTATATAATGCGGCGGGTGGATATCTTTCTATTTGCTCTGGAATAAAAGGTTATAATGTTACCATAACGAACGGAATTCAATCAGGATTAGCAAGTGTAGCTTATGCCATGAATGTAATTCGTCAAGGGAAAGAAAAAATAATGTTAGCAACCGGTAGTGACGAAAATATTGCTATCATCCATGAACTTTATGAAAAATTGGGTTATCTTTCTCAAGATGTAGTAAAACCTTATTCAAAAAGCGATGGGTTTGTCTTATCGGATGGTAGTACAACAATCGTTTTGGAAGAAAAACAAACTGCTGTAACAAGAAATGCAAAGATATATTGTTATGCGATTGGCTATGGAATGGCTCATAAAAATGTAGAATTTGGGACTTTAAAAAATTCAGAAGATGCTTTAAAAATGGCTATTTTAAATGCGATAGAAGATGCACAAATTCAATTAAAAGACATTGATGCTATTTTTGGCTTTGCGAATGGTCATGTTCATATTGATGAAATTGAAATGAAGACATATGAAAATGTATTTAAAGAAAAATTAGAAACATTACCTGTTATTGCAATAAAAGAAATGATGGGAGAAGGAAGAGCGGCTACTGCAAATTTAGCCTGTGTTCATGCTGCCTTAATGCTGAGTGAAGAGTTAAAAGAAGATGAAGCTTATTTAATGAAAAATCATCAAGTCCAAAAAACGCGAATTAAAGGAAAAGATTTGAAATATGTTCTCGTAACTTCTTATGCATCTGGCGGTTCTTATTGTGCTATTGTTTTAGCCAAAAAGGAGAATTAAATATGAAAGTAGCAATTGTAACGGGTGCTTCTAGAGGTATTGGGAAAGCATGTGCGATGAGATTAGCACAAGATGGATACATCGTTGTAATTAACTATAGTAAAAGTGAGCAACAAGCAAAAGATGTGTTAAACACGATTGAAACAAATGGTGGACAAGGAATGATTTATAAGGCTGATGTTTCTTCATTAAGTGAAGTTTCAATGATGATGCGAGAAGTTCAAAAAAAATATGGACAAATTGATGTTTTAGTCAATAATGCAGGTATCGTTAAAGATGAATATTTATTAATGTTAAATAAAGATAATTTGGATCAATGTTTTGATTTAAATGTTAAGGGTTATTTTTATTGTGCCCAGCAGGCTGTATTAAAAATGTTTCGTAAAAAAAGTGGTGTGATTATTAATATGTCCTCTGTGAGTGGAAATTTTGCGATTCCAGGGCAAAGTGTTTATAGTGCCACTAAAGGTGCCATCAATTCTATGACACGAACAATGGCTAAAGAATTAGCTCAATATGGAATTCGAGTCAATGCCATTGCTCCAGGTTTTATTGAAACAGAAATGCTTCATTCTTTACCCGAAGAAAAAAAAGAAGCCTATTTAAAGTTAATTCCAATGCACCGTTTAGGAAAAGCTAGTGAGGTAGCGGATTTAGTAGCTATGCTTGTCTCTGATTCATGTTCTTATATAACAGGTCAAGTTATTACGATGGATGGAGGAATTTCATTATGATGAAAGTGAATCAAATTCAGCAACGTTTAAAACAAAGACCACCTTTTCAAATGATTGAAAAAGTAGTGGAACTTACAGAAAATCAAAGTGCAAAAGGTATAAAAAATGTTTCGATTAATGAACCTTATTTTATCGGGCATTTTCCAGATACTCCTATAATGCCCGGAGTATTAATTATTGAATGCTGTGCTCAACTTTGTTCACTCGTATTTGAAAATCAAAAAGATAGTCAGCATATCTATGTGTTATTGAAAGTAGATAATTTTAAATTTATTCATCCTGTTATACCTGGGGATACATTAATGATTGAAGTAAACAAAATTAAAGATGCAGGTGTTTTAACTTCTTTTGAAGCCTTGGTATCTGTAGATGGTAAAACACACGCAAAAGGAATACTTACTTTTACTTCAATGGATAAAAAAGATGTATATGGAAGAGAGGATGAATCATGAGTAAAATTGCCGTTTTATTCTCTGGGCAAGGAGCCCAAGTTGTTGGAATGGGTAAAGATTTTTATCAAAATAATCCTACAGCAAAAAAAATATTTGATTTAGGTGAAAAAATGAATAAAGGAACATTATCTATTTGCTTTGAGGGAAGCCAAGAAGATTTAACAAAAACGGAAAATGCGCAACCTTGTTTGTTTTTAACAAGTTTTGCAATGGCCGAAGTTTTAAAAGAAAATGGTATTCATGCTTCTGCTGTAGCTGGCTTTTCTTTAGGTGAAATTCCTGCTTTAGCTTATAGTGGCATTTTATCTTTTGAAGATGCTTTTAAATTGGTCGTTGAAAGAGGGAAAATAATGGCTCAATTAGGAAAAATGCATCAAGGTGCCATGGCAGCAGCTTTGAAACTGGATAATTCAACTGTTGAAGAAGTTTGTAAATCTTTTAAAGAAATTTGGCCTGTAAATTATAATTGTCCCGGTCAACTTTCTTGTGCAGGGAGTATTGAGGAAATAGATGATTTTTGTAAGAAAATTATTGAAAAAGGTGGAAGGGCTGTTAAATTACAAGTTAGTGGGGCTTTCCATACTCCTTATATGAATGATGCTTCTGTTGTTTTAAAAGAAAAATTAAATTCAATGGAAATCAATAAAATGAATATCGATATGTATTCAAATAAAACAGGAAGAATTTATCCTACTTTAAAAGAAGAAGTAATAGAAACGATTGCTAAACAAGTCTGTTCAAGTGTTCAATTTGAAAGTATTCTACGCAATATGTATGCATCTGGTATTGATACTTTTATAGAAGTAGGCGCTGGTAAAACCTTATCTGGTTTTGTAAAAAGGACGCTTCAAAATGTCAATATTTATACCATTAATGATTTAAAGTCTTTGGATGATACATTAAAGGCTTTAAAGGAAGGAGTCTAATTTTATGGCAAAAAATCATTTTGATTTAAATGATTATCTTAATAGTGAGGCGGTTATTCATTGTGAGAAATGTAAAGATGAAATTTCACAAAAAAAATTAGCAAAGAATTTCTTTATTTGTCCTTTTTGTCAAAAGTATAATCGTGTTCCTGCAAGAGTTAGAATCGAATATATCACGGAAAAGGATTCTTTTAAAGAATTATTTGATGATGTTCCATTTTATAATCCATTACAGTTTCCAGACTATGAAAATAAAGTGCAAGTAGCCAAAGAAAAAAGTGGTGAAGATGAAGGGGTTATTTGTGGCTTGGGTAAAATTGGAAATCATGATGTTGCCCTATTTGTAATGGAATCAAAATTTATGATGGGCTCGATGGGGACGGTAATTGGCGATAAGATAACGGCTTTATTTGAATATGCTACTCAAAATAAGATGCCTGTAATTGGTTATAGTGTTTCTGGCGGTGCTAGAATGCAAGAAGGAGCATTATCTTTAATGCAAATGGCTAAAGTTTCTGCAGCAGTGAAAAAACATAGTGATGAAGGTTTATTTTATTTGCTTTGTGCTAGTGATCCAACCACTGGCGGAGTTACGGCAAGTTTTGCTATGTTAGGGGATGTCATTATTTCTGAACCTGAATCTTTAATTGGTTTTGCCGGTAAAAGAGTCATCGAACAAGTAACGGGTGAAGTTTTACCAGATACTTTTCAAAGTGCTGAATTTCAATTAGAACATGGATTTATTGATGATATTGTAGAAAGAAAAAATCATTATCGTTATTTGAAGAAAATGTTGGATTTAAATGAAAGGGAATAGTCAATATGGAAGAAAAAACAGCTTATGAAAGAATTCGTTGCACACGAAGAAATAATCGTTTAACGACTATGGATTATATTCATTCAATGATTACGAACTTTACGGAACTTCACGGTGATCGTTATTTTTCCGATGATCATGCTATTGTTGGAGGGATTGGAAAATTAAATCGACGTTGTGTAACGGTTATAGGGATTGAAAAAGGTCATTCCATTGAAGAAAGAATGTATCGAAATTTTGGCTGTGTATTGCCAGAAGGATATCGAAAAGCTTTACGTTTAATGAAACAGGCAGAAAAGTTTCATCGTCCGGTTATTTGCTTTATTGATACTCAAGGTGCGAGTTGTGGAAAAGGAGCAGAAGAAAGAGGCGTTGGTGAAGCTATTGCAAGAAATTTATATGAAATGTCAGGTTTAAAAACACCCATTATTAGTATTATTATTGGTGAAGGTGGAAGTGGTGGCGCTTTAGCATTAGCTGTAGCCGATGAAGTTTGGATGTTAGAAAATGCTTATTATTCAGTGATTGCTCCTGAATCCTGTGCAAGTATTTTATTTAAAGATCCTATGCGTGCCAATGAAGCTGCTGAGTATTTGAAATTGACTGCTAAAGATTTAAAATCAATGAATGTAATTGAAAAGATAGTCAAAGAACCTGAAAATTTTGAAGATGCTTTATTAAAAGAACAATTTATAAAAGAATTAAAGAATTCATTATCCTTAAAACTAAGGGAATTATTAAAAGAAAATGAAAAAGATTTACTTCAAAAACGTTATGAAAAATATCGTAAAGTTGGTTACTATCAAGAATTTGATTTATTGAAAAGGCTAGAAAATTATGAATGAAAAATACATATTGGTATTGAATGGAAGTCCAAAAAATGAAAAAAGTTGTACTTTGCAAGCAACCAAAGCATTTTTAAAAGGAATTTCAGAAAGTATTCCTTGCAAAATTGAAGTGATTTCTCTTTCTTCCTTGCATATTTTGCCTTGTCAAGGTTGTTTATCTTGTTGGGGAAAAACAGAGGGAAAATGTATCATTCAAAATGATGATATTGAAAATGTGAAGCAAAAAATAGAGAAATGTGATTTATTTATCGAAAGTTTTCCTCTTCATTTTTTTGGTATGCCTGGAACTTTAAAAGTGTTTACCGACCGCATGATGAGTATGCTTTGTACTTATAAAGGTCAAACGCCTCCTAGAGATGGTACTTCTTTCCATGGTATAAGGAATCCACATTCAAATCGGAAATTGATGATTATCTCAAGTTGTGCTTATTCACAAGCAGAAGAAGTTTATGAGCCTTTATTAAAACAATATGATTTTATTTGTGGTAGAAATAATTATCAAGCTATTTTATGTCCTCAGTTAAAAACATTGCTTGAACTTGGACCAAATGCTCGTTTTGAACGTTATTTTAAAAGGTTAGAGGATGCTGGAAAAGAATTTTCAACGAATTGGTTTTTAAGTGAAGAAACCTTAAAGAATTTATCGTTGCCTCCTTTTAGTAATTCAACTTACCAACTTTTTTTGAATAATTTTTGGGAAGGTGAAAAAAATCATGAATAAAGTTGCTGTTGATTTATTAGGCGCTGATCTTGATGAAAAAATATTGTTTAAAGGTGCAATTCAATCTTTACAAGATAATCTGGATTTAACCTTAGTTTTGTTTGGAAAAAAAGAAATCAATGATCTAATTCAGCATTTAGATGAAAATATTCAAAAACGTATCGAATTTGTAGAATGTACACAAGAAGTAAATAACGATGATAATCCTTTACAAGTTTTTAAAAATAAAAGTGATTCATCCATGATTAAAGCTTTAAAATATTGTAAGGAACATATAGACAATTGTAGTTTTGTATCTTGTGGTTCAACGGGAGCGATTTTAGTTTCTTCTATTTTACTTTTAGGCAAAATAAAAGGAATTACTCGTCCTGTACTTGCAAGCATTTTAAAAAACAAAAATAATGATAATTTTTGTATAGTAGACTGTGGTGCAAATGTTGATTGTAGTGCTACAAAGTTACTTGAATTTGCGAAGATGGGAACAGCTTGCATGAAAGCTTTTGGCATTAAAAATCCTAAAGTAGGATTATTAAGTA
Source organism: uncultured Bacillota bacterium (assembly GCA_902491575.1). Lineage (GTDB taxonomy): Bacteria > Bacillota_I > Bacilli_A > RFN20 > CAG-631 > CAKPXW01. The sequence goes on from CABUID010000001.1 coordinate 297,447, forward strand.
ATGGAGTAGAAGATAAAAAAGGAAATACTTTAATTAAAGAAGCTTTTCCTCTATTCAAAACATCTTCTTTAAACTTTATTGGAAATATTGAAGCAAAAGATCCATTGAATCATTCCATTGATGTGGTAGTAACAGATGGTTTTGCAGGTAATGTTTTATTAAAGTCGATTGAAGGAACTGCTAAAGCCATTCTTTATGAAATTGAAGAAAAAATAAAAAATACGTCCATCGAAAAAGAAATGATTGGAGTCATGCAATCTTTATTCCATAAATACGATTATAATTCTCAAGGCGGAGCAATATTACTGGGAGTTAATGCACCAGTTATTAAAGGGCATGGCGCAGCTGATGATAAAAGTATGTATCATATTATTCAACTTGCTCAACAGCTTGCCAAAAATCAATTATTTAATATAATGAAAGATGAATTTAGTAAAATAAATGATTAAGGAGACTTTATGAATAAAACTTTTCAAGTGATTACGGATTCTACATCAGATTTAACGCAATATTTTCGTAATAAATATCAAATTGATTATGTTCAAATGACTTTTTCAATGGATGGACAAGACTATAATGCGAATTTAGATTGGAAAGATATATCTCCTCAACAATACTATTCATTACTTGAAAAAGGTAAATTTTTCTTGACGGGTCCAGCACCACTTTCTGAATTTGAAAGAGTTTTTACAAAATATTTGAGTCAAAATTTAGACATTTTGTTTATTAGTTGTTCTTCTATTTTATCTGGAACATTTAATAATGCATTGATTGCGAAAAGTATATTACAAGAAAAATATCCAGGGCGTCAAATTATATGTTTTGATTCATTAAGAAGTAATTGTAGTGAAGGACTTATGGCAATGGATGCAGCAATGATGGCCAATCAAGGGATTAGTCTTTCTGAAACAATAAAATTTTTAGATGAGAAACGTTTAAAATACCAAACATTAGCAATAACGGATTCATTAGATCCATTAAAAAGAGCAGGTCGAATTAAGACATCTTCTGCTTTCATAGGAAATTTAGTAGGTATTAAACCGATTATCATTACCGATGCTCATGGTAATAATTATGCATTTAAAACAGCTAGAGGAAGAAATTCAGCGTTAAAATTGTTAGCAAAATACGTGATTAATAATGTAGAAAAAGATCATCCATCACTTATTTTTATAGAACATTCGAATTGTATGGATGATGCTCATTGTTTAGCTGAAGAAATTCAAAAGAAGTTACCATCGAAGCAAATATGCATTTGTGATCTTGGTTTTATTGTCGGTGCGACCATTGGTTCAAAGGCTTTAACGGTTTCTTTTTATGGCAAAAAAGTAACAATATATAATAAAACAAACGGAAATCATATTTTTTCTTTAGGGAAAAATACAATTACTTCATAATGATTGGTAATAAAAAGCTTTATTAAGATTTTAAATATTATCTAAGGTTTCTAATTAAATGATTAGTAAACCTTTTTTTGTAGGTAATCAAATACGTTTCATTATTTAACTTATTATATTCATAGAAAAAGTAAAATGTTTTATGGTTGTTAATTACTTTATTTTATGAAGTTTCAATTTAAATAAAAATCCATTTTTTTTCTATTAAATAAGTATTTTTTTCATTTAGTAAAAAAAAATAAAAAAATTTTTGTAAAACAGAAAATATTTTTCTTTTTAATAAGTGAAGGGGACAAAAAAGCCTTCAGAAAGGAAAATAACTATGCAAAACAAAAAAAAGTCAAAAAGCGGTAAAAAAAAGCAAAAAGAATTTTAAAAAAAGAAAAGAAAAAAAATAGAAAAAAGAAAGGAAAGAATAAAAAAATGG
>CABUID010000002.1 GCA_902491575.1 uncultured Bacillota bacterium
ATTTCTTAAAAAACTATCAAGGTTATTAATTCCACTTAAAGTTTATCAAATATAAGACATTATTTCAATAAAAATACAAAATTTAAAATATATATAGCCAGCGAATTAGACAAGATAAATATTTTACAAAGGTCTTTAATTTTACATTACTGGATTATCAAACAATATGCAAAAAGGTTTAAATTTTGAGTGTTATCAACAGATAAATTACAAGGGTTATCTGGAGAAATCCATCTTCTCAATTTTGAACTATAAAATCTAGATTTGCAATAATATAATTGATTATTATCATCATAAATAAATGACAAAACATGAGTAGAAAGCATTTTTACATTGTTTATAACAAATTCAACTTTATATTCGATTCCCCGAGTTTTTTTGTTTTATACAAAGAAAAAAAGGCTGTGAAGCCTTTCTTTCAACAGATTTTCACAAGTTGGGTTTTTTTACAGCCCCTTTTAAATACAATTTAGTTGATGCTTTTTTGTAGACAAAAGTAAAAAATAAGCAATCAGTGCGGTAATGATTTCTGCAAAAGGGAAAGTAAACCAAATCACCCAATTCGGAATATATTGACGAATACAAAGTAATGAAAGTAGATAAGCAATTGGTAACACAAAGATGAGTTGACGACATAAAGAGATAATTAAAGATTTTAAGCCTCCATTTAAAGCTTGAAATACTCCTTGTAAAGCAATGTTAATGCCAGCAAAAATAAAACTGATAGAAATGATATACATTGCACTTTTACATAATTGGGCAGTCTCACCACTTAAACCAAAAAGATTAGTGAAAGGAATGGCTAAAGCTTCTACCAAAATTGTCCCTAATAACATGATAATCAGAGTATAAAATATACCATATTTTATGCCTTCCTTAATACGTTGATTATTTTTCATTCCGTAGGCAAAAGAAACAATAGGCGTAATCGCATCTCTTAATCCAAAAGCAGCAAATAATACGAATTGTTGAATTTTATAGAAAAGTCCATAAGCAGTGACCATTGGTTCACTTACTTTAACAAAAATGATATTTAAGCCATAAGTCATGAAAGACATTAAAGCTTGGGCAATAATAGCTGGTAAACCAATAGAATAGATTTCTTTAATGATTTTCCAATTTGGTTTAAAATTATTCAATTGATTAGACATATTTTTATTTAATTTTAAATGGAAAAACCATGCTAAAAGATAAGAAACACATTGTCCAATAATCGTGGCATAGGCAGCGCCTTTTACACCTAGTTCAGGAAAGTTTAACCACCCATAGATTAAAATGGGATCTAGGATAATATTGACAACAGCTCCAGCGACTTGAGCGATTGTCGAAAAAAGTGAATGACCACTAGCTTGTAATAATTTTTCATAAGTTGAAAAAAATACTATTCCGATGGATAAAATACAACAAATGGTAAGATAATGAACAGCCATTTCATAGATTAAGGGATTATTTGTTTGAGTTGATATATATGGTTTCACTCCAAAAAGACCAAATAAAAGAAAGAAAAAGTATATGATTAAAGATAAAAATTGTGCATTTCCAGCAACTTTACTGGCTTTTACATTATCTTTTTGACCTAAACATTTTGCGACAATAGCATTGGTTCCAACACCGGTTCCTACTCCTATAGCTACCATTAACATTTGCATTGGAAAAGCAAGTGTTAAAGCGTTTAACGCTTCTTCTCCATTTTGACTCATATTTGAGATAAATGCACTATCAACAATGTTATATAAAGCTTGTAAAACCATTGAAATAATCATCGGTAAGCCCATATTCAGCATTAATTTTTTAATTGGCATTAATCCCATTTTATTTGTTTTTATTGTTTCTTCCATAACAAATCCTCCTTATTTTAAGCAATAAAAAACAGTGGTAACGAATCGGACTTACGCTTTCGCTACACACTGTAATTTGAAATATAACAAATTTTTAAAGGTTGGTCAAGTCATGAATTTTTATTTTTAAGATTTTATAAATGTAAATTATTATCATAAAAATGATACTATAATTTAAAATTAAATTCAGGATTACTTCAAATAAAATTACTTTTTCATTATGGTAAGAATGAAATAAAGAAAACTTATCATATTTTGTAATAGGTGATTAAAAATGAAAATAGCTTTATGTGGTTATACAGGAAAAACTGGGAAAGAAGTTTATCAAGTTTTAAAAGAGAATCAATATGATGTAATCGGAATTGATGAAAAAAGTGCTCCTTTATATGAGCAAATTGAAAAAGTTGATTTAGTCATTGATTTTACAAATAAGACGCAAGCGCTAAAACATATTTATATATGTTTAGATTTTCATAAGCCTTTTATTGTAGGAACAACAGGCTTTACCTATGATGAGTTGGCTACCATAAAGAGTTTATGTCAACTTGAAAAAGTGAAAGGTGTTATTTGTTATAATTTCTCTTTACCATTAAATGAGATATTAAAACAATTTTCTTTTTTTAATAGTTATTTCACAGATATGACTTATTTGGATATTCATCATGTTTCAAAACTAGACAAGACTTCCGGTACTACCTATTTATTTATGCTAAAAAATGATAAATTTAAAATAAAATCTTATCGAACAAAACAAAATATCATTACTTATGTTATTCAAATGTGTTCAAAATATGATAAAATGATTATATCTTATCAGGTATACGATAAGAAAGTCTTTGCTTTAGGTTTATTGAATTATTTAAAAAATAAAGAGGAAACAGAAATTATTAATTTGATAGGGTAGAATATGGACATTAAGAAAATCATTGAAGTGCTATCTTTCATAAAAAAAGCACATTATCAAGCATATTTAGTTGGAGGGTCTTCACGTGATTTTCTCTTAGGAAGGAACTTTAAAGATATCGATATTGCCACTAATGCACCTATTCACTGGATTATAAAAAATTTTAAAGTGGAAAATGATGATGGCTTATCTATGGGATCAATTAAAATAGTTTATCATAATTTATTAATGGAAATAACACAATTCCGAGAAGAAGAATATACAGAAAAATCTTCCTTTCCTAAAATAAAAAAATTTCTACAAACTCCTGAAGAAGACGCTCAAAGAAGAGATTTTACCATTAATGCTCTTTATTTAGATTTAACCAATCAAGAAATTATAGATCCTTTTGAAGGAATAAAAGATTTATTCACTTATCAAGTTCGTTTTATAGGTCATCCGGCCACGAGAATAAAAGAAGATCCCTCAAGAATATTAAGAGGTTTGAGACTTTCACAAAAATTGAATTTCCAAATTGAAGAAAATACAAAGGAAGCTTTTTTTCAATTTCAAGATGAATTAAAGCGTTTATCGAAAAATAAATTAAAAAAAGAAATTGAAAAAATGAAAGAAGATATTGGGGAAATAAAAACAAATTTTATACTGGATCAATATCATCTTACTAACCTGATAAAATAAAAATAGTAAGTGGAGGTAAATAGAATGAATATTAATCGATATATCAATTTTGAAAGGCTTTTAACATTAAACTATAAAAAAATAGGATTAACAGATGATGAATATTTATTGTTATCAATTACTTATGAGCTGGTGCAAACAGGCACGCAATTTGTAAATCCATCTGACTTAGCCTTGTTATGTAATTTTTCAACGACAAAAATAGATGTGGTTTATTCGGGTTTAATTGCTAAAAAACTCGTTAGTAATGAATTTAATAACACGGGAATGATTTACACATCATTTGATGGAATATGTCAAAAATTAATAGAATGCCTAGATGATGAAATGGACATACAAAAAGCTCAAGATAAAAGGAAAAAAATAGTGGAAGAAGATTATTTTAAATATATGCAAAATTTCTTTAATCGCCCATTATCTCCGTTAGAATACGACGTGATTCAAGGATGGAAAAATAAAAAATATGATTTTGCTTTAATAAAAGCAGCTTGCGAATTGGCTGCACAAACAGGAAACAAATCGATTCGTTATATTGATACAATTATTTTTGAAGAAAATAAAAAGCAAGAAATTGGTGATGAAGAATACCAAAAGAGGCAGCAAGAAACCATTGAATTATCAACAGTGGATTGGCTGAATAAATAGTATGGATAAAAGATTACAATATATTTATGAAATGTATCCAAATGCTAAATGTGAATTGATTTATCATTCGATTTTTCAATTACTTATTGCGGTCACTTTATCTGCTCAAACTACCGATAAAAGAGTGAATGAGTGTACGCCACCATTATTTTTAAAATATCCTGAAATTAAAGATTTAGCTTATGCGGATTTAAAAGATGTAAAAGAAATTATTAAGCCAATTGGTATGGCAGAAAGCAAAGGAAAACATATTATTGAAATTGCCAAAATTATACATGAAGAATATCAAGATATTGTTCCTAGTGATTATCAACAATTGATAAGATTACCTGGAGTAGGGAATAAAACGATTAATGTAGTTTTGGCAGAAGGATTTAAAATTCCTGCTCTTCCAGTCGATACACATGTTAATCGCGTGGCCAAAAGATTATATTTAGCTTCTTTAAATGATGATGTAATAGAAGTAGAAAAAAAACTAAAAAAGAAAATCGATCAGAAGATGTGGATACAAATGCATCATTCTTTGATTTTCTTTGGACGTTATTTTTGTAAAGCAGTTTCACCAAACTGTAAAGAGTGTCAACTTCATGGACAATGTCGACTTAAGTATAAGTAAAATCCAAAGCCACTTTTGTCCCATCTAAAAACCCATTTCTATATTTATAATATATTTCAAAGTGATAATAACCATTTTTTAAAGGATAAGTGGTTATTTTTTCACATTCGATGGTTTCTTTGAAAAATCCGTTTTCGTAAACATCTAAATAAATCACTTTTCCGTTTAAAATCTTATCATAATCAAAGATTTTATTATAGGTAGACTTTTGGGTTGTTTCATTGAAAATGAAATGAATTTGATTATCGAGTATAAAATAATCATAAGGAACACTTTCTTCTATGATAGGTTCTTGGAAGTATTTTGTCGGCACATCTTCTTCTTTATAAAGAGCTTTTACAATATAATTCTCTTGAACTTGATTTGTTGCTAAAAGGTTACTTCCTTTTACAATGTTGACTTCCACTAGACCATCAGGACGAGAAATGGATTGATGGCGCATGGCTATTTTATCATAAATTGTTTTTGTAAATTTTTTTACAACATTTGCATCATTATTTTTCGTTGTAAAATACGTTTTTTGCCCCTTTATATATTCATCAAAGCCCGTCCAAGCAGCAATCGTATAATCTTTTGTATAAGAAGCTAACCATCTGTCTTTTGATGCATTAGACGGAAATTCATATTTTTGCAACATAGTCGAATCAAAAGAAGAAGTTCCTGTTTTAGCATAAACTTGCACATTATTTGGTTTACAATCATTTATAGACCAATAATTAGCATTCATCACTTGTTTTAATACATCACTAATTAGATAGCAAGTGGTATCGGATAATACTTTTTTCGTTTCTGGTTCAAAAGAAATTACTTTTTCACTTCCATCGAGTAATTTGATCGATTTAACACACAATGGTTCGATATAAGTGCCATTTCTTGCAATCATAGAGTAAGCAGCAGCGAGTTGAGTTGGTGTTACACCATAGGTATAACCACCTAAACCATAAGCATAGGAAAAAGTACCTTGATCCATTAAATGTATGTTTTGAAGATATTGAATAACTTTATCCATGGAAATCGTATTAATGACTTTTTCTAGTGTTTGAATGGCAGTTGTATTTCGAGAATAACCAATAGCGTCTGCAATGGTAATTTCGCCTAAATAAGTATGATCAACATTATTAATAGCAATATTACTATGTGGATAATTGGTTGGGGTATCTTGAAGTATTTCCATGTTACTATAATGTAAATATTCAAAAGCCAAGGCATATTCAAGGATTACTTTTATCGTGCTGGCAGGTTGAATTTGTTTATCATAGGCATGATTTAATAATTTTTGCCCAGTGTAATTTCGTCCACCAAAACAAGCTACAATAGCTCCAGTTTCATTATCAATAATACTTGCTGCAAATTGCTGTAAATCGTTGTTAAAGGATAAATATTCAGAAGTTCCTTCTTGCATTTGGTCAATCATCGATTGTAAAGCGGAATCCATATATGTATAAATCTCCATTGGCATAATATAAGGATCATAACCTGTTTTTTCATAAATTTGTCGATAAACAATGTCGATATAAGCTTGATAAGGATAAGTGTTTTCATCCGTAAGAGGTTCTTTCTTTTTTATCATATCTTCAATGGTAATTTCACTAGCTTTTAATTCTTGTTCTTTTGAAATATAGCCATGTTTATTCATTAAATGTAAAACAATGTTTTTTCTTTGCATAGCACCTTCAGGATTTAATAATGGAGAATAGGCTGAAGGAGCATTGACAACACCTGCAAGTAAAGCAGCTTCAGGTAAGGTTAAATCACTTACTGATTTATTAAAAAATTTATAAGAGGCACTTTGTACGCCGTGATTTAGACCATCAAAACAAACGTAATTACAATAAAATTCTAAGATATCTTTTTTTGTATATAATTTTTCGATATGGTTGGATAAATAAGCTTCCTGAATTTTTCTTTCAATACTCTTTTTGTTGGTTAACATCATATTTTTTATTAACTGTTGGGTAATGGTAGAAGCGCCTTCTTTTAAAGATAATGAAAACACATCATTTTTGATAGCACTTAAAATACGAGGCAAATCGATACCTTCATGCATAAAATAACGAACATCCTCACAACTAATCAATGCATTGATGAAGACATCTGGGAGTTGCTCATATTGAATATTTTCATAATCTTCCATTGTTAATTGTTTGACAAAATTATTTTGATTATCATAAACTTTAGAAGATTTTTTCTTCACAATCGTTTCAACATTTAACGATGGTGTATCGGAGACAATATTTATAAAATAAATAGTGCCTATAGTTATCGCTACAAGCACTAATGAAAATAAAATATCGGTGAAAGTAGATAAAACTTTTTTTCTTTTATCTTTCAAAGTATTTTTCTTTTACAACCTTTAAATAATCAACAGGTGTAAAATAACCTTCCTTGATCAATGTTCCAAATTGTTTTATATCTTCATATGGGATAATTGTTTTATTTTGATTATATGCTTCAATTAAAACTTGACCATCTAATAGATAAATCTCATTGAACGCTCTTAGAAATATTAACGCAAAGGTTATTCCTTTTTGTTGTATGATTGCTTTCATTGCATGAATTTGATGATTGGCAATGTTATGCATTGGGAAGCCTTTCTTTGAAGTTGTCTCTTTTGCCTCAAAGTCTAAGTAATGTCCATCACAAATACCCACATAGTCAAGGGTGGATGGCGCTACAAATACGGCTTCTGTTATTTTATATTTATCACTTGTTTTAAGAATCTTAATACTTGTGGGTCTTTTATGAATAAAAGCTATATTATGTTGGATATAATATTCATTTGTTCTGTTTATCATATCTTCAAGGGCCATGCCTTGATTCGCTGTATCTCTATTTCTACTTTTAGAATATTCAGTTACTTTTTTCGCTGTGGGATATTTAATCATTTTTTTCACCTACTTGCACCAATCCTATTTTTTACTTAATTTCTTATATTATACACTATATTTTTTTCCTAAAAAATGGTAAAATAGATTTAAATTAATATATTTTTTGATATATTAATAAAGACAGGGGTAATGCAAATGAAAGAAATTAAAATATCTCATAAAGTATATACTAAAAATTTTAATGTAAAATCATTAGGTTATTGCTGTGAAGAAGTGGATGAATTTTTAGATGAATTGAATTTGGAGATTATGAAACTTGAAAGGAAGATTGACTCCTTATCTGAAAAAACTCGCCAACTTGAATCTTCTAAGTTAGCGTTAGAACAAAAAAATAAAGAGTTATCCATAGAAGTTTATAATTTAAAAGCACATAATTCGATTCCTTCATCGACAAGTGCTAATTTTTCGAATATTGATTTATTAAATCGTATTGCTAATCTGGAAAATATGGTTCAAAAATTACTTGACCAGCACAAAGATTAAATCAAACAAATCTATAGATGGTCGCTTTTAAGAAATTAAAAGAGGAAAGTCCATGCTCACACAGACTGAGATGTCTGTAACGTTTGTGCCACTTTAATTCATAAAGGTGGGCAGTGTAAACTGACGGCAAAAAGTAGACCTAAGGGCAACTATGGCTACTTGATAAAGCACCACAGAGACGAGCTGACTGGAAACGGTCAGATGAAACGAGGCAAGCCCCTCAAGTGAGAAACTCAAATTTGGTAGAGGAGTCTACAAAAAAGAATTCAATTTTGCGTAGGATGTCGCAAGACATAGATAAATGACCATCCACGACAGAACATGGCTTATTTAGATTTGTTTTAAAAATATGCTCTTGCATATTTTTTTTATATAAAAAATATGATAAAATAAAAATTGGCAGGTGATTTTATGAAATTTAAAAACATGAATCTTCCTAATCGATTAACAACATTAAGAATGTATTGTGTCCCATTCATGATGGTTTTATTTATACTATATATGTTATCCATTTTTGCGCATCTTCCATGTGATTTAATCCTTTATCAAGATTTTACTTTATTACAATTGATAATGATAATCGTATTTATTTGCGCCTCCATTACCGATTTTATTGATGGACATCTTGCACGAAAAAGAAACTTAGTGACGGATTATGGCAAATTAATGGATCCATTAGCAGATAAATTATTGGTGAATACAACTTTAATTGGTATGTTAACCACTCAAATGTTTCTAAAAGAAAATAAGCAATGGATAGTTTTAGAAATCATTGCCATTACAATGGCGATTGTCGTCATTGCAAGAGACATTTTTGTAGATGCATTAAGAATGCAGGCTTTGAAGAAAAATGCAGTAGTAGCTGCAAATATTTGGGGAAAAGCAAAAACAGCCACTTTAATGCCAGGAATTATTTTCTTGTTTTTAGGTGGATTACATGAGATTTTGTTTGTTATAGGTCTTATATTCATTACTTTAGGAGGGGTATTTGCTTTGATAGGATTCGTTAAATATTACCTAGAAATAGCAAAGTACATAAACGAATAATATGGAAGAACTTGTAAAAAAATTGAAAGAAAAAAAGATGACCATTTCAAGTTGCGAATCTTTAACGGGCGGATTATTTGCATCTTCACTTGTAAGTGTTAGTGGTGCCAGTTCAGTATTTGTTGGTGGTTATGTGACTTATATGGATCAAAGTAAAGCAATACTTTTAGATGGAGAGGAAGTTTTAAGAAAGGTAGGAGCGATAAGTAAAGAAATGGCTTACTTAATGGCTCAAAAAGTGAAAGAAAAATTAAAATCGGATATTGCAATATCTTTTACTGGTAATGCAGGTCCATTTCCAAGTGAACAAAAAGAGGTTGGTTTAGTATATAGTTGTTTAATGATAAAAGATAAAGTTTATTATTTTGAAGATCATTATCGTGGAGATCGAAATACAATTCGTAATTCTTGCATCGTAGATGCAAAAAAAAGAATTTTAGAATATTTGTAAAAAAGAACTATTATAATAAAGGAGGATAGTATATGGCAAAAAATGAAGAAAAAATGAGTTTAGAAGATACCTTAAAATTGATTCAAAAAACGTATGGACAAGGCTCCATCATGAAACTTGGTGAAAAACAAAATGTGGATGTTGATGTCATACCTTCGGGATCGATTTCTTTGGATTACATTTTAGGAGTAGGAGGTTATCCAAAAGGTAGAGTGATTGAAATCTATGGACCAGAATCTTCTGGAAAAACAACTTTTGCTTTGCATGCAATTGCAGAAATCCAAAAGAAAGATGGAAAAGCGGCATTTATTGATGCTGAACATGCTATTGACCCTTTATATGCACAAAATTTAGGTGTAAATATTGATGAATTAATCTTATCTCAACCAGATTCTGGTGAGCAAGCTTTAGAAATCACAGAAATGTTAGCCAAGAGTGGCGCTATTGATTTGATTGTCGTAGACTCTGTTGCGGCTTTAGTTCCACAAGCAGAATTAAATGGTGAGATGGGAGATTCACAAGTTGGATTACAAGCACGTTTGATGTCCAAGGCTTTAAGAAAATTAACTGCAGTATTAAATAAAAGTTCTTGTACGATAATATTTATTAACCAGTTGAGAGAAAAAGTAGGTATCTTATTTGGTAATCCAGAAACGACAACGGGTGGTAGAGCATTAAAATTTTATTCATCTGTTCGACTGGATGTTCGTCGTGGAGATGTTATTAAATCTGGTGATGATATTTTAGGAAATGAAGTTAAGATTAAAGTGGTTAAAAATAAAGTGGCACCTCCTTTTAAAACAGCAATTGTTGAAATCACCTATGGAAAAGGAATCAATAAGGAAGCCGAATTATTAGAATTGGCTGTTAAATTTGACATTATACATAAAACAGGAGCTTGGTTTGAATATAATGGTGAAAAAATAGGCCAAGGAAAAGAAAAAGCAAAAGATTTTCTTTTAAATAACAAAGTAGAAGCTGATGCCATTAAAGATGCTGTTGTTCAAGCGATAAAAGAAAATAAATAAGAAAGGATGATTAGAATGTTTTGTAGTCAATGTGGTAAAGAAATTTCTGAAAATTCAGTTTTCTGTCAATTTTGTGGAGCACAAGTAAAAGACCAAAAACAAGAAGAAGTGATTCAAGTTGTTGAAAAATCCAACGATTCCACTTTAAAAAGTGAAACAGGACCATGGAAAAATTTTGCAAACGTTGGTTTGACTTTAGGTATTGTAGCTATTAGCACTTTTTTCTTGATCGTTCCTGCCGTTATGTGTGGTATACCAGGCATCGTTTTTTCGGCGTTAGGGAAACGTTCTGAAATCAATGAATCAAAGGCAACTACAGGACTTGTTTTGTCTATTTTAGGTACGATTTTAGCGATTTCTTTTCCAGTTTTATTATCGATGTTTATCCTTTATATAGGATAGTAAAAAAGAATTATTATTAGGTATTTTACTTTTAAGATTACACATGACTTGAAGTGTATTCCTTCAACTTTTTAGTGCTTTATAGTAAACTAAAGCACTTTTTTATTTTAAAACAATATTAAAACTATTTTATGTATTAATGACTTAATTAGGAAAGAATGAAGAGTATGAATTATTTTTGATTTATTTTAATTAAGTATTAAATAATAATAAGTAGTTTATTTTTCTAACTCAACAAAAAATATGCAATAAAATAATATTCTTTTTTGCCTTTTTATATAAAATATGTTAAAATCATAATGATACGTTAAAATGTATCATATTAAAATTATAACAGGAGGAAAAAACTAATATGTTGTCAGTAAAAATGATGGTTGTTTTTTCTGACCCACTATTTTGGTTATTTCTTGTTGTTGGTTTGATATTAGGTGCAATTATAGGAGCAGTTGTAACTTATAAATTAATTCCCAATAATGCTAAAAAGCAAGCGGAAAATATAATTAAAGAAGCAGAAGTAAAAGGCAATCAAATTGTAAAATCTGCACAAATTGAGGGTCGCTCTGCTGCTTTAGAATTGAAAGTTGCTGCTGAAAAAGAGGCAAAAGAAAGAAAAGATCAAGTTTTAGAACTTGAAAAGAAACTTTTAACGCGCGAACAACAATTGGATATGCGTGAAATGCTTTTAACTCAAAAAGATGAACAAATTAAGCAGACGAATCAACAATTAGATAACAAAAATAAAGAGTTAGATAAAAAACATCAAGTCTTACAAGAAAAAATTGATTCAATTATCGTTGAACTACAGCACGTAGCTCAAATGTCTATTGAAGAAGCAAAAAAAGAATTATTTAGACGAGTCGAAGAAAAAATTGATCATGAAATTGCCGCTTATATGAAAGAAAAACAAGAAGAGGCAGAAGAAAAGGCAGCTGAAAATGCAAAAGAAATTTTAGGTTTAGCTATCGACAAATATTCACAAGAAGTTGCTTCTGAAAGAACAGTTTCTGTAGTGGCTTTGCCATCGGATGAAATGAAAGGAAGAATTATTGGAAGAGAAGGTAGGAATATTAAAACCATTGAGCAACTTACAGGTGTGGATTTAATTATTGATGATACGCCAGAAGTAATTACTGTATCCTGTTTTGATCCAATAAGACGTGAAATTGCACGTAAATCATTAGAAACTTTGATTAAAGATGGAAGAATTCAACCAGGAAGAATTGAAGAAATTATTGAAAAATCAAAACAAGAAGTAAAAGAGATTACTAAAAAAGCGGGTGAAGAAGCTTTATTTAAATTGAATTTACCAAAAATGAATAAAGATTTGGTAGAACTTATCGGAAGATTAAAATTTAGAACAAGTTATGGGCAAAACGCTTTAACACATTCTATGGAAGTAGCTCATTTGTGTGGTATTATGGCTTCTGAACTTGGCATTGATCAACAATTAGCAAAACGTGCAGGTTTATTGCACGATTTAGGGAAAGCTTTAGATTTTGAAATGGAAGGTTCACATGTTGAATTAGGTGTACGTTTCGCAAAAAGATATAATGAAAATGAAGTGGTTATTAATGCAATAGAATCTCATCACGGGGATGTACCTGCAAAATTTATTATTTCTCATTTAGTTTCTGCTGCAGATACACTTTCTGCTGCAAGACCTGGAGCTCGTAGTGAGACATTAGATACTTACATTAAGCGTATTGAACAACTTGAAACGATTTCAAAGAGTTTTGATGGTGTTGCCAGTGCCTATGCTATACAAGCTGGGCGAGAAGTTCGTGTAATGGTTGTCCCTGAAAAAATTGATGATGTTCAAGCTTATAAAATAGCAAGAGAAATCAAAAATAAAATCGAAACAGAATTAACTTATCCTGGTCAAATTAAAGTGACGGTTGTAAGAGAAACTAGGGCAAGTGAAATTGCAAAATAAAGTTAGAATTTTAGTTGTAGGGGATATTGTTGGTAAAGGCGCTAGAAACGCCTTTATTCGTTTCTTACCCACTTTAAAAAGCACATATAATTACGATATTATTTCTGTTAATGCCGAAAATACAACCCATGGAAAAGGATTAAATTATAAACATTATTTGACTTATCAAAATAATGGTATTGATATTATGACTATGGGAAATCATATTTTTGACAATAAGGAAATTTTCGATTATATTGAAAAAGCCAATCGTTTAGTTGTACCAGGAAATCTTCATTATGATGAAGAAAAATTTAATTTGCATAAAGAAGTAACATTAACCATTCAAAATCAACGAATTAAATTTATAAATTTATTAGGAACGAGCACAGGTAAAAATCAATTAAATATATTCGATCCACTTACTTATTTTGATCAAATTTATCAAATGGATTCAGAAGCTATTTATATTGTGGATTATCATGCAGAATATACACTTGAAAAAAATTTACTTGCTTATTATTTAGATGGAAGAGCCAGTTTGATTTATGGAACTCATACCCATGTTCAAACAGCGGACGAGAGAATCCTTCCGAAGAAAACAGCCTTTATCAGTGATGTTGGCATGTGTGGATCTATAGATTCGATTATTGGTTATGATTACCAAAGTTTTTTAGACAAAGTGCAAAAGAATACTTCGACTTTTGTTTCTTTATTAGAGCCTTTTATGCTCAATGCACTTTTAGTTGAGATTGATTTAAATAGTAAACGTGCTTTATCTGTTTTGAGAATTAATCAAAAATTGTAATAAATTTAAGTGAGCTTTCATAGTCTTTACTATGGAGGCTTTTTTTATGATAGAATTATTAAAAGTAAGAACGAATTCAAACCCTAATGCAGTTGCAGGAGCGATTGCCAACATTTTAAAAACACAAAAAGAATTAAAGATCCAAGCCATTGGAGCTGGTAGTATTAATCAAGCAGTAAAAGCCTTGGCAATTGCAAGAAGTTATTTGGTTTTATCTGGCAATGATCTAAGTTGTGTTCCAGTATTTGCAGAAGTTGTCATTGAAAATCAAAATAAAACAGCAATTTGCTTTATCGTTAAATTACTTTAAAGGGTCCTCAAGTGGACTTTTTATTTTTTATGAAGAATTTTTAATGAAAAAGTTATAAATAGATATGGGAGGAAACAAAAAATAATCATTTCAAATACGATTGTTAAATTATTATTTACTTTTAAAAGTATTTTTGGTACAATACTCTTGGTATTCTCTGCTATAGTAAAACTATAGCCAAAGTCCAAAGGGAGGTGTAAAGAATGAAAAAATATGAAATTATGTACATTCTTAACGCTAATTTAAATGAAGAAGAAAGAACAGCTATCCAAGAAAAACTTCATGGATGTTTAACTTCAAATGGTGATACAGTTGAAGTTAATGAAAAAGACTGGGGACTTCGTGAATTAGCATACCCAATCAACTTCCAAACAAATGGATATTATGTTGTATTATCCGTGGAAGCAAAAGATGATTCAGGTATTAAAGAATTTAGACGTAATTGCAAAATTGATGCAAATATTTTACGTGAAATGGTTATAACATTGTAATCCTCAAAGGAGGCTAGTAATCATGTCAATTAATCGTGTAGTATTAACAGGTAGACTTACCAAAGATGTTGAATTAAGGGCAACTCCTTCTGGAGCAAATGTTGCATCATTTTCCATTGCAGTAGATGGTTTTATGAAAGACCAGAATAATAATAACGCACAACAAGCAAGTTTTATTAATTGTGTCGCATGGAACCAGTCTGCTAAATTTGTTTCAACATATTGTAAAAAAGGATCCTTAGTGGCACTAGAAGGTCGTCTACAATCAAGAAGCTATGACAGAAGAGATGGAACCAAAGCATATGTGACAGAAGTCATCATCGACCGAATTGAAAATTTATCTCCAAGAGATAATTCACAAGGTTTAAATGATAATGGTTTCTCTATTCATGAAAATGAAGAAAATGATAATACATCATTATCTTATTCTGATGATGATTTACCATTTTAAGAAAGGAACTTAACGAATATGTATAAAAAACAGCAAAGAAGAAAAAAAGTTTGTTATTTTACACAACATAATATTAAATACATCGATTATAAAGATGTTGAATTATTAAAAAAATTCGTATCAGCTAACGGCAAAATTATTCCACGTCGTGTAACTGGTACAAGTGCAAAATATCAAAGACTATTGGCTGTTGCTATTAAAAGAGCACGTCAAATGGCTTTACTTCCTTACGTAGGGGAATAATAAGCATAGCGCCTTAGGGTGTATTTCATGAGATAAAAGCAAGGGCAATCTGATGTCCTTGCTTTTTTGTAACAGATGAACTATAATGAAATCATAAAAAATATTAATTTAACGGAGAAATGTATGAAAGACAAAGCATTAAAAATAATAAAAATCAGCTCGGCTTTCACACTTTTTTTTGTTCTTATTTTCACAGCTTTATACAGTTATTACAGTGATATGAAATATGCCTATGAATTGACTTTTTTAAGTAATTTTTTAACAGGACTTTTTTTGTTAAGCGTTGGAATTTTATGGCTTTGCAATAAATCCGTACCGCAGTTTCTTTTTTTGGATTTCACTATACTGCTATTGATAGTATTTGGCGTATGTATGGCGTTTGTTGCTGAATTCAATTTTGAGGGTGGTTTTGCTTTTTTGCATATTGTAAATCCGTTGTTAATGTTTGTTTTCTATTTGTTTTTATCGGATCAAACAAAGGTAAAGTGGCAGTTTTTATTTACTGTGCTGGTTATGCCGTTATTATATTTGATATTTGCATTGATTTTCGGTGCAACTACTGGAAATTACATATATTTCTTTTTAGACTATACGGAATACGGTGTTGGTTATACCATTTTATTTATTTTGGGAATTGCGGTTGGCTTAGTTGCTGTCGGTACAGGGTTGTATTTCTTAAATAGACGAATTCATAAACATATTTTGAAAAAATTATAACAAAGATAAATGACAATTCATTGCTCTAACTAATAAAAAGTTTAGGGCACTTTTTTTTGAAAAACATAGAAATTATCCATTTTCTGTTAATAAAGCTTAAAAATAAAAAAATTCTTATTATTTTATAATAAGAATGATTGAAAAATAGGGGTTAAAAATGCTATAATTTATATAGTTTCTAAAGGAGAACTTTTTATGAAAATAACCATTGATACAGAATACATTACTTTAGGTCAATTTTTAAAATTTACGCACATAATTGCAAATGGCGGTGATGCAAAAATATTTTTAATAACGACTTCTGTATATGTCAATGGCGAGTTAGAACAACGCCGTGGAAGAAAACTTAGACCTCTTGATATTATTACAATAAAAGATCAAGAATATGAGATTGTAAGGAAAAATGTTACTGACGAAAATATCATTGGTGAATTTTAGAAACATCAATCAATTAAATTTATCTTTGGATAATCCCTTAACCATTTTATATGGAGAAAATGGACAGGGAAAAACAAATATTATGGAAAGTATTTATTTATTATCCAATGCAAGTTCCTTTAGAACCTCTTATTATCGAGAAATGATTCAAAATAATATGGATGAAGCAATTATTACAGGTGAAATTGATTTTTTGAAAAAAAGAGACCATTTAAAAATGATTTTAAAAAAAAGTGGGAAAACAGCTTTTATTAATGACGTATTGATTCAAAAGGTCAGCGATTATATTGGAAAGTTTAATGTCATTTGCTTTTCACCTGAAGATGTGTCTTTATTTAAAGATTCTCCTAGTGTTCGTAGACATTTTCTAGACAAAGAATTATCTTCTTTATTTCCGGTATACATTAAGCAATTAATAATATTTAAAAGTGTTTTAGAAGAAAGAAACATATTATTAAAAGGAAATATAGATTTAAATTTATTAGAGGTCATTGATGATAAATTAATTGAATCTTCTTATGATATTTATAAAAGAAGAAAATGGTTAATTAGCAAGATAGAAGAATTTGCAACGAAAATTTATAAAAAATTAACAAATGAAGCACAACAAATAAAAATTGTATATCAAACATTTTTAGATGAGTATCATCAAGATAATTACTTAGCCAAAGGAAAAGAAATTTATAAGAAAACTTTATCTAAAGATAAAGAAAAATATTATACCACGGTAGGTATACATAAAGATGATTTTAAAGTTTATTTGAATGAAATGGAAATTGATATGTATGCTTCTCAAGGGCAACAACGTTTAATTTCATTAAGTATGAAGTTAGCAGTGGCTGAAATTATAAGTAAGGCAATTAAAAGAGAACCTTTAATATTGCTAGATGATGCTTTTAGTGAAATTGATACTTTTAAAAAAGAAAAATTATTGGAATATGTATTAAAAAAAGAACAAGTATTAATTACTTGTACAGATTATAAAAATTTAATACATCAAAAACAATATAACAAAATAACTTTACTTCATGTTAAAGAAGGAAAAATAGCAGAAAGGAGTACTATTTAAATGGAAGAGAAAGAAGAATTAAAAACGAATGGTCATTATAATGAAAGTGATATTCAAGTTTTAGAAGGATTAGAAGCAGTAAGAAAAAGACCAGGAATGTATATTGGAACGACTTCCAGTTCTGGATTACATCATTTAGTATGGGAAATCATTGATAATGCAATTGATGAGGCTTTAGCAGGATATGGTAAAGAAATTAATCTTTCAATTTTACCAAATAATATCATTGAAGTTATTGATCATGGACGTGGTATTCCTGTCGGTATTCATCCTAAAACCAAAGTGTCTACAGTTCAAACAATTTATACCGTATTGCATGCTGGTGGAAAATTTGGAGGAGAAGGTGGCTATAAAGTCTCTGGTGGTCTTCATGGTGTTGGTGCCTCTGTTGTCAACGCTCTTTCTGAATGGTTAGAAGTTTGGGTAAAAAGAGAAGGCAAAGTTCATTATATGAAGTTTGAAAAGGGAGGACATCCAGTAGCACCATTATCCATTATTGATACTTGTGATTTGTTGGATACAGGAACAATTGTTCGTTTTAAAGCCGATCCAACTGTATTTGAAGAAACACAGGTATTCGACTACAATATTTTGAAAGAAAGAATGAGAGAACTGGCATTTTTAAACGAAGGAATAAAGATGACAGTGACAGATTGCAGAGAATTAAAAGAAGATGGTCAACCACTTGAGCACGATGAATTTTTGTATGAGATAGGACTAGAAGAATTTATTAAATATATGAATGCAAATCGTACAGCGATTCATCCAACCATTATTCATTTGAAACAAAAATGTGACAATATAGAAATACATGGAAAACTGGATACAATGTGGTTAGAATGTGTTATTCAGTATAATGAGGGATACCAGTCAAATGTTTATTCATTTTGTAATAATATTAATACACATGATGGTGGAACGCATGAAGAAGGATTCCGTTTGGCTTTAGGAAGAGTTTTAAGAAAATATATCTCTGAAAATAAATTGGATAAAGATATAAAAGAGGGAGAAGAAGGATTTACTCAATCGGATTTTGAAGAAGGAATGACAGCTATTATTTCAATAAAACATCCTGACCCTCAATATGAAGGACAAACCAAAGGTAGACTTGGAAATTTTGAAGTTAGAAAAGTGGCGAGTGATGTTTTTGGAGAACAATTACAAAGATTTTTACTTGAACATCCAGATGAAGCAAAAAAAATTGTAGAAAAAGCAATTTTAGCTCGTAGTGCTCGCTTAGCTGCAAAAAGAGCTAGAGAAACAGTAAGAAGAAAAGGCGCTTTAGAATTTTCGACACTTCCTGGAAAATTGGCTGATTGTTCTTCTAAAGATGCTTCACTTTGTGAAATGTTTATTGTCGAAGGAGATTCCGCAGGAGGTAGTGCTAAACAAGGCCGTGTTCGTGAATATCAAGCAATATTGCCTTTAAGAGGTAAAATTTTAAATGTAGAAAAAGCAAATCCACATCGAGTATTTGAAAACGCTGAAATTGGAACGATAATCACTGCTTTAGGTACAGGCATTCATGATGAATTTAATATTGAAAAATTACGATATCATAAAGTGATTATCATGACCGATGCAGATGTAGATGGTTCACATATTCAAGTTTTATTATTAACTTTCTTTTATCGTTTCATGCCTGAATTAATTAAGCAAGGACATGTTTTTATAGCTAAACCACCTCTATATAAAATTCAGTGGGGTAAAAATGTAGAATATGCTTATAATGATTTAGAACTAGAACAAATTCGTAAGAAAGTCGTAGGAAAGCCTAGCATTCAGCGTTATAAAGGTTTAGGAGAAATGGATTATTCTCAACTTGGTGAAACCACTATGGATCCAAAGAGTCGAACATTAATTCAAGTTTCTTTAGATGACGCGATAGAAGCAGATAGAGTTTTTGATATGTTAATGGGAGATAAAGTAGAACCTCGTAGAAATTATATTTTAGAAAATGCGAAGTTTGTTGAAAATCTTGATGTTTAGGAGGTTGACAAAAAATGAATGATAAGGAAAAATTAAATGAATTTATTGAAGCAGAAAAAGCTGAAGATAATCGTAGCAATATTGAAGTAGCCAACCTTTCTGAAAAAGTAAAAAAATCCTTTTTAGAATATGCGATGTCTGTTATTGTTGCAAGAGCTATTCCTGATGTTAAAGATGGTATGAAGCCTGTTCATAGAAGAATTTTATTTGGTATGAGTGAGGCTGGAATCTATTCGACAACTCCACATAAAAAATCTGCACGTATAGTGGGTGACGTAATGGGTAAATATCACCCTCATGGCGACTCTTCTATTTATGAAGCAATGGTGCGTTTGGCACAAAGATTTTCAACGCGTTATCCTTTAGTGGATGGTCATGGTAACTTTGGCTCTATTGATGGTGATGGAGCTGCAGCTATGCGTTATACAGAAGCGCGTATGTCTAAAATTGCTATGGAAATGGTAAGAGATATCCATAAAGATACGGTTGACTTTATTCCAAATTATGATGGTGAAGATGAAGAACCAGTGGCTTTACCTTCTCGTTTTCCTAATGTTTTAGTAAATGGTGCAACTGGAATTGCAGTTGGTATGGCAACGAATATTCCTCCACACAATTTAGGAGAAACCATTGATGCTACTTTAGCAGTTTATGAAAATCCAGATATAACGATTCATGAATTAATGTCTATTATTCCTGGACCAGATTTTCCTACAGGAGCCTTTATTATGGGTAAATCTGGTATTGCTAAAGCTTATGAAACAGGTCAGGGCTCAATTGTTATTCGTTCAAAAGCGGAAATTGATACAAAAACTTTAGCTAATGGAAAATCTAGAATCATCGTCACTGAAATTCCATATGGAGTAAATAAAGCAACCATGATTGAAAGAATGGGTGAATTAGCTCGTGATAAAGTGATAGATGGATTAACAGATATTCGTGATGAATCCTCAGGCGAAGATATTCGTGTTGTCATCGAACTTCGAAAAGATGTTGTCCCCGAAGTTATTTTAAATCAATTATATAAATTAACTTCTTTACAAATTTCCTATGGTATAAATAATCTTGTTTTAGTAAATGGAGAGCCTAAAGTTTTAGGCATCAAACCATTATTGCAATATTATATGGAGCATCAATTTGAAGTGGTTACTAGAAGAATTCGCTTTGATTTAGCCAAAGATGAAGAAAGAGCTCATATATTAGAAGGCCTAGTAAAAGCATTATTGAATATTGATGAGGTTGTTGCTATTATCAAACAAGCAAAAAATAATGATGATTCTGTTATACAATTATCAGAAAAATTAGGTTTATCTGAAAAACAAGCCAAAGCAGTTTTGGCGATGACTTTATCTAAATTAAATTCATTAGAGACAGAAAAAATTGAAAACGAATACAAAGAATTACAAATAGAAATTGATTCCTTTAAAAAGATTTTAGCTGATAAAAACGAAATTTATCAAATTATTAAAGATGAAATGCTTGAAATTAAAGCAAAATATGCTGATGCTAGAAGATCACAAATTATTGGTGGAGAGTTTAATATTGATGATGAAGATTTAATTCCACAAGAAGATATTATAGTAACTTTAACGGTAAATGGTTATATTAAGCGCGTTCCTATCGATACTTATCGAACACAAAAACGCGGTGGAAAAGGAATGCGTGGAATGTCAACGAATGACGATGATGTTGTAGATAAAATTATTATGGCCAATACACATGAAGATGTTTTATTCTTTACAAATTATGGAAAAGTATATCGAATAAGAGGACATCAAATTCCCGAGTATTCCCGTACTTCCAAGGGTATTCCAGCCATTAACTTATTAAAAATGGATTCACAAGAAAAAGTCCGTTCGATTATCTCTATAAACAATAAATCAGAACAATTAACGGATGAGCATAGTTTAGTTTTTGTTACCAAACAAGGTATAACGAAAAGAGTATATTTATCGGAATTTATACGAATTAATCAAAACGGTAAACTGGCTATTAGTTTAAAAGAAAATGATGAATTAATAGATGTTAAACTTACAGACGGAAATGCTGAAATATTTATTGCTTCATCAAATGGAAAAGTGGTAAGATTTAATGAGCAAGAAGTTCGTTGTATGGGTAGAACAGCTACTGGAGTTCGTGGAATTAATGTCAATAAGGGCGAAGTCGTAGGAGTAGCCACATCCTTAGAAGGAAAATATATCTTAGTTATTTCAGAATTTGGCTATGGTAAAAAATCAAAGATGGAAGACTATCGTTTAACAAAACGTGGAGGACAAGGTGTATTAACAATCAAAACTTCTGATAAAAACGGAAATTTAGCAAAAATAGTCGCTGTAAATGGTGATGAAGATATCTTAGTTGTAACGAATTTAGGTATGATTATTCGAACATCTTTAAAAGAAGTGAATGTTGCTGGAAGAAATACTTTAGGTGTTCGTATCATTAAGTTATCAAATAATCAAAAAGTTTCTTCTTTATGTGTCACAGATTCATATGATGAAGAAGGAATAGACGTAAAAGAAGAAGATAGTCAACTTAATGAAGTTAACGAAGATATTCAACCTTCAGATGATTAAAATGAAAACAGAAAGAAATCGAGGATATTATAATGATTGATATTGCTATCTTAAGAGCTAATCCTGATGCAGTAAAAGAAAATATGAAGAAAAAATTTCAACATTCTAAACTTCATATTGTCGATGAAGTATTAAATGTGGACAAGGAATGTAGAGAGTTTGTTACGAGAGGCAGTGAACTACGTGGCCGAAAAAATGAATTAAGTAAACAAATTGGTATTTTCTTTAAAAATAAAGAAATTGAAAAAGCAAATTCTACCAAAGAAGAAATTGCTCAAATTGATAATGAATTAAAAGAATTAGAAATAAAAGAAAATGATTTGATAAAGCAAAGAACAGCTTTAATGATGAAAATTCCTAATTTTATTGATCCAGAAGTTCCTATTGGTGAAAATGATTCCCATAATGTAGAACTTCAAAAAATAGGTGAGCCTGCATTAAAACCTTTTGATATTCCTTATCATACTGAAATTATGGAAAAATTTAATGGAATTGATATTGATGCAGCGCGTCGGGTAGCAGGTAATGGCTTCTATTATCTTACAGGCGATATTGCTCGTTTACATTCTGCTGTTTTAACTTATGCTCGTGATTTTATGATTGATAGAGGTTTTACTTATGTATTACCACCTTTCATGATTAGAAGTAATGTTGTAACAGGAGTTATGTCTTTTGAAGAAATGGATGCCATGATGTATAAAATAGAAGGAGAAGATTTGTATTTAATCGGAACTTCTGAACATTCTATGATTGGTCGATTTATTGATCAAATGATAGATGAAAAAAATTTACCTTATGTATTAACATCTTACTCACCATGTTTTAGAAAAGAAAAAGGCGCTCATGGCATTGAAGAAAGAGGCGTTTATCGTATTCATCAATTTGAAAAACAAGAAATGATTGTCGTTTGTAAGCCTGAAGAATCTAGAGATTGGTTTGTTAAATTATATACCAATACAGTAGACTTATTCCGCTCTTTAGATATTCCTGTAAGAACTTTAGAATGTTGCTCAGGAGATTTAGCAGATTTAAAATGTCGTTCTATCGATGTAGAGGCATGGTCACCTCGTCAGCAAAAATATTTTGAAGTAGGTTCTTGTTCTAATTTAACAGATGCGCAAGCAAGAAGATTAAGTATACGAGTAAAAGGACAAAACGGAAGTAAATATTTACCACATACTTTAAATAATACAGTTGTTGCTTCTCCACGTATGCTAATTGCTTTACTTGAAAATAATTTAAATGAAGATGGTAGTGTAAACATTCCAAAAGTTTTGCAACCTTATATGGGCGGTAAAACGAAACTCGTTCCAAATCAAAAATAAAAGGATAAGTGCACTAATCATTAGTGCACTTTAATCATATTATGGCATATAAAATTAAAGATATAGAAATAAAAAGTAAAGTTGTTTTAGCACCTATGGCAGGCGTAACAAATATAGCCTATCGGAAAATGTGTAAAAAGTTTAATGCTGGAATGGTTACTACGGAGATGATTTCAGATAAGGGAATTTTTTATAACGATAAGAAAACAAAAGAATTAGCCAAAATTGATGCATGTGAACATCCTGTTGCTATTCAAATTTTTGGTGGTTCAGTCGATACTTTATTAAACGCAGCATTGTGGGTTGATCAACAAACAGAAGCAGATATCATCGATATAAATATGGGCTGTCCTGTACCTAAAGTTTTAAAAAGTAACGCTGGAAGTCAGTATCTTTTAGATGTTAATAGAATTTATGAGACGATTAAAACGATTACTTCTCATGTTAAAAAACCTGTTACTGTCAAAATTCGAATTGGTTGGGATCACCAGTCCATTAATGCTATCGAAGTAAGTGAGGCAATTATTTGTGCTGGTGCCAGTGCTTTAACTATACATGGTAGAACAAAAAGTGACTTATATTCTGGTAAAGTAAATTATGAAATTATACGGCAAATCAAAGAAAGATATTTAGATTTTCCTATTATCGCTAATGGTGATATTTGTAGCCCTAAAGATGCAAAAACGGTTCTAGATTATACAAAATGCGACGCCGTTATGGTGGGCAGAGCTTCTTATGGTAATCCCTTTATTTTTCAGCAAATTCATCATTATTTGGAAACAGGAGAACTGCTTGAAGACATGAAATTGTCCGATAAAATCGAAATATTAAAAGAATATGCGTCCGATTTAATACATTATAAGGGTGAAATCACTGCAATGAAAGAATTAAGAGGACAAGCTGGTTGGTTTATAAAAGGTTGTGAAAATGGTGCAAAAATTCGTAATGAATTATCTTCAATTCATACTCAACAAGAATTATTGGATATTTTAGCAAAGGTAATTTAAGTATTTCAAAAAACAAGAAAAAGGATTTTTTATCCTTTTTTTGTTTGTGCCAAATTAAACAAAAAATAAACAATTTTCAGTTAAATATTTTTATTTTGCAATTAATACTATGTATTAAGCGCTTTCATATGTTATAATAAAATCGCAATTAAAAATCAATATTTTTAATCAAATTGGAGGCTTATTCATGAAGAAAAAAAATTACTTAGTTCTTTGCACTTTTCTTTCTATTACTCTTCTAGCATGTAATCAAAATCCAAGTACGACTGATTCAAGCCTTGAATCCGCAGATTATTCGGATGTCAATTCTTCAGAAAGTAGTTTAAGTGAAGTAAATTCAAGTAGTGTGAGTGATGATGATATTTATGAAGTAGATGATACTTTTGATTTTGAAGTTCACGGATTTAAAAAGCCTTCTGTTGAAAGTATGGGTGTTTTATCTTCATATAGTCCAACGACTTTTGAAGTTTCTACTTATAAAACGACAAAACAAACCTTAAGTGAAGGAGTAGAAATGGTCAAGGTAGAATATACTTTAAACGGAGGTTCTATTATCCGACCTTATTGTATTGTGGTAGATTTAAAGCAAGCAAATATTGTGGCTGGTAGTTATAACAATACAACAAGTACGACAGAATATACTAAAAAATCTGTGCCTTTCAATCAAGCTATTGCATGGAGCAAAGATAATCCGACGAAAAAATTTTTAGCCGTTACTAATGCAGACTTTTTTGGCTGGGGGGATACGATTCCTTGTGTGAATGCATTTGTGAAAGATGGTGTTGTATTGAAAGCATCTCATAATTATGATTACAATGATGTTCCTACATCAAAACCGATGTTATTTGGGGTGAGTAGTGAAGGCGCTAGAATAGCTCCTATGACAAATTATGAAGACTATGACTCGAATTTATCTTCAAAATTAAGTAAAACAGCTTTATCAATTTTTAGTCAATCTGGAACTTTACAAGGAATTTACTCTTATGGTTCAGATACAGCTTTGATTAATAGTGGTTATAGTATTATTACAACGACGAGTAAAAAATCGATTCCTGCAGGAAACAAAGTGTATCTTTTTAAAAAGATACAATACGAAAAATGTAAAGAAAAAGAAATTAGAGCTTGTATTGTAGAGGATGTTACTGGAGTTACATCCGTAAAAATAGAAAATGAAAAATATGGTTATTTAGTCATTGGCTCACAAACGGAAGATACTTTACAAGTAGGTGATTATATAGCTACTGCTAGAGATACTGTTATTAGTGCAGATGGAATGTGGAATTATTATGATACAATTTTAGGATGCAGACATTCATTAATCGAAAATGGTGTTTTACCAGAAACTTTATATCAAGAAGATTCCAATGGTGCCAAATCTAGAGTGCCTCGAACGGCCGTTGGCATTATGAGTGATGGTAAAGTAGTTATTGTTTCAGTAGAAGATTTACATTACAATGCATCTTTAAGAGAAGAAAATCCAAATTGTACGGGACTATCGTTAGTACAACTTGCAGATTTTATGCGTTACTTTGGTTGCTATGATGCAGCAAACTTTGATGGAGGAGGAT
This sequence comes from uncultured Bacillota bacterium, assembly GCA_902491575.1. Classification (GTDB taxonomy): domain Bacteria; phylum Bacillota_I; class Bacilli_A; order RFN20; family CAG-631; genus CAKPXW01. The sequence goes on from CABUID010000002.1 coordinate 25,885, forward strand.
CGTCTCAACTAGTAACTAATATTAATGGTTCTTATGTTGTACAAACCAAATCATCTGACACAGGTTCATCTTTACCTGAAAGTACACGAAGTGTTTTAAATTCGATTATTGTTACAACGAAATAATAAAAGTTTTATAAAGGAGGCTTTTTATGAAAAACATGAAAAGAGCATGGGTTTCGCTGGGAATACTCTTTCTAGCAACCAGTTGTGGATCAAATCTGACAGAGCAAAGCATTGCGCCAGAAGTGCTTAATGCTAGCGTAGTAAGATTAAATGAAAGGATTTCTGGTTCGACATTATCTTATTATAACTATATTGATAACGTTAACAATCAATATCAAGATAGGTACTTAACGGAAGATTGTGTTCAATCCATTTTCCCTGAGGGCATCAAGCCTACTGAGTATTTAACAGAAGTGGATGAAAACATGCCATCTTATGCTGTTGTTGCTTTAGGAAATACACCAGTGAATTATGTTGCGAGTGAATTAAGTGAATCCAAATGTGGTAGATATCGTTTAGAGTTGGAATATTATGTTCCAACCACTTTTGCTTCTTCACCTAATATAACCATTCGTATAAATCAACAACAACCTTTTACAGAAGCAGATACGATTATTTTACCTTTATTATATGAAGATAATGTTTCCTATGATGATGAAGGTAACAAAAACTTTGATAATTATACAACAAAATATGGTGATCAAATGACTCCAACACAAAAAAGAGTTTTGAAATGGCAAAACGAAGGAATATATGAATCAAAATTTGCCACTTCTGAGCCACTCGTATTCGACTTAAATGTTGCAAGACCAACCATATCGATTACGAATTTATCTACGGATTATTTTTATGTAGGTAAGTTGACTTTAAAACCAGTGACAGAAAGTTTATCTTATAGTCAGTATCTTTCTAATCAAGCTTTTAGTCAAGGAACAGATAATATCGAGTTGAATGCCATTGCATATTCTTATAAAAATACAAACGATGCGACTTTAACGAACGAACAATCTCCGGCTGTAACTCCTTATTTAAATGACCGTAAATTACTCAATGTAACATCGGGTTGGGACCAGTCAGGACAATCTATTTCGTGGGAGGTAGATGTAAAATCAGCAGGATTTTATCCAATTACGGTTCATTACTATAATGATAATGATAACTTCCCATTATTTAGAAAAGTAGAAGTGAATGGAGAAGTACCTTTTAAGGAAATGGAAAATTATTCATTTCCTTCCACCGGCTCTCATTATGCAAATGAAACATTATCTAATGAAAATGGAGAAGCTTATTATTTTTATTTGCATTCTGGGAAAAATACCATTACTTTAACTGCAACGATTGAGCCATTAATTGAAGTTTATACAAATTTAATGACAGTCTATGATGATATCAATTATTTTTCCATAGAAATTCGTAAAATTACTGGAGCAACGATTGACCCATATAAGGACTATCAAATAACAAAATATTTTACAGACACAACTTCTGTTTTAAAAGCTTATAAGAATATTATTTTGGATTCTTATAATAAACTTCGAGATTTTGTTGGAAATAATAAATCCTCTAGCGTTTTATCTTATTTCCAACGTATGATTGAATTAGTCGATGAGTTATTAGAAAAACCAGATGATTTACCTCTAAAACTTTCTAAGTTTTCATCTGGTGATAACTGCTTAGCAAAATTAGTTGCAGATACTGCCAATACTTTACAAGTTACGAATATGGTTTTAGATACCATTTATGTAACCAATGATAGTTCGAAAATTAGGCCAAGTAACGCATCTTGGTTTTCGTCATTTTATTCTTCTTTAGTCACTTTAGGTCAAACTTTTTCATCGGATAAATATAAAACAATTTTACATGATGGTGAATTAAATGTTTGGTCTTCACGTTCTCAAGCTTATAATGATATTTTACAAACTTTCGCAGATAACGAATTTACTCCAAATACCAAATGTGCAGAATTTCCAGATGGTATTAAAGTCAATATTCGTCAAATGCCAAGTGAAGATAATTTAATTTATGCATATGCAGCGAATACTGTGCCTGATTTGGTTTTAGGCGTCAATTCAGGAAGAGCTTTTGAATTTGCTTTACGTGGGGATGCTGCTTATCCATTAAGTGATTTTGATTCATCATGGAAATATACGAATAATCATTGGGGATTTTCGCCATATTATTGGGATATTACAGGAAATATGCCACATGGACAATTAATGTCTATGCTTTATAATGATAAATTTTATTCTTTGCCTGAATCTACAAGTGCACAATTGATGTTCTCTCGTGATGATATCATGAATGTTATGGGAGATAATGGGCAACCATTACAAGTTCCTTCAACATGGAAAGAGTTAATAGGTATGCTTTATCGAATTCAATCATCAGGTATGAACTTTTATTATCCTACAAGTGCCTCTGGTTCTTTAAAAGGTTTATCCACAACTGCACAATTTATTTTACAAAATAATGGAACAATTTTAACAGAAGATGGTTTTAATACGAATCTTCGTGATACAAAAACTTATGAAGGAATTAAACTATTAACGGATTTGTATACTATCTATGCTTTACCAACAGAAGTAGCTTCTTTTTATAACCATTTCCGATATGGAACTTATCCATTAGGTATAGGTGATGTTTCTATGTATTTGCAACTAAAGTATGTAGCTCCAGAATTATTAGGAAAATGGTCTGTTCATCAAATTCCAGGAATTGCTCAAGAAGCCTCCGAAGATGGAACTTATAAAGATTTAAATCATGATGGAACACCAGATGAGATTTCAAGATGGTATATTTCAAATGGTTCAGCGGCAATGATTTTCAATAATTCAAAATTAATTGATGAAGCTTGGTTGTTTTTACAATGGTGGATGTCAACAGAAATTCAAGAAGCATTTACTGAAGCTTTGCAATCTACCTTTGGACCATCTGTTGTTTGGTTCTCTGCTAATCTAGAAGCAGCTAAATCTTTACCTATTGATTCAGATGTAAGAGAAACAGTTTTAGAACAAGTTAAATGGATTGTTGATTTACAACAAATTCCAGGTCAATATATGTTAGAACGTGGTTTATCAGATATTTGGAATACGGTCGTATTTGGAACAGCGACAACAGCAGGAACAAGTGGAAAATTAACAGTCGGTGAGGCGATTGATTTACAAAAAGTTTTAATGGATAGAGAAATCCAAAGAAAAATGGAAGAATTTGGATATTATGATACGAAAAAGAATACACCGACAAGAGAATATATTATCCGAAACTTCGATTGGGTTGAATCTTGTTTTACAAATTATCAAAATAATACAAAAGGTGGCAATAGTTCCACACCATATTGTGCTATTTAAAGGAGGGGATGAACAATGAAATTGAATTTTAGAAAAAAGAACGAAAATAAACCTCCGAAAATAAAGATCAAAAAGAATTCCAGAACAAATGGAATTAATGGTTCGCCATGGTCAACGTTCTTATTAGTTGCTCCCTATGTTACATTATTCTTCATTTTTATTGCTTTACCCGTTTTTATCTCAGCATTGTTATCTTTAACTTATTTCAATGCTATTGAATTTCCTACTTTTGTTGGATTAAAGAATTATGTAAATATGTTCTCGGTGGACCGTGATTTTATGCAATATGTTGTTCCACAAACATTAACTTTTTCCATTATTGTTGGTCCAGGAGGATATATATTATCTTTCTTAATTGCATGGATGTTGGCTCAATTACCTAAAACAATAAGAACAATTCTTGCATTAATTGTTTATGTGCCATCTTTAGCAGGTGGTGTATTAATTGGTGTCATTTGGAAGTCAGTATTTTCTGGAGACCAATGGGGATATTTAAATGCCTTTTTAATGAATTTTGGTATTATAAATGCCCCGATATCATGGCTTACAAGCCCAAGTTATTTATTAGGTATAACTATCTTCGTTGCCTTATGGAGTTCATTTGGTATCGGATTCTTATCTATTTTATCTTCATTATGTAATTTAGATCCTGAACTTTATGAAGCTGCTCATATTGATGGTATTAAGAATCGTTTCCAAGAAACTATTTATGTTACTATTCCACAAATGAGAGGTTCGATGTACTTTGCGGCTATCATGTCCATCACAAATGCTATGTCAGCAGGTACTTTAGCCATTACTTTATCTGGTTCAAATCCAACTCCACAAAAGTCTGCACAAACGATTTTAGCTCATATGAATGACTATGCATTTATACGAAATGAATTAGGTTATGCTTCAGCGATGTCGGTAGTATTATTGTTATTTGTCTTATTATTCTCAAAAGTCGCCAATATGTTATTTGGCAATAAAGATTAGGAGGTGAAATTATGGCGTTTCAGGTTATTCAATTAAATCCAAAAAAATTTCAAGCAAGTCAAATCAAATTTTTGGTTATTTTATTACCGATTTGTGCAGTCATGATTTTACCGATTATTTATACGATTTGTCAGGCTTTTAAACCTTTGGATGAATTATTTTATTTTCCACCAAGAATTTTTGTTTATCATCCTACATTATCTAATTTTTCTGAGTTATTTCGTTTGGCAAGAATTACTGGATTACCTTGGATGAGATATTTATTAAATTCTCTTTTAATTACCATTATTTATGTAGTAGGTGTCTTATTTTTAACAGTTACAACAGGTTATGCTTTTTCTAAAAAAGAATTTAAAGTAAAGAAAATCTTTTTTACAATTAACCAATTGGCTTTAATGTTTATCGCCATCGCTGTGCAAATTCCTACTTATTTAATTGTTTCTTATTTAGGATTAATTGATAATTTTTTAGTTCATATTATTCCTTCTTTAGCGGTTCCAGTTTATTTGTTTTTAATGAAGCAAAATATTGATGAAGTCCCTAAAGAAATATTAGAATCAGCGCGTTTAGATGGTGCGAATGATTTACAAATTATTTTAAAATTTGTTATACCTCTTGTTAAGCCAACCATAGCAACAATTTCTATTTTGGCATTCCAATCAATTTGGAATTCAGGTGGTGCTAGTACAATTTATTTAAATTCTGAGAATTTAAAAACATTACCATACTATTTAGGATTATTATCTTCACAAGCCGGTATTCAGGCCACCGGTGTATCCGCAGCAAGTTCATTAATTCTATTTTTACCAAATTTAATTATTTTCATTGTTATGCAATCTAAAGTCATGAATACAATGGCAAGGTCAGGTATAAAATAATATGAAAAAAGGTAAATTAAAATATATTTTAGGTCTGGTATTATCTACTATTATGATTGCTGCTGCGGTCATACCATTTGCAAATACAATAGTAGATGCAACAAGTGCAACAACTTATACAAGAACATTAGATGCAGATAATTATTATATCCGCTGTCAAGATGGTTACTTACCACAAACTACTTACGATAGAATTGGTTTAGTATCTCCACAGGATATGGTCATTGATAAAGTAATGGAAAATGGTCAAGAAGTCGAATATGGTTATATTTTAAATCAAGGAAAAAGTACCGATAATATAGGTCCATTTATCTTGAAATTTAGACTAGATGATGTAACCAATACATTACAAAAAATTGAATTAAAAGGTAATTTACCATATATCAATTCACCAACAGGTTTATGGATTCAAACGACGACGGTTAATGGAATCACACGTAAAGAATTATATATTGCTGATGGTTCTGCAACATTTAAAGAAAAATATGAAGCAACCGAAGCAGATAAAGCTTTTGGATTAGGGGATTATGAATATACCTATAATGGTTTAGTATATCGTGTTCAATTTGATTCAACAGGTACACAACCTCAATTAAATAACTATGATATCATTCATGAACCTACTCAACAGATTTCAAGAAATGACTATAGTATGTATGAATTAAAAACTTTTGCTTCTTTAGAGGATTTTGAAGGTTATCAAATTATTCCAACAGGAAGCAACTTCAAAGATGTTAATGATCCTGGAACAAACACAACAACTTACAATCGCGTTGTTTGTAAAGCCGGTGAAATTTGTGATGAAAGAATAGTTCCTTTAGGACAATATGTAATGAAGACCCCTTCATTTGGACAAAGTACTATTTTTAGTCCATCCAAAATTGCCGTGGATTCGGCAGGAAATATATTTATTGCTTCTACGGGTACAACTGCAGGTATGATTCAACTTGCTTATTCAGGAGAGTTTGTTTCATTCTTTGTTGTCAATTCAGTATCTTATAATTTCTTGTATCAATTTATTAAAAATTATGGTACACAAGAACAATTAGATAAATTAGATGTAGCTCAACCTAAAGCATTTACCAATGTTTTTGTGGATAAGAATAATCTTGTTTATTCCTTAACTGCAGGTCAATCGAAATTATTTGATAAATATTCAACTGGTGGAAGTTCCATTTTGGAATATGTTATCAATGGTAATGGAAACATTGAGATGACCGATAGTTATATTACAGATGATGGTCTTATATTCTTAACTTTAAAAGAAGGACAAATTTATGTATGTGCACCAACAGGACAAATTATTTTCTATTTTGGTATTAATGGTTCAGTTCCTTCTTCTACAAATATTATTGGTTTCTTTAAGAATTTAACCTCTATCATGGTGGATAAAAATAATAATATTTGGGTAGTAGATGCAGATACAAATTATTTACAAACATTTGCTCCAACAAATTATTCAAAAAGTATTTTTAATGCCATTACATCATTCAATAATCATGATTATGAAACAAGTCGTCAATCATGGGAAGATGTGTTAAAATATGATTCTTTATCTGTTTTAGCCAATGATGGATTGGGCAAAGCTTATTATTATGATTTAGATTTTGAATCATCTTTAAAATATTTTACAGTATCGAAAAATAGAACATTATATTCCAATGTATTCTGGGAATTAAGAAATGACTTTTTACAACAAAATTTAGTTACGATTGTATTAATTTTAGTGGGTATTATAGCACTTATTGTTTTATTAAAATATTTATTTAATCATAATAAGCACTTTAAGAAAGTAAAAGAGAAAACTTCAAAAATTAAAGAAAATCGATTCTTAAAAGATTTACTCGTTGGGTTTAGGTTAATTCGAAAACCAAATGATACATTCTATGAACTAAAAACACATAAACGGGGATCTATATTAGGAGCAACGATTTATTATATTTTAGCCATTGTTGCTTTCTTATTAAATCTATATTGTTATGCATTACCATTCCAATATATGACAACGAATAAACTTAATCCTTCAACTGTATTATTTGCAATGATTGCTGTTTTAGCAATATTTGTATTGTGTAACTATCTTGTTTCTGCAATTAATGATGGGGAAGGTACATTTGCTGATATTTATAAATTTACGGGTTATAGTTTATTACCAATGATTATTTGCTTACCTATAGCAGTAGGAATTTCATATGGCTTAACATTAAATGAAGAAGTGATTATTACTATTTTAAAAGCTATTGGTTTTTGGGGATCAGGTATTTTATTGGTAATTGGTATTTTAGAAACACACAATTATACATTTGGTCAAACTTTAAAGAATATTATCTTGACAATTATCTTCATGATTTTATTTGCGATAATCTGTGTAGTTATCGTTGTTATGTTAGACCAAATCAAAACGTTTATTGAACAAATATGGAGAGAGGTGAAGTTACGTGCAGGCTGGTATTAAAAAATGGATATTTGCAGTGTTTGTAGCGATTTTAGCAATAGCATGTGTAAATATTGGCTTTGAACATATCACACGTGCTTTGGAATCTACAAATAGAAATGAATTATATGCTCCAGAAGAATATAATGTTTCAGTTTCTAATAGTGATGGGTATTCAAAAATATATGAGAATAATAATTTTGAATATTATTATTCTAATAATAAAACCATTTTAAGAATTGTAAATAAAAAATCGGGTTTTATTTGGTCAACTGGTGCAGATACAGAAAGATATACAACAATGACTACGAAGACTTGCTCAAGTGTTACGAAATATTCACCAGAATATTATGCATGTGCTATTGATATTGGACCAACTCGTAATGGCAGAGACACCAATAGAAGTTTTGCAGAAATTAATGGCCTTTTATACTTTTCATTAATAAGTTCAAATGGTAGTGAACCTATTTGGGTAATGAGTGATAATACAACATTTGGTTTGTATGGACATCAAACCTATGCGAATCAATGGATGTTCAAATTACGTTATTATGTAGAAAATAGAAGTTCAAATCCTGGAAATAGTTCGAGTGCTAGTGAAAGTACAAGTGTGAGTATTATAGAAAGTGAAGAAAATTCATCTGAAAATAATTCTGAAACAAGCGAAGATTCATCTTTAGAAAATAGTGATCAAACTTCAAATTCAAGTGAAAATGAAGTTACTGTCCCATCTAGTTCCACTATAGAAGTGAATATTAATATGCGCTTTACATTTACAGAAGATGGCTTTGATGTCAATATTTATGATGAAGATATTACAGGTCAATCGAAGTATTTAGTAGATGCTATCTATCCACTACCTCTATTAGGACAATCGGGTGGTAAAATGATTCGTTGTACGATTGACACAGTAGATGAAGATGGAAAAGGAAGTTGTCAATTTGATGCATCTACGATGATTGATAATCCAAGAACGAATTTGGATGGTTATATTTTTGTTCCAGATGGTTCAGGAGCTTTAATTCGTTATGATAATGTAAAGTATTATGAACAAACGAATGAGGGAGTATATTTTGATATGTATAAAGATCCTTATCGTACTTATTATTTAGATAAGGAATTCCAAGACTCGAATGTCGTACAACAGCCAGATTATATTGAAACAAAACATATCTCAATGCCTGTTTGGGGAGTAGCCTATGGAAATAATCAAGATGCTTTTGTTTCTTATGTAACGCAAGGCAGTGAATATTTTGGACTTGTTTATAGTGGTCGAAAGACTACACAAGAATATTCATCAATACGTCCTCGTTTTGAAAAAAATAGAACTTATGTTTATCGTTATGGTTCAGATTCTTCAAGATCATTTAGTTTAAAAGAAAATGAATTGTACTATTATGATTACGATATTGGCTTAAGTTATAATTTTTTACAAGGTGATGGTAGTGAAGATGATTACCCAGCAAATTATGTAGGAATGGCTTTAAAATATCGTTCTTATTTGCAAGATAATCATTTGATTAAAGAAAATGTTGCTTTAAAAACAGGTCCTAAAATTGATTTCTTAATTGGAGATGTAAAAGAAGGAATTTTTGGATATACAGATGTCAATGTTACAACATGTGAAGATATCGTTAATATTTTGACGGAATTGCATAATGATGGAATAGAAGATATTACCTCGACTTTATATGGTTGGCAAAATGGTGGAATTTCCAAAGCTAAACCATGGCAAACAAAATGGAATAAAGCAGTGGGTGGTAAAAAAGGTTTTAAAAGTATCGTGAATACAGCATCTGATTATGGTTACGAGATTCAGTTTTATCAACAATATGGAATGATTAACAAAACACAAACATCTTCCTTTAATGCTTATGTAGTTAAAGCATTATCGAGAGACTATGGAACTTATCTTTTAGCTGACAAGGATAAACCAATAACTTATTGGTACTACACTAATCCAGATGTTGCTGGAGAATGGCTAAATAAACAAGCAAAAACGCTTGCGAAATTAGGTGATAATGTCGGTATTGCTACAGGTGGAATTTCAACAATGTTAGTACCAGATTATAACAAAAAATTAAGTTATGCAATGGCTGCGAATTCCATTTATCAATCTACAAAAGAAGCAGCAAGTAAATTATCTTTATCTGGCGATACACCAAATGCTTATTTATGGAAAAACTATAATAGTTTTACAAATATATCGGTATATAATTCTCAATTACAATGCGAAACAGATTCTGTTCCATTTATGGAAATCGTATTTGGTGGTTTGATTAATTTATATGCAGATTATTCAAACTTCTCATTTTATGATAAAATATCGCAATTAAAAATGATTGATTATAATTTAAATCCATCTTTTATAGTATCCGCATCGGAAAATTCGAATATTATGTATACGAATGCAAGAGATTGGTTTTCAACAAATTATAGCAATTATCATGAAATCATCAATGAGATTTGTTCTACAACAATGCCATTTTTAAATAAAATTCAAGGTAAAACGATGATAAAACGTGAAGTAGTTGAATTTGAAGATTCATCTTTAGGTTTATACATTAATACTTATGCAACGTTTGATAAAGATGGAGTAGGTAGTGACAAAACTGTTTTAGCGATTAATTACTTTGAACATGCAGTTTCCTATCAATATAATAACAAAACATATACAATTCCTGCTTTATCAGCTATGGAACTCAATTAGGAGGATGTGACTATGGTAAAAAATGAATTAAGTATCAAATCACAACAATCTTATAAAGTTTCTTTAAAAATAGCTGAACATGAAATTGAAAAAATAAAGAAAAATACAAGTCTTGAAATCGCAAAATATAAGGGATTAATTAATTTTAAAAATGCTTCTCAAGAAGCAGAAATATTTAAAACTCAAAAGGAAATTTTAAGAGAAAATGTTGACTCGTTATTTTTAAAATGTAGTTATGCATCACAAGCCATCTATTATAAAAATATATATAGATTAAAAAAATTAGAATTTTCTTATATTACAATTAATAAAAATGATCCTTATAAAGAAGAATTAAAGAAAACTGTTGCGAAAAATAGAAGTGTTTTGACAAAGCATGAAAATGATTATCTTAAGAGTCAATTTAATGCTGAATGGTATGAAAGAGAACAAGAAAGTCATCTCCAATTTCGCTTAGAATATGATAAACTTGTTCAGCAAGTGTATGGTGATCAACCTCACCTTGAAAGTCTTTCTTATCAAGAATTTTATGAAAATGTTCATCAAGAATATCAATCCCTAAAAGAAAATGCTCAAAAGGTTATGGAAAGTTTTTATCCTTTTGTTGAACAAGATATAGAGACTGCTTATGCCATTACCTTTGCTAAAGAAATTAAAGATGAAATTGTATCTTTCACACAATCCATTGTTAATAATTTAAATGAAATTGAACAAATTTCTATAGACAATATTTATAAGAATATTGATTTGAAGATTTTGAAAGAGCAGGAAAAAGAAGGATTAGATATTCATGACGAGTATCATGAAACAGAGACTATCATTCAAAATAATGAAAAGAAAAAAGAAGAACTTTTGAATGAAATCACAAAATTAGATGCTTTACTTCATCAGTCTTTAAAAGAAAATGAAAATCGTAAAAACAATACACCTATCGATTGTAAACATTCCAATTTAGACGAGAAGCAAGTAGAGTTATTACAAAAAATTGTAGAAAGTTTTCGATTATCCTATTTAGAAACTTTCAATAATATTTTTAATATATTAAAAGAATATATTTTGCAATTATGTCCTTTCTATTATGAGTTTATTAGTCAAAAAGAAAGTGAATATGAATCACAAAATGTTGAGTATCGTTTAAAAACGTCAGAGCAACTTGCTGAAGATATTAAAAAGTTATATTTAAAGGATAGTGATCAATACATTAATTATCTTGCAAATATAGGTAATCAAAAACAAATTGTAGATGAGATTAACGAAAATCATCAAAAATCAGTTGCAGATATAAAAGCACAATATGAATCAAATAAGAGTCAATTAAATGAGGATTTAAAAGCTCGAAAAGAAGATTATAGTGAAAGAAAGAAAAGTGCAAAGCTTAATTTAAAAGTTGCAGATGCTTCAAAGGCATCGGAGATTAAAGACATATTAAAGTTATATAAGAAAGAGATTAAAGAAGATATAGCTTTACAACGTTCTAAAATAAAAGATGAATTTAGAAGAAAATTAAAAGAAGAAAAATTAGAATACGATAGAAAAGTCTTTAAAGCTACTAATTCCGCACCTTTAGTCTATAAAAAAGATTATTTAACGAAAAAAGCTGCGAATAAAAAAATTAAAGATAAGGAAAGTCGTCTATTAACAAGAAAATTAAATAAAGAATATAAAACATCCAAATATCGAAAGAATTTTAACACAACTGCTCGTGAAAATCGTTTAGGATACATCTTTATTAGTGTTTGGGCTATTGGATTTATAATTTTTACATTTTTACCAATTTTATATACTATATTGATGGTATTTTCAGAATCAGTTTGGACAAGTACGAATGGATATTCTACGTTAATTGATTTTTCATTTAAAACGGGTTTAACTTTTCCAAGTTGGACAGGTACAACGAATTTTGAAACTTTATTTTTAAAAAATATCACTTTTGCATATACTTATGTTCCAAGATTTTTTAGAAGTTTATTGTTTTATGTTCCAATCGTTGTCTTTATTAGTTTTGTTCTTGCAATGCTACTAAATTCAAAAATTAAAGGACGTACTTTCTTTAGAATTATTTATTTCTTGCCCGTTGTTATTGTTTCAGGTCCTGTATTATCGATGTTAAATTCGAACAATTCATCAGGAGGATCTTCTATTGTATTGAACTTAAATGGTTCTTCCGTAGCAAAAATACTTGAGTCCATGTCACCAAAGGCATTAGAGTATGCAAATGAAGTGTTTTCTAATTTTATCATTATTTTGTGGATGACGGGTGTACCAATTGTACTATTTATTTCAGCATTACAAAAAATTAATCGTCAATTGTATGAGGCAGCAGAAATAGATGGAGCAAATAAATGGCAGATGTTATGGACAATTACTTTCCCATTAATTAAATCTGTATTATTAATTATTTGTTTATTTACCATTATGCAAGTAACAACGATTAACGTGGCCTTTGTTAATCCAATCAATGATTGGTTAGAAAATCAATTAAATAGTGTTGGTGCAAATTATGGTGTGATCGCCTTAGCGGCTTGGGTACAAACTATTATTGTATTATTATTTGTATTAGTTGCATTCTTATTATTCCGTGAAAAAGAATTTATTTCTAAAGATAAGAATTATGAAGAAATTGAAGAAGCAAAACGTAAGAAAGAACAAAAGAAAGCAAAGATGATTGAAACATTACATATTAATGAAATAAAGAATTTCTTTGCAAAAGTATTTGCTCCAATTACGAGAGTGATTAATACAAGAAAAGAAAGAAAAAAACAAAAAAGAGAAATGGAGGGATAATATAAATGGAAAAACTTGCTTACCGTATAAAAGATTGGTTTGGTAACTTGAAAGCTTATTTTACTTCACCAAAGTTTATTCGTATCTATGATAAAGTAATGAAAGTATTAAGAAATATTGTTCCTAAAATCATCATTATTGCCATTTTAATTATATTTTCTTATATTTTTATGTCTCCTATTCTACGTGTTTTAGTCGATTCAGTAAAATTAAAAGAAGATATTACTAATCCGGATGTTGTTTGGATTCCTACAAAATTAACTTTCCAAAACTATCTAGATGCTGGAAGCGGTCTTTGGTTATGGAGAAAAGATAAAGCTTTTGAAAATGCTATCGTATCCACTTTATGGAATTCTACTATTTTCTCGCTTTTATCCGCAATTTTCCAGACAGTTGTATCCTGTATGGCTGGCTATGCCTTTGCAAGATTTAATTTTAAAGGAAAAAAATTCTGGTTTTTTGGTTTAATTTTAGCTTTTATTTTACCTACACAATTATTAACATTACCTCGTTCAATGATGTTAAGACCATTAATGAATAAAACAGCGAGTCCATCTATCTTTTTGGGAATGAGTGGTAAAGATAAAGCTTCTTACTATGTTGATGCATCTTTATCTGTAATTTCTACAATTCCTGTTTTATTGTTAACTTTGTTAGGGCAAGGAATAAATTCTTCAATTTTGATTTTTATTGCCTTTAGTTTTTTCAAAATGATACCAGTGGCTTTAGATGAAGCAGCACAAATAGATGGTGCAAATTTCTTTCAAATTTTCTACCATGTCATTTTAAAAATGTCTATTCCAACGATACTCGTTATCTTCTTGTTTTCATTTATTTGGAACTGGAATGATACTTATGTTTTAAATCACTTAACAGCATTGAGCAATAGCCAATTATCGTTCCAATCATTGCCACAATCATTAAGTGGATTTAATTATCGTGTTTCACAAGGGTCAGGTATGTCTGGTATTGATGCAGGCAACCAAGAGTCAAACAATGCGGGTCTACGATCAGCGGCAATTATTATTTCGATTTTACCTTTATTAATTTTATATGCATTTACACAACGTAAATTTGTAGAAGGTATCGAAAATACAGGTGTTACTGGCGTATAAACACAATATTGCAAAAAGCCTAATTCGAAATTGAATTAGGTTTTTTATAAAAAAATAATAGTATTCATGATAAAAAAGTTAAATTCTATTTTTTAAGTATGAATATTATAAGTATTAAATGTTAAAGTAAAAAGTGAAGCTATAAAAAAACGAGAAAGAAAATCTTTCCCGTTTTAATTTTTATAGATATGTTCAGCAAATACTTTATGACCTTCATTTGTCATATGAATTCCATCTTTGCAATAAATTTCCATACTGTTTTTATCCGTATTCCATAAATTGTAAGTATTGATATATTTACAATTTTTTTCTTGTGCCATTAACTCTAAAGCGTTCATTAATTCTTCGCGAGTTTTAGCATAAACTCTATCCGTTGGTGTCGAATTATAAAAGTCCCATGTTGATGTTGTTAGACCAAAAACGATAATTTTCGCATTTGGATTATAGGTATAAATCTTATCTATAATATATGAAATGGAACCAATAATGGATTCTTTTGATAAAGCGTTTTCATCGTTAATATCGCCAATTTTTCCAACAGTTGCTCTATAACCAAATTCATTTCCACCAAAATTCAAGAAAACAAAATCACTATTTTTAATGCTTTTAATGACATTATCTTGATTAATTAAAGCTACACCAATATGGTTAATATAACCAGGATTTTTATTTATGAGTTCTTCACAATAGGTACCAGTAGAACCACTTACTGCATAATTATGTAAAGTCATTGTGCAATCTTCAACAAGTTTTTCGCACCAAAAAGTGGGTTTGTTATCGGGATAAGCGGTTGTTTGAGTGTCAGAGTTTGAAGCGCCAAGAACCGTAAATGTTTTTAATGCAAGTCTACCTTTATCTGTTGTAAAATGGCTTTTCATATATTCATCGCTTAAAACTTTAACCATTACTTCATCATAAATTTCTTCATCCAAAATAATTCTAATTTTACTTTCACCAAATTTTTTGCCAACTAAAACATATGAATTATTCATTAAAGAAACGATAGATTCATCTTCGATTTCTATTTTTGCTTTAAAAAATTCGTATTTTGGATTCATTATAAGTGCAATTCGATATGTTTCATTTATTCCTATTTCAATTGTTGAAATTTCAAATATTGTATCATTAAATCGATAGGTTTTATCATTACTATTTTTTTCCTCTGTTACATTCGTTTTCATACTTCCATCTCCTTGGGTAATAGATTTTGATTCACATGAACAAAATGAAATCATACATAATAATGCTAAAGAACATAAACTTTTTTTCATATTTTATACTCCTTAGGATAATAAAGGATATCCATTAAAATTATAACATTATGGTGAGTCGTTGTACATGAAATAAATTTTTTTTAACATTCAAATATTTTCTTTGAAGCTTTCAATGAAAAAGAGGTTTTTTGCTTTCTAGTTTGCTTAAAATGTTATAAAGTAAGAAAATTTTTGTTTCCCGGTTTACTTTTTTTTGAATGAGATATATATTTTAAATAAATTATGTTATAATTTATAAGAAAAGGGAGTTGATTTACATGGAAAATAATAACCAACCTATTTTGACTTTACAAGAGCAAACAAAAATTAGAATTGAAAAATTAGAAAAATTAAAAGAAAAAGGTGTAAACCCATTTGGTTCACGTTTTGATGTTAAAGATAAGATTATTGATATAAAAGCAAAGTATAGCGATAAGACAAAAGAAGAATTAGAAAATGATATTGTTTTTGCAACAATAGCAGGACGTATTATTACCAAAAGAGATATGGGTAAAATAGCTTTTTGCAATTTGCAAGACCGTGATGGTAATATGCAAATCTATATTCGAAAAGATGTGATTGGCGAAGAAGCTTATAGTATTTTTAAATTATCTGATATCGGTGATTTAATTGGGGTAACGGGTGAAGTAATGAAAACAAACACTGGAGAGTTAACAATTAAAGTAACAAATTATACCCATTTGGTTAAAGCTTTACGTCCTTTACCTGAAAAATATCATGGACTTCAAGATGTTGAAGAAAGATATAGAAGGAGATATGTTGATTTAATTGTGAATGAATCCTCACGTAAAACTGCAATGAATCGTTCACGTATCATCAGAGAAATGCAATCCTATTTTGATTCTTTAGGATTCATAGAAGTGGAAACACCTTGTCTTACTGGAATGGTAACAGGTGCAGCAGCACGACCTTTTATTACTCATCATAATGCTTTAGATCGAAATTATTATTTACGTATAGCAACAGAATTAAACCTTAAAAGATTACTTGTTGGTGGTTTAGAAAAAGTCTATGAAATTGGTCGCATTTTTAGAAATGAGGGAATGGATACAAAGCACTCACCAGAATTTACAACGGTTGAATTATATCAAGCTTATGGCGATTTAAGAAGTATGATGGAATTAACAGAAACATGTTTTAAAAGAATTGCTTTAAATGTGTTTCATCAGCAAGAAGAATTCAATTGGAATGGTCATACGATTAATATTGCTAAACCTTTTAGCGTCATTTCAATGGTTGATTTAGTAAAAAATGTTACCGGAATTGATTTTTCAACAATTCATTCTTTTGAAGATGCAAGAAAAATAGCTCAAGAAAAAGGATTATTTGTTCCTGCACACTTTACAGGGGTAGGACATATTTTAAATTTATTCTTTGAAGAATATTGTGAAGAAACTTTGATTCAACCTACTTTTTTAATTCGTCACCCAATTGAGATATCGCCATTAACGAAAGCATGTGAAGATGACCCACGTTATGTTGATCGATTTGAACTTTATATTGCTGGTTGTGAGTTTGCAAATGCATATAGTGAATTAAATGATCCAATAGACCAAAAAAATAGATTTTTAGAACAATTAAAAGAAAAAAGTCTTGGTAATGATGAAGCTGGAGATATCGATAATGATTTCTTAGAAGCTTTAGAATATGGTATGCCACCTGCTGGTGGAATAGGAATGGGAATTGATCGAATTGTGATGTTTTTTACAGGTTCTGCGTCTATTCGAGATGTCATCTTATTCCCGTTGATGAAGGATTAAATTATGCTAGAGTA
Source organism: uncultured Bacillota bacterium (assembly GCA_902491575.1). GTDB lineage: Bacteria > Bacillota_I > Bacilli_A > RFN20 > CAG-631 > CAKPXW01. The sequence goes on from CABUID010000002.1 coordinate 43,184, forward strand.
TATAACGGCTCGAAAGTATAGACATACGAAGCATTTAATTAATTTGTGGAATAGTGAATTTCGAATAACTTATCCTATTAAAAAAGTTTTATTTCGAAAATTTATTTTAGAAGATATAAATTTTAACCAAGATGCTTCTTTTGTTGCCTTATATGATAATGAACCTGTTGGCTTTATTTTTATTAAAACTTGGATTGATGAATCAGGATTGGCAAATGAGAATGATGCTGCTCATATTTCTTTAATATTTGTTAAAAAGGAAATGAGAAATATGGGAATTGGAAGTGATTTATTACAATTAGCTATATCCGAATTGAAACAATATCGTAATATTAATACTTTAGTTGTAGGCAATGAAATGAATCGAATTTTTTCGGGTATTCCAAGTGAGTTAAATAGTGCTGCCATCTTTTTTGTGAATAAAAATTTTATTCAAAAAGAAGCTGTTGTGGATATGATAAGAGTGGCGAGAAATGATAAAATTGAGACACTATCCAATAATGAATTGAATATCAGTATTGCCACAGAAGATGAAAAAGATGAAATATTGCAACTTTGTGTGAAAAATGGATGGAAAAGAGAAGCTTATCTCGTAAATCAATACTATGAAAAAGGTGGCTCAGGACGAAGAATTGTTACAGGTAGAGTAGATAACAAAATTGTTTCATTTGTTCGTTTTAATGATGAAAATCGAATGCCTTTTAAAGCAAGTACTTTTGATAATGATAAGAAAATAGGAAGTATTAATTTTGTAAAAGTTGATTCAAATTATCAAGATAGAAATTTTGATGTATTGATGAATAAAGCAGCAAAGAATTATTTATTAAAAAGAGGATGTAAGAAGATTATTATTTTAGCTACTAAAGATGTAAAATTTTATAAATCTTTAGGTTTTAGTGCCTATAAATATTATCTTCAATTTGAACTACCTTTAAATTAGAAAGGAAAGAAAATATGGAATATCAAGCAATTGTCCTTGGAGCAGGAAATTCTACTCGATCAGGTTTGAAATATAATAAAGTATTATTTGAAGTAAATAATATACCCATTATTTATTTATCGACGAAAGCTTTTATCGATGATTTGGCTTGTAAGAAAATAATTTTAGTTTGTAAAGAACAAGATTATAACGACATGAAAAAAATCTTTAAAGATGTCGATAAAATAGAATATGTTATAGGAGGACAAACTCGTCAAGAGTCTGTTGCAAATGCTTTAGATAAAGTCGACGAAGATTATGTTTTAATTCATGATGGAGCAAGACCTTATTTTACACCAATTTTATTAAATCGTTTAATTGCAAAATTAAAAGATTGCGATGTGGTTATTCCTGTTTGGTCCATGACCGATACAATTAAAGTTGTAAGGGATAATGTAGTCGTTAAAACATTAAAAAGAGATGAATTAAAACGTGTTCAAACGCCTCAAGCATTTAAAACCTCCATTATTAAAAAAGCTCATCAATTAGCAAAAAATAAGAATTATACAGATGATTCAGCAATGATTGAAGATTTGCTAGATACTAAAATTCATACGATTGATGGTGAATATACCAATATTAAATTTACATTTAAAGAAGATTTTTAGGAGTTGATGAATATGAAAAAATTTGCAAAAGTTTTATCTTCTCCCAATTTAAAACTAGCAGCAATAAGAAATAAGGATGTTTTACCAAAATACCAGTACAATAGCGTCGTGATTGATGAAGATATAGCCAATATTGGAGTGAATCGAAAGTATTTTATTCGTACTTATGGTTGTCAGGGAAATTTAAGAGATTCTGAAATTATAGCGGGCATTTTAGAAAAATTACACTATCAAGCAAGTAATGATATTCAAGATGCAGATATAATTATTTTAAATACATGTTGTGTTCGGGAAAATGCAGAAAAAAAAGTATTTGGTGAAATAGGAACTTTAAAAAGTTTAAAGCAAAATCATCCAGAATTGATTATAGGAGTTTGCGGATGTATGGTTCAGCAAGAACATATCGTATCTACTTTATTAAATCAATATCCACAAGTGGATTTAATTTTTGGCACACACAATATTTATCAATTGCCTTCTTTAATTAAAGAAACGATTTTAAGCAATCAAAGAATTTGCAACGTTTTATCCAATCAAGGAGATATACAAGAAGATTTGCCTTCTTGTCGTGCTTCCAGTTTTAAAGCATGGGTAAATATTATGTATGGTTGTAATAAGTTTTGTACTTATTGTATTGTTCCATATACAAGAGGTAAAGAAAGAAGTCGTAAATCTATTGATATTTTAAATGAAGTCAAAGCATTAAAAGAATTAGGTTATAAAGAAATTACTTTGCTTGGTCAAAATGTAAATGCCTATGGTAAAGACATTGATGATTTATCTTTTGCTCAATTAATGGAACAAGTAGCTTTAACAGGTATAGAAAGAATTCGGTTTACAACTTCTCATCCATGGGATTTTAGTGATGAATTAATTGACGTCATTGCGAAATATCCAAATATAATGAATCATATTCAACTTCCAGTTCAATCTGGAGATGATGGCATTTTAAAATTAATGGGTCGAAGATATAATCGTGAACAATATCTTCATTTAGTAGAAAAAATACGAAATAAAATACCAGATGTAGCTTTGACAACGGATATTATTGTTGGTTTTCCTAATGAAACGGAAGAAGCATTTGAAAACACTTTATCTTTATGTGAAAAAGTGAAATACGATAGTGCTTTCACTTTTATTTATTCACCACGTGTAGGGACTCCAGCAGCTAAAATGAAAGATAATATTTCGATGGACATAAAAAAACTAAGGTTTAATCGATTAACGGCTTTAATTGCCAAATATGAATTAGAAAAATACAAAACTTATGAAAATAAAATTGTCAAAGTATTAATAGAAGGACCATCAAAGAAAAACCCAGAGATTTTATCGGGTTATACAGAAGATATGAAATTAGTTAATTTTAAAGGAAAAAAAGAAGACATTGGTCAAATTGTAAAGGTCAAAATAATCAAAGCAAAAACTTACACACTAGAAGGAGAACAAGTTGAAGAAAACAGCTAAAGAATTAAATGATGAATTAAAAAAAACAAATGAAGCTCAACAATATTTTGCATTAAAAGAAGCCTTGAAAAAAGATGAATATGTTTTATCTTTATTACAAGTTATACAACAAACACAAAAAGAAGCAAAAGAGTGTTTAAAAGAAAATGATATGGAAAATTATAAAATAAAAAAACAAACTTTAAATATTTTACAGGATGAATTTATTCGCCATCCTTTAATTCATAATTATATAATATGTAAACATGATCTTTTTGAAATATTGGAACAAATTGTCCATATATTAAGTGACAATTAAAGGAGAATAAGATGAAAAAAAAGTTAAGATATTTCCTCTTTTTAATCTCATTATGCATTCCTTTTTTGGGTTTTAGTAGACTCAATGTTAATGCAGCGGCTAATGATATTGTAGCACCATCTCCGACTTATTTATCTGAAAATGAAAATGTTGAGGCTTTTTATACTTCCTCAGAAAATGGAAGTATAGAAGGTTTGAAGAATCAAGAATTGCTTGAAAGACTAGCCAGCCTATTAAGTGAAAAGCATCGTTATTATACTACTTATGGTGAATGCAGAGGTGCACTCGCTTTTTCTGATGAAGATTTAAATGATGAAAATGCTATTCGTTTATTCTATGCTGGCATACCTTTTTCTAATGTTTGGGGAAGTGGTTATAATTATAATAGAGAGCATGTCTGGTGTAAAAGTCTTTCAGGAGGATTATATACAAGCGTTAATAATACAACGCGAAATGCTGGAAGTGATATTCATCAAATAAAACCTTCTATACCTGCTATAAATAGTTCAAGAAATAATTATCCTTACGCTGATTTGAATCATCAAGGAACTGAAATTGAATATCAAAATCAAAAAACAGGTAATTATTTTGCTAATGAAACTTTTGAGCCAAGAGAGGAAATTAAAGGAGACATTGCTCGAATATTGATGTATATGTATACACATTATTCAACGGAAGTAAAACATTCAACAACAGGAAAGAATGGAAATTTAAGTATTACAAATATAGTTTATACACCAACTCAATCTCCTCAGGATGCATGGGATTTACTTTTATATTGGAATCAAATTGATCCTGTGGATGAATTTGAAATGAATCGTAATCAATATTGTGCTTCCATAACAGGTGTTCGTAATCCTTTTATTGATCATCCAGAATTTGCTATAATGATTTGGGATGAAAATTATAATGGCAACGGTGCTTTACTTGATGAAGATTTTTTCACTTTAAAAGAGACAAAAATAACTTTATCTTTAAACCATACATATCAAATCGAAACAAGTATGGAAATCGATTCTTCTTTATTTTCTTATACTTCTTCCGATGAGACGATAGCAACTGTCACCTCTTCAGGTAAGATAGAAGCTAAAAAGACAGGACAAGTCAATATATTGGTTTCTTATAAAAATTATACTCAAATGTTATCCGTCAATATTATCGATGAACAACAACAATTTACCATTCATTTTTATTTAAATGATGAAGCAAATCAGCTTTTAGATACAAAAATCATACAATATGGCGATAATTTATTCAAACCAAATAATCCAAAACGTACTGGTTATGATTTTTTATATTGGTCTACTTCAAAAGAAGGTAATAAAGCTTATGATTTTTCTAAAAGCATTACTTCTTCTTTTGACTTATACGCTATTTGGCAAATATCGGCTTTATGGAAAAAAGTAAGTAATACGGATGAATTATCTTTAAATCAAACTTATATTATTGTGGCTACAAATTATCCAAAAGCATTAAGTACCTCTCAAAATACGAATAATCGTGTGGCGGTCGAAATAGAAAAAATATCGGATGATACATTAAAAGTGAATGATCAAGTACAAATGATACAATTATCGAATGGAATACAAGAAAACACCTATTCTTTTAGGGTTCAAAATGAGTATTTATATGCTGCTGGTGGAACGAATAATAATTATTTAAGAACTCAATCTACATTAACAATGCAAAGTAGTTTTCATATTGAAATTAGTGAGAAAGGTAATGCTAGTATTGTTTGTGCAGATGAGGCCACTACAAGAAATACGCTTCGCTATAATGCAGCCAATGATTTGTTTTCTTGCTATTTAAGTACAAATAGTCAATATGATGTTTGTTTATATCAGTTAATTCAATCAAATGATATTTCTTTTCAAATGCAAATGCAACTGGCGTTTAAAGCCAATTGGGATAAAGAAAACTTTTCAAATTTTAGTCAATATCAAATTATTTTTGAATCTTATTTATCTTCCATTGATGAGAATATGAGTTTTGGTTGTATATATATTCTAAATAGTAATTTAAAACAAAATGGTTATCATTATTTTGAAGAGGTTTATGAAGATCAACAAGAAAATATAAATCTAGCAATAGATAAGGTACAGGCTATTGAAAATTCCATTGATTTGCAAAAAATAGAAAATCAATTTAAATTACAATTTAAACTCGAAGATATCCGTCAATCGAGTGAGATTTATTCAATTGTTTTTTATGCAAGGGAAATGGATTCCAATCAATATTTCTTTTCTAGTCAAATCGATATTTCTTTAGAAAAGATTGTGGATATTTATTTAGAAAATGAAAGTTTATTGGATACTTTTGAAAATAAAGAAAAAATTTTATTCGCATTAGCACAAATAAAAGAAGAATTTGCAATGGCTTGACAATTTATAGAATTAACTTTTTAAATTTTATTGACATTAAATCTTGATAGGTGATAGAATAAAAACGTTTTAAAATGATGAATTGAACCAAATAGAATAAGCGTTTTTAGCAAATGATGATTTGTTAAAAAAAAACGCTTTTTTTTATTGGAAGATAAGAAAGAGGTAGACTATGAAATACATATTTGTTACAGGTGGAGTGGTTTCTGGATTAGGAAAAGGAATTGTCGCAGCGTCTTTAGGAAGGCTTTTAAAAAATCGAGGTTTAAAAGTAGCGGCACAAAAGTTTGATCCTTATATGAATATTGACCCTGGAACAATGAATCCTATACAACATGGAGAAGTCTTTGTAACAGAAGATGGTGCAGAAACAGATTTGGATTTAGGTCACTATGAAAGATTTATTGACGAGAACTTAACAAAGTATTCTAATTTAACAAGTGGAAAAGTATACTGGAAAGTTTTAAATAAAGAAAGAAATGGAGAATATAATGGTCAAACTGTACAAATTATTCCTCATGTTACCAATGAAATAAAGTATTTTATTAAAAAAAATGCAGAAGTAACACAAGCCGATATTATGATTACTGAAATTGGTGGGACGATTGGTGATATTGAAAGTCAACCATTTTTAGAAGCTATCCGTCAATTTGCATTGGATGTAGGTCGAAAAAATTGTCTTTTTATACATGTTTGTTTAGTCCCGTTCATTGCAGGTTCAAATGAATACAAATCAAAACCAACACAACATTCTGTAAAGGAATTACAATCAAATGGTATTCATCCAGATATGATTATTGTGCGTTCTGAACAAGATTGTGGTGAATCAATTCGAAAAAAAATAGCCCTATTTTGTAATGTAGAAGAAAATTGTGTTATTCAAAATTCAACGATGGATTGTTTGTACGAAGTTCCATTAATGCTTCATCAAAATAAATTGGATGAAATCGTATGTGATAAGTTTCAGATTCATAAAGATTGTGACTTGAGACTTTGGGAAAAAATGATTCAAGACATACATTCCAGAAAAGGAAAAGTTTTAATAGGTATTGTCGGAAAATATGTTACTTTACATGATTCTTATTTATCCGTTGTAGAAGCTTTAAATCATGCGTCTTATGCCCATCATATTCATGTTGAAATTAAATGGATTGATAGCGAAACAATAAATGAAAATACAAAAGAAGAAATGTTTAAAGAAGTAGATGGTATCCTTATTCCAGGAGGCTTTGGAATTAGAGGAATAGATGGAATGATACAAGCATGTCAATATGCAAGAGAGAAAAAAATTCCTTATTTTGGGATTTGTTTAGGCATGCAAATTGCCGTGATTGAATTTGCTAGAAACGTAGCTGGTATTCAAGATGCAACAAGTGGCGAATTTTCAAATTATGGATCAAAAGTGATTGATATTTTAGAAGATAAAGTAAATCAAAAATTAGGAGGTACAATGAGACTTGGAGCTTATTCATGTAACATTGAAAAAGGAAGTAAAATATATTTATCTTATCAAAAAGAACAAATTGAAGAAAGACACCGTCACCGTTATGAATTTAATAATCAATATAGAGAAAGTTTAATACAAAAAGGTTTATGGATTACTGGAACTTCTATGAATCAGCAAATAGTAGAAACGATTGAAATGAAAAATCATCCATTTTTTATTGGTGTTCAATTTCATCCTGAATTTAAAAGTAGACCGAATCGAGCACATCCACTATTTTATCAATTTATAAAAGAATCCATAGAAAATAAAAAAAGGAGGGATAACCGATGAAAAATAAGATTTTAGATATTTTTGCAGAGGATGTTTTTACAGAAAACTTAATGAAAAAGTATTTATCCAATAAAATTTATAAGCAATATAAAATGCTCATTCAGCAAAGAAAACCATTAACCCTTGAAGTGGCAGATGAAATGGCTCAGAAAATTAGACAATGGGCTATGGCTAAAGGAGCTACTCATTTTGCACATTGGTTTCAACCAATGACAGGGATAACGGCCGAAAAGCATGATAGTTTTTTAGATAAAGATTTAAATAATCAACCGATAAGTATTTTTACAGGAAGATCTTTAATTAAAGGTGAGCCTGATGCTAGTTCTTTTCCTAGTGGAGGAATTAGAACAACTTTTGAAGCCAGAGGATATACGGTATGGGATCCCACTTCTTATGTTTTTATTTTAAATCGAACGCTTTATATTCCTACTGCTTTTTGTGCATATAGTGGTGAGGCTTTGGATAAAAAAACACCTTTATTAAAAAGTATAGAAGTCTTAAATCATCATGCTAAAAGAGTATTGAAAATCTTAGACTTTGAAGAAAAAGATGTTTTTGCAACAGTCGGAACGGAACAAGAATATTTTTTAATTGATAAATCAATCTATGAATCTAGACCTGATTTAATGATTTGCGGGAGAACATTATTTGGCAATAAACCAGTGATTGGGCAAGAAATGGATAATCATTATTTTGGTAAAATAAAAAGTAGAGTAGTTTCTTATATGGCTGCGTTAAATAAAAAATTGTGGAGTCTAGGAATTTATTCAAAAACAGAACATAATGAAGTTGCACCCGCTCAACATGAACTAGCTTCTGTCTATACATATGCCAATGTTGCAACAGATAATAATCAATTAGTAATGGCTCTTATGAAGCAAATTGCTACAGAATTTGATATGGTTTGTTTACTTCATGAAAAACCATTTGAATATATTAATGGAAGTGGAAAACATAATAATTGGTCTTTAGCAACTCAAAATGAAAACTTACTAGAACCGGGGAAAAATCCTAAAAATAATTTAAGATTTTTGTTATTTTTAGTAGCCATTATTAAAGCTGTAGACCAATATAGTGATTTATTAAGAATTTCTGTTGCCAGTGCAAGCAACGATCATCGTTTAGGAACTCATGAAGCCCCTCCAGCAATTGTTTCTATCTTTTTGGGGGACGAATTAACGAAAATTTTAGATTCTATCGAAGAGGGAAAAGATTATCACGGAAAGATTAAAGAAAAACTGAGTTTAAAAGTACCATTTATCCCTTTATTAACGAAAGACACAACAGACCGTAACCGCACATCCCCTTTTGCCTTTACGGGAAACAAGTTTGAATTGAGAATGGTCGGATCAAAACAGTCGATTGCAGATCCTAATATGGTATTAAATACGATAGTAGCTAGTGTTTTAGATGAATTTGCAAATCGTTTAGAAAATGCCGAAAATGTTCAAGAATGTATTTTAGATTTAATCAAAAATGAATATAAAATACATAAAAAAATTATTTATAATGGAAATGGTTATTCTTTAGAATGGTTAGAAGAAGCTAAAAATAGAGGACTTTTGAATTTAAAAGATACGATGGAAGCGTTAGATCATCTTTTAGATAAGAAAAACATTGATTTATTTGAAAAATACGATATCTTTACGGAAAGAGAATTAAGAGCAAGATATGATATTTTATTAGAAAACTACTACAAAACAATTTATATAGAAGCTGAAACAATGATGGAAATGTTACATCGTTTACTTCTTCCAGGTATATTTGAGTATAAAAATGTTTTAGCAACGGAAATTCTTCACTTAAATGAATTGCATATAAAAACAAATTTAGAAAAAGAAAAATTAGAGATAATCACTAATTTATGCGATAAAATCCATTATCATGAGAATTTATTAACAAAATTTATTCATAAATGTAATCAATTATATACAGATTATGAAAAAGCTACTTTTTGTCATGAATCGATTTTACCAGCTATGAACCATCTACGTAAGGTAGTAGATCAGTTAGAAATTCATGTTGCTAAGAAGTATTGGAATGTTCCTTCTTATTTTGATATGCTCTATAGTATTAAGTATTAAAAAAGCATCTTAACACAAAAAATAAAAAAAATAATTTTATTTGAGGTTCAAATTGAGTATAATGCTACTATAAGGGGTGATAAAAATGCAAAAGAAACAAATTTTAGACATTCTCAATGCAGCTTTGGCTACGGGTGGGGATTATAGTGAATTATTTTTTGAAGATACATCCTCTAAAAGCATTTTGTTAGAAAATTCTAAAGTTTCTCGTTCTTCCACATCGAATGTTTATGGTTGTGGAATTCGTATTTTAAAGAAAGACAAATGTGTATATGGATATACAAACGATATATCTTATAAAAATTTATTAAAATTAGCAAATACATTAAAAGATAGTTTTTCTGGAGAAAGGGAATATAGTGTTTCTGATTTGAAGGCTGTTAAAACAAGAAATAAAAATAGACCAATGGTTTCTTATGATAGTGTTCCAATGGAACAACAAATAAGTTTGTTAAAAGAAGCATCCGACGTAGCTTTAAATTATGATGAAAGAATTAAAAAAGTTGATGTTAGATATGCTTTTAATACACAAAATGTAACCATTTATAATAGTGATGGTAAAATAGCAAAAGATTCAAGAACACGTGGTCGATGTTATTTATCTGCTATTGCAATGAAACCTGGAGCGATGCAAACAGGTGGAAAAGGGCCAGGAGCACAACGAGGATTTGAATTTTTTAATGAATTTATTAATTTAAAAGAAATTGCAAAAGAAGCTGCTAAAACAGCGATTACAATGTTAGATGCTGATGAATGTCCATCTGGTGAAATGCCTGTTATTTTAGATAATGGTTTTGGTGGTGTTATTTTCCATGAAGCTTGTGGACATGGTCTAGAAGCGAGTGCTGTGTCTAAAAACTTATCTGTTTTTGCAGGTAAAAAAGGTCAAAAAATAGCTTCAAACATTGTAAATGCTTTTGATGATGGAACCATTGATGGTGCTTGGGGATCTGGTAATTTTGACGATGAAGGGAACCCAACACAAAGAAATCAATTAATCAAAGATGGTATTTTGATGAATTATTTGGTTGATAATTTTAACGGCAGAGCAATGAATGAAAAAGGAAATGGTGCTTGTCGAAGAGAATCTTATAAATTCTTACCAACTTCACGTATGTCAAATACTTTCATTGGTAATGGAAAATCAACTAAGGAAGAAATGATTGCAGCCACTCCATTTGGATTATATGCAAAATCTTTAGGTGGAGGATCTGTCAATCCAGCTACAGGTGATTTTAACTTTGCTGTACAAGAAGGTTATTTAATCGAAAATGGAAAAATCACTAAACCTGTAAAAGGTGCTACACTGATTGGTAATGGTGCTAATATTTTATTCAATATTGATATGATTGGTAATAATTTGTTACGTGAACAAGGAGTGTGTGGTGCATCTTCAGGTTCTATTCCAGCAGATGTTGGTCAACCTACCATTCGTGTTAAATCCATTTTAGTAGGTGGAACAGGAGGTAAAATTCAATGAACTTTGACAAATATTTTGAATATGCAAAAAAAATAGGTTTTTCCGATATTGAATTTAAATGTCAAACAAGCAATAAATTATCGATTCAAGTTTTTCATAAAAAAGTTGAAAATTATAGTGTTTCTGAAAATGAAACGATTTACATTCGTGGTATAGTGAATGGTAATATGGTTTCAGGATATACGGAAAATAAAAATTCCATTATGAAAATTTTAGATGACATGGTCGTTAATGCTAGTCTGATTGATGATAAAAAAGTTCAAGAAATTTTTTCTGGTTCTAAAAAATATAAAAATTTTAAAACTTATAGTGATAAGTTAGAAAAGACAAATGTAAATGATAAGATTCAATTATGTTTAAAAGCAGAAGAAATGGCATACAAGTATCATGATAAAATTTCGGATGTGGATGATGTGACTTATGAAGAAGTCGTTTCTGCTTTAAAAATTGTTAATTCAAAAGGATTAAAATTATCTTATAAAGTAAATTATGCAATGTTCATTTTATCTGTTGTTGCTAAATCTACGAATGATGTAAGAACAGGTTGGGCTTATCAATTTGCACAAGATCTTTCTTCTTTTGATTTAAATAAGATTGTAAAAGAAGCTTGTGATAAGGCTGTTCATGCTTTAGATGGTAGCCAATGCGAATCGACGAAATATAAAGTTTTGCTTTCACCAAGTGTCTTTTCTTCCTTTACGGCTTTCTTATTAAATTCTGTATCTGGTGAAGCGGTGAATAAAGGTAAATCTTTATTGAAAGATAAACTCAATGAAGTAATTGCTTCAAAAAAATTAACGATAATCGAAAACCCTCATGAAAAAAATTATCCTTATTTTTATCGAGCATTTGATGATGAAGGAGTAGCTACTTACAAGAAAGCAATCATCGATAAGGGAGTATTAAAAACATTTTTGTATAACATTGAGGCTGCAAATGAAGCGAAAACATCTTCTACAGGTAATGGATATGGAGGTTCGTCCATTGGAATCACTACAGCTTTTGTTGAAGTTAAACCTGGTAGAAAATCTTTGGAAGAATTATGTGATAAAATTCAAAATGGTATTCAAATAACAGATGTTCAAGGATTACATGCTGGTATGAATCCTCTTTCAGGTGATTTTTCTTTACAAGCTAGTGGTTATCTTATCGAAAATGGTAAAATTACGACACCTGTTAATTTAATTACGATAGCGGGTAATTTATTTACTATGTTTAAAGATATTGAAGATATAGGAAATGATACATTTGTCACATATAATGGAATTTCATCACCATCTATTGTGATTAAAAAATTAGCTGTTTCTGGAAAATAATTAAAAAAGATTATAACGATCAAAAGTTATAATCTTTTTTTGCACAAAAAAAAGAAAATTTTGGTATTATTAATAAAAAGGAGGAAGTAAAATTGAAAAAAATATTTTCTTTTTTAATATGTTTTATTTGTTTAATAGGTTTTAATTCATGTAATATTGTAAATAAAAATAATGATAATGAACAATTAGATAATAAGAATTCGCATGGTTATAATGGTGCTGCCCATTCTTTAATTGTGAAAGAAAATCAAGATGCAACTTGTCAAAAAGAAGGTTATCAAATCATAGGATGTGCGAGTTGTGATTGGGTATATAGAATTTATGTGTTACCTATTGTTCCTTGTCTTTATGAAAATGGAATCTGTAAATGGTGTGGTCGAAAAAATAGTGATTATGATTTTTAAAAGAATTTTATTGATTTATTTCATATATGCAGTGATTACTATATTTTGATTTTATATAATCATATAATCTATGATATTCTAAATATTCTTCAAATTCTAATTTATTAAAATCTATATAAATTACATTCGAATCATAATAATTCATAATTAAATATTCGTTAAATATTTCTAACAACTTAGATTTACCACAACGTCTTACACCTGTGATTACTTTAATGACTGGAGTTCCCATAATATCAATCAAATCATTTAAATATTTTCTTTCAATTATTTTCATTTTTTTACCTTCTTCCAACAATATTATACTAATAGTAATTCGAAAAATTAATATTTTTTATATTTTTCGAAATGCAACATACACAATATTTCGAAATTAATAATTTATCTAAATATAGTTTTCTTTCAACCATGTTATCTCTCACCCACGCCTTTACTGTCCTTACTTCTATGTATATCACAGATTTATTCTTTTTAAAAATTAAGTTTTGATTATAAAAACATATCTATGCCTTCTAATTTGTTAGCCTAATGTTTCTTAGAATATCTTCTATAACGGAATCAGCAAAGTTGACTTGCCAAATGAAAAAGCGTATTCACATTTAGGAATAAAACCTGTTTGTAACTACGCAATTTTATACTGGACTAAAATCCCTAACGGGCTTGATACTTGTATCAAACCTATATGTTCTTAATGGCAAAGATATACTACTATGATACAATTTGCATACCCCTAGTTTTTCTGCATACCCTTTATGAAAAAGTGCATACCCCTCTAGTTTTTACTGACTGGTGCAATTAAATATTTCTTTAAAAATTATTTTTTGTATATTCTATAATTTAGTGTATCATTATCATCAATATAACATTCAAATATATTTTCTATACCAGCAAGTTTAGCATTATGATAAACTAAATCTTTATCTTGGAAAGCCATATTTAATCCTAAAATAATTCCATAAGGTTTCCATTCAATTGTTATGGGTTTATTATTCCATACTGAAGAAATCATTCTCCACTCTTGGTCATACATGTGACATTTTTTCTTTATCAATGCTATTTTTTCTCTTTCCCATTTCATTTGTGGAAACATAGAAAATATTACATCATTTGCAATTGTTTCTGATAAAATTTTTTTAAGAGCCAAAGATGCAGTAAACCATTTTGCATATTCTGTTGCATCATATGGTTCATCAGAATAATAAATTGGATATAAGGATGCGGTTTGATTGCTTAATGGACATTGCATGCATTTGTTTTGTTTTCCACATAAAAACTTTGATTCATCATATGGATCATATATAACTGCAAATCCTTTGTGCCGATCTGCATACTTAATCCATAAAGATTCATTTAATCCATTTTCAGAAAAACATACTGATAAAGTATAACTTCTTAAAATATTTCTACTATTTTCATTCATTATTTTAAGAACAAAATGATAAACTTCATCTAAGTTGAGATTTTTTATTTTATTTAAAATCTCCACCTCGCTCATTTTTGCTCCTATCTTGTTAAAAAAGCTTTTGAAATTTTCAATAAGATTATCTTGTTCAAAAATTTTATCAATATCATTTTTTAATTTTTCTCGGTTAATTCTTAGATAAGTATCGAAAGGATCATCATAATAATTAGATGTTGAAAAAGTTAATCTATTATTTTTTATATCTTCTAGACTTTTTAAGGTTAAACTTCTATATCTATAAATGTATCTTGGATATTTTATAACATTTTCAATGGAATCATTACCATTTTTTAAAGAGCATAATCTTTCCCAAAATACTTCCCTTTCATCAATATTCATTGCTATGCACCTACCCGTTTTTTGATTATTTGTGTCGATTGAACCAGTTTAACAAATCATCTCTACTTTCTTCGAACCATTGGCTAGTTATAAAATAATTTTTGCCATTTATAACCACTGGATCTTTATAATATCTTACTTGAATACTATTTCCTCTATTTGCATTTTTGGATTCGGCCAATATTGGATAAACGACCTTCTTGAAGTTAGCTCTTGTATATTCTTTAGTCATAAGGTCAGCTATTTCTTGAAATGACAGTCTATCATTTTCTAAAAGCCATTTAATTAATTCATATGCTAAATAGCCAATTTTAACATCTTGAAAAGAAGCTTCATCAAGAATATTGAATGCAGACTTTTCTTTTTTTATTTTCACCAAAAACCTTAAATCTTGGGGATCTAAATCAAAGTGTTTTAGATATTTTCTTATTTCGTTGACTTTTGATTGAGAACTTAGATTTGTTTCTATAAATAAAGAATTAGAAAGTTTATAAGGTTTTCTCATATCGTGTTCATTAGAAGAGATATATTTAGATTCTATATTCAAGTAATTTTCCGGATCTAGCATATAAAGTTGTACATTAATCTTATTATATGCATCTGATATATTATTAGTTGAAATTTCATCTCCTAAAAATACCATTTTAACAATTGTTTTACCAGTATAATCATATTCGTCATCTAAATCAATCCATTGTTCGTTTTCTTTATGACTAAAATTTGTAATCGGCATAGTCCAAATATTTTTAGCAACGGAAAATAATAACTCTGCCCTTTCAACAATTGTATTTTCATTCCAAATAGTTGCGTTTTTAATATAATCATTTAAAAACAGTTTAGAATATATAAATCCGTTTTCTGGTTTTTCTTTCTTCCTTTCAAAACTTAAATTACTGTAATCACTATTGTATGCTGTTAATGTTAAATTCCCTATTGTATGAAGATATTTTGCATAAATCAATTCCCATGTATCACCAAGATATGTTTTCCATTCTTGCGTTAAGGTTTGTGGCATCACATGCTCTATAGTCAATGTACCACTATTTATTTGTTCTTCAACTGCGATTCTTTCTTTTGAATTGCTATTTTCTAACCGCTCTAAGATATATTTTTTAAACGCTGGCTTAGCATTGTAAAGTTCGAACGAATGAAAACAATTATTAAACTCATGGTCATTTGGAAATCTAGATTTTCCAGTTCTTGCTAATATAGAAAATTTAAAAGCGTCTAAATATGTTGCATTATCTTCAGTAATATACTTTTCTACCTCTGCTCCAATAGAAACAAAAGTTCTATTTAATGATGAAATTGGTAAGCCACAAATTATTCTTCTAACATAATAAGACTCAATAAGTTTAGACGCTTCACAAATCTCTTTGTCTTCTAATAAATTATTTTTATAAGCAAATAGCAAATCAAATAATAAAGGGATTGCTGTATTAACTTCTAAATGCATTAATCTCCCAAAAGCACCTTTATATCCATTATCATATGGGTTGCATTTTATTATTTCATTATAGAATTGTGCATATATAATTATATCTTTTAAAATATTCTCAATATCAATATTATTACTTATCTTATATTTTTTGAATTCAAAATATAATTTATCTTCTTTAGGCAATTCTCTTGTTTTTATTGCTAAATAGTACCGAATGAACTTTGACATATCTTGCTTTCCAACAAACAATTCGATTTTTTCCCAATATTTTCTATAAAGATTCTCTTGACGTTTTGAATCTAACCCCATTAAAATATAGTTTCTAATTTTATCCGATTCTTGCAAATCTAATCCAGTTGAATTAAGACTTTCAAAAATCAATTGTGGATCATCTCCATTTTGTGGCTTTAAACTAATAGCAACTATAATTAATTTAGTTATTGCTTCATATAATTTAGAAATTTCTGTCAGTTCCATTTTTTTAAGTTGGTCATAAAAAAACATATAGTTAATGGTAATACTATTATTTTCTATTGGAGTATCATTTTCAATTAGTCTATTGTAAGCTTCATCATCGCCTTGAACTAATTTAAGCTTTAATTTTTTTTCGTCGTTAGCATATTCGTCTATCAAATAAGCTTTCATGATTTTTGAAATATTAATTCCATTAGCAATAATACGATTATTGTCTAAATAGTTTCTAATGGCTAATAAAAGAATTGATACAGTCGTAATTCTTTGTTGTCCATCAACAATTATATATTCATTACATCCTCCTACATCCTCTTCGACATAGACAATGCTTCCAAAAAAATGAGAATCATAATTATTTTGATATATTGCCTTTAAATCTTTTAATAGTTGCTCACAGTTTTGCCTTTTCCAACTATAGGTCCTTTGATAGACTGGAATAATAAATTTTTTATCCCCACCATCTAAAAATCTTATGATACTATACGCTCTTGCATCCATTTTACTTACCT
Source organism: uncultured Bacillota bacterium (assembly GCA_902491575.1). Lineage (GTDB taxonomy): Bacteria > Bacillota_I > Bacilli_A > RFN20 > CAG-631 > CAKPXW01. Next base: position 60,200 of record CABUID010000002.1, read on the forward strand.
CTCAAAAAATGCACTTTATATATTTCGTCTTTTAAAATGAATATATCTTCATTTCTTGGCATATTATGAAACTACTTTTATGACTTTTTATATTGTATCATATTTTAATCATTTGCACTATTCTTTTGCAAAATTAAATAATAAAAAGTATGACTAATAAAAATCATTTACTCAATATTGATAAGCAATGATCAAAATTATAAAGATAAAATATACAGATTTAAATTTCAAAACACCTTTCGTCTGATAGTATAGGCTTTCGCTTGACTGTTGATTTAAAGTGAAGAATACTTATCTTAAAATGGTGTTAAAAAAGCTCTTGTTGTGGCAAAGTGCTTCTCAGTTTGAACTCAAAACATCAAGTGATGCTAAAATGGTTCAAAATCACTAAAGTTGCAAAGAAAAAAGGCTTGATACTTGAAAATCTGCTCAATTTTCTTTGTATCAAACCTATATGTTTTTAATGGTGCCTCCTACTAGAGTCGAACTAGTCACGAATCCTTACCATGGATTTATTATACCGATTAACTAAGGAGGCAAGTGCGAATACATAATACTAATTAATTTTAAAGTTGTCAATACTTCAAGAAAAATCATAAAGAAAAAATCTAAAAGATTGAGGCCTTTTAGATTTAATTCATTAAGGATTGGATTAAAGTAACTTGATTTTTTTTTAAAGATTGTTTTACATCAATAATTCTTTGATTTTTTGATCCTCTAAATTTTAAAGTGATATCTTTTTGTTCTATAATGAAAGGACCATCTACTAATACATCAATATATTGAAGAAGTTCATTTGTAATTTCGCAGTGTGCTTTAGAAGGACGAAGCAATTCGGTTTCAAAAATATAACCTGAATAAGCCCATATATCTTTATTTGGAAATGTTTCTTTTACTTTTTGAATAAAAGGTAATAATGCTTTTTGATTCACAATTTCAAAAGGCTCACCTCCTAATATCGATAAACCTTTTATATAATCTTTAGAAAGCATTTGAAGGATTTGATTTTCTACTTCTTCAGTAAATTCTTTTCCATAATTAAAGTCAAATGCAATGGAATTAAAACAGCCTTTGCAATGGTGGGTGCATCCTGAGACAAATAAAGATACGCGAATTCCTAATCCATTAGCAATATCATATTCTTTAATAGAAGCATAATGCATACTAAAGATGAAGAACCCTTTCTTTTATTTCTTCTGTCCGTCCTTGATTCCAAAATTGAGTTCCAATATAGCCACAAGTACGTCTAGCGACATTTAAACGGCTTTGATCTCTATTTTTACAATTTGGACATTCCCAAATGAGTTTTCCATCCTCATCTTTGACAATCATGATTTCGCCATCATATCCACAACATTGGCAATAATCACTTTTAGTATTTAATTCCGCATACATAATATTGTCATAAATATATTTCATGACCTCTAAAACTGCTTCAAGATTATTTTGCATATTTGGAACTTCAATATAACTTATAGCTCCACCTGGAGATAAACGCTGAAATTGAGCTTCAAATTTTAATTTTTCAAAAGCATTGATGGGTTCAGTAACATGCACATGATAACTATTTGTAATATAATTTTTATCCGTAACACCTTCGATAATACCAAATCGCTTTTTTAAACATTTTGAAAATTTATAAGTTGTACTTTCCAATGGTGTACCATAAAGAGAATAATCAATATGTTCACTTAATTTCCATTGATTAGTGTACTCATTTAATTTTTCCATTATCTTTAAACCAAATTCAGTGCCTTTAATAGAAGTCATTTTTTCTTTCGTCATATAATATACAGTTTCCCATAAACCAGCATAACCTAAAGATAATGTAGAGTAGCCATTATAAAGAAGTTTATCAATTTTTTCACCTTTTTTAAGACGTGCTATCGCTCCATATTGCCATAAAATAGGGGCTACATCACTCGTTGTTCCCTTTAAGCGTTGATGGCGAGCTTGTAAAGCAATATGACATAGTTCCATTCTTTCATCAAATATTTTCCAGAAAAGATCTATATTTCCTTTAGAAGAGCAAGCAATATCCACCAAATTAACTGTAACTACGCCTTGATTAAAGCGACCATAATATTTTGGTTTACCATTTTCATCAAGATAAGGTGTTAAAAAGCTTCGACACCCCATACATGGATAACAGTTCCCGTTACCCTTTTTATCAATTTTATATTCGAGCATTTTCTTTTCAGAAATATAATCTGGTACTAAACGTTTAGCTGAAACTTTTGCAGCAAGTTTAGTTAAATACCAATATTTGCTATCTTCATGAATATTGTCTTCTTCTAATACATAAATTAATTTTGGGAAAGCAGGTGTATACCATACGCCTTGTTCATTTTTAACGCCTTGATATCTTTGGTTAAGGCATTCTTCGATGATTAAAGCTAAATCATTCTTAGTTTGTGGATCATTTACCTCATTTAAATACATGAAAACAGTTACAAAAGGGGCTTGTCCATTTGTTGTCATTAAAGTGACAACTTGATATTGTATCGTTTGTACACCTCTTTTAATTTCTTCTTTTAAACGCGATTCAACAACATGCTTTATTTGTTCTTCACTCATGTGTAATTGTATTTCTTCGTTTTCTTTTAAAACTTCTTGAGTAATTTTTTCACGACTTATTTGCACAAAAGGAGCAAGATGAGATAAAGAAATCGATTGACCACCATACTGACTAGAAGCAACTTGAGCAATAATTTGTGTGGCAATATTGCATGCTGTAGAAAAAGATTTTGGTTTTTCAATCAATGTTCCAGAAATGACAGTACCATTTTGCAACATATCTTCTAGATTTACTAAATCGCAATTATGCATATGTTGAGCAAAATAATCTGCATCATGGAAATGAATGATACCTTCTTCGTGAGCTTTTACAACTTCATCAGGTAGCAAAAATCTTTTTGTTATATCCTTACTCACTTCACCGGCCATATAGTCCCTTTGGACAGAATTTACAATTGGATTTTTATTGGAATTTTCTTGTTTTACTTCTTCATTATTACATTCAATTAAAGATAATATTTGAGCATCTGTTGTGTTTTGCTTTCTTAATAATTCTCTACTATAACGATAAGTAATATAATTTCGGGCAATTTCAAAAGCTTGAATGGACATTAATTCATTTTCTACAAAATCTTGTATTTCTTCTACACTTAAAGATTGCTTTAAACTTTTACACTTTGTAGATACTTTACTCGCTATTTCGTCAATCATTTCTTTTGATAGTCTTTTTTCTGCTTCCACTGTATGGTTTGCTTTTGTAATTGCATTGATGATTTTTTTTATATCAAATCTAACTTCTTCTCCGCTTCTTTTTATAACTTTCATATGCCTACTCCCTTTACATCTTCTTATTTATTGTTTTATTATTTTTACTATACATACTAGAAAAATGGTACAACAAAAAAAGCCAATTCCTAAAATCCTTTAAAATAGAAGGTTTATTTTTGACGTGTTGTGCATAATCCATTTATCTTATATGCATATTAAAATAATATCATAAAAAGGGAATAAAAAAAATAAAAATTTTAAAAAAATTTTATAGCAACATTTTTGATTTTTTTGTCCATTATTTTTTAATAAAAAATCATTTCATTCATCAAAATGAAAAACAATATAAAAACAACGTTTTCATATGGTTAATGATAAAAAATAATGCTAAAATAAAAATAATATAGGAGTTGATAATCAATGGCAAACATTCAAGAAAAGTTCGAAATTTGGTGCAAAAAGCTTTATGATATTTCAAAAAGAAATTATATGATGAATTTTACAGGGCAACATAATCGTTCTTTATTGCTTAACCAACCAGATATGTTTCAGTTGTATCGTCTTTTAGTATTAGAAGACAAATCCCTCTCCTTTAAAAGAAATATTACCAGAGAAAATAATTTTAATGTATTTGCTATTGAAACTTTAATACAAGCTTTAGGAAGTGATTTTTCATTTAAAGAGGGTGATATTGACACGACTACCTTTAAAGATAAAAATTCCTATGATGTTTTAAGAAATATCAAAAGAGTTGCAAATGAATTTAAAATGGAACAAGGAATAGATGTAATGTATATTACCTTTGCTTATCTTCGTTGGCAACCTCCTTTTAGTAATGAATATTATAAAACACCTTTAATCAATGTTCCTGTAGTTTTAGAACAAGAAAATATGAATGCTTTATATAGTGTTTCACGAATTGGAGATCCAGAAATAAATCCGATTTTAAAATATATGCTGGAACAACAAGGCATCTTTTTGCCAGAAATGAATGAATTATCTTTAGAAGAATATTTAACAAATTTAGAAAAATTAGTTAATGAAAACGGATGGGAAATTCTTCAAGAAGCGACTTTATGTATTTTATTTTTTCAAAAAATGGTTATGTTTAAAGACTTACAAACTAATCAACAAAGAATTTTTAATCATCCTATTTTAAAGGCTTTTTGCGATGAAACTTTATTCGATATGTCAGAAGATGATTTGGATTTTGATCATGACCATGAAAATGAAAAAGATCGATTAATTGTTGTCCAGGCAGATTCTAGCCAAATGGATGCTATTTCTTTAGCAAAAAAAGGAAAATCTTTTGTATTACAAGGGCCTCCAGGTACTGGAAAATCGCAAACAATTACCAATATTATTGCTCAAGCGATTGGAAATGGTCAAAAAGTATTATTTGTTTCCCAAAAAACAGCAGCTTTGGAAGTTGTTTACAATAAATTAAAAAATGTAGGCTTAGATGAATTTTGTTTACCTCTTCATAATCATAAAATAAATAAAACAAAAATTGTCAATCAAATTTACCATCCTTATTTATTGAAAAAAACGATGGTGAAACAAGAAAAATTAAATGAACTAGACCGTTTACAAACTTTAAAAGTTGAAATTAATCAATATGCACAAAATATAGCTCAAAAAGTATATCATTTAGATATGTCTTTTCTTGATATGATAAACAGCTATTATGAAGTTTGTGATGTAGAAGATGGCGATTTTGATATTTTAAATTGGGCGACCATTACACAAAATCAATTGAATGAAACGTTAACGACCATTAAAATGTTTGAAGAGCAATACCAAAACTATCAACAAGAAAATCACCCTTGTTTTGATGATTGCTTAATTGTTTCTTTAACATTACTTGAAAAAGAAAATCTTGAAAAAAAATTATTAAAAACAAAAGAAAATATTCAAAGTGTAATCACTTTATTAGATAGTATTAATTTTTATATTGCTGATTTTCAAATTGCCTTTAAAGATTCATGGCAAGCAATAAAAGATTTACAAATGGTCATTGAAAAGAATAGGAATAATTTTAATTTTTTACAAAATCATGATGGTAAAAAAATAGTTCTTTTACTTGAACAAATTCAAAATAAAAAGAATCTTTTACAAGAAAATGAAAGATATTTAAAAAAGATTTTTAAAGAAGAAATATTGACTTTAGATTTAAAAGAAATTGCACTTCCAATACAAGAAAATTTACAACTTGTCAATCAATCTGTTTTATTTTTTAAAAATCAAAGTCATGAATATATTTTTACGCATTTAATGGATTATCAAGATGCTTTAGAAAGGCATATTCGTTATCAAAAAGAAATTTCTGATGCAAAATCTACATTAAAAAGGATGTTAAATCTAACGACGGATGAATTTGAAAATTTAAATTATTATGAACTATGGGAAGAATTAAATAACAATTCTTATGATTTAACTTTTATTGATATCGTATATAAAGATTATGAAACCATAAAAAAGCAATTGATGCAAGTGAATCATACGCAACAAGAAATAAAAGATATCCAAGATTTAATTCGTTCATATGCTATACTTTCTATTTTAAACATCGATAAAGATGCTCTATTAAATTATCAATTTATCATCAATAATACAGAAAATTCTTTTACATTGCTTTTTAATTCTGCTAAAAGAGAATTGCGAAAAGATGTTTTTAATACCCTTAGTGTATATTTAAAAGAAAATGTAAAGGTTAATCAAGAAAACATAGAAAAAGTTTTAAATTTATTAGTGAAGTATCACCAATTAAAAGAACAAATGGACAATGAACTTACTTCTTTAAACGATCAAATTTTAGAAGGCAAGGAATTTACAATTGATATGGATTTTGCCAATCTATTAAAAGAATTCGAAAAAATACATCATATTTTCAATTTATTACCCAATATTCAATTAGAAACATTAAAAAATATTTTAAGTTTTGCAAGTAAAGAAATCATTAAAGAGCAAATTCATATTTATATCGAAGCAAAAGCTCAATTATTTAATAATGATAAAAAATATTCTATTTTCGTTTCTAATCAAAATCTTGAAGAAAACGTAGAATATCTTCACCGTCTTACTCAATCTCTTCAAAAACTATCTTGTTATCTTACCAATTCATTTGAAATGAATCATTTAGATGAGTATTTAAAGAGGATGATGGTGTATCAGGAAACGAAAGAAGAATATGAAAAAAATGGCAAATTGTTATCTTCTATTTGTCCAGACTCTACCCTTTATCATCAATTTATGGAGCAAAATGAAAATATTCGTTTTTTCTTTGCCTTTTGTGAAAAATATTCTATACAAGAACGTTCTTTCTTTCAATTAAATGAATCTCACTTTCATGAAATTACAGAAAGTATTCAACATTTTTTAAAACGATATCCAAGTGCAATGGAAAGTTATACTTATTTTCTTTCTTTATTTAATGAAAATAAGCATATTGAACTTTATAATAATGATGAATTATTACAACTCATTGATGATTGTAGCCAAAATGTTTCTGCATTGAAAAATAAGATATTTTTTCAAAAATCGATGAGGGATTATGAAAATAATGAAGAGTTATCCGATTTTATTCAATATTGTTTACATCATACTATAAATGAAAAATTGACGTCAGTATATCTTAAAAAATTTTATTTAAAAACGTTACAAAATTTTATTTATGATAATGATTATCTTGAAAATACGAGTAAAGCAAAATTATTATCAAAAATCGATGAATTTACTTTGCTATGTAAAGAACAGCTTGAAATTAATAAAGCAAAGATACGGAGCACTTGTTTAGAAAACATTCCACCATTAAAAACCAATTTGGCCAGCAGTGATGAAAGAAATTATTTGCTTCGTGAATATAAAAGAAGTAGAAAGAGACCGATTCGTCAATTATTTGACCATATTCCTCACCTTCTTTTAAATTTAAAACCATGTTTAATGATGTCTCCTTTAACGGTTAGTAATTATTTAGAAAATGACAACTATCAATTTGATTTAGTCGTATTCGATGAAGCTTCGCAAATTCGTCCTGAAGAAGCAATTGGCTCTATTTACCGAGCAAAACAAATTATCATTGCTGGAGATAGTCGACAACTTCCACCAACCAGTTTCTTTTCTAAAAGAATGGAAGAAGATATTGAAATGGATGAAGAGGAATATGAATTGGAAGATTTGGATGAATCGATTTTAGAATATGCTGCTCGTAAATTACCTTCGATTACCTTATTATGGCATTATCGTAGCAAAAACGAAAGTTTAATTGCTTTTTCTAATCATTATATTTATGAAAATAATTTAATTACATTACCTAGTGTAAAACAACCTAGTAAAGATTTTGGAATGGAATACATTTATGTACAAGGAATTTATTCGAAAAAGAAAAAATTAGCCAATAGTATTGAAGCAGAAAGAGTGGTAGAGTTAATTGAAGAACATATATTAAAATATGGAACTTCTCGATCTTTAGGTGTTATTGCTTTTGGAGAAAGACAAAAATATACGATTGATAAAGCAATTTTAGAATTTAGAAAAAATCATTTGCAAAACGAGCAATACGAAGCATTTTTTTCTGGAGACTTAAAAGAGCCATTTTTTGTAAAAAATATTGAAAATGTACAAGGTGATGAAAGAGATACGATTATCTTTTCGATTGGGTATGGAAAAGATGAAAATGGTGTTTTCCGTTATCATTTTGGACCTTTACAACAAGCAGGAGGAGAACGTCGTTTAAATGTAGCCATTAGCCGTGCTAAATATAATTTAAAAGTAGTTGCTTCTTTTTACCCAGAAGAAATTGATTTATCTAGAATTGAATCCGAGGGCGTTAAATTATTAAAAAAATATCTTGAATTTGCTTGTCAAGCCTCATCACTTGATTTTTTACCATGTCAAAAAGAAGAAAACGAAGGATTAAAAGACAAAATAGCTTCATTTTTGAAAAAACATGATTATGATGTTGTATTTAATTATGGCTATTCTTCTTTTAAAATTGATCTTGCTGTTTTTGAAAAACAAAATCATCAACAGTTTATTTGCGGAATATTACTCGACGGAAAACGTTATGTTCAAGAAAAAACTTGTAGGGATCGTGAATTCATTAAAAATGAAATGTTAAAAGAAAATGATTGGAGAATTTATCGAATTTTTTCAAAGTTTTATTTAGAAAATGAAGAAATGGAAAATCAAGCCTTATTACAATTCATTCAATCAAAAGCACTAAATGAAGAAGCTCATACTTTTAGTGAATCCTATGTGATTGAACTAGAAGAAACTAATGAAAAAAAGAATGATTATGGATTTGAAATTTATCATTTATTTGATTTTAACCAATATAAAAAAGAGCCATTAAGTTTTTTAGGTTTTTCTTTAGCTATGATCAATGAAAAATTAATTGAAGCTGTTTTACAAGATATGGGAGTTATGCATATTCATGATTTATCCCTTCAAATAGCCAATGCCTATAAAATTAATGAATATCGTGTACAAAACCGTATCTTAAAAATCATTGAAAGTGAAAAATTTGAAAAAGATAGATTTTTTATTTATTTAAAAGGTAGTAATCTTCATAAAGTAAGACAAGTTCAAGGCCAAGACAAACGTTTATTAGAATATATTTATCCACAAGAAATTCATGAATGTTTACGGGTTATATTAAAAAATAATATGGGACTTGATCGAGATGGACTGATTCGTGAGGCAATGATGATTTTTGGTCAAAAAATCAAATCTTCAAAAGTAACGGATTTCTTTAATAAATATATTAATCGTTTATTGAATGAAAAAGAAATTATAGAAATCGATGGCATGTTATCTATTGCTGGAACAGGAGGTGAAAATGATGAATCAAGAAGAAAATAAAATTACGATGCTAAATCCCTTTTTATCATTTAGCGAAGAGACAGTGAAAAATGATCCTGTAAATACAATTTCTTTCATTGAAATACAGCCAAATCAAATTCTTAATCAACGTTATCATATTCTTCAGCAACTGAATGTTCGTTCTGGAGAAGCGTTATTATACACTTGTCAATATCAAAATGAATTTTATATTGCCAAAGTTTTTCATCCTGAAAATAAAATTGAAGAAGAAGTTTTAAAAATTCTTCAACGGATAGATTCAAAATTTATTGAAAAGGTCATCGATTATTTTTATTTAGAAGATGGTCGGTTTGTTGAAATTACACCTTATTATCATCAAGGATCTTTAGATAATAAGAAAATGAGTGTTCAAGCATTAAAAGAAATAGTGATTCCTTCTTTAAATGAAGCTTTACATATTTTACACGAAAATGGTTTGATTCATATGGATATTAAGCCTGCTAATTTAATGATGAGTAACGACTTAAGTCATATTATTTTGATTGATTTTGGCTCGGCAATAAAAGTACGTAATCATCAAGAAATTGTGGTGACAAATCACTCCTTTACGCCTGTATATAGTGCAATCGAAACAATAACATCGAATCAATGTTCGATTTATTCCGATTATTATTCAATGGGAATTACATTATATGAATTACTATTAGGTCATACCCCTTTTAATGATTTAGATAAAGAGCAAATCGTTCGTTTTATGCAAACCAATCGAATCGCTTTTGATGATCATACGAATTTAGAAATGAAAGATTTAATTTTAGGGTTAACTTACCGAGATATCGCGAATCGTAATGATTATCAAAATGTCAATAATCGTTGGAGTTATCAGCAAGTGAAAGATTGGTTAGAAGGTAAAACTTTGATTGTTCCTGGAGAAGGGATTTTAAGCAACACAAATATGATTCCTTTTGTTATAAATGGACAATACTATACAGAAGTAGATCGTTTAATAGAAGCTTTAGCGCTTTCTTGGAAAGATGGAATTCGCTATTTAAGTGACAAACATTTATCGAATCATTTTAAAAATATTAATCATCATTATTATGAAATTACGATTGAATTTGAAAGTCATTTTTTTACTCAAAAGGGTAAAATCGATAAAGATAAAGAATTTTTTACCTACATTTATACATTATTACCGAAACTCAATAAGTTTTATTTTAAAGGTTTAGTTTATGAGTCTATTCAAGATGTAGGATTCACCTTGTTTGATTTACTCGATAATAAGAAAACAAAAGATAATGATTTTGATATTTACGAGCAAATGTTAAAAAGCGAAATTCTATCTACTTATTGTCAATTAAAATCCATAGAAGACGAAAGTCTACTTCAACTCATTCATAATTTGGAATTATCGAGCAAAATAAACTTTACCACAGCTAGAAATAAGACACAAATATTGTATGCTTTAAGTTATGTTTTAACAGGTCAAAAAGAATATATTTTAGATGATAAAGTTTTTAAAGATAAAGATGATTTCATCGATTATATCCATGAAATTTATAATAAATCTTTTAATGATTTAAATCAACTTTGTAAACGTTTAATGCCAAGAAGATTATTGGATGTTAAACTTGAAGCTTGGCTTTGTTCTTTAGGTTATCTTGATGCAATTACGCTTTTTAAGCAAAAAATTAATGCTACATCACAAGAGGAGGAAATCGAATGAGTGGTCCAAAATATAGTCGTTATTATCTATCCGCAGCTGAAAGAAAAAAACTTTTAAAAGAGCGATTAGAAAAACAAAAGCAAGAAGCTATAAAAAAAGAAAAAGAAAGAATTGAAAAATTAATTCAAGCTGAAAATCAAAATATTTCTTCTGCTTTACGCCTTATTACAAAACAAAAAGAAGTCACGCTTAAAAATATTCAAATCCTGCTTCATAATATTTCAAATGAATTAAATAAAATGGAAATACAAACTCAAAAAATCAAAGAAATCAAGATGGAAAATCCATTCAATGATTATGAAAAATATTCGATTCAATATCAAAAAGATTTTAAAAAAATGCAAGAAATGAGTGTAAATCATTCATTAAAAGATTTAAATGATTTTTTATTAAATTTAACCGATTTAAGTGAAAAAATAAAACAAAAAAACAAAGAAGATAAAAAAGAAATTCTTCAATTAAAGCAAAAATTAATGGAAGATGTGGCAGTAAAAATTGAAAAAAATCTGGCCGAATTTGCTTATCAAGATTATTTAAAACAAAATTCATTTGATTCAAAATATTATTTTGAAACATTAAGAGAACTAAGCGAAAATGAAAAATTATCCATAAAATTGCAAAGTAATATTCAAAGTGTTTTGAAGCATTTAGAAAAAATTCATGAGCCTAAGCAATTAAAAGATTATTGTTTAGGAACGATTAGTTTGTTGATTAGTGAGTGTCAATTGTATTTAAAAACTTACGATAAAAAATTGGAAAAATTTAATGAATTGCTACAAAACTATCAAGCTTTAGCTTTAATATTGCACGAGCAATGTCAGGAATTTGAATTGACGGATTCTGCCATTGAAGAATTAGAAGAAATGGTTAAAATCAAAACAAGCCAAGCGGAAGATGAACTTGAAAAACAATATATTGCTAATGAATTTAATCGTATCTTAATTGAAATGGGTTATTCTCTTTTAGGTCAAAAAACAAAAACATTTTCCAAAGATAAATTTTATTGCAGTCGACTTTATGCCTATGAAAATGGGAATGTAGCTAATGTCACTTTTTCAAATAATGGGCAAATCTCGATTGAAATTGGCTCAATGGATAATATTTCTAGGCAACCGACTTCTATCGAGGCATTACAGCAAGTAAAAAGTATGAAAAAACTATGTGAAGATTTACCTCTTATTGAAGAAAAATTACAAGAAAAAGGTATTTATTTAAAACAAAGAATAGCTATGCAACCTGCAGTTAAAGAAATGGCACAAATTATTAATGGAAAAGATTATAATATTTCGATACAAAAAGAAGAATATATTCCAATTCAAGAAGAATTAGTGATGTATATGGAGGATGACGAATGGTTATGAAATCTTATAAAATATGTCCTGAATGTGGTCATCGGAATTTACCTGAATGGATTGAATGTGAAAAATGTGAAGCTGATTTACAAAGAGTAAAAGTATCTTTAGAAAACTCTTTTATGAAAGTAAAGTCAAATGAAGAGAAATCCTTTGATGGTTTACAAAAGATTTGTCCAACTTGTCAATATCCTAATAAAGCTAATGCAAAAGTATGTGAAAAGTGCCAGGAAGATTTGACGTTAATTATTGCTCAAAATTCTTTGAAAAAAGCAAAAAAAATGAAATTAATTAGTGATGATGAATTATGTGAAATAAACATCGATAGTGATTATATTTTATTAGGAAGAGTCATTTCAAAATATCCTTACTTAGCAACAAAAGGCTGTGTTTCAAGAAAACATGCTAAAATTATGTTTTTTAATGATAAATTGACCATAAAAAATTGCGAACCTATTGATAAAAATCGACCAGTTATTACGTTTATTAATGATCAGCTATTAAAAGAAAACGAAAGAAGAGAACTAAAAAATGGAGATTGGATTGGTTTTGGTGGAAAAGTAAGTCAAAAGTATGAACATGCCGCTTATTTTCGGGTTGTCATCGAATAATATGTATGTAGCACGTTTACTTTATCCAGTAATGGTATTAGGACCTCATCGACGCTTAGGAATTTGGTTATCCATATGCCATCATCATTGTAAAGGTTGTTCAAATCCAGAACTTTGGGAAGCAAATAAACACCAAGAAATCACTGTCGATGAACTATATGAAACCATATGGCAACTTCACCAACATCAAAAAATAGAAGGTTTTACCATCACGGGAGGCGATCCATTTTATCAAAGTAAAGAATTATCTTTACTTGTAGAAAAAATTTTGATGATTAGTGATGATATTATTCTTTATAGTGGATTTACTTTTCAAGAGCTGAAAGAAAGTAACGATAAATCGATTCAGGATGTTTTATCCCATATTGCAGTTTTAATCGATGGTCGATATATTGAAGAAGAAAATGATGGTACTTTTATGGTTGGATCCAAAAACCAAAATAAAATAATATTAAATCCAAAATATAAAAAAAGTTATGAAGAATATTTTCAAAAAGGAAAAAACCAAATTCAAAACTTTATGACAGATAATGGAATTGTATCTGTGGGAATTCACCGTTTGGATTTTGATAAACAAATAAGAAAGGAGTTAAAGGATAAATATGGCGAAAAATAATTTTACTAAATGGCATAATGAAATAGCTTTATTCAGTCAAATCAAACCTATCTTAATTTTAGAAGGTAATGTTTTAGATACTTATCAGTATCCTATCACCCAAGAAATTTTAAATTTAAATCAATATCTTTATAAATTTTATCAAGAAAAAGGATATAAAAACATTATATTTTATGATAATTTGGATGGATTTTATAATGATTTAGATGCAGAACACATTGAACGTTTTGCCAAACTTACTCATACTTCTGTTTGTACACGAGAAAATGAAAAATTTATACCTGCAAATTTTCGAGACAATAGTGCTTCCAATGCTATACGTTATTCTTTAACGCAAAACGATGAATCCACAGTGGTGATTATGGGATTAGCTTCTCATTATATCATTTCGCCAACTCAAATTATGTTAGATGATGTCAATGCTTTTGCTAGTATTATTAAATCATCAATGAATGCTAAAGATGTTAAAGAAAACGAAAAGAAATTAAAAAATATTGTTATTTTTATTGTCAACAAAGTAAATGATATACCTTCTTGGTTTTATTTAGATAATCCTAATGTTAAAACAATTTATATTGATACACCTTCGATGGAGGAAAGAGAAAATTTTGTAAAAGGTATAAATTTTAAAACTTTCTTTATGAAACCTGTGCAAGAAGAAATTGAATTATGCGATGAAAAGCAATTAGAAAAAATCCAAAATCAATTTGTAGGGCAAACCGAAAATATGCGCTTTACGGATTTAAATGCCTTAAGAAAATTATCTAAAAGTGAAAGTAAGCATATTTCAGATTTGCCTAAAATCGTCGATTTATTTAAATTTGGCATTAAAGAAAATCCATGGAGTAAAATCAATTATAAAGACTTTATTCATGTACAAGAAGATTTATCAAAACGTGTTTTAGGTCAAAAAATGGCTTTAAATAAAGTGACAGATATTGTTAAAAGAGCAATATCTGGTTTGTCAGGATTACAACATTCATCCTCAAATAGTAAACCAAAAGGAATTTTGTTTTTTGCTGGACCCACAGGTACAGGCAAAACAGAAACGGCTAAAGCATTAGCTGAAAAAATATTTAAGGATGAATCTGCGGTGATTCGTTTTGATATGAGTGAGTATCAACAATCACACTCGGACCAAAAACTTTTAGGTGCCCCTCCTGGATATATTGGTTATGATAGAGGAGGACAATTAACCAATGCAGTGAAAAACAATCCTTTTAGTATTCTTTTGTTTGATGAAATTGAAAAAGCACATCCTTCTATTTTAGATAAGTTTTTACAAATTTTAGAGGATGGACGTTTGACAGATGGACAAGGAAATACGGTTTATTTTTCAGAATCTATCATCATTTTTACTTCAAACTTAGGAACAATGGATCCTGAAACAGGAAATCAATTAATTAGTATGAAAAATTCCTATGAAGAAAATAAAACCATAGTAAAAAAACAAATTCAATATCATTTCCGAAACAAATTAAATCGACCAGAAATTTTAAATCGAATCGGTATCGATAATATTGTTGTGTTTGATTATATACATGAAGAAGTTGCAAAACAAATTCTATCTATGCAGATTCAAAAAATTATGGATAATTTTAAACTTAACAAACAAATTACTTTAAGTCTTTCAAATACATCCATCGATTTCCTTGAAAAAAAAGCGATTCAAAATTTAGAAGATGGGGGCAGAGGAATCGGCAATGCTGTCGAAACTTATCTTATCAATCCATTATCTCGTTATCATTTTGATCATTTTGATGAAAACTTAAAGGAAATACATATTCAAAATATTTTAGTAAATCAAGAAGATGAGGTAAAACTAGTTTGTTAATTGAAAACTTTATTTTATCATTGCACTAAGTTTCTAACTTAGTGTTTTTTTATGAAGACTTTCGAATAAATAAAAAGATTGTGTCTAGGAAAATCGATCACAATCTTGTGTTTTTATTATTGTTTATGAATATGAAAGTTATTTTTAGATAATTTCAATTGCGCCATCTGAAAGGTCAGTTGGATTATTTTTGTTAATATGATCATAATAAAGTGTTCCAAATAGATGGTCATATTCATGTTGGACAACAATCGCTACATAACCCTTTAAAGAAAGTAAAACGTCTTTTTTACTGACATAATCATAGGCTTTCATTTTAATTTTTAGAAAACGTTTTACATATCCAGGATGATTATCTTTAACAGAAAGACAACCTTCACCACCGGCTAAATAACACTTTGCTACTGAATTTGAAATTAATTTCGGGTTCACTAAAGCATATTTGTGTAAAATTCCTTTTTCATCATATGTTAAAACAGCAAACATTTTCTTTAATATTCCAAGTTGAGGTGCTGCTAGACCTACACCAGGCTGTAAATCATATTTTTTTGATGTTTCTTCATCTTGAGAATTTTCTAAATATTCAAGCATGTCCTCTAACAATTGAGAATCTTCTTTTGTTAAAGGAAAAGGAACATCACTACTTTTTTTTCTAAGTAATGGATTGTTATCTAAAATAATATCTTTCTTTAAAATCATAGTATCACCTTTTTATTTTGAAAATTAAATTAATTTAAACATTTTGCTTCTCCCCATTGATAAATGGTTCTGCGTGATTGAGCATTAAATCTTTTACCATAAGTTCCAGTATTCAAGTATTCTTGAAAAGTCGAATAATGGTCATCTGTTAAAACGGCAACAGGCGAATCATCATAACTTTCAACATCAAAGCCATTTATAAAAATGACCACTCTTCCAACACCACGAGATAAGGTTCTATTGATAATGTAAGTATTGCCGATATCAATATCAAATTCAATATAATTGAGTTTGTAAGGAATTGCATTTACATAACCATCTCTTCGGCTATATTCTTGGCTAACTTGACGTATTCGGTTGCCAAATAATAAATAAGCAGTAGCATCACTCAACGCACTTTTAGCACTTTCAAAATAATTAGCTGGATATTTTTTAAAAGCGATATAGTATGTGGCAACATCGACAGGATGAACCATTGCAGCATCATCAGCGACTTCAGGATGTTCTTTTACATATTCATAAGAGTAATAGGTATATTTTTTCTTTTCAGTAACCGTATAAGAACCATCCAAATTTACTTGTACTTTCATCGGTATTTCTATACTGCTTTGACCATCAACCAAATCGCCTTCAAAACATTGAGGATTTAAACGATACTCATCCTTACCGGATGAAGAATAAGAAGAAACCAATAATGACGAATCTTCTTCATAGTAAATCGTGATGTCTGTAAAAGAAACAATTTGATTATCTGTTTCAATTTTGAAATAATTCACATTTGTAAAATCCAATTCTACATAATTCGTTTCAGTGCTACCTGGTATTATAGAAGTATATCTTGTATATAAATCTTCACCAAAATGAATTTTAAAACCATTTTCATCATTATTTTCCGTCTTATAATGTAAAAACATTCGGTTAATAGTGGAAATAGCAGTTACATTATAAAATGCGCCAGGCAAAGTATTATCGGAATCATTTTCATAGTATGGCAATAAAGAAAGTAATCCGCCGCTATATTTTAATGCACGATAATGCTCAAATGTGATACCATCAATAACGGCCATATCAGCGCGATTATATTGGTTAGCATAATTGCCTGTAGAATAGTTTCCAATTTTATTATATGTAGTATTGGATAAGGTAATTACCTTTTCTTGAATTGTAGGAGTGCTATCTTCTGGTTGGAAAATGATATCGACGTGTGATTCCTTTTCGATGACGGATGAAGAGTCATTCATTACGTCAAGAGAAACATTGGATGAATCATTTACTGAAGGAATTGAAGAATTCATGAACGATTCATTTGGTGTATTACATCCACTCATAGAAGCAACGATGAGTAATAAAAGAATTTTCTTTTTCATAATTTTACCTCTTGCATTCATAATTTGCTAATAAAAGCTCCAAGGTTGCTTTATATGCATTTAATATTATAACAAAAAAATACAGAAAACGATAGAATAAAAAAAAGTTGAATGAGGAATCATTCAACTTAAATATATGCTACATTCCGCCACGATTGAAACTTCCACAACAACAGCAGCAAATGATTAATAGTAAGAAAATAACTAATGCAATCGCTACCCAACTAGCTCCACGAGTTCCACCACAACATGGATTTTGATAATATGGAGTTTGGTAGACAGCATTTGGTTGGTAACCATAAGGGTTCATGAACGCACCTCCTATCATTTTATAATATGATACAAATTTCAAAATGCGCTAATTATTTCAAATATTAAACAATATTACTTATTTTATATTTATGTTATAATGGATTAGAGGTTTAATTATGAAAAATATAGAAATTGAATTTAAAGTAATGGTTAGTGAAAAGAACTTTCAATATTTACTTTTTAAAATGAAGGAAAAAAATAAAAATGATGATTTTTTTATTCAAGAAAATGTTTATTTTGATACCATTCATTTTGCTTTAAAAAAAAATCATTTGTCATTAAGAATACGTTACATTCAAAATAAAAATGAATATATTTTGACTTTAAAAGAAAATTTAACTGAAGGCAAACTAGAACATGAATTTACGGTTACCGGTTTAAATATTCAATCGTGCGCTAATGGGATACAAGACATTTTAAATCCATATCATGTTTCCATAAATGATTTGATTGAAATTGCACGTTTAACAACGAAAAGAACGCAATTTAAGTTTTCAAACGATACCATTATTTGTTTTGATGAAAATTTTTATTATGATCAAAAAGATTATGAAATTGAGTGTGAATCGACAAGCATGTTGAAAGCACAAAATGTCTTAACATTGCTTTGTAAGCAATATCAAATTCCCTTTCAAGTAAGTAAAGAAAGTAAAAGTCTTAGAGCAATAAAAAATAAAAAATAAAAAATAAAAGGAGAATGGAAATGAAAAAAAAGTGGTTTTTATATGTAACTGGTTTTTTTAGTGGTATGTCTGTTATGGCAATAGAACTTGGAGCATCAAGGTTATTAGCACCTTATTTTAGTTCATCACAAATTGTTTGGACAATAGTGATTGGAACGATAATGATTGCTATGGCGCTTGGAAATATTATTGGAGGAAAAATGGCAGATAAATATAAAAATCCTTCTCGTCTTTTTATCTGGCTGTTTATAGCTGCTATTTTTACAGCCCTAATACCTTTGTTTGGAAAATTTATAATGGCAGGAATTGCTTTAGTTTTAGCAACCTTTGTAACTTCAAATTATCTCATTTGGGCTGCATTGACTTCCTGCATTATATTATTTGTTTTTCCATTATTAGTGTTAGGCATGGTCACTCCTAATTTAGTAAAATTTGCTTTAAAAGACGAAAATGACAGCGGTAAAACAGTAGGAATTATTGAAGCTTTAAATACCATTGGAAGTATTATTGGAACTTTTTTACCGACTTTTGTTACAATACCAAATATAGGAACTTCCTGGACATTTGTCATTTTTGCAGCAATATTGTTCATTATTTGTTTAATTTATCTCATTTTAAAAAGAATGGAAAAGAAGGACAAAGATAAAAAAGGAAAAGAAATTATTAAAATAGGAAGTTTTGTTTTAATTGCATGTATTTCACTAGGACTAGGAGGTTATTCTTATAAAATAAAAACTGCCTTTTGGGCAAGTAATACGATTTATGAAGGTGAATCCATTTATAATTATTTAAGAGTTGAAGAAACAGATGATTCGATTATTTTGTCTACCAATGTGCTATTTGGTGTACAATCCATAAAAATGAAAGAACCCGGTTTAACAGGAATGTATTATGATTATGCTTTAGCTGCACCTGTTATGTCCAATGGATTAAATCAGCCGATTGATATATTAATTTTAGGTTTAGGAACAGGAACTTTTGCCAGTCAATGTGAAGCTTATTTCCCTAATACTTCAATAGAAGGAGTGGAAATTGATAAGGAAATTGTTGATTTAGCTTATCAATATTTTGATTTATCTTTAAATGTTAAAGTACATATAACAGATGGTCGTGCATTTTTAGATGCTCAAAATAAAAAATATGATGTGATCATGGTTGATGCTTACCAAGATATTACGATTCCTTTTCAAATGTCTTCTATTGAATTTTTTAGCAAAGTAGAGGATCATTTAAAAGAAAATGGAACAATGATTGTGAATATGAATATGTATACAGAAGAAAAAGGAAGCATAAATGATTATTTATGTGGTACCATAGCAGAAGTTTTTTCTTCTGTTTATACGGTTAAAACGAATACAACGAGCATGGAATTATATGCTAGTAATGATTTTGATGTAAAAGAACAATTGGAAAACAATATTTTAAATATACAAGATGTTGAATTAAAAAGAATGATGAATATCGTTTTAGATAGAATGAATAAATTTGAAAAAAATAATCTTGTATTAACAGATGACAAAGCACCTGTAGAATTATTAGGAATGAGTGTTTTAGATGAATTAATTGTGGATGAATTAAACTATTATAAAAAAATGATTGAAGGCAAATCATTAAAAGAGTTGTATGAAATGATTATTAATGGAGAATTGTTTTAATCTGCGAATGGTGCAAAAATTCATAAAAAATCAAAAATTTATTTTTATCATGCAATGTAAAATAATTTTCTATAAAGATCATTATTTTTGAAAAAGGTGGGGTTATTCAAAAGATTGGGGAGAGTAATTAAAACTTTTCCCAATTCTTTTGAATGGGCCAAAAGGTGAAAAAAATTCTAATTATATACGAACCAAATTCGATTTATTACGACTATATAAGTGAATGCTTGAAACATTCTAGAAGGCAGGATTCAATATGACAAACGATGTGATTATTCAATATTATGATTACTTGATGAAACTTGCAATTTCAAAATGCAATTGTCAGGTAGATGCAGAAGATCTTGTAGGTGAAACAATACTAGCTGCATTTGATTGTTTATATAAAGGAAAAATGATAAAGCATCCAAAGACATGGCTTACCCATACTCTTTGTTATAAATATAATGATTATCTTCGTAAGAAATATCATTCACCCATAATCATTTGTTTAGATGAAAACCATGAAATTTTAGAAGAAGAGGAAACAGATTATTTTGCTTTAGAGGATGCAGCAAAAGTACGTAAAGAGCTTAATCATCTTGCGCATATGACACGTGAGATTATGATTCGTTTTTATTATGGTAATCAAAGCGTTTCAGATATTGCAAAAGATTTATGTATTCCCGAGGGTACAATTAAACGTCGTTTGTCAATTGGGCGTAATCAAATGAAGAAAGGATTAGAAACAATGGAAATAAGAGAAAATGATTTGCCAAGACAATTATATTTATCTTTTGGTGGTATTGAAGGATTGAAACAAGAGCCAATATCACTTGTACAAGAGGATTTAATTGCACAGAATCTTTTGATTCTTGCATATAATCAACCTGTAACAATTAGTGAGCTTTCAAAAGCAATAGGCATTCCGTCTGCATATATTGAGCCGGTTATTCAAAAACTTATAAATGGTGAATTAATGGCGCAAACAAAAAATGGCAAAATATATTCAGATTTTATTATTACTACATCGCAAGATGCACTTCAATACTTTAAGCCCCAGTTAGAATTTGCACATAAACATTTTAATTCAGTATGGAAAATTCTTCAAAAGTTATCAAATCAAATTTATGAATTACCTAGTATACAACATATGGGTATGGAAGAAAAAACGAAACTTGAACGATATGCTTTTTTAAAAACTTTGCAGGATTTTCAGCACTATGGTACTGGAAAAATAAAAGCGCCAATATTTCCTAAAAGGAAGGATGGTGGAAGATGGCTCGCTCAAGCATTAGCTATTGATGCTGGATATAATTCTAAAGAATATCAAAATGCACAAGAGTACGCAATACACGGAGGGCATCGTATAACAGAAGCCACAGAAATAGGAAGAATGAAAAGAATTTGCTTTTATGAATTTGATACTACATTATGGGATTGTCCGCATCGATATGGACGTTTAAGTGACCTTTATTTTAAACATATTATTCCATTATTATGGTATATTTATGATAATATTTCACTTGAAACAACTAATATTCCAAATGAATTTATTTCTTATATACCAATGCTTGAAAAATTTGGTATATTAGGACACATACAAAACAAAATTTTAGTCAAAATTCCTGTAATGGCAAAATATGCTTACCAAGAATTATGTTGTATCATTCAAAATGCGATAGAAGAAATAAAATCTACTATTGGGGATGAATTTACAACATTTATTACTTCTATGAAAACACCTATTCCAAAACATTTGACATCTGTCCCTGAACTTTACAGATATGATAATGCAACTCGGTATTTTGTTATGGCCATTATTAAAGAGGCATACAACAAAGGATTGCATTTGAAAAACGTTGATTATTGTTGTCCGCCAGTTGTTTTAGTTTATGAGGAAAAATAGTTTTTAATTAATTATGTAAAAATTCTTAAACAAAAATGTTATGGGTGAATAAGAAATTTTTTCCTATACCTTAAATTTGCATAATCGAATAATGTATTACTTTTTGTAACAATTCAGTCAAAGGAAAAAAGATTATGAAAACTACATTTCTTCTTTCATTTGATGATAACAAATGCAATATGGTTTTCCATTCTGTCAAAAGTCTCAGGAATAATCTAATAGGAATACTCCTTCGATAGTAAAAATAGATATAAAAAATAGTTTAACTAGGAAGATGCTTTATCAAAGATTTAAGAAATTTAACAAGAAAAAACTTACAGAAAAATCTGCATAAAAGAAAAGGTGTAACCCCATATTATTGAGATTGCACCATTATTTCTAAAATACTTCCTTTTAAATCCGTGACAAATGTCTAAGAGTTTTTAAAATGGCCATAAAGCAAAGCAAGTTGCTTAACGATTTAAAGATTTAATTTCATTTTCCCTAGGCTTTCCAAAAAAGTAAACTGAAATTAAACCAGGTCCTGTATGAGCACCAATTATTGGTCCCATAAAATAAAGTTTATAGTCTTTAAAACCTACTTCTTTTACAAGTCTTTCACCTAAATCAATACTACGTTGTTCATTATCTGCATGACAAATAAGAAGAATTTGTTCTTGTGGATTTTCTACTTGATATTTTACTCTACGAATAAGTTGTTCTAATGCTTTGTTCGCACCTCTGACTTTTTCAACTATTCTTAAATTACCTGCTGGATTGCAATCTAAAATAGGATTGATTTTTAAAGCATTTCCTAAAAAAGCCTCTACTTTAGACAACCTACCACCTCTAGCAAAATAAGTCAAAGTGTCCGTAGTGTAAAAAGTATTTAAGTGTTCTACATAATACATAATTTTTTCTTGTGCTTCATCTGCAGTAAGTTGATTATCACGAAATTCAACTAGTTTATTAATTAATAATGTTAGTCCAGAAGAAGCTAACTTTGAATCAATAGGACGAATATCAACGTTTGGATTTTCATCTTTCAACATCGAACTTGCAATATAGATACTATTGATGGTGTTCGAAACACCAGATCCTAAAGAAATATGAATTATAGGCAAATTTTGACCTATTAAAGATTTAAAAAAATCATAATATTCTTGTGGATTAATTTGACTTGTTTTAAAAACAGTACCATTTTTCATATCTAAATAAAATTGCTTATAATTTTTTTCATCCATTGTATCTGTATAGGTTTTTGTTCCATCAGAATAATTAAAGAAAATAATAGAAACATTTTTACTTTTTAATTCATCTAATGCACAATCGCAAGCAGAATCCGCTGTAATAATAAATTTTGCCATAATGAGTCCTCCAAAATAACCATTATTATCTTATATTAAGTAAAGTTAAAATTTTACCTATTTATAAAAAAAAGATTCTATTTCTTTATTTTAAAATTCTATTTTCAATAATCCTACCTGTAGAGTTTAGTTTTTGGCACTCTACTGAGAGTAGAGTTTGCTTTTTGTTGACAAAAATGCTTATTATATAATATAATACAAATATGGAAAAATTTGAAAATCTAACTGCTGTGATTGCAGAAAATTTAATATACTATCGTAAAAAAGCACAATTGACTCAAAATGAACTTGCAGAAAAATTAAATTATTCGGATAAATCCATTTCAAAATGGGAAAGAGGAGAAGGAGTCCCAGATATACATATTTTGGTTCAATTGGCTAAACTCTATGGTTTAACAGTGAATGACTTTTTAACTACAAAGAAAAAGCAAAAAGTGGCTAATTTATTTATTTCTAAAATTCTCATTACTTTAATTTCTATATCATTAGTTTGGTTTATAGCTACACTCGTATTTCTTGGTTTGCGTTTGTTTGCACCTAAAACGAATGAAACCTTAAGACATTGGATGGTCTTTATCTATGCGATACCAGTTTCTTGTATCGTCTGGATAGTTTTTAATGATGTCTATTTTAAAAGAATTTATAATATTTTTGCAGTATCAAGTTTATGCTGGACTTTAGCACTATCGATATTCTTAACCTTTCATACTTATCCAAATATTGAATTGATTTTTATTGTCGCAATTCCTTTCCAAATTATGATTATTCTATTTTATTTGTTATTGTGTAGAAGGAAAAAACATACAAATTAAAACAAATGAACATTTAAATAACAGAAAAAAGAGGATATATTATGGCAATTGTAACTTTATGTTTTGTACAAAAAGATAATAAAATATTGATGATTAATCGAAACAAGCCACCCTTTATGGGAATGTGGAATGCTTTAGGCGGACATTTAGAAAATAATGAAAGTCCTTTAGAATGTGCTCTTCGCGAAATATTTGAAGAAAGTCATATTCAACTTCATCAGGCCGAATTAATTTCGATTTCAACATGGAATTATGATGATGATCAAATTTATGTTTATAGTGCTCAATTATCCGACTCATTCGATATTGGTAATTATCCTTTAAAAATAGATGAGGGAATTATTGATTTTAAAGAAATCGATTGGATATTAAATGAAAAGAATTATGGTGTCATTGAGGATTTAAGAGTTTTTTTGAAAGATATTCAATGTAAAAGAAAAAATAATTATCATTTGATTTATGAAAATTCAAAATTAATCAAAGTTATCACGAAATAAAATGAACAAATGGGCAGTGCTGTAAGCGAGGGTAAAGTAAAACCTCATCCAAGAGTAATAGTTCAAGCATTTACTCCTAAATATCCTTTTTTATTGCCATAGAAATATCCCTTATTAAGGTGCGCTAATATTAATGGCTGATGATAAATAGTTGCATCGCATTTTTGATTTGTTCCATCTAATGAAATATTATTAAATCTTCCAGGAAAACCTCCCCAAATTAAATAATTTGCAACATCAACATTAATGCCTAATTCATTTGAATACTCCTTGATTTCTTTATATACAAATGGTCTAATTCTAAATGAAACGAAACGGCCACTAAGCAATGTTAAGAATTCACTTGACCATAATTTTGAGTTTGATCCTGTAACAAATACTGAACAATTATCAAGTCTTAAATTTTTGACTGCTACCTGCCAGTCATCTAATTCTTGTATTTCATCAAAAAAGCAATAGCATTTTCTTTTCTCTCTATTATTTTTTACATAATTTGTAAGTATTTTACATCACTAGCTTTATCAAAATCAGTCATTTTCTCAAAATTAAGGTAAATAATATTAGTAGTTTTTTCCTTAATTTCATTCATAATAGTTTCTAAAATAACAGATTTACCACATCTTCTAACACCTGTAATGACCTTAATTAAATCACTGTCATAGAATCCTCTAATCGCTTTTAAATACCTTACTCTAATAATCATTGGTACACCTCAATTTCTTTGCTTATATGTCCATTTATACTGTACACTTTTTAAAGAACATATAAAACTGTCCAGTATTTATTCATTGTTTTTTTTATTAATTTCATTATTTATATGTTGTGTATTTTTTATCGATTCATTTAATGAAAAAATCTCTTATTAAAGTGCTCTAATGGGCGTTTCTTTTTATTTTTTGACAAAATAATTTATTAAAGTACAAGAATTTTTTATTTTAAATTTATTAATTGACAGGCTAAAATAAATACTATAGACTATCTATTTATAGATAGTTTTATTTATTAAGGGAGGAAAAGTAAAATGATATTTGGGAAATATGTAAATAAGTATTATTTAAAATACTCATGGATATTATTAATAGGAATCATTGCATTGATAGCAGTAGACATTTATCAATTAAAAATCCCTGAAATTTATGGCACAATTATCGATGGTTTGGATCCAACTACACCAGGTGTTTTGACGATAGAATTATTAAAAAAATTATGCCTTGATATGTTAGTTGTAGTTGTTGTTTTAGTTTCAGGAAGATTTTTATGGAGAATTTGTTTTTTTGGTACTGCCATAAAAGTTGAAACGGATGTTCGAAAAGGAATGTTTCAACATTGTAAAGATTTATCACAAAATTTTTACCAAAATAATAAAGTTGGAAATATGATGTCTTTATTTACCAATGATATTGAAACCATTAATGAATGTTTTGGGGACGGAATATTAATGTTTTGTGATGCTATTTGTTTGGGGAGCATGGCTATCTATAAAATGTTTAAACTAAATGTTTTTTTAACATTCCTTTCTTTGATACCCATGATATTAATGGGAATTATAAGTGTGATTGTCGGTAAATATATGATGAGAAAATGGCAAATCAGACAAGAAGCCTTTTCTGACTTATCGGATTTTTCACAAGAAAGTTTTTCGGGGATTGCCGTCATACGTGCTTTTGTAAAAGAATTTAAAGAATTACTAGCTTTTAAACGTATTAATAAGCAAAATGAAGAAGCAAATATCGAATTTACAAAAGCATCAACTCTTTTAAATATTTTTGTAACCTTATTTGTTCAATCGGTAGTTTGTATCATCTTGGGAGTAGGAGGCTACTATGCTTATAAAGGAACTTTTTCTTCAAGTGAACTTATCATGTTCTTATCTTATTTTAATTCAGTAATTTGGCCTGTTATGGCTGTTTCTAGATTAATTGAATTATCTTCACGTGGAAAAGCATCTTTAAATCGTATCCGTGATTTATTGGATACACAAATTGAAGTTAAGGACAATGAAAATGTTCGTCATGATATTACGAATATAAAAGGAAAAATAGAATTTAACAATTTAACTTTTCGTTATCCAGGTAGTGATTATGATGCTTTAAAAAACATTAAATTTGTTATTGAACCAGGGGAAAATATTGGTATCATAGGAAAAACAGGTGCTGGTAAAACAACATTAGTTGATTTACTTTTAAGAACTTATAATGTCCCAGATAATACAATTTTTATTGATGATTATGATATTAATACTTTACCAATACGATTGATCAGAGAAAATACTTCGTATGTTCCACAAGATAATTTTTTGTTTTCCGATACTATTGCTAAAAATATTGCTTTTGCTTATGAAGGGAATGCACCTGAAGAAAAAATTATTCAAGTGGCAAAATTAGCAGATTTAGATAGTAATATCAAAGAGTTTAAAGATGGGTATGAAACCATGTTAGGAGAACGGGGAGTGACGATCTCTGGTGGTCAAAAACAAAGAACTTCGATTGCTCGTGCTTTATTGAAAGATGCTTCTATTTTAATTCTTGATGATTCTGTTTCTGCAGTGGATACGCAAACAGAAAAAATAATATTAAATAATTTAAAAGAAACAAGAAAAGGAAAAACAACTATATTGATTGCTCATCGAATTACTACGATTGAAAATATGGATAAAGTTTTATATATTGATGAAGGACAAATTATAGCATTTGGAACGCATCAACAGTTAATAGAAAATTGTAAATCCTACCAAAACATGGTCAATCTACAAAAACTTGAAGATGAATATGGAGGTGATGAATAATGAATCCTTTCATTTATGTAGGAATTATTTTATTCACTTTTACAGCTATATTTTTAATTTCTTTTCTTTTAATTAAAGATAAAAAAGAAGCTTTTGGTTTTGATCGTAATATGAAAGACAAAGATATTACGAAACGTTTACTACACTATGCTAAACCCTATTATAAAAGTTTTATTTTAGTTTTTTTGGTAATGATATTTACGGTAGCAGCGGATATTATTTTGCCTTTAATCACAGGAGATATTACCTCCATTTTACAACAAGAAAATGGATTTCGTTATTCCCAAATTTTAAATGATGTTATTTTATATATAACTTTATTACTTCTTTCTTTAATTTGCTTATATATCCAAGCTATGGTTTTACAAAAAACAGGGCAAAGAATTATATCTCAATTAAGAGAAGATTTATTTATTCATATTGAAAAGTTGTCTGCTAATCAGTTGAATCATATTCCTGTAGGTAAATTAGTAACGCGTATTTCCAATGATACAAATGCTGTTTCGATGATGTTTACCAATTTATTTGTGAATTTAGTTAAAAACTTTTGTTTAGTTTTAGGTTTTATTGTAGCTATGTTAATTGTAAATATAAAATTAGCATTGTTAGTTTTATTTTTTATCCCATTTATATTATTATTTACTTATATTTTTCGTAAATTTTCCAGAAGAGCTTATCGTAAAGTTAAAAATAATACAACAGATATTAATACTTTTCTATCTGAAAACTTATCTGGAATTAAAGTTACTCAAATATTTAATCAACAAGAAAGAAAATTAAAGGAATTTCAGGAAAAAAATGAGCGATTATGTAAATCAAAATATGCTCAGATTGGTGTTTTTAGTATATTTAGACCTACTGTATATATGCTATATGTTTTGAATTTATTATTGTTGTTTTGGATAGCTGGTAATGGTGCAATTAGTGGAGTTTCTTTTTTAGGTCAAACCATTACTTGTGAAACATTAGTTATTTTTTATGCCTATATCGGTTCTTTCTTTAATCCCGTTCAAAATCTTGCTGAACAATTTAACTGGTTGCAATCTGCCTTTGCTTCTTCGGAAAAAATATTTACGATTCTAGATATGGATCCTGAATTAAAAGATGAAGAAGATGCAATAGAATTAAATCAGATAGAGGGAAATATTGAATTTAAAGATGTTTGGTTTGCTTATCATAAAGAAGAATGGATTTTAAAAGGCGTTTCTTTTAAAATTAATGCTAAACAAACGGTGGCTTTGGTAGGTTCAACAGGAAGTGGAAAAACAACCATTCTTTCATTACTTGTAAGAAATTACGATATTCAAAAAGGTCAAATATTAGTCGATGGAATCGATATTAAAAAAATAAAAATGAGTTCATTGAGAAAGCATTTTGGTCAAATGTTACAAGATGTATTTATTTTTTCTGGAACAATTCGAAGCAATATTGTTTTAAGAGAAGAAAATATAAGTGACGAAGAAGTAATAAAGGCATGTAAATATGTTAACGCTATGCATTTTATTGAAAAATTAGAAAATGGATTAGATGAAGTTGTAAGAGAAAGAGGAAATAATTTTTCTGCTGGACAACGTCAATTACTTTCTTTTGCTAGAACAATTGTACATCGACCAGAAGTAATGATATTAGATGAAGCTACAGCAAATATTGATACCGAAACAGAACTTTTAATTCAAGACTCCTTAAATAAGATGATGAATATTGGAACAATGATTATTGTTGCTCATCGTTTATCCACAATCCAACATGCGGATAATATTATTGTTTTATCACATGGAATGATTTTAGAACAAGGAAATCATCAAGAATTGTTAAAAAAGAAAGGAAAGTATTATAAACTTTATCAATTACAATATCACAAAGCAAATTTAAAATAAAATTTTGATTATTTTTTGGAAAAATGAATCTTTATATAGTATTTTAAAAAAATATATTATAAAATATTATGTAGATTAAGGAGAATTATTATGAGAAAATATAATATTACTTTGTGTATTTTAATGAGTACAATGTTATTATCTGCGTGTGAACCAAAGAATTCTGTTGATGTTTCATCCAGTAACGATACTTCGGATGAATTATCTAATTTTGAATCCACATCTGAATCATCTTTGACGATGTCAGCGTCAGAAGAGGATACATGGGTTAAAGATGATAGTATAATCGATATTACAAAATTAGAAATTGGTGTCAATGATTCTTATAACATTCCAGCAATTTGCAAAGATGAATTTCAAGATAGTTATTTTGAGATTTACATTAATGATAAGGATATGGTTAAAGCAGATGCCTTTGACAATGTTCATGGATTGAAAGAAGGAACAACTACTATAAAAGTAGTCGTCGATGAAATGTATTATGATGAATTAGAGATAGAAGTAAAAAGTGAGGACTATATGAATCAAAATTTTAAATTTGATAAAGCTAGATTACAAGGTAAATCCTTTATAGTTTTTGGTGATTCCATTTCCGATGTAACCGTTACTGCTTATCCAAGTAATCGACCAAAATTTTGGTGTGAACAACTTGTGGAGAAGTATGATATGACCATGTATAATGAAGCAATTAGTGGTTCAACTACAGGTTATTGTAAGGGTTTGATGGATAAAGGTGATTTTACTCATATATTGGGTACATTTGTTGTGAATCAGTCTTCTGTTAAAGAAGAGATTAAAAAAAGTGATTATGCTTTTATTTATTTTGGAAATAACGATGTAACTTATGGATCTCATTTGGGAAGTATTGGCGATGTAAATGATGATAATTATCAAGTAACAGAATCATTCCGAGGCTCTTATGCTTACTTGATTGATAAAATAAGAGAATCCAATCCTCATATTAAAATTGTTTGTTTAAGTTTATCATCGAGTTCATGGGGAATTGAAGTTTGCAATCCATCAGCAACATATGCAAAATCCCGTAAAGAAATGAGTAACGTTGTACAAGAATTAGCAGAGACAAAGAAAACTAAATTTATTGATATTTATGGTTTATGGACATCACAAGATGAATATGGAACATGTTGTCCAGATGGTATTCACCCACAAACTGCTGGTTATAATTTGATTGTTGAAAAAATATTAAATAGTTAAAAAAATTTAAAATTTTTGGAGAAAGAGAAGCTAGAAAGAGAAAAACTATATGGCTTCTCTTTTAAGTATGTATCTACGATGGAAAGAAATTCTAGTAAGTTTTCATAAACTTGATGAATAAATACGCTTTTTTGATTAACGAAATTTAACAATATGACATAAAAGGTAAACAATACAATCGAATTAGGTAGGAAACATCGAAAAACGATGTTTTCGTTTTTCTTATCATTTCTTAAGTTTCTGACATAATCAATGATTTCAACATGCAAAGATTTTTTATTCATTAAAATATAAAACCCCATTCAATATTAACTGAACGGGGGTTTAAATGAAGTTTTTTTGTTTCTACTTTTTTTGATTATTTCAATCTTTGTTTAATCTTTATAAGTATCTGCCCATGGAAAATTTTTCCAATGGTTAACATGCAATCGGTGCATTTCTTCCACTATTAACAAAACTTTTCCTACAACATGCCTTTCTGGAAAAATATCATAATATTTACCTTCATAATACAAAGAGAAGAATGAGACATCAATCGGCATACCTAAAGTTGGAAGATGAGCATAATCTATTTTAAATTCAAAATCTTCGCCGTCTTTACTTCCTTTATAGAAAAAGCCTTCATGATTTATAATAATTTTCCCTTGTCCACAGATCTGACTTGTTGCCATGTTTTTTAAATAATGATCTTCAGGAATTTTTCCTAATTGTACATTTTCAATAAATTCAAAATCGGGATTTTGTATTTCATGATAGACGATTTTTCGTTCTTGATCCACCCATTTCGAAGGGGACTCTGGGATGATGCATTGTTCATCAAATGGAATAAAATCATAGTAGTCATTCATATGTGCACCATTACCACAAGACGTACATTTTATTATGTCTTTTTCACCTAACATGGTAAATTCTTTACCACATCGAGGACAACGATAACATAAATCATGCAAGTTTGTACAAATTCTGCCGTTAGATTCATATTTAATTCTTTCTTTTTTATTCCATTCATAATCATCTTGCCAGAAGACTTCATTACATTTATTTTCAATTTCTTCTGGAGTCATTTCCTTAAGTTGTTCAGGAGTAAAAAGTTTGAATAAAGTAGTATCAATTCGGCCTTTTCTTTCATCTAAACATACTTTTGTGTTGGTTAAAAAAGCTCCTTTTATTTGAAGCATATATACAGGAATTTGGTAATGTTTAAACAATTTTCCAGTTCCACAAGCTACCGGTTGTGAATGGCCAGTAATCGAACTCATTCCTTCTGGTGAAATACATACACATCCACCAGATTTAATAATTTGATTCATTCCTCTAATCGAAGCCACATCGCTATTAAAATTCTTTTTTGGAATATTATGTACAATTTTAAATATAGTTTTTAGATGACTTCTAAAAAATTCATTATATCCTACAACAAAGTTTAAACGACGAGGGTAAGCTGCTTGTGAAAGCCAAATATAATCTAAACGAGACTGATGATTATAAATTAAAAAACAAGGTCCTTCACAATCATTAATATTATCGATAATGTTGTAAGTAGGATTAAATTTTGGTTGTAAGATATGTTTAATGATTACTTTGTTTAAAACACAATAAACAAAACGGTTCGTTTGTTTATATTTTCTTTTTGCCAATTTATTTTGTAAACTTTCTTTTCCCATAAGTTTTTCTTCTCCCTAGTTTATTAAAAATATAACATATTATGTATATTTTTTATACAAAAAAGAATATGAAAAGCCACAAAATTAATTAAATATGTAGAATATTAATGTTTTTGTTTTCTGTTTTTCACAAAATAAGAATTAGATGAATAAATAATAGCATTATCTTGGATAGAGGATGTAATGAAACAGTTACTACCAATAATTGCATAATTGCCAATAATCGTTTCTCCACCTAATATAGATGCACCAGCATAGATAATAACATGATTTTTTATTGTTGGATGTCTTTTTGTGTTTTTTAATTTTTCGGGATGATTTAATGAAATAGCACCAAGTGTAACATGATGATAGATACGAACATGATGTCCAATATCACAGGTTTGCCCAATGACGATTCCTGTTCCATGATCGATACAAAAATGGTGACCTATACTAGCTTGTGGGTGTATATCAATTCCTGTTTTACTATGTGCATATTCACTAATGGTACGTGCTAAAATAAATTGCTTTTTCTCCCACAATAGATGGGCCACGCGATAGCAAAAAGTTGCAAAGAAACCAGGATAAGTTTGTATAACCTCTTTTATACTTGTTGCTGCTGGGTCATTTAGTAAAGTTTCTTTTGCATCCATTAAAAGTGTTTTTTTCAGTTTAAATAAATCATCTTGATAAATTTCATATTTTATCCATAAGGGATGTTTAATAAAGGTAGGTTGTTCTAATTTTGAAAAAAGATATTCAATATCTTGATGAATTTGTTGTTTGCTCCATTTTTCATTTTTAAAAAAATAAGAATAATTCGAATAATCATGAATTAAATCAGGACATAAGACAACCATGTTTTTTATTTTATTTTTTTGAATGAAAGACACAGCACCAAATAAAGCGTAAGAAGATAAAGGTCCTATTGCTATTCCTTCTTTACTTGCTAATAAACGTGTCATATGATAAGCATCAATATCATCTACTTTTAATTGAAAATCATTTCTTTTCTTATCCGTTTGAACTTTAAAAATAGAAATATCTTGTTTACGAGGTAAAAATTTTATAGGAGTATCTTTAAAATTATATTTTAAATTTTTTACCATACAAAAATAATCTATTTCTGGTAATTGTAATTTGACTTCGTTTAAAATATGAAGGTAATTGTAATCTTTTAAATGAAATAAATAAGATAATAAAACACTATTTTTATTTTTTTGTAAAAGATTTTTCGTTTTTAAGTGACTTTGACTTTTTTTGGATAAAATGATAATGGCTCCATAAAGTTTAATCAAATTTCTATCCTTTAAACAAGTATTATCCGGCAAGACAAGTATACATTTTAAAGATAATATTGCACAAATATTTGCAATCAAAATACCATTTTTACCATTTGTATTTTCAATAATGAGTGTTGACTGATTTATTTTTTTTTCTTTTAAAGCTTTTAAAAGATTAAATTTAATCGCTCTTTTATATAAACTAGAATATTCATTATCTTCAAGTTTTAAATATAATTTACATTGATATTCCTTTGATAGTTTATGTAAGTAAATCAAAGGAGTAGTGCCTATTAAATCCATTGCATTTTTATCGGCCATATTTATATTTTCATTAACTAAGTTAGTTTAGTTAATATTCTCCTTTCAAATGAAATTTATAGAATAAAGTTCATTTTTTAATGACCATTAAGCCATCAATGTATAATATGAAAAAAAATAAGATACTTTCTTAAATTTTTAAATATACATTTTATTTAGTCATTTAAATATAAAAATAGACTAAAACATGAAGAAAAACATTTAAAAAAGTAATCTTATCAAAAAAATAAAAAGATAAAATAAAAGTAAGAATAGTAAAGTTATATGTTAAAAAAAACTACAATTTATTTTGTAGTTTTTTGTTCATTAATAAAATTATTTTGTATAGTATTGTGCTTGAGCATGCCAAAGTTGATAATACTTTCCGTTTTCATCAACAACTAGTGATTGATGAGTACCTTGTTGTATGACTGTACCTTCTTCAAATACAAGGATTTCATCACAAAATTTACAAGAAGATAGACGGTGACTAATATAAATAGTCGTTTTATTACTAGCAATATCATTGAATTTACTATAAATTTCTGCTTCTGCAATTGGATCAAGAGCAGCTGTAGGCTCGTCTAAAACAATAAATGGAGCATTTTTATACAATGCACGCGCAATCGCAATTTTTTGTGCTTCTCCACCAGAAACATCTACACCATTTTTTTCAAAATCTTTGTAAAGATAAGTTTCTATACCATCTTTCATTTCTTCAAGTCGGTTTGAAAAACCTGCTTTTTCTAAACATTCCATGACAAGAGTTTTGTCATAATTGGTTTTAGAGGCAACATTTTCACAAAGTTTAAATCCAAAAAGTTTAAAGTCTTGAAAGACTATTGAAAAAATAGTCATATACTCCGTATAATTGTATTTTCGAATATCAATGCCATTTAGAAGAATTTCACCTTCAGTTGGGTCATATAAACGACATAACAATTTGATAAATGTCGTTTTGCCACTGCCATTTATACCGACAACGGCCAAGCGTTTTCCTATTTCAAATTTTATATTGACATTGCGAAGTGCATAATTATCGCATCCAGGGTATTTAAAGGAAACATTACAAAACTCAATTTGATATTTTTTATCGTGACGTTTTTCGATGGTAAGGCTTCCTTGATACATATTATTAGGAATGTCTAAAAACTCAAATACTTGCTTAAGGAAGGTAGCATTATTTCGCATATCACCAAGTGTGAATACCAATTTTGCGACGCCATTTGATAATCTTGTGATAGAGGCTACGTATTGAGTAATTTCACCAAGTCCAAATGCACCTGCCCATGCTTTTAAACATACAAAAACGTAAACAACACCTGTAAAAATGACCGATAAAGCTGAACCTGCTGCATTATATAAGCCGATAGGACCAAGGCTTAAACGAGCAAAAAATCCACTAGATCCAAAAATACCAGTTTTGTTTTGATTATATTTTTCACAAAATTTATCTTGACCATATATTCTTATATCCATAGCTAATTCTTTTTTATAACCTAACCAACCAAAAAAACCAAATAAACGATTTCCAAGATTTTGTGAGTCAGCATGTTTTGCAAAATAACTACCTGCCTTATTGTGTAAAGAGGGAGCAATCAAAGTAATAGTGAGCATAATGGCAATGATTATAACTATAAGCAAAGGGTGATTTAATAAGGCAAATAGACCCGTTTCGTTTAAAACTTTATTTGTAAATAAAGAAATTGTAAGCGTAATGCCACCAAATATTGTAAAAATCGAAGTAAAAAGAGATTCATATGAGTTCATGATTCGGTATAATCCCCATCCACCACCATTTTGATTTTGATAAATTTTGTGCAATAAATCGGAGGTGTATGTATTATCACAATTCTCGTAATCTAAATCGAGTAGTTTTTGAATAAAGATATTATCCACTTTATACCATAGTCCTGCATTATGAATTGCTTGCCACTTTGTTAAAAGTGCTGTTATCAATGAAATAACTGCTGCAGAAATAAGCGTCATTAAAACAAGTGTTTTTAAGCGTTCAACATTTCGATTACCAGCAAGTTCATTAATAATAAGTGCTGAGAGATAAATGCCTACATAGGGAGTCAAAGAATTCCAAATAACACTGATTAAACGCGTGATAATCATTTTAGGATACTGCTTGTAAAAGATTTTAAATGCACGGTTATTTATTTTAAATGCTTTACTCCAAGAAATTTGTTTATCCTTTTTCTTCATTTATGTTTTCTCCTTCCTTGTAGTATTTACTTTGAATTTCGTAAAGATTAGCATATTTACCACCTTTTTCTAAAAGTTCTTCGTGTGTTCCTTCTTCAGCAATATTTCCATTTTCTAGCATAATAATTCGGTCACAAAAACGTGTACTTGCCAAACGATGTGAAATATATATAGAAGATTTTTCACTGGTCATTTCATTATATTTTTGATACATTTCTGATTCGGCTATAGGATCTAATGCGGCGGTTGGTTCATCAAGTATAACAAAAGGAGCATTTTTATAAAGAGCACGTGCTAACATAAGTCGTTGAGTCTCGCCTCCTGAAAGTAAAATGGCCTCTTCATAAACGGTTCGATTAAGTTTGGTTTCATATCCATTACTTAAAGATTCAATCTTCTTTTTAAGCCCAGCTTTTTCTACACAATCCTTAATGCGTTCCCAATCCATTTCTTGATCACTTTGTGCTACGTTTTCAGCAATCGTTCCAGCAAGAAGTGAAAAATTTTGAAATACTGCTGAAAATAATGTATAATAATCCGCACGGTTATACTCACGAATATCTTTTCCATCCAGTAAAACACGGCCTTTAGTAGGATCAAGGAAACCACATATTAATTTAATGAGAGTAGTTTTACCAGCACCATTTAATCCTACCACTGCAAGTTTTTCACCTGGATGTAGAGTTAAATTAACATTTGTTAAAGTTTCTTGCTTCATATTAGGATAGCAAAAAGAGACATTTTCAAGTTTGATTTCATATTTTCTCATTGCTTTTGCTTGAAGGTGTTCTCCTTTGTCAAACTTAAAAGGTTCATCAAATTCAAGACATTCGCGTACAATGCAGATATCAAGAGATTGTTTATGTAATGTATTAAAACCACTAAGAATACCAGATATCCAATTTGTAAATCCTCCCACCGCACTAAAAAATAAAAGAAATTCTGCTACAGATAATCCATTTTCAATAACCAGATGAATTAGATAGGCATATGCAATAGCGTTACGAAGAAAAGTTAAGATAAGATCTACTATTCTTGCCCAAATAAATACGCCTTCTGCTTTTCTTTGAAATGCAGTATAGGCTTTCAACGATTTGTTATAAAGTTCATTAAGCCAAGGACGTAAATTAAAGATGCGAATATCTTTTGCCGCATTAAAATCTTTTGCTTTACTTGCAATATAACTCATTTGCTTTTGGTATTCTGCTTCTTCTTCACGATGACGATAACTCCATTCATTAACGTAATGACCTATGAAATAACTAATAATGGTTGTAACAAGGATCACAAGAATTAACAATGGTTGAATAGTTGAAAGTAAAAAAACATAAACAGCAAAGCCAAGAAGGTTAGTGATTAAATCAGTAAGTGTAGTCCAAATAGCTTCTGTTGAGGATTGATTAGAATTAATACTATTGCCCGCCTTTGCTAATAATTTTGTGAATTGATCATTAAATACATTTGGGTAAGAAGTGGTTGCTGCTTTTCGATTCAAAAGGTTAATGAGTTCACAACGAACACTGATTCTACCAAACAAAGTATTGGATTGAATATAAGAGGATAAAGCGGATAAGATCATTAAAGTAATAATAAGTAAGGCAATCGTCCATAATAATTCTGACACGGAAGAGTGTTTTTCTACCACGGATAATATAGTTGGTGAAAAGTATAAATTGATGAGGTTTAAAGCGACTGCTAAAAGAGCTGATAGCAAACTGAGTACAAGAACTTTTTTCTCTTTTGATGACCAAGCAAGTTTGATCATAAATAGCGAGTTTTGCCCCATATTGTATTTTGGTTTAGAAGTTTTTTCTTTTTTCGATTTTTCTTTAACCATGAAAAATCACCATCCTTTCTATTTTATCATGACACAAAAAATCGTCCCTTAAAGATTTTGGGGACGAATTGTTTTTATAAGGTGATGAATTGTAAATTCTCAGACTTGTGGCAATAAAATTTCTGTTGTAAACGCTCCATCCTCACTATTACAATTAATATATCCCTCAAGTCGTGATACAATTGCCTCTATACGAACAAGTCCAAAACCATGTCCAACACCTTTTGTACTTTTGAATAATTTACCCTCTTTTTTCATTTTCTTATTAGCGGTAAAATTAGTGAAAGAGATATATAATTGAGTATTTTTCATATCCATATATACACGAATAACTCGTTTGTTTTTAGGTAGTTGAATGCTAGCATCAATGGCATTATCAAATAAATTTCCAATGATACAACAAAGATCAATTTCAGAAGATTTCAATTTGACTGGAATTTGTGCATCAGCGATCACTTCAATGCCTTTTGATTTCGCTAATGAAATTTTTGAATTTAAAATAGCATCAACCATTGAATTACCTGTTTTAATGACTGTATCAATAGTAGTTAAATCTTCATCTAATAGATCTAGATATTTTATAATTGCATCCCAGTCTTTTGCCGCTGCATAAGCTTTCATCGTTTGGATATGGTTACGATAATCATGTCGCCAACCGCGAATTTGCTTGTACATATTATCTACTTCCCGATAATGTGTTTCCATTAACTCATGTTGGTAGGAAGCTAATCTTTTATCTATTTTTTTTGAAAAAATTCCCATTGTTTCACCTCATATTAATTATGGCTTGATTTATTTTTTCATAGGCTCCTCTTGGGAGCGGAAGTGTTGTGCCATCGTTTAATTTTATTTCTTTTTTCGTTACACGGCTTACCAATGTTAAATTAATAATAGTGGATCGTCCAATACGAAAAAATCGATCATCTAAATCTTTTTCTAATTCACTCAATGTCATTTTGATAGTGAAATCGGATAATGCATGAATCGTTACATAATTTCCCATTACATCAGCATATCTAATTTTATAGATGGGTACTCGTACCATTTCACCATTTATTTCGAAATTTAAAACTTTTTCATTTTTTAAAATTTTTTCACATGCACGATGTAAAACAGTAAATAGTTTTTCTTCTTTAATCGGTTTCATTAGATAATGTAATGCTGCTACGTCGTATCCTTCTGAAATATAATCGGAATATCCTGTTATGAATATAATTTGAATCGTATCATTATTTTTACGTAAGTGTTTGGCTAAAGTGACACCATCCATATTTTTCATTTCTATATCAAGAAGAATCATATCATAATTGTTTTCTTCAACATAATGAAAAAGGAAATTTTCAGCAGAAGAAAATGTATCAATATGAATAAAATAACCATTTTTTGTTGCAAAAAGATTGACCAAATTTGATATATATTCTCTATCAACTGCTGAATCATCACATATTGCAATTTTATACTTCATATTTTTCTTTTCCTCTTCCTTTTCCTTTTCTTTTGCTTACATGCCTAAAATCATTATATCATGTGAGTGATGAATATTCTACTTCATAAAAACAATTCTAAAAATAAAAATAAGGACAATACATTATTCAAAAAAATAAACGAACTTATGTTATAATAATCATATAATTGGAGGTTTTTATGGAAAATATTCAACTGGATTTTGCATTTAATACTCGAGATTTAGGACAATTAAAAACCATGAATGGTTATTTTATAAAAAAAAATCGTTTGATTCGAAGTGGTAGTTTATCTCATCTTAGCCCTAAGGATGTCTCCATTTTAAAAAAGCATCAACTAAAGATAGTAATTGATTTCCGTAGTCAAGAAGAATTCTATCATAAACCCGATTTTAAAATAACAGGAGTTCGTTATATTAATTTGCCTGCACTT
Source organism: uncultured Bacillota bacterium (assembly GCA_902491575.1). Taxonomy (GTDB): domain Bacteria; phylum Bacillota_I; class Bacilli_A; order RFN20; family CAG-631; genus CAKPXW01. Next base: position 99,756 of record CABUID010000002.1, read on the forward strand.
CCGATTAATAATTTACCACAAAAAAGAAAAGATAATCATATGGATTCTAACTTATTACAATTGGTCGATAAGGAATATGGAGGAAAAGTTTTATTGTTAAAAACCTATCATAATTTGTTTTTAACAAAAGAAGGACTGAAAGCTTATCAAGAATTTTTTAAAATTGTACAAGAAAATGAAGAGGGAGCAATATTATGGCATTGTTCTCAAGGCAAAGATAGGGCAGGAATGGCCGCTTTTTTACTTGAATATGCTTTAGGCGTTTCTCTTCAAGATTGTATTGAAGATTATTTATTTACGAATCAAGCAATGAAATTAAAAATTCAAGAATTAACACCTATTGTGCTTTCTTATACACAAAATGATTATACTTTATTACCTATACTAGAAGAAGTTTTTTCAGCGAAAATGGAATATTTAAAAGAAGCATTAGGTGTGATTGATCAGGTTTATAATGGTTTGGATGAGTTTTTAGAGAAAATATTAAAGGTAAATATTGTAAATTTAAGAAAAAAATATTTAGAGTTTTAAGAATAATGCACGGAATAAGAAAGCAAAATGGTATTATTTTTAAAAAGGAGAAAGGAAAAGTATATATCCAATCGCTGATATATACTAATATAAGAAATAACAATGAAACGAAATATCAATATTTTATCTATCATTATGATTTTAGGTTTAGCAAATTCTTGTAGTTTGGCTAATGCGCCCTCTACATCCACAGATGATTTTGCCGCTGTTTTGTTGAAAAAACCAATAGAAGGTGACAGCATTAGTTTCGAAGAATATTCAAACAATGAATTTCAGTTATTTTTACAAAATTTTAATCATTTCTCTGCAAAATTTTCAGAGAAATATTGTTTAATGAATCCAAATGATGAAAATATTTCGATATCCCCCTTATCCGTTTATATGGCTTTATCTTTAGCTGGTCGTTGTACAGCAAATAATACACAAAAAGAAATTTTACAAGCTTTAAATTTAAAAGAGAATGAAATCACTACAAATATTAAAACTTTCTATAAGCTTTCTAATCGTGAATATAGTGAATATACTATAAATAATCAAAAAGAAGTCATTTCATTGGAAAAAATTACAAATTCTTTATGGTTTGATAATGATTTACAATTAAATGAAGATTGTTTAGAGGATTTATGCAACAATTATTATTGTTATCCCTATCAAGTTGATTTTGATGGTTTTAATTTGCTAGCCAATCAAGCCATTAAAGAATTTGTTAAAGAGCAAACAAAAGGAAAAATTGATAATGATTTTCATTTGACAGAACAAACAGTCATGGCTATTATCAATACATTATATTTAAAAGATATTTGGAATAATGAGGGCTTGGATTTACCATTTAGTAACAATCAATTTGAATTTGAAAATGCAAATCATCAAGTTTTCAAAACCTTACTGCTTCAAGGAGATTATAAAGAAGGAAAAGTTTTTGAAACAGAGACATTCACTCATTTTTATACATCTACATATCATAATTATAAAATAAAATTTATCGTTCCTAAAGATGGATATCAATTAAAAGAAGTGTTTACACAAGAAAATATAGAATTCGTTCAAAGTATTCAAGATTATCATCTTTATGATGAAATATTAAAAGAGCGTTACTATACAAGATGCTTATTCCCTGAATTTAAAGCAAAATGTAATAAGGATTTAAAAACTTTGCTTTATCAAGAATTTGGGATTAAAGACATTTTTTCTCCTAATAAAGCAGATTTTTCTCACATTAGTGAAATCAACCAAATGTATTGTGACTCTCTCGTTCACCAGACTTGTTTAGAAGTAAAAAAAGAAGGTATAGAAGGTGCAGCAGTAACCATTCTATCAAATTGTGAGTCAGCTGAACCTGATATTCACGAAAATATTTATCAAGATTTTATCGTTGATAAGGCCTTTGGTTATATTTTATGTGATCCTTATGATATTCCATTATTTACTGGAATGATTACATCCCTTTCTAAAATATAAAAAAAAATGTTTCATTTGGAAACATTTTGCAAAAAAGGATTATTCCATCTTAAAGATTGATAATCCTTTTTATTATTTAAAAAATTATAATTTTATTAGTTTTCCATCTTCTAAGCGAGACTTTTCAGCAGCAAAAGCCATTAAATGAGATTCGATGGAAGCATCTAGTGTAGTTTCTTTACTATCTAGATTTTCCGTTAACATTTTATACAAATAATTCATCATTCGTATATCTCCTCCACCATGACCTCGTAAATCATCTGCAAGTTCACGTATATTCCAAACGCTATCTTCTTTACCATAAAGATAAAGTGATATAGTACCTGCGTGTTCGTCTAAAATGATTTCTCCTAATGTACCAAAGAAATGAATATAACGTCCAGAATATTTATTGAAGGCCGTCATTTTCAAATTGGCTGTAACACCATTTTTAAATAATATATTCACAGATTGGCTGTCCACAACATTGTTATCACAATAAAATACACAACGTCCATAAGGGCCTTCTTTAATTGCTTCCAATAAAACTTGTTCAGTTAATAATTTATCCGATAAAACATTATAAGGCCAACAATTTTCAGGAGAGCCATCTTTTTTCCATTTATCAATATAAATATTATAAGCAGAATATGGACATGAATGGATTAATGGACAATCCATACAACGCTTGCTAGCTTCTTTTGGAGCATGTTCTTTATTAAAGAAATTCAATTTTCCATATGAAGATAAAGATTCACAGGAACTATTTGCAAACCATTGAAGTAAATCAAGGTCATGACAACATTTTGCTAAAATCATTGGAGCAGTTTCTTCTTTAATACGCCAATTTCCTCTCACAAAACTATGTGCTTGATGCCAGTAAGCAACGTTTTCTAAATGATCGATAGAAATCAATTCACCGATAGCTTTTTCATTTAATAAATCTTTAATTTTTTGCATCATGACAGTATATCTTAAAACATGACAAACTAGTATTTTAACATTTTTTTGTTCAGCTGCTTTCCTTAAATCATATAGTTCACTTTCTTTACATGAAATTGGCTTTTCAAGTAAAATGTCATAACCAAGGTCAATGGCCATAAGAGCATGACGTACATGATCAGCATCTAAAGTAGAAATGACTACGAAATCTGCTCTTTTTTCTTTAAAAAAATCTTTTTCATCTAAAAAACATTGATTTTCTTCAACATGAAATTCATGTTGATATTTTGCTAATCTATCGGGTTTAATTTCACATAAAGCGGTGATTTTAAACATATCAGGACGTTCCATAAAATAACGCCCATAAGTTTCTGCACCTCTAGAGCCAACGCCAATAATAGCAACTTTTAATACTTTACCCATTTTTATTTTTCTCCTATTGTTGTTCTATTTTATCAGTTTCTATACTTTTGTCTACTACTTCAGCCATATTTATAAAGGATGAAACTGAATTAGCAGCAGAGATAGCCTGATTTTTGTTTTTATACGCTTCGCCGATAACTACACAACGGCCAAGTGTTGTATAAAGTTTAAATTGAAACATATTATTTTTATCTTTTACGACAATAAATCGACCTTTTTTACAAGCTTCTTTCAAAACGGATATACCATTGTAAATAGCTGGTTTTGTTTTATAAGTATTGGAGGTACATAAAATAACACCATTACTTGCTAAAAGCTTAAATTCAAATTCGTCTTCAATAGCACTAATTATCAATTTTCCACCTTTTTTGTCACTAAGTGCTTGTAACTGTACTTCTTCCATTAAATGTTCTGTATCTTCATCTAATAAGACAATAGGTGAAATTAAAGCAAATTTTTTAAAAGAATTTGCTGCTGATTCACAGCCTTGTTGTGTTGAGTAATTTGCAGATTCAACAAGAAGACGTTTATTCGTAGCAAATAAACGGAATTGCCATAAACCATGTTTGTCCATCGAGATTTGTAAAAATCCATTTTCAATATTCTTTTTAACAGTTTCTATGGCTGAAACAGCGCCTTTGGATGTTTTATAAATTTCTGAAACTACCATGATTTCTCCATTTGATGCTTTTAATCGATACAAATAAAAATCATTTATTGGAAAGACTTCATATTTTCCTATGGCTATTCTACTTGTTTTGCTTTCTGGTATTTCTTCGGTGATTGGATTTGTTTCCTTTTCATCTACTTCTTTTTTTTCATCTAAAATTTCATCTTTGCTTTCTTGTGGTGTTTCTTCTAACACTTCCTCATTTATTTTGCTACTTTCTTCTTTATCTTCTACCTCTTCTAGGACACTTTCATTTTGTTCATGAATTTCTTCCACATTTTGAGTTGATTGAGAAGGGTTAACAAGTTCGGCATTTTTAGAATTTATTTTTCTTTTTTGTTGGCCTTTTACAATTAAAATAACTAAAAGTGTAATAATTAAAGCAATTATAACGATACTTCCTATTAATATCCACATTGCTGCTTGATGACTGACTTGAAATAAATCACTAATAAATTTTAACATTTTATAAAACCTCCGTTTATATTTTTATTATAACAAAATCTTTTTTATTTACAATAATTGTAAATTAAAAAATTATTTTTTGACAAAACTTTCCTGCTTTGCAATTTGAATAATATCATTTTCTTGAATATGACCAATTAAGATAGGTGATAAAGGGTCATGTTTTGAAGAATTGAAGAAGACATTTTTTGAATTTGTGTTTGCATAACAATATAAGCAACCATGTTTGCAAGTATCATAATGACCAAGGTCATTACCTAAAAGACAATGGCATTCCTTACGAGATTGATAGATAGTCTTTGGGATGTTTAACTTTTGAAAAATAGCTTTTTCAATTGCATGTTGTGATTGGCACCCTTCATTATCTATATCGTAAAGTTTATCTTCACAGCAAGATTTTAAATCAATATGATATCGATTTGCAATTTCAGAAAATTTTATGGCAATTTCTAATTTTTCTTCTTCATTCACTTCACGTATATTTTTAAAATTTCTAATGACTTTTTTATATAAATCAATGAAAGAAATTACACATGTCTCTGTATAATTTGCCAATTTATTACATATTGTTTCAAAAGCTCTTAAATGATAGGATAATGTATATTTTGAATTGATAAAAATAGGATCATATCGCCAAACAATCGCGTGTTTTCCTACAATTTTTGATAATTGAATAAAATCATCGATGACTTGAAATTTATTTGGAACAAAAGGTTCGATATCCTTTCCATAAGGAGTAATCGTTATAAACCAAAATTGTCGAAAGGAAGATAGTTCATCCATCCTTTGTAGCATAGGATGAGGATTTTTACTACAAAAACAAATACAATCGACCACTTGAGGATTAAGTATATATTTTGTAACAAGTTTAGGATAATAAGGATTCCTTACATAGACATATCCTTCTTTGATGCGGTTAAAAAACCATTCATGATAAAATGCGGGTATATCTGTTCTTTGACCTGTATTAATAATCATTTTATCATCTCCCTATAAGTTGTAAGTACATTATAAAATAAAAAATTAAAATAATATAAAGTTTTTTGAATAATTTTGTTATTTTGTGTTAGAATTAAACATGTAAAAAAAGGAGATGTATTTTAATGGTAAAAGTCGATGTTATATCAGGTTTTTTAGGAGCCGGAAAAACCACTTTAATCCAAAAAATATTTGAAAGTGTTTTAAAAAAAGAAAAAGTAGTATTAATAGAAAATGAATTTGGCGAAATTGGAATTGATGGAACTTTTTTGAAAGAATCGGGAATTCAGATTAAAGAAATTAATGCAGGATGTATTTGTTGCTCTTTAGTTGGAGATTTTTCTGCTTCTATGAAAGAAGTTTTAGATAAATATCAACCTGAAAGAATTATTATTGAGCCTTCAGGTGTTGGAAAACTTTCAGACATTGTTAATGCAGTTTTAAAATTAAAAGAAGAACTTCAAATTAATATATTAGCAACAGTAGTCGATGGACCAAAAACAAAAATGTATATTAAAAATTTTGGTGAGTTCTTTTTAAATCAAGTAGAAGCTGCAAATACAATTATTATTAGTAAAACAGATAAAATGGAAGAAAGTAAAATTATAGAAGTAATGGATTTAATTAAAGAAAGAAATAATCATGCTAAAATTATTACGACTTCCATTCAAGAACTAAATAGCGAAGAATTAGTAAAAATTTTGGAAGAAAAAAAATCTTTAAAAGAAGAATTGCTTTCTGAAATGAAAGAGGTTCATGAACATGAATGTTGTCATGAACATCATCACCACGATGAAGACGAAGAACATGAATGCTGTCATGGACATCATCACCACGATGAAGACGAAGAACATGAATGTTGTCATGGACATCATCACCATGATGAAGACGAAGAACTTGAATGTTGTCATGGACATCATCACCATGATGAAGACGGGGGACATGAATGTTGTCATGAGCATCATCACCATGATGCTGATGAAGTTTTTACAAGCTGGGGTAAGGAAACACCTAAAGCAATTTCCTATGAAGAATTAAACTCATTTTTAAAAGCATTAGCAAATGATGAATCATTAGGAATGATTATTCGTTCAAAAGGTGTATTAAAAGCAAGTGATAACGATAAATGGTATTATTATGATTTTGTTTCAGGAGATTATGATATTCGTTTAGGGAATCCAGATTATACGGGAAGAATTGTGGTTATTGGTTCTAAACTCAACGAGGAAAAAATTGAAGCACTATTCTATAAAAAGGAAATTTAAATATGCTAAAGACTATACCTGTTTATATCATTGCTGGACTTTTGGAATCTGGGAAAACGACATTTATCAAAAGTACCATTGCTTCAGATGACTTTTTCCAAAAAGGTAAAACATTAGTTCTTTCCGGTGAAGAGGGCGAAATTGAATATGATGAACAGTTTTTAAAAAAATACAATACAACTGTAAAGTATTTTGAAAAACAAGAAGATTTTAACTCATTAAATTTACAAAAAATAGTTAATGAAACTCAACCACAACGTATAGTTATTGAATTAAATGGAATGTGGGATTTAACGGCCATTGAATTCCCCTCTATTTTTAAAATCTACCAATTTATTAATTTTATCAATTTTACAACCTTTCCTATCTACTTTTTAAATATGAGACAAAAGTATTTAGATGTAGTTAAGCAATCCGATGTTGTTGTTTTTATTAATGTATTCGAAAAAGATAAAGAAAAACTGGAAAGTTATTCATCTTCTTTTAAATTAACGAATTCGAATGCTCAATATATGGTAATGGATGAAAATGGTAATTTATCGGATGCATTTAAAGTGGAATTGCCTTATGATTTAAACGCACCTATTATTCAAATTCAAAATGATGATTATGGTATTTGGTATATAGATTCCTTTGATCATAAGGAAGATTATGAAGGAAAAGTTGTCGAAATGAATGTAATGGTCATTTTATCTAATAAACTTCCTAAAAATACTTTTGTAGCAGGTAGACTAGCGATGACTTGTTGTAGTAACGATATTCAACTTTATGGACATTTGTGTAACAATACATTAAATATGAAATTAAAAGATCGAAGTTGGATTCATTTAGTTGCTAAAATGCATTACCAATTTTCAAAACAATATCAGGAAGATGAATGTGTATTAACACCCATTTCGATGGAAAAAATTGAACCATTAGAAAATGCTGTACTTGATTTAACAAAATAAAGAAAAAGTCCTATTGGACTTTTTTTTATGAATAATTTGACGTTTCACAAATGGATAAGATTTCTTTTGCTTTTTTGTTTAACTCATGTAAATCATGATTTACATGAACAATGATTTTAGCAGATTCACTTGCTTTTTTTAAATCATTTCGTTGAAAATAATAAAGCATTAAATAATAAGTATTCATTAGATTTACTAAAGCGTAATTTTGTTTCGTGTTAAATATTTGTTCTACATTTTTAATATCTTCTAAAGTATAAAGTGCAGTATAAATATTTTTTGTATAATGAACATTTTTTTTCAAGTTCTGAATGGTTTTCAAAGCTTCTTCAGATTTATCTTTATTGTATAAATAATCTATTTTTACAAGTTGGTATAAATCTTTATAAGATTCACAGCAATTAATTTTATCAAATAATTCTAGTCCTTGTTTCTTATCTACTAAGAAATAATATTTGGTTTGTATCAAGCAAAGATAATAATAGGAATCAGGATGCAAATTATGCGTTTTCAGTTCTTCTATTTTTTGATTGAAAGAATCAAACAGACAATCTTTTTGAAATTTATTAAATATTTGGATGAATGGATTAAAAATATAAAATATAAAAAGAATGAAAACGATAGCTAAAATAAAAATAAAAATTAAAGCAATCAACCAATGAAGTTTTAAAAGGCCATTCCACCAGTAAAATAAAAAAGAACATAATAATAGGGTTAATAAACTTAAAAATTTTTGATAATTGTTTTGTTTATTTGTATAAACGCCAACTGGTAAAGTTTTATCTTTCTTTTTCTTAAAAAATAAATCATAAAATAAGACAAGAACATTTAAAATTCCATATAAACTAAAAATCAAATTCAAAAAATGAATATTTTGATGAAAATTTAATATTGCTGTAATATTAATAATAAAAAATAACATACGAATAAGTGGCGTTTGATTTAAACATTCTAAAAATAATAAACAAAGAATTATAATATTCACTATTAAAGGAAAGTAAGATAAATTATCTGGCATAATTAATCCTGTTTTCAATTGCAATTCACCAATAAATAAATTAAAGATTAAAACCAAGGATAATAAAAATTGTAGAATTTGTAAAATTCGTGGTTGGATTAATTTTTTTATATTGTTTAACAAATCGATCACTCCCTTCATAAAAGTTAATTTTATTATAATATAGAAAGATAAGTTATTCTATTAAAAAGCAAAATAAATGAATAACTTTATATTTTTTATAAAGACTATCAATGAGATTTAAAAAAAGTAAATTGTAACTTCATAAATTTTATAGTATAATAAAAAATATGGATATTTCATAAGAAAGGTGGGATAAAATGAAACATATTAATGATCATTTGTGTCAATTTGATGAAGGTGAAGATGTATTGTTTCGCTCTATGAAAATTAAAGAAAAGCAAAAAAATTATCCTCATTTAATCAATGCTACTATCGGCACTTTGTATAATGAAGATAAAAGTCCATCCATATTAAAAGTAGTAAAAGAAACCATGCAAACACTTAATGATAATGAAAATTTTTTATATTCATCTACACAAGGCCCAGTGGGTTTTGACACTGCTTTAATTCGTTATTTATTTGGACAATATGAGCAAGATATAAGAAAGAAAAAATACATTGGTGTGATTCCAACACCAGGTGCAACCGGTGCAATTAATCAGTCTCTTTTTATGACATTAAATGAAAAAGATACCGTAATTATTCCTTCGATATGTTGGAATGTTTATTTTAATATGTGTCAGTCAATGAATTTCAATTATGTGGTTTATGATTATATTAAAGATAATCATTTTGATTTTGAAGGATTTAAAAACTGCGTAGAAGAGATTAGTCAAAAACAAAAACACATTGTGACAATATTAAATGATCCTTGTAACAACCCTACAGGATATTCACTTACTTTTGAAGAATTCTCTCGTTTAATAGCTTATTTAAATTCTCGAGAAGATTTGACTTTTACTTTAATTTATGATGTTGCATATTATGAGTATAGTATTGAAGATAGTCGAAAAAAATTTGCGATGTTAAAAGAATTAAATTCTCATGTCATGACGATTTTAGCTTGGTCTGCTTCAAAAGCATTTACAATGTATGGTTTAAGATTAGGAGCGATGGTCATCATCGATTCAGATTCAAAACAAACTTTAGAATTTACAGATCTTTCTAGAATGATTGCACGAACAAAATGGAGTTGTGTATCATCCAGTGCGCTTTATACTGTAAATAAAATTCTTTCCGATGAAAAGCGAAAACAATGTTTTTTTGAAGAACTTGGTCAATTCAATAATATGCTTTTAAAAAGAATACGCCTTTTTGAAAAACAAGCTAACGATATTGGCTTAAATATGATTCCTTATCATGGTGGTTTTTTTGTGGCTGTTTTTTGCCAAAACGTTTTACGAGTTGTCGAAGAATTAGAAAAAGAAGATATCTATGTAATACCTAATAATAAAGTTATACGCATTGCTATTTGTGGCATTACATTGCAACAATGCGATGGTTTAGCTGAAAAAATTTATCAATGTATCGAAAGAGTAGATCATATGAACAAATTATAAATTCCAATTTTATTATTGATATATAAAAAAAGAAATGATAGAAGATTAATCATTTCTTTTTAAGTTGTATGACTACTATTTTGATTTTTTACGTTCTTTCTTTTTAAACCATTTATCCGTAAAAGAAATTAAAGCATTATTTATTTTATCTGAATTTTTATAGGCCAGAATAAATGCAATAATTGACAATATACCTAAAATAACTAAAACCACAATTCCCCATCCATGAAAAGGAATAATTTCTCCAGACATAAAAATTAAAGTGGCACCAATAGAAGTGATTCTTGTAAAAACTTGCATTAATGTAAAAACAGAAAAACGAATAGGCATGATACCTGCTACCGCACATAAAGCATCATCGGGAAATACAGGCAGTAAAAACATGAAAAATAGTAAAATAGTTTCTTTCCCTTTCAATTTATTTAAATAATAGTCAACAGTATCTTTATCTCCTACTACCCAGTTTACAAACGGTCGTCCTAGTTTTCTTCCTAAAAAGAAAGCAAATAAAGAACCAATTATGATGCCAATAAAAGAATAAACGAAGGATAAAAAGCCACCAAATAAATAACTACCTGCAATAATGGTAACTGTACTAGGAATAGGTAAAAAAGTTACCTGTAAAAATGATAAAATGATAAAGGCAATGGGACCTAAAGCTCCATAAGAAGCAATTTTATCTTGAAGCTGTTCTTTTGTTAATTTATGAAATCCAAGATGACGGAAAAGTAAGTACAATAGTAAAACTAAAATGATTACTATCAGAAAAGATATTAAAAGTTTTATAATCATTTTTTTCTTATCAATTTTATTTTTCTTTTCATCCATAATACCACCTACATATTATTATCTCTTTATTTTGATTTATTATTAATTATTTTATTTTTAAAAAAATAATCATATTGATTGTAGTTTAATATATGTACTCCGTAAACATCCACATTTTCATCGACCATAATCATTTCACATTCATTAATTGTTTTTTTAATAGTTTTTGCTTTGTTTGCTAAAAGTAAAATGCGATTTTCTTTACGACTATTCATAAAAGAAGAAAGAGAATGAAGGGGCTTTGTTTTCATTGTATTTTTATTATTCTTTAAATACATCATAAAAGTTTCTTTATTATTAATTTGTAAATCACAATTCTTTTTTGTATATAAAATTTTAACGAGATATTCAATATTATCCACTTTGATAATAAAGTCAGCTCCATGGCTTTTTTCTTTGAAAATTCGACACTGGCAATTATATTTTAAAGCAGTTGTATAAATGGCTTTTTTTATTTTTTGTTTTTTAAAAAATGGGTAAATTAAAAGTTTAAACACGATGTCGAGTAAACAAATAAATATTAATGTAAAAGTAATAATATAAAATGGTTGTATCGTCAATATAATCATCATTCTTTTTCCTCTATCGATTTGGGTAGTGAAGTAGGTAATGGAGAATTTACACTCTCAGAAAAAGTAGATATACTATATAAATCTAATTTTTCTAAATCTTTTTGAAAAACATCATTGGCCATTTTCTTGCCACGCTTTACACGAGCGATACAAGATAAAATGGCTTTTATTAAATAAATCAAACAAAACAAAACACATAGATAATATAACATAGAAACATATAGCATCGGACTTGAGAAATCAGGATGCTTAGAAATAAATGTTGGAAAAATCGATGCAGGTAACCAACTAGGACCGGTTAATTTTAAATTTTCATCTAAAATGGATTCATTGATTTCTTTAATAGTAGGCCATTTTATCGTAGGAAACAATTTAAAAGCTTCTGTAAAAAAATCTTGAGCCTTTCCTGAAAAGCAAATAAATATGATAGCCCATGCAACTCCTGTTAATAAAATAAGAATACGAAAAGGCCATTTTGATTGGTTAAATAATAATCTTTTTTCATGATAATAAAGAGCTTCTTTAAATTGCTTTTTATTGCGTACAACACCATATTTTAACAAATCATACATATAAGTATCCATTTTTTTGCTTTGCTTTTTCATGTATTTATCAATAAGTAAATAAATACCTCCAAAGATAAGTAGTAAAAGAATGAATAAAGCGCATAAAACTAAAATAACTTTTTTTGTTTTTTCATCAAGCTGGAAGGCAAAACTCATGAAGCATCACCACCATTTTGCATTGAAATAAGGACACGATGTAATTTTTTACGATATTTGTTTTCTTTTTTATTACCATAATGAAATCCTGTGAGAATGACCATGATTTCTCCATAAAAGTGGTTGATAAAAGCAATCATAAAATAAATTAAAAAATACAAAATGTAAAAAGGACTAAAAAAAATAGCCTTAAAAGCATTTAAAAAAAACTTGAATGCATTTTCCATTTTGTTCCTCCTATGGATTAGTTATATTATAAATATAAACAATAATTTTTACAATACAATATATACAAAAAGGAATGAGGATAACAAGAGGGACAATATAAAATAAATTTAGGTAACATAAGTAAAAATTTAAACTTGAAAAAAGAAGAATATAAAGCATTAAACCTAAATTAAAATGCTTCATTTTCTTGGAAATTTCGAAAATAAGGGGAATAGATAAAATATAAAGCATGCTGATTATTAAAAAATAAACATTATAGGAAACAAAATAAAAAAGAATAGAAAAAAGGAAAAGAAAAACATAACTAATATTTCCATAAATTGGAAAATTTTTTTCTTTTTCTCTCATAGGTTTGATTTTCTTAAATTGTTCATTAATAAACAAAAAAGAAAATATAGCTTCTGCGCCACTTAATAAAAAAAGAAAAGTTAAGGAAAGATTTTCATAGACCCATTGATCAGAAAAGAAAAAATCAATAAGACGAAATTCGTATAACCATTCAGCTAAATAAAGTGCCAAAATATTGGTGATACTGTAAACGATAGATTGAAGGAAAAGAGTGGTGTAAACTTTTATTTTCAAATGGATGAATAAACCAAATAAATCACCAACGATTAGTGTTGGAGCAATATATAATAGACAAAAATATGGATCACCTATTCCTCCAAAAAAACATAAAATTAAAGTAGCTATATTAAATATAAGAATATGTTTAAAGGAGAAAATACTTGCATAATAAGCAGCAAATATTGGAAAAATGAGCAAACCAAAAATCGATAAAACTGGCATTACATAAACTGAAAGTAATGTGGTTATAAAATAGACTGCTGATAGAACTCCTCCAAGTGTAATTGCTTTAATATTATGTTTTTTTTCCATAGTTATATCCTTTTTTATTATTTTAACTTATTTTTAAAATTAAAGATATGTTTTTTCAAAAATTTATGAATTTTAACTTGTGGTAAATAGAAAGTAATGATATGATAAAATTAGATATACATTATTGCAAAAATAGATAGATGAAAGGAAACATATGAATGAAAGGTAAAGTAAAAACTTTTAACAAGCAAAAAGGTTATGGTTTTATTCAAAGCGATGTGGAGGGAGATATTTTTTTTCATTATTCAAATTTACTGATGGAAGGCTTCAAAAATATAGAAGCAGGTACAGATGTGGAATTTGATATGGAAGAAACAACAAAGGGTAAACGAGCAACAAATATTAAAGTAGTAGCACAATCGTAATCTTCTTTGTTTAAATCGCTTTTTAGCGATTTTTTTTGGTTTATTTTTATGATTTTTTTTTCATAATCATAGTAAATTTGAAATAAAATGATATAATATTACTATGGAAAGGAAGAATGAAAATGTCAAATAAGAAAGCAACGATTTATGATGTGGCACGTTTGGCTAGTGTATCTTTAGCAACAGCTAGTCGAGTAATTAATGGAATTGATAAAGTTGCACCTGATACGAAGCAAAGAGTTTTGGATGCAATCAAACAATTAAATTATCGACCAAGTTCTATAGCAGTAGAATTAGCTACGAGTAAAAATACAAATGTAGCCATTATCGTTCCAGAATTAAATTATACTTATATATCTCACGTTGTTGCTGGTTTAATTGATTCCGCAACAGAATATGGATATGATTGTTTAATTTTTACTACTAAAGATTCTAAAAATGATGTTTCAAAAACAATTGCTAAAGTTTTATCTTTAAGGCCAAATGGAATTGTTGTTTTTAATGATTCATTAAAAGATGAAGAATTGGCAGAGTTTATTCAGTTTGATCTTCCAGTCGTTACTTTAGGAATCGATTTAAAAACAGTATCTTCTGTTTCCTGGCATTATAAAACACAAATTATGGATTTAGTGACGGAAGCTTTAAACCGTAACAAAGAAGTTTATTTCTTAAATGTAGAAGGCTCTGGTAGGATGGAAGAAAGAGTTTTAAATGGTATTCGTCAAGCCTATTTGCAACATCAAAGAGAATTTACGAATATTATCAAAGTGAAAGACTCTTATAAAGAAACTTATCAAAAATTAAAATCAATGATTTTGGATTTACCGCATAGTTTTATTATGTCTACTCGAGATAGTATTGTTTTAGCCGCTTTAAATGCTGCATTGGACTTAAATTTAAAAGTACCAGAAGATTATGAATTCATGGCTATGTTAGGAACGAAATATTCAGAGTTATCTCGTCCTAAATTATCTTCTTTTAGTATTGACATGAGAGAACTTGGAAAAGTAGGAATGTATGTTTTGTCAGAATTAATTGAAAATAAAAATGCTTTGATTAGTAAAAAGTTAATGTTTAATTATGTAAAAAGAGGATCAACCTTATAAAAATAATTGACTTAAAAATAAAAAAAAGATAAAATGATTTTGTTTTAAGATAGTAAACATTGAATATAGAGATTCTGTGGTGGGTGGAAACAGTTAAGATGTTTATGAAAATTACTTTTTTTTAAAAGAGTGCATAGTAAAACTATGAACTAAGGTGGTACCGCGTACATTTACGTCCTTAGATTTTATCTAAGGGCGTTTTTTATTAAGGAGGAAAAAATATGGGAATATATGAAGAATTGCAATGGAGAGGGTTAATTAAAGATATTTCAGATCCTTCATTGAAAGATAAACTTAATGCAGGTGGAATGACTTTTTATATAGGAACAGACCCTACAGGAGATAGTTTGCATATTGGACATTTTTCAAGTTTTTTAATTTGTAAAAGATTAAAGGATGCAGGACATCATCCGATTATCTTAATTGGTGGTGCAACAGGACTCATTGGCGATCCAAAGCCAGATAGTGAAAGGCCAATGATTACGAAAGAGCAGGTACAACATAATTTTGAATGTTTAAAGACACAATTAAAGAATTTATTTGATTGTGAAGTGGTCAATAATTATGAGTGGAGTAAAGACATTAATTTTATTGATTTTTTACGTGATTTCGGTAAATACTTTAATATAAATTACATGCTTAGTAAAGATATTATTAGTCGACGTTTAGATGCGGGTATTACTTATACTGAATTTTCCTATATGATTATGCAAGCTTTAGACTTTTGGTGGCTTCATCAAAATAAGAATGTAACTTTACAAGTGGCTGGTCAAGATCAATGGGGCAATATAACGGCTGGAATTGAATTAATAAGAAAAAAAGAGCAGAAAGAGACTTATGCTTTTACAATGCCTTTATTAACGAAAAGTGATGGCTCAAAATTTGGAAAAACAAATGGGAAAGCCATATGGTTAGATAAAAATAAAACATCTGCATACGAAATGTATCAATTCTTTATTAATTCAGAAGATAGTAAAGTAATTGATTATTTAAAGTTTTTAACTTTTTTAAGCAAAGAAGAAATTGATGATTTACAGGAAAAAAATAAGACCCAACCTCATTTAAGAGAGGCACACAAGGCTTTAGCCAAAGAAGTCATTACATTTATTCATTCGAAGGAAGATTATGAAGAAGCGGTGAAGATTTCAGAAGCTTTATTTAGCGGAAATATTCAATCTTTAACAGCTAAAGAAATTGAACTTGGTTTTAATGACTTGCCTTGTATAGAAATTACAGAAAATATTTCATTAGTAGATTTGCTTATCCAATTGGAAGTAGCGGTTTCAAAACGAGAAGCTCGCGAATTTATACGTAATGGAGCGATAAGTTTAAATGGAAATAAAGTGGTTGATGAAAACATGTCGCTTTTTAAAAAAGATGCCATTGAAGAAAAATTTATTGTTTTACGTCGTGGGAAAAAGAAATATGCTTTAGCAAAGTTTTCAAATGAATAATAAGATCGATGAAGATGATAATTGACAGATTTTTCTAAATTTGTAAAAGGATGACTATTTAACAAATAGTGCATCTTTTTATTTTAAAATAAAACCTTTAAAAGAAAAACAAATTATGATATGATATTTACGTATTTTTTAAAGGGGAGGATGTCAATGAAATATCCAAATGATATCATGTCAGAAGTGTTGTTTACGGAACAACAAATTATTTCAAAAGCCAAAGAATTAGCTTTAAGAATTAACGAAGATTATCAAGATAAAAATTTAACAATTGTTTGTACTTTAAAAGGAGCCACTTTATTTTTCTCTGATTTGATGAAATTTGTAAATATTGATTGTCAAATAGAATTTATAAAAGCTTCAAGTTATATTGGAAATACGACCATGACCATTGGTAATGTTAAAATTTCAAATGTTATGAACTTTCCAATAAAAAATCAAGACATATTAATCGTAGAAGATATTGTCGATACAGGTTTAACATGCAAAGAATTAATGGAGTATTTTAAGAAAAACCAATGTCGTTCTGTAGAAATATGTACAATGTTAGATAAACCATCAAGAAGGAAAGAGAATATACAACCAAAATATATCGGTTATGAAATTGAAGATAAATTTGTGATTGGATATGGATTAGATTACAATGAATCTTATCGTAATCTTCCTTGTGTAGGTGTCATTAATAAAAAATATATTTGATTTAAAGTAGGTGGTAAAATGATTGATCGTTATTCATCGAAAGAAATGAAAGAAATTTTTTCAGAAGAGAATAAATTTGAAAACTTTTTGGAAATTGAAAAAGCAGTTGTGGAGGCATATGTTCATTTTAAAGTGATTCCTGAAGAGGATTATCAAAAAATTTTAAAAAATACACATATCAATCTTCAACGTATTCATGAATTAGAAGAAGTTACAAAGCATGATGTAATTGCTTTTACACGTTCTTTATCTGAGCAGTTAGGAGAAGAAAAAAAATGGATTCATTATTCTTTGACCAGTACGGATGTTGTAGATAGTGCTCAATCTTTGATTCTTCACCAAGCAAATGAATGGCTAAAAAAGGATTTAGAGATTTTATTAAATACATGTAAAACGCAAGCGTTAAAATATAAAAATCAACCCATAATGGGAAGAACACACGGTATGCATGCAGAAGTGACCTCTTTTGGTTTAAAATGGGCGTTATGGTATGATGAACTTTATCGAGATTATTTACGTTTTATAAATGAAAGAAAAAATATAGAAGTGATTAAATTATCCGGAGCTGTTGGAAATTATGCAAATATTCCTATGGAAATAGAAGAATACGTTGCTCAAAAATTTCATTTAGATTATGCGACCATTTCTACGCAAGTTTTATCAAGAGATAGACATACTTCTTATATTTTCTCTTTAGCACAAATTGCTTCGACACTTGAAAAGATGGCGACAGAAATTCGCCATTTAGCAAGAAGTGAAATAAAAGAAGTGGAAGAGTTTTTTGCCAGTGGACAAAAAGGTTCAAGTGCTATGCCACATAAAAGAAATCCGATTGGTTGTGAAAATATTTGTGGCTGTGCTCGTATTATGAAAAGTTATGTTCAAGTTGCAATGGAAAATAATGTGTTATGGCATGAACGAGATATTTCGCACTCTTCTGCGGAAAGAATTATGTTACCTGATGCGATTTCTTTATTGCACTATATGTTAAAAAGATGGAATAAAATTTGTGAAGAATTAACTATTTTCCCAAAGAAAATGATTGAAAATATTCATTTGACTTATGATGTTGTCTTTTCAGGTTATGTATTACAAGAATTCATTCATCATGGTTTATCAAGAGAAAAAGCATATGATTTCATCCAGCCGTTAGCTTTCAAGGCTTTAAATCAACATATTTCATTTAAAGATTTATTATTCGAAAATGAAGATGTATTGAAATGGATGAATAAAGATGAAATTGAACGTTGTTTTGATATTCAGTATTATTTAAAAAATGTAGATAAAATTTATCAAAGATTAGGGTGGTAAAAATATGGGCAAATCATTATTAGTATTAGGAGCTCAATGGGGCGATGAAGGAAAAGGAAAAATAACGAATTATTTTTCTGAAAAAGCAGATGTCGTCATACGTTATCAAGGCGGCAATAATGCAGGACATACAATTGTTTTCAATCAACATAAATATGCTTTGCGTTGTATCCCTTCTGGTGTTTTTAATCCAAAAGTGAAATGTGTAATGGCCAATGGAATGGTCGTTAACCCTCGCGCTTTTGTTGAAGAAAGAAATGAATTAATTAAAGCTGGCTTTCCATGTAATAACATCTATATTTCGGATCGTTGTCATGTTATTTTTGATCATCATTTAGAATTAGATGCTTTAAATGAAAAAGCCTTAGGAAATAAAAAAATAGGAACCACAAAAAAAGGAATTGGACCTTGCTATACAGATAAAGTTGCTCGTATAGGAATGAGAATGTGTGATTTTGTTAGTGATGAATTTAAAGATTTGTATAAAGATCTTCTTGAAAGTAAAAATAAACAAATTGTCAATCTTGGGGGAACACCGATTGATTATAATAAAACGGTGCAAGAATATATTCATTTGGCCAATATTCTGAAACCTATGGTATGTGACACTGTTTCTTTGATAGCAAAAGCACGAAAAAACAATGAAAATATTTTATTTGAAGGCGCACAAGGTGCTTTACTCGATATTGATTTTGGTAGTTATCCATATGTAACAAGTAGTAATGTGACTAGTGGTGGAGCGATTAGTGGATCTGGAATTGGCTGCAAGGGAATTGATGAAGTTTTAGGAATTGTTAAAGCTTACCAAACCCGTGTAGGAGAAGGTGCTTTTCCAACAGAATTAAACAATGAGTTAGGTGATTTAATCCGTGAAAGAGGTCACGAATATGGCACAGTTACCCATCGACCAAGAAGAACAGGATATCTCGATTTAGTTGCATTAAAATATTCTGTTCAGATAAATAGCATTTCATCAATTTGTTTGACATTATTAGATGTTTTAACAGGTTTGAAGGAAATCAGCGTTTGTACATCTTATGATTATAAAGGAACTACATTCAATACTTTACCATCATCGGATAAAGTATTGCATAATTGTACACCAAACTATGTAACTTTGCCTGGATGGAATGAAGACATTTCACAAGTTCATTCTTTCGATGAATTACCATTAAATGCGCAAAAATATATCGAATTTATAGAAAAAGAACTGGAAATACCTGTCAGCGTATTTTCGGTTGGACCAGATAAATATCAAACAATCGTCAGAAAGGAAATTTTCTAATATGAAATATGATGTCATCATTGTAGGCGCAGGACCAATGGGAATTTATACAGCTTATGAATTTATGGCTAAAAATCCAAATACAAAAGTTTTACTTATTGATAAAGGCAATGATATTTATCATCGCAATTGTCCCATTTTAGAAAAAAAAATCAAGCAATGCCCAAAGGATATATATGGAAAAACGGGTTGTAAACCTGCTTGTTCCATGACTTCTGGATTTGGTGGTTGTGGAGCTTTTTCTGATGGAAAATTCAATATTACCAGTGATTTTGGTGGCTGGATGGGCGAATATATCTCAACAGATGAAGTATTAGATTTAATTCGATATGTAGATCAAATTCAATTGCAGTATGGAGCTCCAAGTGAGTTGACCAATCCTAATACAAAAGAAGTTTTTGAGATTGAAAAAAAGGCGATTTCGGTTGGGTTAAAATTATTACGTTCTGAAGTTAGACATTTAGGAACTGAAATTAATTTAAGTGTATTAAAAAATATTTATGAAGCGATGAAAGGAAAAATAGATTATCGCTTTAAATGTGAAGTAAAAGACATTATCGTTGAAAATGAAAGAGTAAAAGGAGTTATTTTAAAAGACGATAGTGTCATTGAAGCAGATTATGTGGTTTTAGGAGTTGGACGTCCAGGAGCACAGTGGCTTTCAGCAATGATGAGTAAGCATGGTGTAGGGGTAGTGAATAACCGAGTAGATATTGGTGTTCGTGTGGAAACGAATAATATTATTATGGATGATATTAATAAATATCTTTATGAAGGAAAATTTATTTTTAATACTTCTGTAGGAACGCAAGTACGTACCTTTTGTTCTAATCCAAGTGGACATGTTGTTATTGAAAATCATAATGGTATTATGGTCTGCAATGGGCATTCTTATCATTCTATTGAACTTGGAAGTAATAATACGAACTTTGCTTTATTAGTATCTCATGAATTTTCAGAACCATTTAAAGATCCTAATGAGTATGCCGAAGAAATCAGTTCATTGGCGAATAAATTAAGTGGAGGATCAGTAATTGTTCAAAAATATGGTGATATTAAAGCAGGGAGAAGATCGACTAAAAAACGAATTGATGAAGGTTTTGTGAAGCCTACTTTAAAAGAAGCTGTGCCAGGTGATTTAGGATTAATACTTCCTTATAAAACGATGCAGTCTTTAATCGAAATGATGGATGCTTTAAATTATGTAACTCCAGGAATTGCAAATAATCACACACTTTTTTATGGCGTAGAAGCTAAGTTTTACAGTGATCGAATAGAATGTGATGACAAATTTGAAACAAAAATTAAAAATCTTTATGTTGGTGGCGATGGAGCAGGTATTACAAGAGGACTTGCTCAAGCTGGTGCAAATGGAGTTAAAATAGCAAGAGAAATCATCCATAAGATTGAAAAAAAATAATATCATTTCAATTTTATTATAATTTATAATAAAACTATTGATTTTTTTTCATAAAAAAGTTAATATATAGACAAGAAGTGAGGAAAAACCTCACTCTTTGTTTTATTAGGAGAAGAATCTATGACAAATCAAGTTGTAAAAAAAGTTCGACCTTATATTGAAAAAATTGTTGATGAACAGCATCTTCATTTATTTGATTTAGAGTTTGTAAAAGAAGACAATAATTGGTTTTTAAGAGTTAGTATTGAAAAAGAAGATGGCTCAATGGATTTTGAAACAGCTGAAACGGTTTCAAATTTGATATCGTCTAAATTGGACGAACTTGATCCTATTGACCATGAATATATATTGGATGTATGTTCGCCAGGTGCAGAACGACCCATTCGTAACAAGGAAGAATTTATTCAAAATATCCATCGTTATATTTCGGTTTATTTGAATCAAGCAGATGAAAATGGAAAAGAAATGTATACAGGCGATTTACTTGAAGTAAAGGATAATTATCTTGTATTGTCTTATAAAGATAAAACAAGATTAAAAAAAATAAATATAGATTTAAATAATATTATTAAGGCACATATTGCCATTAAATTTTAAAAAGGGGTAAAAAATCATGCCAAGAAAAAAAGTTGAAGTAATAGATGAAGCGAAAAATATTGCATTAGCATTAAAAGAATTATGTGAAGAAAAAGGATTACCAACGAGTGTAGTTATCGACGCAATGAGTGAAGCGTTAAAGAAAGCCTACTTTAAATATAGTGAAGATTATCCAGATACAATCATTAAAGTAGATATTGATTTAGATACAGGCTCTATTAAAATGTCTAAAGTAAAAAATGTTGTTGAAGAAATCACGGATGATGTATTTGAAACGGATCCAGAAGAAGCTTATGAAGAAACAGGAATTGAATACAAAGTTGGCGATGTTGTCGAAACACCTATTGATATTTCGAATTTTAGAAGAGCTGCTGCTATGCAAGCAAAAAGTGTTTTTAAGCAAAAATTAAGAGAAGCAGAAAAGCAATTAGTTGTTGATCGTTTCTCTGATAAAGTGGGTGATGTTTTATCAGGTGTTGTTGACGCAGTTGAAACGAAGCATTGTATTGTTAAAATTGCAAACCATACCAATGCTTATTTAAGTAAAAATAATATGCTTCCAAATGAAACGTATAAAATTGGATCACCAATTAAGGTTTACGTAGAAGAAGTAGATAAAACAGCAACAGGAGCTCCAATTATTGTATCGAGAACCAACCCTCGATTTATTACGCGTCTTATGGAGCAAGATATTGCCGAAATTTCAGAGGGCATTGTTGAAATAAAGGGTGTTTCCCGTCAACCAGGTTCACGATCAAAAGTTGCCGTTTTTTCAAAAGATGTTAATGTAGATCCAAGTGGTGCATGTATCGGACCACATGGTTCAAGAATTGCAAGAGTTTTATCTCAAATTGGCAGTGAAAGAATTGATGTTGTCAATTACAATGAAAATCCTTTACTATTTGTAGCAGATGCTTTAAAGCCAGCCGTTGTGGTGGGTGTTCAAATGCTAGATGAACAAAATAAAGCTTGTAGAGCGATTGTGAACGATGACCAATATTCATTAGCTATTGGTAAAGAAGCACAAAATGTTAATTTGGCTGTTCGTTTAACAGGCTGGAAAATAGATATTAAATCCACTACAGATGCAGAAATAAATGGATATGAATATCAACTAGTTGAAGATTTGAAATTTATGGAGCAAGCAAAGAAAAATCATCTTAGTAATAAACCATCTTCAAAGGCTATGCCAGTAATGGAAGAGGAAAAGCCTATTGTTGAAATTCAAGAGCCTACTGTAGAAATAGATGTAAATGAAAAAATACCAAATGTAGTTGTTGAACCTACGATTACAGAAGCAGAACCAACTCTTGTTGTAAAACCAACAAAATCTAAAACGCCAAATGTTTTCAACGAGTTAGAAGCTGCATTGAATGCTTCCACAAATGTAGAAGAAAAAACTCCAGTGAAGAAAAAATCATATAAGAAAACAACTGAAGAAGAAGAAAAAATCGAACCAACAAGTAAAAAACCTTCCACACCATCGAATGTTTTACCAGTTTATACTGAAGAAGAATTACGTGCTATTCAGGAAGACGAAGAAGCAGAAGAAGCAAATAAATATGATGATGACATCGATTATGATGAATTTGAAGATTATTACGATGATGAAAATTAAGTAATTTGGAGAAAAATAATGATTAAGAAAATTCCTTTACGTAAATGTGTAGTTACGCAGGAAAGATTACCTAAAAAAGATTTGCTTCGAATCGTGAAAAATAATGAAGGAGAAGTTTTTGTTGATTTGAGTTCAAAAGCTAATGGAAGAGGAGCTTATTTAAAAAAAGATATAGCTGTATTAGAATTAGCTATGAAAAATAAGAATTTGGAAAAAGCTTTAGAATGTAGTATACCAGCATCTGTCTATGAAAGGATAAGAAAAATTATACTTGATGGATAATACTTATTATATCAATACAATAAGAATGTGTATGCGAGCAAGGAAATTCACCTACGGCGAATCTTTGTTTTATGATATTCGTTCTAATCGAGTGAAACTCGTTCTTATAGCGACAGATGCAGGAGAAGCATCCAAAAAGAAAATTATGGATAAATGTCACTACTTTCATGTTCCCTATAAAATGATGATGGATAAACAAGAATTAGCGAACATTTTCAATAAAAATATTTCATCATTTGGTATTACGGATGAACATTTGGCCAAAAAGTTTTTAGAAAATTTAAATAAAGGAGGAAATAATTATGGGAATCAATAAAAATTACAATAACAAAAGACCTAATGGAAATAATTCAAAAATGCATAACAATAAGAAAAAAGGGTCTTTAATTTCAAATGTAAACAACCATAAAATGAATAAGCAAGACATAAAAAATAAATTAAATGATGGTGTCTTGGTTTATAATGGACCTTTAACTGTTTCTGAACTTGCAGAAAAACTTGGAATTTCTGCTGTTGATGTTGTTCGTTCTTTATTTTTAGAAAAAATCATGGTAAATGTCAATACCACATTAAACGATGATTATATTGAGCTTGTAGCACTTAAATATGGTTATGAAGTACAAAAAGAAAAAATAGTTGAACTTGAAAACTTTGAAGAAATGGAAATTAAGGATAACCCTTCAATGTTACAAGAACGTCCACCTGTCGTAACGATCATGGGACATGTCGATCATGGTAAAACAACTTTATTAGATGCTATTCGAAAATCGCGTGTCGTTGCTGGAGAATTTGGTGGGATTACTCAACATATTGGTGCTTATCAAACCATAGTTAAAAATAGTAAAATTACTTTTATTGATACCCCTGGGCATGAAGCTTTTACTGAAATGCGAGCAAGAGGGGCTAAAATTACGGATATCGTTATTATTGTAGTAGCAGCAGATGATGGCGTTAAACCACAAACAATTGAAGCTGTAAACCATGCGAAAGCAGCGAATGTGCCCATTATTGTTGCAGTGAATAAAATGGACAAACCAGCGGCAAACTATGATAGAGTCGTTCAACAAATGTCTGAACTTGGCTTAATGCCAGAAGAATGGGGAGGAAGTACAATTTATCGAAAGATATCTGCCAAATCGGGCATGGGACTAGATGATTTACTAGAAACTATTCTTTTAGCAGCAGAACTTGAAGAGTTAAAAGCTAATCCACATCGTTATGCAATGGGTACTGTTGTTGAAGCACGTTTAGATAAGCAAAGAGGTTCTATCGCTACATTTTTAGTACAAAATGGTACTTTAAGAATTGGAGATTGTGTCGTTGCCGGTACTTGTTTTGGAAAAGTTAGACAATTAAGAGACGATTTAGGAAGACAATTATCTGAAGCTGGTCCATCCACTCCAGTGGAAATATCTGGTTTACAAGATGTTCCAGTTGCTGGCGATAAATTTATGGCTTTTGAAAATGAAAAGATGGCTAGAGATATTGCAGATAAAAGAAAAGAAGCAAAAATTTTATCGGAACGTAAAATTACCAGTGCAAATACTTTAGAATCTTTCATTGCAAATTCTGGCGAACATCAAACGATAAATGTAATCATAAAATCCGATGTACAAGGCTCTGCAGAAGCTGTAAAGAATGCATTAGAAAAGTTAAAAATTGAAAATGTATCTGTAAATGTTATTGCTTCCTATGCAGGCGCAATAACGGAATCAGATGTATTATTAGCAAGTGCTAGTAATGCCATAATTTATGGATTTAATGTTCGACCTGATTCGATTGTTCGTAAAAAAGCACAAGAAGAAGGCGTAGATATACGTTTACATAATATCATTTATAATCTTCTTGAAGAAATGCAAGCAGCTATGAAAGGAATGTTAAAACCAATTTATAAAGAAGTAGTTACTGGTCAAGCAGAAGTAAGACAAACCTTTAAAGTTGGCAAAGTAGGTGTCATTGCTGGTTGTTATATTACTTTAGGTTTTATTAAATCCAATGCAAAAGTACGATTAATTCGTGGTGGAATTGTTGTTTATGAAGGTCAATTATCTTCCTTAAAACGCTTTAAAGATGATGTTAAAGAAGTTAAAGAAGGCTATGAATGTGGAATGATGATTGATGGCTATAACGACATCAAAGAACAAGACATCATTGAAGGTTATGAAATGCAAGAAGTAGAAAGAAAATAGAGGTAGTAAAATGAACGAAAAAAGAGCAGACCGTTTATCTAGTATTGTTCAAAAAGCTATTTCAGATATTATTCAATATAAAGTAAAAAGTGATAAAGTAGGGTTTGTAACAGTAACAGCTGCTAAAGTAACACGAGATTTATCTTATTGTTATGTATATGTTTCTATTTTAAATGATCCACATCATGAAAAATTTGAAGCATTAAATAAAATAAAGGGATTTGTTAGGACTGAGCTTGGTCATGAAGTTCAAATGAGAAAAGTTCCAGAAATCGTCTTTAAATTAGATGAATCGATTGAAAATTATCGTCATATTGAAGAATTACTAGAAGAAGGAAAAAAAACTGATTAGGCCGTTTTTATTACGGCCTTTTTTTGGAGGATTTAAAAAATGAAACATTTGATGAATTTTCTTAAAGGAATTGCCATCGGAATAGCGAATGTGATACCTGGATTTTCAGGTGGTACAATGGCAGTAATGTTGAAAATATATGATTTATTTGTTTATGCCTTTGCTAACATTTTTAATGATTTTAAAAACGTAGTAAAGAAATGTTGGTCATTATTTATTGGAATTGTATTTGGTGTTTTATTAGCAATGTTAACGATTGTCAAACTTTTAGAAATAATTCCTTTTATTACCATTATGTTCTTTGTTGGTTTAATTTTTGGTAGTATGCCACAAATTTATAAAAGAACAAAAGGAAAAAATATCAAATTTGTTGATGTTATCGGTTTTATTATAGCGATTGCAATCATTATAATATTACCTTTAATTCAAACAACGAATAACACAGATATTACCTATCATTTTGGTCTATATGTAATGATGTTACTTTTAGGAATTGTTTGTTCTTCCGCTATGGTGATACCTGGTGTGAGCGGATCGTTAGTTTTAATGGCTTTTGGATACTATGCCTTTTTTATGACGACATTAAAAGATTTTTTAAAAAATATCTTTCATTTTTCCATGACTAACTATTGGAATATGTTAGCAGTTATTGCATGTTTTGCAATTGGTTGTCTTCTTGGATTAGTTTTTGTTTCTAAATTAATCACAAAACTAATGAAAAAATATCCTCAAACGATTTATTGGATTATTTTAGGTTTATTGGTTGCCTCTCCTTTTAGTATTATTTATGCAACCATAAAAGATTATTCGGTCACTTTTGATTTATTAAATATTATCTTTTCAATCATCAGTTTGATTTTAGGAGTAACCTTCGTTTTGATAGGAGATCATTTTTCTAAGAAAAAAGAATACGAAAATCAAAATGAATCTAGTAGCATTGATGATGAGAAAATGATACAATAAAAATAGAATACAGGGAGGTAAAATAAAAATGGCAACAACTTTAAAAAATACAGCTTCAGGAGCAAAAAGAAATATTTTAAGTAAAACAGCTATCCGCTATGTAGGATTTATAACGGCATTTATTGGTATAATGATTTTATTACTTGGAACAAATATTACATCCACAGTTATTCAACTCATTGCCATTGCTATTTTGTTAGTTGGAGTCTTATTAACTTCAGGAAATGCTAAAAAACTATTTTCCAAAAGTAAAGATAACACCAAAGAAGTAACATTATATTTATTAATAGGTCTTTTGTTTATTGCTGTTAGTGTTTTATTTTTAGTTCTTGGAAATCAAATTAGTAATTGGATGAATTTAATATTTGGTATTCTTATCGCATTATTTGGTATTATTCATTTAATGAATTTCCTTATTAGTAGAAAAGGCAGTAAAATGTGGTTTACGATAAATATCATAGTGGCAATCTTATTTATTGCAACAGGTGTTCTTATCGCATTATTGTATGAGATTTATGCTCATGCATTTGTCACTACTGTAGGTGTGTTTGCGACAGTAACCGGTGCTTTAGGAATGTTACTATATTAATAAAAGAGCATAGTTTATTCATAAACTTGAACGATAAACTATGCTTTTTTTTATGCTTTCTTTCTTCTTTAATTAATAAAAAAAAAGAAACACAATTAAGTGTTTCTTGAGTCTAAGTACAAAATAGCTTGTAATGCAGCAATAGCACCATCTGATGAAGCTGTAACAATTTGTCGAATGGCTTTATGACGACAATCTCCTGCTATAAAAACGCCTTCTGTTGAACTTTTACATAATTCATCTGTAATGATAAAACCTTGCTGGTCGAGTGAACAAAATGGCTCAAATATTTGGTTGTTGGCTTCTTGTCCAATAGCAACAAAAATACTTTCTGTTTCCATCAATGAGTTTTCTTGATTTTGTAAATCAAATAACGAAATTGCCTTTAAACTCATTTCACCGTGTAAACCAGTAACGATTTTATTATAAATAACATGAATATTTGATGTATTGAGTACTTGTTGAATTAATGATTTTTCTCCAGTTAAATAAGATAAATTTTGAATTATCGTTACTTGGCTGCAATAACTGGATAGTAATAAAGCTTCTTGTAAGGCACTATTTCCACCCCCAATGACGACAACCTCTTTATTGGTATAAAAGGGGCCATCACAAACTGCACAATAAGAAATACCATGTCCAATCCATTTTACTTCATTATCTAATTTTAAGGCTCTATGTTGAGAACCTGTAGCAATAATGACACTTTTTCCTTCATAAGAAGCATGTTCACCTATTAATGTAAAGGATGACTCGTTTTTTAACATTTTTAAAACTTCATCTATTTCAAACATAACATTCATTTCCATGACTTGATTGACGAGTTTATCTGCTAAATCCAATCCACTTATCGAAGAATAACCAGGATAATTTTCAATTTTTGGGGAACGAGTAATATTTCCGCCCACCGTTTCTTTTTCAATAATTAAAACTTTTTTTTGAGCACGAGTAGCATAAATTGCTGCTGTAAGTCCTGCAGGACCTGAGCCAATAATTAAAATATCATAAATCATCGTTTTATGCCTCTACTTTAGTTAATGTATCGATATAGCGTCGAATATTCGATACGTTTTCAATAAGATTCATTTCATGATTTTGGATAATCACTAAAGTAGGTGCTTGAGTAATTTTTAAGCTTTTTGTAAGTTCAATGTTTTCGTTTACAATGATCTCTTGATAATCAATATGCGCTTGATTTAAAAAGTTTTTGGCCATTTTACAATTTGGACAAGTCGTCGTTGAAAATAAATAAATACCATCATTTAAAACACTATTTTCTGTTTTAGAAGTTTCTTTTAATTCTTGTTTGACTGAAAAATGTTCTAATGATTCTGAAATTTTATATTCTTTACGATCTTTATATTCTTGAGTTTTTCCATCATTCCAGTTTTGTATTGGACGATAATAGCCAGTAATTCGACTATAAACTTCTGCTTTCTTACCACAAATTGGGCAAGTAAAATGTTCGCCAGTAATGTAACCATGTTCTTGACAAACAGAGTAAGTTGGTGACAATGTATAATAAGGTAATTTATAATTTTCAGCAATTTTACGAACAAGATTAGCGGCAGCTTTCCAATCAGGTAGTTTCTCGCCTAAAAAAGCATGAAAAACAGTTCCAGAAGTATAAAGAGTTTGCAATTCATCTTGAATATCTAAAGCCTCAAAAATATCATCGCTAAAACCAACAGGTAAATGTGAACTATTTGTGTAATAAGGTGTTTCCCCTTCTTTAGCGGCTGTAAGAATATCTGGATATCGTTTTTTATCATGTTTTGCTAAACGATAAGTGGTTGATTCAGCTGGCGTTGCTTCCAAATTATAAAGATCACCATATTTTTCTTGATAATCCGATAAACGATTTCGCATATGATTTAATACTTTTTGTGTAAATTGTTGAGTTTCAGTATGAGTCATATCCTTTCTTAACCATTTTGCATTTAAACCTACTTCATTCATACCAATTAAACCGATGGTAGAAAAATGATTGTTAAAAGTACCTAAATATCTTTTGGTATAAGGATATAATCCTGCTTCTAATAATTGCGTAATTACTTCTCTTTTAACTTTTAAAGAGCGAGCAGAGATATCCATAATTTTATCCAAACGATTAAAAAAGTCTTCTTCATCTGTTGCAAGATAAGCAATACGCGGCATATTAATGGTTACTACACCAACAGATCCTGTTGATTCACCGCTTCCAAAAAAGCCACCAGATTTTTTTCTTAATTCACGTAAATCTAATCTTAAACGACAACACATACTACGTACATCACTTGGCTGCATATCGCTATTGATATAATTTGAAAAATAAGGAGTACCATATTTAGCTGTCATTTCAAATAATAAGCGATTATTTTCAGTGTCTGACCAATCAAAATTCTTAGTGATGGAATAAGTTGGAATTGGATATTGGAATCCTCTACCATTAGCATCGCCTTCAATCATTGTTTCGATAAAGGCTTTATTAATCATGTCCATTTCTTTTTGACAATCTTTATATTTAAATGAACATTCTTTTCCCCCGATAATGGCATTGAGTTCAGCTAAATCATTTGGAACAACCCAGTCTAATGTTATATTTGTAAATGGAGCTTGAGTTCCCCAACGTGAAGGGGTATTTACGCCATATATGAATGATTGAATACATTGTTTCACTTGCTTATAAGTTAAATTATCTATTTTAACAAAAGGTGCTAAATAAGTGTCGAAAGAGGAAAATGCTTGTGCTCCTGCCCATTCATTTTGCATAATTCCTAAAAAATTAACCATTTGATTACATAAAGTAGATAAGTGTCTTGCAGGAGAAGAAGTAATTTTGCCAGGAACACCGCCTAATCCTTCCTGGATAAGTTGTTTTAATGACCAACCTGCACAATAACCTGTTAACATGGACAAGTCATGAAGATGAATGTCTCCATTACGATGTGCATTCGCTATCTCATCATCATAAACCTCGGATAGCCAATAATTAGCCGTAATGGCACCAGAATTTGAAAGAATTAAACCACCTACAGAATAAGTTACTGTAGAATTTTCTTTTACTCTCCAGTCATTAATTTTTAGATAATTATTCACTAATGATTTATAATCAAGCAAAGTATTTTTTGCTTTACGAACATTTTCATGTTGACGACGATATAAAATATAAGCTTTCGCCACATCATCATAACCAGCCTGAATCAAAACCGTTTCTACACTATCTTGAATATCTTCCACTTGAATAGACCCATCTTTTATTTTACTTTGAAAGTGGGCAGTGACTTTTAAGGCTAAAAAGTCAATAATGGAATCATTATATTCTTTTTTTTGTGCTTCAAAAGCTCTTTTAATGGCATTTACTATCTTTGATAAATCAAAATCTTTCATTGTTCCGTCTCTTTTTATAACATTATACATTTTCCTTCCCCCTTTAAATTAAATATTCATACCTCTAAGTTGAACTTGAGGAATATATTTTTGAACAACTTTCAAACATTTTATTAAATCTTCTTTTTCAAGAGCATGTAAAGATGGTGTCAGAACACTTTCTTTATTTTGAAAACATTGCAAATAATATCTTTTTGCTCCATAAATCATTTTTCCTATGTGATCAAAGTCAGTAATCTCATGAAATTCTTTAACGATAGTTGTACGAAATTCATAATCTACTTTATTTTCTAAAAGAAGATGAATACTTTTTTTAATTTTTTCAAGATCACATAAACATTGGGCAGTCATGTTGTATTTTTCAAAAGAATTCTTTATATCCATCGCTACATAATCGACAAGATGATGATGGATTAAATATTGAAGAAGTTCTGGAAAAGAGCCATTGGTGTCTAATTTTACTAAAAAACTCATTTTTTTAATTTTTTGAATAAAAGAAATAATATCTTTTTGTAAAAGAGGCTCTCCACCCGAAATAGCCACACCATCTAATTTATTCTTTCTTGTTGCTAAAAAAGAAAAAAATTCTTCTTCAGGAATTTGGTTTGATTCCTGTTTTAAACTCAATAATGAGGAATTATAACAAAATGGACAACGAAAATTACAACCATTTAGAAATACTGTACAAGCAGTATGTTCAGGATAATCTAATAAAGTCAATTTCTGTAATCCACCAATATTCATAGTTATTCCATCCTTAATGAGTGTAGTTCTATCTTATCATAAAAAAGCAAGGAAAAAAACAACAATTTTAAAAAAATAAATACTTCCAAATTTTTCCTTTTTTTTAGATTAATTTTTAAAAAAAATAATAATAAATTTGTTTTTTTATTGTGTTATATATGATAAAATATGCTATGATTATTTAATTCTATAAATTAATCATTCAATCAAAAGAAAGGTGAAAGATGTGAAACGATTTAAAAGTAAATTAAATGTATTTCGTTTTATTTGCTTCGTTGCATATATTTTATGTGCTGTTGTATTGATTGTTGAATCTTGCTTAAATGGAGAAGCTTCTTCTAGTCAAAGTAATATCGTTGGTGGAAGTTTAGCGGACATATTTAATGATTTAGGAGGCGACCAAACAAAAGTAGTTCAGCCAACACAATTAAATATTGAAAATAAAAAAGAAATTGTGAATGTAGGAGATTCTTATCAATTGAATATAAAAATTTTACCTGAAGATGCGACTTATCAATCGGTTATTTATTCTTCATCTAATGAAAATATTGCTACGATATCGAATGAGGGCATTGTAAAATTTATTCAGCAAGGAGAAGTAACTTTAAGTGCAATTAATGCGAAATATACAACCATTAAAGATCACTTTAATGTTGAAGTTAAAAATGTAGAAGCAACGGATATAGAATGTTTTATTTTAAATGCTGAAAAGAAAGAAAATAATGTGTATGCCGTTCACCTTTCAAAAACGGATTATTATATTCATACAAATATTATTCCTGAAAATACAACCTTTAAGAATATTACTTATTCTACAAATAAAGAAGATTTTTTAACGGTAAGTGAGAGTGGAAAAATAACACCATTACAATACTCAAAAAATGAGATTACAGAAATTTCAATAAATGTAGGTGAAATAACAAAAATTTTATCTGTCATTGTAGAAATGGACATCATACCATTAGAAAATATCGTATTAGATAAATATGATTATGAAATTTATCCAACTCAAATCGTTACTCCAAAAATTTCATTTTATCCTAATAATGCTACTTTTAAAGAATATCAATTGATTTCAAGTAATCCAAGTATTGTATCCATTACTTCATCTTCTTTTAAAGGTGTGAAAGCAGGAACAGCTAAGATAACCATTCAGTCAAAGGAATATGAAAATGTTAAAGCAGAAATCAATTTAACTGTTTTGTCTCAACCAGATTTAATGGATTTTAAAGCCTCCTTTGCAAGTTCTGTTTATGTAGGTACATCGAATAAAATTAATATTAGTGACATTCAACCTAAATATGCCAATACGAGTTCCATTGTATATGAAAGTTTAAATCCTGCTATAGCAGAAGTGGATAGTAAAGGCAATGTAAAAGCAATTTCAGCAGGAACGACCACCATTAATATTAAAGATAAAAAGCAAATTTTCTCAGAGAAACAAGTTACAGTTAAAGTCATTGAAAGAGATTCAACCAATCTTGACTATACTACAGATTTTGATATTGGTTATCTTCAAGGACAACAACCTGTTATTTATACGAATCAAGAAATAGATTTGAAAGATTATTTTGAGGTCAGTAAGTTTTATTATGTTGAAAACCATGAGACCACCAATAAAGAAATGGTTTATTCGCTTGCGGATTCCTATCAAAATAAAGCGACTTTAACTCAATCACTTTTAAAAGTGAATTGTCCTGGCGAAATACAAATTCATATCACTCATAAAGCTTCAAACATTACGAAAAGTGTTACTTTAATTGCTTTAGATGATTTTACAATAGAATTCATCCATTATGAATCAATGATACAAGAAATGATAGTTGGCAATTCATTACAATTAACGATTAAAGATGAAATGAATGCTTTACAAACTTATCTCGTTCAATTGGATAATTCAAAAATTGCTTCTTTGTCCAAGATGAATGATTATGATTATACATTAACAGCTTTGACAAATGGAGAAGTCCATTTAAGTTTTATTCCTTGTTATGATAATGTGCCTTATATAGAATTGAAAAAAGATTTAATGATTCAAATTAATCATCGTTATATATCCTATATTGATTTTTTAGTTTATAATCAAAAAACAAAAGAAGATATTGTATTAACAAATAATCATTTTGAAATGTTTATGAATGATTCGATGCTAATAAAGCCAACGGTAGATCCTTTATCTACGATTCATGAATTTGTTTTTGAAAGCAGTCGAGAAGATATTTTAAGCATCAGTGCAAAAGGAGAATTGATTCCTCATAAAACGGGTGAAGTACAAATTTCTTTAAAAGATAAATATACAAATCTGGAGCAAACATTCAATGTAAAGATACGCAATAAAGTGGTTTTAGATTCAGAAAATAATATTATTTTTAAAGGAAATGATGCACAATATGATGCTTCTACGAATACCTATAGTCTAACTAATGGCTATTCTGGTAGCATTATGCTTAATTTTTCAAAAGAATCTACTTATAAAGAAGTCATCTATTCTTCAAGCGATGAAAATATAATTAGTGTTGGAACAGATGGAAAGTTATCTCCTAATAAAGAGGGGAAAGCTGTTCTTACTTTGACTTGTGATGATGGAATGTCTAGTCCAATTATTATTCAAGTAAATGTTGAAGTGAAACGACAAAATGTGATTAAAGATATTAATTCATTTTTATTAAAAGTTCGTAAATCTCTGGGCCATTTTGGAGCATTTATGATTTTAGGTGTTTTTTCAACTCTGACTTATATGTTATATTGGGATAAGAAAAAATGGTTCTTTTCAATACCTATTAATTTTGCAATGGGATTTGGTCTTGGAGTTTTGACAGAATTTATTCAAACATTTGTGCCTGGAAGAAGCGGATTATATTCGGATGTTATTATTGATTTTTCTGGATTTTTATGTTCCTCTTTATTCATTACTTTATTAATTTTATCCATTTATACGATTCGTTATTTCAAACGAAAGAAATCACAATCTATCAACGAAAAATAATGGATTTAATTTAGATATTTGAGTATAGAACACTTATTTCATGTTCATAAAAAAATATAACATCAAAAAGGTATCCTTCATCTAATAAAGGATACCTTTAAAATTTGGAAATAAAATTTTATATTTATTGAATTTATTTTTTAATGGCTTTCTCAAATGCACTTCTTTTTAATAAAATAATGCCACCACAGCCACAACATTTTAAACGAACTTCCCCATCTATACCAAGTATTTTAAAAGTATTGGATTTTTCTTTGCAAGGATGACTTTTCTTTAATTGGATGACTGAATTAATTTCGTAGTTCATATTTTTTATAAGCTAATAATAAATTTTCCATTAATACAATATTTGTCATGACACCAACACCACCAGGAACTGGACTATAGTCTTTGACAAAATCATAGCATTCTTTTGCCACATCACCACAAATCTTACCATTTTCGTCAAAGTTAATGCCAATATCAATGATAATAGTATGATTATTTACCATTTCTTTTGTTAAAAAATGTGCTTTTCCAATTGCTAAAAAAATGATATCTGCATTCAAGCATTTTTCTTTTAAATTTACCGTTTTTGAATGGGCAATGGTAACAGTGGCATTTTTATTTAATAAAAGTAATGCTAATGGTTTACCAACGTTGATACTTCTTCCAATAACCAGCGCATTTTTTCCTTTTAAATCAATGTGATAATAATCAAGTAGTCGTATTGCCCCACCAGGAGTACAAGAAAGATAACCATTTTGATTACTCATTAATAATCCTAAATTATAAGGCGTATAACCATCAACGTCTTTATTTGGGTCAATGGAAGATAAAATCTTTAACTCATCAAATTTTTTAGGTAAGGGACGGTCAATCATTATTCCGTGTATATTTTTATCTTGGTTTAACCTATGAATTAAATCGAATAAATTATCTTGAGACATATCCTCTTTTATTTCAAACACTTTAACCATTACATTTAACTCTTCTGCCATTTTCAATCGTCCTTTTAAGTAAGATTGACTTGCTAAATCATCATAATGAATAATTGCTAAACAAGCTTTTTTTGTTAAATGCGAAAATTCATTTTTTAATTGTGCTTTGATATTTAAAGCAGCTTGCTTTCCATCTAATATCATCTTTTTTCCTCACTTATTTGAATAATTCGTAATATCTTTATAACCTTCGCCAAATACATCATGTGTACGGGTCATGGACATAAAAGCTTGCGGATCAATTTTTTTAACAATATCTAAAATATCTAGATATTGATTTTTCCCGACCATTGTCTTAATCATTTTCTTCTTTTGTTTGGTAAAACCACCTGTAACATCTACAATGGTTGTCCCACGATCTAATGCTAGAATTTCTTGATTTATTTCTTCCCATTTGTCAGAAATAATATCGCAAAAATAAGCTTCATTGCCAACTCGTTGAGTAACATCTACAGCAACAGAATAAGTAATTACAGAAATTAGTCCAATCACTACTTCATAAAGTGTAAAATGGGCTAAAAAAGCTAAAATGACTAGTAAACCATCTTGAAACAAGAAAATAACCGATAGTTTAATTCGAGTATATTTATTGATAATCATTCCTGGAACATCAAATCCTCCTGTAGAACCTCCGATTTTATAGATGATTCCACAGCCTACCCCCATGATTAAACCACCAATGATGGAACAAATAACAGGATCAAATAAATTAAATTGTGCATGAACTCCATCAAATAGAGATAATTTAAAAAAGTAAATAAATAAAGGGCAAAAAATAGTGCTTAATAAAGTATGCATCGCAAATTTTTTTCCTAAAAATAGAAAACCTACAAAAAAAAGAATAACAGTAGTAATCGTAATAATATTTTCCACAATCATCGTACTATTTTCAACATTCATAAAAAATAAATTTCTTAAAATCAAGGAAAAGCCACTTGTGCCACCATTTAAAATCCCGTTAAAAGTAATAGAAGATATCTTTCCGGATTCACTATCAATAGCATAAAAATAAGAGCCTTTATAATTGATAAAGCAAAATGAAATAGCAAAAGCTAATAATAAATTACCAAAAAAAACAATCGCAACTTCTTTACATATTTTTTTGATATTTAAATTTTTTCTCATATTTTTATCCTCAATTTATTCCTTGCTTTAAATAAGCAAATATAAAATCATCTAACTCTCCATTTAAAATGTTATTCACATTTGTACTTTCCACATTGGTTCGATTATCTTTAACGAGTGTATAGGGACACAAGACATAAGATCGAATTTGTGAACCCCATTCAATGTTTTTTTGAATTCCTTTGATAGCATTAATTTTATCTATTTTTTCTTGATAAGCTATAGCAGAAAGTTTACTTTTTAAAACTTGTAAACATCTTTCTTTGTTTTGAAATTGAGAACGCTGATTTTGACAATTAACTACAATTCCAGAAGGTAAATGAGTAATTCTAACAGCAGAATCTGTACGATTAATATG
Source organism: uncultured Bacillota bacterium (assembly GCA_902491575.1). Classification (GTDB taxonomy): domain Bacteria; phylum Bacillota_I; class Bacilli_A; order RFN20; family CAG-631; genus CAKPXW01. Next base: position 137,021 of record CABUID010000002.1, read on the forward strand.
TTGTCCACCAGCCCCACTTGCTCGATAAGTATCAATTTTTAAATCTTCATCTTTTATGATGATTTCTACATCATCTAAAATTTCAGGTGTAGCCTCAACAGAGGCAAAAGATGTGTGACGACTTTTATTTGCATCAAATGGAGATATTCTTACAAGTCGGTGTACGCCACTTTCACCTTTTAAATAGCCAAAAGCATTTTCACCACTAATTAGAATCGAAGCCGATTTGATACCTGCTTCGTTGCCAGGTTGATAATCTAATACTTCACTTTTAAATCCTTTTTTCTCGGCATATCTTAAATACATATTAAAAAGCATATCCGCCCAATCTTGTGCTTCTGTGCCACCAGCACCAGAATGAAATTCAAGAATAACATTATTATGATCATATGGACCACTTAGTAAAGTTTCGATTTCAAAATCGTTAAAATTTTTTGATATTCTTTCGTATTCTTCCTGCACTAAAGAGAATAAATCCAAATCGCTTATGATTTCATCACTATTTATAGATTCATTTAAAGTAGTTAATTCTTGTTGTAGTTGAATATACTTATCTAATATTTTGCGATAAGTATTGATTTCATTAATGATTTTTTTTGAATAATTTTGATCTTTCCAAAAGTCTTCTTTTTCCATTAAAAGACTTAATTCATGAATCTTTGTTTTCTTCTTTTCCAAGTCAAAGTGAATCACCTAGTAGTTTTAGTTTGCTACTATACTCATTGACCCTTTGTTTCATTTCATAGAATTCCATAGGCAACCTCCGCTTATATTATTCCCCACGTAAGAGTTTTTCTTTTTCCATTCTTTCAACTTCTTCCGCTGTCATTTTACGGATTTGGACTTGTATTTTTAAAGTATATAAAACAACTTGCTCAGCAATGCTTTCCATCATTTGATTAAACATTTTAAACCCATCATTTTTATATTGGTTTAAAGGATTTACGTTTGCATACTGACGGAAGAAAATGCCATCTCTTAATTTGGTCATTTTATCAATATGTGCTGGCCAATTTTTATCGATAACACGTAGTAAAATGGAAGATTGGATATTTAAATAAGCGTCCTCTCCCCATTCTTCTTTTCTTTCTTCTGTTTTTTTCATTAACAAATCACAAGTTTTATTTACGAAATCAGGATATCTTTCTAAACCATAAAATTCTTCTTTTGTAATGGTGGATTCACTAAGATATGTTTCATTTAGTGTATTGGTTAAAGCATCCATATCAGGATGTAATTCTTTTCCTTCCATAACAGAAATAGAATGAACAATTTTTTCTGCAACTAAGCCATAAAATCTTTTTGTGATTTCATAACAATCTTTCGTTTGTAATACTTGATCTCTTAATTTATACATTTTTTCTCTTTGCTGAGATAAAACATTATCGTATTCTAATAAATGTTTACGTGAATCATAGTTGACGCCTTCAACTTTCTTTTGAGCTTGATTAATCGCACCATTAATAATTTTAAAAGAAATAGCATCTTCACTATTTGTAAAGAATTTTTGCCATCTTTCTCCACCAAAACGTTTCATTAAATCATCTTCAAGAGAAATATAAAAGCGTGAATAACCTATATCACCTTGACGACCTGAACGGCCTCTTAATTGATTGTCAATTCTTCTTGATTCGTGTCTTTCAGAACCAAGAACAGCTAGACCTCCTAGTTCTTTAACGCCATCACCAAGTTTAATGTCGGTTCCACGACCAGCCATATTGGTTGCAATAGTAATCGCACCAATTTGTCCAGCATTTTTAATAATTTCTGCTTCTCGTTCATGGTTCTTAGCATTTAAAATTTCTGGCTTTAGTCCTGCTTTTAACATTAAATTATAAATAACTTCAGAAGTTTCCACGGCAATTGTTCCCACTAATACAGGTTGTCCTTTTGCATGACGTTCTTTCACATCATTAATTAATGCAGCATATTTTGCATTTTTAGTACCAAATATAATATCATTATCATCAATTCTAACAACGGGAACATTTGTTGGAATTTCAATCACTCTCATATTGTATGTTTCAAGGAATTCTTCTTCTTCGGTTTTTGCAGTACCAGTCATACCAGATACCTTAGAGTATAATCGAAAGAAGTTTTGATAAGTAATAGTAGCTAAAGTAAGTGTTTCAGGATGAATGGTTACTTTTTCTTTTGCCTGAATAGCTTGATGTAAGCCATCACTATAGGCACGACCTTTTAAGAAACGACCCGTATTGGCATCAACAATAACGATTTCATCATCAACGACGACATAATCAACATCTTTAGCCATCGCATAATTTGCTTTTAATGCATTATTAATACAATGAACTAAAACAGCATTGTTCATGTCATATAAGTTTTCAATGCCAAAAACTTGTTCAGCTTTGTTAGTTCCTTTTTCTGTAAGGTAAACGGCTTTGGATTCAACGTCAATATCAAAATGAACGCCTTTGGTTAAGGAACGAGCAAAGCGGTTTGCAGGTATATATAAAGCAGCATTTGCTTTATTTCCTCCTGAAATAATCAATGGAGTTCTGGCTTCATCTATCAAAATAGAGTCACATTCATCGACTACACAAAAATTTAAGCCTTTTAATTGAACTTTGGTTTGTAAAGTGCGAGCCATATTATCTCTTAAATAGTCAAAACCAAGTTCAGAATTGGTGGTATAGGTAATATCACATAAATAAACTTGTCTTTTTTGTTCGGAAGTAAGCTCCCTTAAATTACAACCAACTGTTAAACCTAAAAATCTATATATTGCACCCATCCACTCAGCATCACGATGAGCCAGATATTCATTAACTGTAATAACATGTACACCTTTTCCTGTTAAAGCATTTGCATATACAGCCATTGTTGCCGTTAATGTTTTTCCTTCACCGGTTTTCATTTCTGCAATATCACCATCATGAATAACCAAAGCACCCATCACTTGAACAAGGTAAGGGAATTGATTTAAAACACGTTTTGCTGCTTCTCTACATACAGCAAAGGCTTCATTTAAAATTTCGTTTAATTTAGCATTTTGAGCTTCAGGCGTAGTTTCATTTTGTAATATAGTTTGAAATTCTTTTGTTTTTTCTCGAAGTTCATCATCACTTAAACTCGCTATTTTATCTTTTAGTGCATCAATTTCTAAAGCTCTAGCTCTTAAACGTTTTAAATGTTTTTTATTTGTGTTTGATAATTTTTTTAATAATCCCATAATAAGAAAGCCTCCTAAGATTTATTTTACTGTAAGCAAAAATATATCTATTCTATTATACCAAAAAAAATGTATTTTTCTATGAAAAAAATAGATAATCATAAAAAAGTTTATTTTTTTATAAAAAATAAGTTAGATTTTTATTCAATGTATCCTATTTTGGTCATTATTCTACATCTATTTAAAATATTTTTACCTATTTTAAAAATTAATAATTTTTAATCAAGATGATTAATTTTTAGATAGCCACATTATTTTTAATTGAATATTCAATTTAGTTATTGTAAAATAAATGAGGATAGTAAAAAACTATCAAGAAGGAGAAAAAAATATGGCACTTGTCAGTATGAAAGAAATGCTGTTAAAAGCAAAAAAAGGAAAATATGCAGTAGGACAATTCAATATCAATAACCTTGAATGGACTTCAACTATTTTAAGTAAATGTCAAGAATTAAACGCTCCAGTTATATTAGGCGTTTCCGAAGGAGCAGTGAAATATATGGGTGGTTTCCATATTGTAGCAGACATGGTAAAAGCAGTCATTAAAGATAAAAATATCACTATACCTGTTGCTTTACATTTAGATCATGGTTCAAGTGTGGAAAATTGTAAAAAAGCTTTAGATGCAGGATTTACATCCGTAATGATTGATGCTTCACATTATCCATTTGATGAAAATATTCGTAGAACAAAAGAAGTTGTAGAATATGCACATCGTTTAAATGCTTCCGTAGAAGCTGAACTTGGAAAAGTAGGCGGACAAGAAGATGATGTCGTTGCAGAAACGATGTATGCTGACTTCAATGAATGTGTAGAAATGGTCAATGAAACAAAAATTGATGCATTAGCACCAGCTTTAGGATCTGTACATGGTCCATATCATGGAGAACCTAAACTTGGATTTAATGAAATGAAAGCTATTGGAGATGCTTTAAGTGAAACTCCATTAGTATTACATGGTGGATCAGGTATTCCTGATGAACAAATTAAAAGAGCCATTTCATGTGGAACTTGTAAAATTAACGTAAATACGGAATTTCAACAAGCTTGGGCTGCTCTTGTTAGAGAAGCACTCAATAAAAATCTAGAAGTTTATGATCCAAGAAAAATTATTGGTCCTGGATTAAAAGGAATTGAAGAAGTAGTTGTTCAAAAATGCGAAGTATTTGGTTGTATAAATAAAGCTTAATGAAAAATTATCAAGAAGAATTAAAGGTTGTTTTACAAATTCTTTCAAATGCTAGTAAAATCGTCATGGATATTTACCATGGCGATTTTGCTATACAATATAAAAAAGACCAAAGCGAAGTTACAATTGCAGATATTGCTTCAGAAGAAATCATAAAAAAAGGTCTGCTTCATTCTTTTCCAAATTATGCTATTTTATCAGAAGAAACTTATGATACAAAAGAAAGGTTAAATAATGATTATTGCTGGATTGTAGACCCATTAGATGGGACAAAAGATTTTGTGAATAAAACGAATAATTTTTCGATAAATATAGCTCTTTCCTATCAAAATGAAATTGTTTTAGGGGCTATTTCTGTTCCTTTCTATCAAAAAGTTTATTATGCGTTAAAAAATCAAGGAAGTTATAAAATCGAAAAAAATCATCTTCAAAAAATTCATGTTTCTGACAAGAAAGATCATTTAACGATGGTGACTTCTCAATTTTTCTTTAAAGAACAAAATAAATATGATCAGCATCCTTTAATTGAAAAAATGATAGCTTTAGGCTCTTCTTATAAAGCTTGTCTTATCGCAGAAGGAAAAGCAGAAATTTGTGTGAAAGAAGACCCTCATTCAAAGGAATGGGACACAGCACCAAGTGAAATCATTATTGCTGAAGCTGGTGGAATCATGGGCAATATTTATGGACAAAAAATATATTATAATAAAAAGGATGTTTATAATCACCAAGGATTTATTATTGCAAATCATGAAGAAGTATTTAATCAATTTAAAATGAAAGAAGAGTGCAAATGAAAATTAGAAAGCGAACGATTTTATTTATATTCTTATTTGTTATTATATTGTTTTTATTGTATCTGATTGCATCTTCTTTCTTTTTTAATACTTTGACTTTTAAAACTTTTTACCAATTTAATCGAATTAGCGAAAATGAAAATGATTTTAACATTCAATATGTTTTAAACGATAAAAACGAAATTGTTTATGTTTATAAAGATAAAGAAGATGTAAAAATCAATAAAATACTCGATAATGATGTTAGCCCAAAAACATTATTCACTTTTTCTTTAAAAGAAGAAGAGGAAATTCAATCTTTTTGTCAAGCAGGTACTTATTATTATTTGTTTTACCAACAAAATCAATCTTTGATACAAATGGATTTAGAAAATAAAGTTTATCAAGATTATAAAAACTTGCCTCAAGGGAAACTCATTATTAACCCTTTCAATGATCAACTTTTTCTTTATGATTCTAATCAACTTTTTTCTTTACATTATACAAATGAGAATTACTCTTTAGATTTAATCTATCGTTTTAGTCTTGAAAATGTGGACATAAAAAATATTGAATTTTTAAAACAAAATCAATTCATTATGACAACCTATGAAGGTTTTATTTACTCAGTAAATTTAATAACAAATGAAACGATTAAATTAAATAAACTTTATCAAGAATATGTTATTGAAAATGAAAAATTATATGCTACATTTTATAAAGATCATAAAACGCTGGGAATATTAATTTATGATGGTTTAGAAGAAGAGACTTTTGAAATCAACAATGTAGACTATTTAAAAATGGTTGTTAAAAACGATTATTTATATTTGATTAATAACCTAGAAATGAATAAAGTTTCTTTAGCAAGGAAAAAGAAACAGGAAAAAATGATTATTTCAAAGTATCAAGATATGAATTACAATTTGACCAATGTAATGATTGTAAATGAAAAATTAATGTATTTACCGATGGTGAAAACAAATTGGAATTATGATACACAAAAAAATGAATATGAATATTATTTATATCGTTATAAAATAAAATAATGCTTAGAATAAACTAAGCATTATTTTATTATGGAATATATTTTGGTACATAACTCATATCTTGAACATTTCTATCACCACTGGTTAAGATAACAGGAACAGGGTTCTCGTTGATGATTTTGCCAGGGGCAATCACTTCAGTTTGGAATTGATACTGATTATAAGGCATGTTATATAAAGGATGTTCCATAGAATTAACAATAGGAGTGTTTTGATTTGGAACATTTTGATAGTAGTTATATGTTGGATATTGGTAGTTAGTATAATAAGGTGGATAATAATTATATCCATAGCCATAATTATAAGGCATCATTTTATTTCCTTCAGCAGCTGCACCACCAACACCACCTAAAATTAATCCACCCAAAAAGGGAATTAATCTTTGATCTTGGTTCATAAAATACCTCCCAAATTATCATATGATAGAAAGAAGGTATTGGTTAATTAAAATAAGTTTTTAACTTTTCTATAGGCAAGCCCACTACATTATCATAACTGCCCTTTATTTTAAAGATAAACTTTTTAGCTTCGCCTTGAATGGCATAAGCACCGGCTTTATCATATATCGTTGTGAGGTTACAGTACTCTTCTATTTCTTGGTTGCTAAGCTTTTTAAAAGTAACTTTCGTAATACAAGAAAAACTTTTATGAAATTCTTTACATTTTAAATAGACGCCTGTAACAACAATATGTGTTTTACCCGATAATAAAGTAATCATTCTTTGAGCATCCATTTTATTTTTTGGCTTTCCCAATATTTGATGTTTACAAATGACAATTGTATCGGCAGCTAAAACTAAAGATTCTTGATTTCTTTGATAGACATCTAAAGCTTTTTGCTTTGCTAAATATTGAGGTACTTTCTTCAAAGGATACAATAAAGGCTTTTTTTCTGGTATTAATGAGATATCTATTCTAAAATCTTGAACAATCTTTTGAAGTAATTCTTTTCTTCGTGGAGATTGACTTGCTAAAACAATTTCTCTCATGATTATCCATCTCTTTTACAAAGAATAACTGGTATGATAATAGGTTCTCTTTGTGTGCGATCAAAAACAAAATCATAGGTAACATTTTTTATTTCATTTTTAATTTCAGCTAAAGTAACTTTGTTTTTCATAAGTTTGTTTAAAGCATTATAAACTACATGTTCTGCTTCTACCAATAATTCACCACGTTCTTTTAAGAAAATAAATCCTCTTGAAACAATTGAAGGTGGTTTTAACATTGAATTATTTTTCATATCAATAGGTACAACTACCGAAATTAGACCATCATTACCAAGTTTTTTACGATCTTTAATAATATAATCATCAATTCCATTTATATCTTTTCCGTCAATATATTTTGTACCTATTTCTAATTTTTTGCCACGTTTTACTTCTCCTTTATACATGACTAATACATCACCATTTTCACATATAAAAGTACGATCTTTACTGATAACGCCCATCATAACTGCTAAATCAGCGTGAAGTTTTAACATTCTATATTCACCATGAACAGGCATGAAATATTTAGGGCGAACAAGTTTGAGCATAAGTTTTAATTCTTCTCTTTGAGCATGTCCAGAAGTATGAATGGAGTAAAGAGCACTATTGACAATGACTTCGGCTCCTTGTTTAGATAACATATTAATGACTTTCGTTACGGGTGCTAGATTTCCAGGAATAGGATTAGAAGAAAAAATAACAGTATCTCCAGGAATAATTTTAATGACTTTATGCGTGTTATTAGCAATACGACTTAATGCAGCCATCGGCTCGCCTTGTGAACCTGTACATAAAATTAATAATTCATTTAAATTTTGATAGGCAGATATTTTAGCTGTTTCAATATCATAAATGTAATTATCTGGGCATTTTATATATCCTAGTTTTCTTCCTGTCGAAATAGCATTTTCCATTGATCGTCCAAATATTAAAATTTTACGATTATATTTTACAGCGGCTTCAATAATTTGTTGTATTCGATGGACATTACTTGCAAAAGTAGCAATAATAATACGTCCAGATGCACTTTTAAAAATTTCATGAAGTGATTTTGAAACATCCCGTTCAGATTTAGAGGAACCTTCTACTTCAGCATTTGTTGAATCAGCCATATATAAAGTTACTCCCTCATCTCCAAGATGTGAAATTTTGGAAATTTCAATATCTTGACCTAAAGGTGTCAAATCGACTTTAAAGTCACCAGTTTCAATAATTCTTCCATTAGGCGTATCAATGCAGAGCCCAAACGAATCCGGTATAGAATGGGTAGTTGAAAAGAAAGTCACTTTAAAATGACCAATCTTAATGACACTAGTTGAATCAATTTCTTGAATATGAGTTAAATGATTCAAATTGTCTTCATCTAATTTGTTACGGATAAGACCAGCGGTTAGTTTAGATGCGTAGATAATCGGTATATTAATTGTTTGTAGCAAAAAAGGGATACCCCCGATATGATCCTCATGACCGTGAGTAATAAATAAAGCTTTCACTTTTGATCTATTTTTTATTAAATACTGGTAATCAGGTATTACATAATCAATACCAGGGAGTTCATTTTCTGGGAATTTAACACCAGCGTCAATAATGATTATACTTCCTCCATGTTCCATGCAATACATATTCTTGCCAATTTCATTTAAACCACCTAAAGCAAAGATATAGGTTTTGACTATTTTCCCCTCTTTATTTTCAGATAATGTTTGCGCATTTAAATTATTTTTAGAATGTTCCATGTAAAAACTCCTTTCAATGCATAAAAGCGTTTCTATATGGATAATATATCACATCTTTTTTTAAAAAAAAAGAGTCTTTATAAAAATGAAAGTGCTTTCATTATTTTTTTTTCTTTTTTTCTTAAAATGTGTCTTTCTTTTCTTAAATTTGAATAACCAAAAAGTATAATTAAATCAAAATCATAGGGAATATTTGTCATTAACCGAATTGGAATATGGTTCATTTTGAATAGTTGATAAGCTTTTTGAGCTAATCGATCACTTTTATCACTACCATAATAAAGATTCATACCATAAAAAAAGCCATAATCAAAACCAAGATAGATTTTTTGATTTGGCTTATCCTTAATAACTGTTTTCATTTTTTTTAAAAATTGAAATTCAAAACTATTCTTATCCCATTTTTGAAAGTAAAGCATAAAATCACCATTATATTATATGATTAAAATGTATTAAACTTTACTTTCTTTTTCATCATCTAGACGAGTAACGGAAATTCTTTCTACTTTAAATTTACTTGCTTTAATGACCATAATTTTGTTTCCTTCAAATTCAAAAGAATCTTTTACTTTTGGAAATTTACCTAAAACATCGGTAACCCAACCTCCAACAGTAGTATAAATATTATCATAATTTTCATAATCATATTCTAAAATATCAAAAAAATCAAAAATATTCATATCCCCATCTACAGTAAACTTATTTTCATTTACTTTATGGTATTCTTCTATTTCTTCTTCATCTTTTTCGTCATAGATATCTCCAACTAATTCTTCTAAAATATCTTCAATAGTTAATAACCCTAAAGTTCCTCCATATTCATCTTTGACAATGGCCATATGAATATGATTTTGTCTTAATGATTTTAATATAATAGAAATCGATTGAGTTTGGAAAACATATAAAGGTGTTGTTAATAAATCTTGTATAATAATCTCATTTCCTCTTAAATGTAGTTTTATCAGTTGTTTTGTATTTAATATTCCAACAATATTGTCAATCGAACCATCGTAAACAGGTATTCGAGAATAATTCAGCAATTTTGGGTTATCAAGAAGCGTTTGAATGTCATCTTGGATATCAAAGGCAAAAAAATCGGTACGATGAACCATTACTTCGACTGCATCGACATCAATAAAATCAATAGCATTTGTGATAAGCTCTTGAGTATCTTCATTGATAAGACCTTGTTCTTCCATTGTATCTACCATTTCAATAAGCTCTTCATCCGTTACTTGATTTTTCTTTTTCTTTGATAAAAGTTTGATAAATCCTTTTAAGATTAAACTAACAAGGCGAGTAATTGGATAAAATAATATTTGAAAAAATTTTAAAGGATATGAGAAGATTTTGCTAAACTTGAATGAGTAACTTGTCGCAATCGATTTAGGCAATATTTCACCAAAAGTAAGTAAAATGATTGTCATAAATAATGTAGCCATCCATTCACCATTTTCGGGACTAATAGAAACGAATAATACGGTAGCAATAGATGAAGAAGCGATATTTACTAAATTATTTCCAATTAAAATTGTCGTAATCGTATCATTATAATTATTTACAAAATCATAGGCTAATTTCGCACCTTTTTCTTTTTTCTCGACAGCTCTTTCTAAACGAATTTTGTTAACTTTAGCAAAAGCAATTTCAATTCCTGAGAAAAAAGCCGATAAAATGACACAAATGACAAGTAAGGCGATTAATACATTATTTTTCATATTGACCACCGCCTTCGTTGCTTTCATCAATATCTCCAACTAATTCTTCTAAAACATCTTCCATTGTCACAATACCTAAAGTTTTTTCTTCTTTATCTTGGACGACAGCCATATGTGTTCTTTTCTTTTTGAACTCTTCAAAAAGTGTATCGAGATGAACATTTGGACGAACAAATATGGGTTCTACTAATAATTTTTCAATACTATAATTTTGATTTGTCATAATGGCTTTCAATAATTTTTGAGTATGTAATATACCGATTATATTATCGATAGATTCCTTATATACGGGTATTCTTGTAAAGGGATTATCCAAAATATAATCCATCAATTCATCTTTGCTTAAAGGTTTATTCATATCTAAAGCACAAATTTTATCACGAGGGCACATTACTTGCTTTACTTTTGTATCATCAAAATCCACTGCAGATTGTATAATTTCTTTTTCTTGTTCTTCAATTAAACCTTGTTGTTCTATGGTACCTACAATATGTTGAAAATCTTCTTCATCAATTAAAGGCTCATCATCTTTTGTTTTAAATATTTTTTTTACAATCCAAATTAATCCTCTAAAAATAAGAGAAATAGGAGTTAAAATAATATCTAAAAAGATTAAAGGGTAGACGACAATTTTACAAATTGTATTAGGAAAAGTCTTACCAATATTTTTAGGAATAATTTCACCGACAAAAAAAACCACTAATGTAGAAACAATAGTTGAAATAAGTGCGCCTACTTCATTAACATTTTCGACAACAAAAGACGAATTTGTTAATAAAGTAACACATAATATTGTAGAAAAAACAGAATATAAAATATTTACAATATTGTTGCCAATTAAATTGACAATAATATACTTATCAAAATTATTTATACATTTTAAAACTAGTTTGGAACTTTTGCTCCCTTCTTCTGCAGAAAGTTTTAAACGAATTTGATTACAATAAGAGAAAGCACTCTCCGACATAGAAAAGAAAGCAGAAAGTAATAATAATACAATGATGACAATGACTCGCGTGAGACTCGACATAGAAAAAACATCACACTCCCGTAGCGTATCTTAGATACGTTATATAACATTATAACATTAAAAAAATATTTTTCAATGACTATAAATGGTTTTTAAATCCATACGTAGATTCAATATGAATTTTATAATAAATAAACTTAGAATAAATAATTCTATAATCGATAATATTAAATATAAGCTTGTTCCAATGATTATGGAGAAGGAAAATGAAGCGATATCGTCTTTATAGAAAAATAATATCGACAAAGCAAAAAATAAATATTTTCCTAAATAAGTGAATAGAAGATATCCCGTTAATTTTAAATAAGTTTCGATAAAATGCCACTTTATAAACAGGAAGAAAACAAAAGTCATTATCATCGTTAAGACTAAAAAAACGATTTCTAACCATTTTAAATTCTTAATAAAGGCTAATAGAGTGTTTAAAACCATTGAAGAATCTATAACTTCTATTACACCCATATTTTCAACAATTGGGCCAAAAGGGGTTTTGTAAATAGCATTATAGATTTCTTGTTCATCATATTGATAGATACGATATAAAGGAAACATAGTTATAACGTTTTTAACGATAAAAACAAATGCTACAATTGAAAAAATGAAATAGACTAATTTAATAATAAACTCAATAAGTTGACCTTTCTTTTCCATTTTGTTTCTCCTTTGTTAACATTATATAATAGGGAAAGGAATTTGAAAACAAAATTTTCTATAATATTTAAAAATATTATTGAAAAAGAATATCTTTTTATGATATGATTAATAAGCATATGTAGTATTGATTTTAGGAGGTATTACGTTTATGAATAAATTTAAAGCTTTTTTCGCAAGAGTACGTGATTATATTAAAAACACTGCATGGATTCAACCTTTATTAATTGTCGTTGTCATTTTTGTCATTTTATTCTCATTAAGTCCTTTGACACAAGCGATTAAAAAAGGTTGGACAAATTTAACCACAGTTAATCATATGGATAAAATCACTTACAAAGAATATGTTGAAAAAGTAAAAAATGCACAAGATGATGAAAAATTCATTATTGTTTTTTCACAAAAGGGTTGTGATCATTGTCCTAAGTTTTATAAGAGCATGAATGAATACTTAGATTCTTCTGCTTATAAAGCAAGAGATATCAAAATTTATAATGTAGATTTGACAACGAAATCTTCAAAAGTAAAAATTGATAATGTTAAATATACCCAATATAAAGATTCTTCTTGTGGTCTTGTCTCACCAGCAAATAGTACAAAAAATGAAATTATTGCTCAAGATTATGTTAAAAAATTAGATAACCGAATTGATGAATTTAAAAAATCTTTTGGCGAAGAATCTTATTCGGATTTAAGTACAATATCAGATAGTACTTATTCCTATGTATCTACACCATTAGTTATTTGGTATGATAGTGGTATTGAAACAAGAATCTCTAATAATTTTGAATCATCCATTACATTAAGTCCAGATGGAAAAAAAGCAACAGCTACATCTTTTAAATCTTATATTGAAGACTTTGGTGGCGATACTAAAAGTACAGTTAAAGCTGATAATTGGTCTGAACCATTTGATTTGACTTATAGCGAATACAAAAATATTAAAGACGCATTTTAAAAGCACTTTATAGTGCTTTTTTTAAAAGGGTGATATGAAATGAAACATCGAAAAAAAAGTTATCTTCTTCCTTTATTGTTTATTTTAGTCAGTTGTGGCAATAATAGTGCGAATGAATATATTTCATTTAAAGATTATGTTGAAATCGTAAAGAATGAAGAAAATAATAAAAAAGATATTTTCTTTTTTACTTCTTCCTCTTGTCCACATTGTCAAAGAATAAAACCATTATTCAATCGATATGTCTCTGAAAATAAAGATGAGCAATTAAATATTTATGAATTATCGGTCGATTATCGATTAAAAGTATCTGGACAATATGTTTTTAAAGATGAAACAATGGGATATTTAAGTGGGAATTCAGAAAATGATTGTTTAAAGGCACTAGATAATCGTCTTGCTTTGTATGTCAAAGAAACACATATTGATTCTTCATCTGATAATGAAATCATTACGGGGCTTGAAGGAAATTATCTTTATGTATTTACTCCTTTAATTCTTTGGTATCAAAATGGAATTGAAGTTAAAGTTGTCAATAATGTTGAAAAAATGTTAGAAATCAATGAAAAAGGGAATTTTACTTATGATTCCTTTGTTCAATTAATGGATTATCCTGAGGAATTACCTAATTGGAATCAGCCATTTAATCTAAATTATTATGGTGAATAAATGAAAAAGTAGATTGTTGATATGAATTTGATATCATACAAAATCTACTTTTTTTATCCTTTTAATCGATTAACTTTAGATAATGTTGGAAAGTTTTGTTGGCGTAAGGCTTCATAAACAATAATTGCTACTGAATTAGAAAGATTTAAACATCGAGCATTCGCATCCATAGGAATTCTTAAACGATGATTTTCATATTCTTTATGAATCGAATCCGGTAAGCCGTGTGTTTCACTTCCGAATATAAACCAATAATCTTTGTTCTCGTCTTTTAAATTAGCATCTGAATAAGTGAATTCTGCAAATCTTGTAATAATATAAGTGTTTGCTTTATCAGGTTGACAAATTTTTAGGAAATCATCATAATTCTCATAAGTGTCAAAATGAAAAGATCTTAGATAATCAAGACCAGCTCTTTTAAAAGCAGCATCATTAATAGCAAAACCTAAGGGTTTAATGAGGTGAAGTTTTGCGTTACTTGCCATACATGTACGTATTATATTTCCAGTATTAGGTGGTATTTCAGGTTGAAATAAAACAATGTGAATCATATTTTTTTAAAAACATATCTTTTTTAAGAGATATGTTTATGTATTTATTCAGATTCTGTGTCTGGAAGTTTTACGTTATGATAAACGTTTTGAACATCTTCTACTTCGTCTAACATATTTAGCATTCTTTCGAATTTGGCAAGTTTTTCATCCGTTAATTCTAATTCTTCAGATGGAATTAATTTTACTTCATTTGTATCAAATTCATGAATACCTGCAGCGGCTAATGCTTCAACCATTGCTTCAAGTGCATTTGGTTCAGCTAAAACTCTAACATATCCTTCATCGTCTGTAGAAGCATCTAAAACATCTACTCCTGCTTCAAGTAAAATTTCTAAAGTCTCATCTGCAGTTTTTCCGGTAAATTCAACTACAGCATATTTTGTAAACATATAAGAAACACAACCATTTGTTCCAATTGAACCACCACATTTAGTGAATACAGAACGGACTTCTGTAAATGCTCTATTTACATTATCGGTTAATGTTTCAACAATGATTGCAGAATTACCAGGTCCATAGCCTTCATAAACATTTTGAATTAAAGCTTCACCACTTCCTCCAGCAGCTTTTTTTATTGCATTTTCAATAACGTGTGAAGGAACTTGTGCTTTTTTAGCTCTATCAATAGCAGTTCTTAAGGCAATATTTGCATTAGGATCTGTTGAGCCTTTTTTGGCAGCTAAATATATATCACGGCTCATACGATTATATAAAGCTGATTTTGCGGCAGCAGTAGCTGCCATAGCTTTTGCTCTAACTTCATGTGCTCTACCCATATTTTATGTTCTCCTTTTATTTTAATTTATTTTCGTAACTTAATAGTTCAATATTTACTATTCTACCACAATCATATAGATATTTACTTGCCAATTCAAGATATTCCATCATGTCTTCTGAAATAAGTTTATTAAATTGGATAATTAGCAATTTTAGTTCTATAGAAACTTCGAATAATAAACAAGCAATTTTATGTCCATCGAATAAAATTTCATCATCATCAGGAAGTCTTGATTTTAGTTCATCTAGTTTAATTCTAAAATCAATGACATCTCGAATATCCACAAATTCTTTATGCTCAATACAAGATTTTTTTATAAGATGGATATGATGATTAATTTCATAAATTCTCTTTGATAAATCAAGGGAAGAATAAGAAGAAAGACAAGCTAAAATATAACCGATTTTACTATATATTTTATCTAAACTTAATTCTAATTGGTTTTCCATTCTTAAATCCCCTTTATTTATTGAAAAGAAGAGTTGGTAGAAGGTGTTTTCACCAACTCTATATTTTTATGAATTATTCGTTTTCGTTTTTAGCCATTTTAGCTAATTTTGCCCAACGTTTCATAGCACATTTTTGATTTTCAGCGAGTAAACGTTCAGCTTCTACTGGATTTACCTTTGGAAGTTGTGAGTAACGAGTCTGAGTTAAAAGATAATTCTGATAAGCTTCAAAATCAGGCTCTTTACAATCAAGTTGTAAAGGATTTAATCCTTGTGCTTCTCTACGAGGATCATATCGGAATATTGGCCAATAACCTACACGAGTAGCTTCTTTTTGAGATTTTTGATGGTTAACTAAGCCACCTTTGATTCCTTGTGATATACATGGAGAATAAGCAAGGATTAAAGATGGTCCATCATAAGACTCAGCTTCTTTCAAGGCTTTAATGGCTTGATTTCTATCAGCACCCATTGAAATGCTTGCTACATAGACATGCCCATAAGCCATAGCGATAGCGGCCATATCTTTTTTAGCTGTTTGCTTTCCTGCTGCAGCAAATTTAGCAATTGCACCTTCTGGGGTAGATTTTGAAGCTTGTCCACCAGTATTGGAATAAATTTCAGTATCTAAAATCAAAACATTGATATTATCATTAGAAGCAATAACATGATCTAATCCACCATAACCAATATCATATCCCCAACCATCTCCACCGACGGCCCAAACAGATTTATCTACTAAATCATTTCGATGATTGAATAATTCTTTAATGCCTTCACATTTTGATGCAGATACAGCATTCAATAAGTCATTTAATAATGCTCTTGTAGCATCTTTATTGGATATATTTGCAACATATTTATTTAATAATTCTTGTAATTCTGGTTCGCAGTTTTCAATATTATCTTTGATAATTTGACAAATTTCACTTAACTTAATATTAGTGGCTACTCTCATACCATAAGCATATTCTGCATTATCTTCAAATAATGAATTTGCCCAAGCTGGACCTTCACCATTTTCATCTTTAACAAATGGAGTAGAAGGTGTAGAACCACAATAAATGGAAGAACAACCTGTTGCATTACCAATTAATAAATCTCTACCAAATAATTGAGAAATTAAACGATAATAAGGAGTTTCACCACATCCTGCACAAGAACCAGATACTTCAAAATAAGGTTTTAGGAAAGAAGCGCCTTTAACTGTATTGGTATTCATAGGTGTACGATATGGTACTTTTCCATAATAGTAATCAGCTACTTCAGATTGAACCATTTCGCCTTTAACATCTTCCATAGATAAAGCTTTTTTAACTTCTCCTGTAGTTAAATCTTTTTTGCCAGGACATTCAGAAACACAAAGACCACAACCTACACAGTTATCTGGAGTAACTTGGATTCGGTATTTATAATTGTTCATTCCAGGGCCCATAGCCTTTAAAACATCTTTTCCAGCTTCTGGAGCAGCAGCTACTTCTTCATCTGTTGGTAAAAATGCTCGAATAGTTGCATGTGGACAAACAATGACACAATTTCCACATTGGATACAATTTTCACTATGCCAGTGAGGAACTTCTGTAGCAATATTACGTTTTTCATTATAAGTAGTATTTGCTTCCATAGAACCTTTTAGTAAATCACCTTTTAAGAAAGCAGATACAGGAAGATCATAACCTCTTAAGTCATTAATTTCTGTAGCATAATCATCAAAATATTCGGAAATGCCAGGTTTTTTAACAGGTTGAACAACTAAATCTTTCCATTCAGGCTTAACAGGAATTCTTTTAACTTTTCCACCTTTTTCGATGGCTACATAATTCATCTTAACAATATCATCACCTTTTTTGCTGTAAGATTTTTTAGCAGCAGCTTTCATAAATTCAACAGCATCTTCATAAGGCATAATATTTGCAAGTTTAAAGAAGGCAGATTGTAATATTGTATTTGTTCTTCTACCCATGCCTATTTTAGCAGCAATGGCAGTTGCATTGATAATATAGAATTTTGCTTTCTTTTCAGCTAAAGCTTTTTTGAAGCTATTTGGTAATTTATCTTCTATTTCATCAGCAGAGAAAGTAGTATTTAATAAGAAAGTACCACCTTTTGATAAACTCTTTAGTAAATCATATTTGAAAATATATTCATCTAAAGAACAAGAAATAAAGTCTGCATGTTCAATATAATAAGTTGAATGAATTGGAGAATCACCAAATCTTAAATGTGAACGAGTGACACCACCTGATTTTTTTGAATCGTATTGGAAGTAGGCTTGAACATATTTATCTGTATGATCGCCAATAATCTTAATCGAATTTTTATTAGCAGAAACAGTACCATCTGAACCTAAACCCCAGAACAAGCAAGAAGTATAATTGCTCTTAATATGATAAGATTCATCAACAGGTATAGATTTGAAAGTAACATCATCATGAATACCAATTGTAAAATCAGTATGAGCATTACTTGATTTCATGAAATCATAAACAGACTTAATGTGTTTTGGTTGAGTATCTCTTGAAGCAAGACCATAACGTCCACCAATAACATGAACTTTTCTGTTTTCTTGAGCTAAAGCAGCCACTACATCAAGATATAAAGGATCTCCTAAAGCTCCAGGCTCTTTTGTTCTATCTAATACTGCAATTCGTTTTACTGTTGAAGGAAGTACAGAAACAAAATGCTTTGCAGAGAATGGACGGTATAAATAGACTTTTACCATACCTACTTTTTTGCCTTTTTGATTTAAATCAGCCACAACTTCTTTCATCGTTTCTGTAACAGAACCCATAGCGATAATGACATCTGTTGCATCTGCTGCACCTTCGTAAACAAAAGGAGCATAATGACGTCCTGTAATTTCGCTAATCTTATTCATATGTTTTTCAACGATGCCGATGATATTTTCTGTTGCTTTATTGGATGCTTCTCTTCCTTGGAAATAAATATCATCATTTTCTGCTCCACCACGAGTGATAGGATTAGAATGTGGGTTTAAAGCATTTCTTTTAAATTCTTTAATTGCTGCATCAATTTCTGGAGTAATTAAAGCTTTTAAATCTTCATAATCCCAAGTTTCTACTTTGTCAATTTCATGAGAAGTTCTAAAACCATCAAAGAAATTAATAAAAGGATAAGATCCTTCAATTGCAGCTAAATGAGCAACTGGAGATAAATCCATGATTTCTTGTACAGAGTGTTCACATAACATTGCAGCGCCTGTTTGTCTACATGCATAAATATCTTGGTGATCACCAAAGATTGCTAAAGAACGAGTAGCTAATGCACGTGCAGAAACGTGGAAAACAACGGGTAATAATTCTCCTACACATTTATAAATGTTGGGAATCATTAATAATAAACCTTGAGAAGCAGTATAGGTAGCAGCCAGAGCACCAGCTTCAGCAGCACCATGAACTGTACCGGAAGCACCACCTTCAGATTGCATTTCTACTACTTTAACTTTTGAACCAAAAACGTTTTTTCTTCCTTGTGCTGACCATTCATCAATATTTTCAGCCATTGGAGAAGATGGAGTAATAGGAAATATTCCTGCAAATTCAGTAAATGCATATGCTACATGAGCGGCAGCCGTATTTCCATCCATCGAAACAAACTTAAATGCCATTTTATTTTCCTCCTATAAATTGCATGTTGTTTTTTATTTATTAATAATAAAAAACGTCGGTTATATTATAGCACTGGTTCACCTATTTTTCACTATTTTTTTAAGTAATTTATAAAAAAATCATCTTTTTAAAACCTTTTTACATGTAAATGTGAAAAAATTTAATTCATATTTGATTTTTATAAAGACAAAAGTCAAAGGAAAACAGTTATGAAATATTAAAAAAATCATATAATGTAATGGTGAGAAAATGAAAGAAGCATATTTAAAAATCGATTTAGATTCTATCTTATATAATTACCGACATTTAAAATGTTATTATCAGAAAAATGTGATAGCTGTTTTAAAAGATGATGCTTATGGAGTTGGATTAATTGAAGTGATGAAAACACTTCAATATGAAAAAGACTTAATTATTGCAATTAATCATTTAAATGAAGCCATTGCATTAAGAGAAAATGGTTTTGAAAAAGATATTTTATATCTTAATGTTTTTGATGAAAAAGATATTCCGATAATACAAAAATACAATATTAGTGTTATTGTAGAATCTTTTTATCAATTGAAATTGTTAAAAAATCAACCCATTCGATTTCATATTAAGTTTAATACAGGAATGAATCGAATTGGTTTTGATGAAATAGACGCTCCTAAAGCCATCAAAGAATTAAATACATTTTCAAAGCAATACCAATTAGTCGGCGCAATGACCCACTTTGCAGATGAAGATCAAAATCATAGTGCTTTTTTTAAATTTGAAAAATATGTAAAACAATTACAAAAAAAGGATTTAATTGTTCATTGTTTTGCTTCCAATTCTTTAAGTGAATATTTTGATGAAAAAATTACAAATTATATACGTGTTGGCATAAAACTATATGGTATTGGCGAGCGTAGTACATTTTTGCATAGCGCATTAACTTTAATGTCACCGATTATAAGTATTCATGCAGTAAAAGAAAAGCAAAAAGTAGGCTATGATTTTATTTATGAAACTCCTACAGATGGTCATTTGTATTTACTTCCTATTGGCTATGGACAAGGATGGGGAAGATTTAAACAATCTTTTGCTTTTACAAATTATCGATTTTTAAAGCAGGCTGGTAAAATTTCTATGGATTACTCTTCCTATTTTTCTAAACAACTCATTGACCTTCAAGAAGAAGTTGAATTGTTCGGTAAAAATATACCTTTAGAATCATTATGTCAGATCAATGATATAGACCCACATGAAATTTTAGTGAGGTTAAAAGTAAGGAAAGAATATCATAAAATTACATTAAAATAAAAATATTTCCTCTTTGATAAAAGGAAATATTTATAACCGAATTGTTATTATTTATGATAAGGTGAATGATTTAAAATAGAATAGGCTCTATAAATTTGTTCCAATAAGATTAGACGTGTTAATTGGTGAGGAAAAGTCATTTTTGAAATGCTTAATTCCATATCTGCTTTTACATTTGAATCAATGCCATTTGACGATCCAATAATAAAAGTCATATCAGAATAGCCATTTAAAGTAATATTTTCTATTTTTTCTGCTAGTTGTTGGCTAGAAAAAATTTTTCCATCTATAGCCAATTTAATCACATAACCCTTACAATGTTTTTGTATATCTACAGCCTCTGCTTTTAAAGCTAATGGAAAAGGAGTGAATAAGGATTCTTTACATTCAATGATTTCAATTTTACTATATCTTTGTATTCTTTTTAAATATTCATTACATCCATCAACTAAATATTTTTCTTTTAAATTTCCAACGCAAACTAAATAAATCATATTTGAGTCACCTGGATAATGTTTTCAATGGTTTTCATTAAATGCAAAGTTGCATGACAATCGACAAGAGCATTATGGAAATGACTGTCTTGAAAACCATATTCATTTGCGGCAATAGAAAGTTTAAATTTTGACGGATTTAAGTATTTTTTAACATCTTCAATGACATCCACCCAAGGAATAGTTAGAGGTTTATAATTATATTTTTTAAACATAAAATTCAAAATGTTTTTATCAAAATCGCAACCATAAGCATAAATAAGTTGACAATTTTTCAATAATTGGTAAATTTCATGAATTAAATGTCTTTCTGAAAATCCAACTTCTTTACACTGATGTAAAGAAATATGAGTCATTTTAGAAACATATGGATGAATTAAATTGACATTACGATTCATCCAATTAACTTCTTTTTGAATTTTTCCATTTTGAATGACCAGGGCGGCAAATTGAGTAATTTTTCTTTCTTCTATTTTAGAAGCAGAATTTCCCTCGATATCTAAGAGAATATATTGATTGGACAAGTCATCAAAGTACATGTTAAACTACTTTTTCTCCTAATTTATATACATCTTTTATTTGCAAATCCTCTGATAATAATACAATATCTGCAAGTTTACCTTCTGCTAATTCACCGCGATCAGTAAAATGTAAACATCTTGCTGCATTCGTAGATGAAATTTTCGCTAAATCGATTAAAGAAGCATTTGTAAATTTTTTCATATTACGAACACCTTGATCCATATTTAACAATGAACCAGCTAAAGGACCACTTGTTAGATAAGCGGCGCCATCTTTTTTCACACAATCTAAACCAAAAAGTTTGAAAGTATCAATATCAGAATGTTTTCCTAAAAGTGCGTCCGTTACGATAATAAAGCGATCGGGACCAACGATTTTGTAAAATGTTTTAATGGTATTTTCACAAACATGAATTCCATCACAAATACATTCGGTAAAAAGATTATCAAAATACATTGCTGCTGTAACCACACCTGGATTACGATGATGATGACCGCTCATGGCATTATGAGTATGAGTAGTATTTGTTAAACCTACTTGAATTGCTTTTTCAATATCTGTAAAAGTAGCATCGGTATGTCCAGCAGATACTGTAATGTTATGAGCTACAGCATTTTGAATGAAAGGTAAAGCATTTGTTTTCTCTGGAGCCATCGAAATATAACGGACATTATTATTTGACAAACGAATTAATTCATTCAATTCATCCATATTTGGATCACGAATAAAATCTTCATTTTGAGCGCCTTTATATTTTGCATTAATGTAAGGCCCTTCAAAATGAATTCCACCAAGAGAAGGGACTTCATCCATCGATTTGGCTACAACTTCACATACTTTTTTTAAAGATTCATGATCGCTTGTAAGCGTTGTTGCTAAAAATGTAGTTGTTCCTTCTTTATAAAGTGCATTCGCAATGGTTTTGATACCTTTTGTATCAGCATCCATGAAGTCAATACCACAAGAACCATGGATATGAATGTCGATGAAACCTGGCATGGCAATTTTCCCTGTAGCATCGATTCTATCTTTTTCAATTCCATTATAGTTTCCATCCGCTATTTTTTTGATTTTTTGATTTTCAATTTCAATATAACCCTTTTCAATGATTTTATCTAATAAAACGATTTTAAGATTTGTAATAACCATTTTTACCACCTCAAAAATATTCTACACCACTCAAAAAAAAAAAAAAAGGGTTAAACATGAAACAATTGCTTTAAGTTTTGGTAATTGTTATAATAGGAAAGCATAAAGATACATAATATTTATGTAAAGGTATAATGATAAAATTGCTAAAAGGAGAATATATGGAAAAAATTATTTATCAAGCTTATCCTCATTTTTATGATAGGATGATACAATTTGTCGAAGAAAATAAAAAAATGAGTTCTTGTGATATTTGCTTTGTTGGTGATTCTTTAATCGAAATGATGAAAATTGAAAATTTTTTAGGAAAAAAATGTGTTAATAGAGGAATTATATCGGATAAATCTGCTGGCGTGTTAATGACTTTAAATGATAGAGTTATTGCCGTTCATCCAAAAGAAGTATTTTTGTTTATTGGAAGTAATGATATTTGTGATGGATATACTTTAAAACAAATTGAAATGAATATAAAAGATATTGTAATCATGTTGAAAGAAAATTTAAAAGATGTAAAAATCGTTTTATCAACCATCACACCACCTTGTTACTATCAAGCTGAAAATGTCGATCCAATCTATGCTAATTGTCGTGATATTTTAAAGATAGAAGCTTTAAATGAAATTATTTTAGCAATAGGGAAAGATTATAACCTTCCTGTATTTGATTTCTTTTCTTTCATTGCAGATGAAAACAAATCTTTACGAGTCGAAGACACATTAGATGGTGTTCATCTTAATGAAAAGACTTATGATAAGGTTAAAATAGAATTAGGAAAAATATTATAAAGTGGGTAATTTATGGAATGGTATTACATTGTATTGATTGTTATGGCTAGTTTGGTTTTTGTAAGTTTGATGGTTTTTCTGATGATTTATCTTTGCTCTTTAAAAAATAAAAAGCTTATGAATGAGCAGACAAAGAACTATTATTTAAAAATTATTGAAGCTCTTGGTGGAAAAGATAATATTCTTGATATACAAGTTCATTCTTCCCGTTTATCCGTTGTCGTTAAAGATAATCGATTATTGAAAGAAAATCTTTTAGAAGGAATCGGTATTATAAAATCAAGTAAAAAAATAACATTCGTTATTGGAGAAATGGCTCAAGAATTTGCTATACAAATTAAAAATGAACTTTTAAAGTAGAAAACAACGATTATATAAATTTAAATAAAATGAGAATCAATGAAATTTTCTTTCATTGATTTTTTTATAAATTAAATTCAACTAGGATTTACATTTTGGGTATGATAAAATAAAAGGGGTTGAGGAAGAAAAATATATGAAAAATATTTTAAAAATGTTAAAAAACTATAAGAAAGAAGCTATTTTAGGTCCATTATTTAAATTATTTGAAGCTATTTTTGAATTATGTATTCCTTTAATTGTCGCTTCACTTATCGATAATGGTTTAAAGATAAATGATTCTCAACATGTATTAAAAATGAGTATTCTTTTAATTGTTTTTCCACTTATAGGTTTAATTTTTTCAATTATTGCTCAGTATTATTCTGCTTTTGCAGCCGTTCATGTTGCGACAAATTTAAGGCATGATTTATTTACTAAAATCCAATCTTTATCTTATAGTGAATATGATATTATTGGTTCCTCTTCATTGATTACCACAATGACGAGTGATGTAAATCAAGTACAAACGGGAGTCAATTTAATGTTAAGATTATTGCTGAGATCTCCCATTGTTGTTTTAGGTGCAACGATTATGGCATTTTTGGTAGATGGTGTATCAGGATTCATTTTTCTTTTAGTGACGATATTATTGTCTGTTATTGTTTTTTTTATCATGCGAATAACGATTCCTTTATATTCAAAAGTACAAGGAAAACTCGATAAAATATTAAAATCAACACGTGAAAATTTAAGTGGTGTACGAGTCATTCGTGCATTTAATCATGAAAAAAAAGAAGTTCAAGAATTTCAAGAATTGAATGATGATTTGACAAAAACACAAACAAAAGTAGGAAAAATATCTGCTTTACTTAATCCTTTAACCTTTGTGATTATCAATGCAGCAATTATCGTTTTAATTTATATAGGTGCCATTAAAGTAAATTATGGATCGCTGACTCAAGGAAAAGTCATTGCATTATATAATTATATGTCTTTAATACTTGTTGAATTAATTAAATTTGCCAATTTATTAATTACTTTAAATAAATCAGTAGCTTGTGCAAATCGAATTAATGAAATCATGATGAAAGAATCTTCTTTAAAGTTTCAAGAAAGTTCTTTTTCTTCTTTAAAGGATGAAGTTGTTTTTGAAAATGTTTCATTAACTTATCCATTTGCCTCAAAAGAAGCTTTAAATGACATTTCTTTTAAAGCAACAAAAGGAGAGATGATTGGAATTATTGGTGCAACGGGTTCTGGAAAAACAAGTTTAATTCATTTGATTCCTCATTTTTATGATGTCAGTGCAGGAAATGTCTATGTAGAAGGGAAAAATGTAGCGAGTTATGATGTTGATGAATTAAGAAATAAAATTGCTATTGTTCCGCAAAAAGCAGTTCTATTTAAAGGCACCATTAAAGAAAATCTTTTGTGGGGAAATAAAAATGCAAGTGATGAAGAAATAATAAATGCTCTCGAATTAGCTTGCGCTACAGAAATTATTGAAAATAAAGAAAATGGAATCAATAGTCTGGTTACACAAGAAGGCAAAAACTTTTCTGGGGGGCAAAGGCAAAGATTAACTTTAGCTCGGGCACTTTTACGAAAATCGAATATTTTAATTTTAGACGATTCTACTTCTGCACTCGATTTTGCAACAGATGCTAAAATTCGACAATCATTAAAAAATTTGCCTTATAGACCGACTATTTTCATTGTTTCTCAAAGGACTTCATCAATTCGAAATGCAGATAAAATCATTGTTTTAGATAAAGGAAAAATGGTTGGAATAGGAACACATGACGAATTGATACAAAACTGTGAAACATATCGAGAAATTCATTTTTCACAAACGACAAAGGAGGCTAGATAATATGAATCCTACTCCTTCCACATTTCGACTTATTTTAAAGCAGTTAAAACCAATGATTGTTTATATATTTCTTTCCTTATTAGTGGCATTGGTTATTGTCTTTTTTACTTTGCTATTACCTATTTTAGTTGGAAAAGCAATTGATTTAATAATCGATATAAATAATGTTCATTTTGAAAAGCTAACTTTTTATATTTTGCTAATGGTAGTATCTATACTTTTAATATCATTATTTCAATGGTTATTGACGATTATCAATAATCATATTGTCTTCAAAATGAATCAAAAACTACGGAATGATGCGGTAGCAAAAATTCAAAAATTACCTTTATCTTACTTAGATACGGTAGAAAAGGGAAATATTGTTTCAATGGTTATCAATGATGTAGATAGTTTTGGAGATGGACTTTTACTTGGTTTTTCACAATTGTTTTCAGGTATTATTACGATTTTAGGAACTTTAGGAATCATGATTTACTTTAATTTTTGGATAGCCTTGTTAGTATTTACTTTGACTCCTATTTCTATTTTTGTTGCTAAATTCATTGCTTCACGTATTTATAATAAATTTAAAGAACAAGCGCAAATAAAAGGGGAACAAACATCTTTTATTGAAGAAATGATTAATCAACAAAAAGTGGTTCATGCTTTTTCACATCAAAAAGAAAATGAAAAAAAATTTGATGAAATTAATCAAAAACTAAAAGATTGCTCATTAAAAGCGAATTTTTACGCTTCTTTAACGAATCCTTTAACACGTTTTGTAAATGCTTTAGTTTATGCAGGAGTCGCTATGTTAGGAGCTTATTTAGTTTTAAGCGATAAAGGAAATGTTACGGTAGGATTATTAACCACATTTTTAAGTTATGCAAATCAATATACCAAGCCTTTTAATGAAATTAGTGGTGTCATCACAGAAATGCAAAACTCCATCGCTTGTGCTTCACGAGTTTTTAAATTATTAAATGAAAAAGAACTTCCAGATGAAAGCCATTTAAAACAAGTTGCTTTAAAAGGCAATGTTACTTTAGATCATGTTTATTTTTCTTATAATAAAGAACATCCATTAATTGAAGACTTTAACATTCAAATCAAAGAAGGTCAAAAAATAGCGATTGTAGGTCCTACAGGATGTGGAAAGACTACATTAATTAATTTACTAATGAGGTTTTATAATATTGACAAAGGTACAATTTATTTTGATAATTATAATGCAAGCGAAATTCAAACAAGTTGTATAAGAAATAATATTGGAATGGTATTACAAGAAACATGGCTAAAAAGTGGTACAATCAAAGAAAACATATGTTTTGGAAATGAAAATGCAAGTGATGAAGAGATTCAAGAAGCGATAACCCAAAGTCATTGTGATGGATTTATTGAACAACTTCCTCAAGGAATAAATACTTGGATTAATGAAGAAGGAGGAGTGTTATCTCAAGGTCAAAAACAATTACTTTGTATCGCGCGTTTAATGGTATGCAAACCACCTTTGTTAATTTTAGATGAAGCAACATCCTCGATTGATACGCGAACAGAACAAAAAATTCAGGAAGCTTTTAATCTTTTAATGCAAGGGAAAACAACTTTTATTGTGGCCCATCGTCTATCTACTATTCAAAATGCAGATAGAATTATCGTTATGAAAGAAGGTCATATTGTTGAAACGGGGAATCACTTACAACTTTTGAAAAAAGGTGGATTTTATGCTACTTTATATATGTCTCAATTTGATGCAGTAAAATAATAAAGAAATGGAGAACTTTCGATGAATATTCTTGTTACGGTTAATTTTAATTATTTAGATAAGTTATTTACAATGTTGAACTCATTACAAATAAATAATATTGGTCAATCTTTAGACGTTTATGTCGTAGCGAATGATGTCAAAGAAGAAGATTTATCCGTTTTTCCGAATTTGGATCATGTTAAATTATATTTGATTCATTACAAGGATGCAATGTTGGATCAAGCACCAACAACCAAAAGATATCCAAGTATAATTTATTATCGTTTAATTGCTGCCAATTATTTGCCAAAAAATTTAGAAAGAGTTTTATATTTAGATCCTGATATTATTGTTTTAAAAGATTTAAGTGAACTTTATAATATGGATTTTAATGGTCAATATTTTATTGGTTCAAGTAATGTCAAAAATGTCTTACGTAAATTTAATGAAAGTAAAAACAATGCTCCAAAAGATTCTCCTTATTTAAATACAGGTGTTTTATTAATCAATTTAAATGAATTAAGAAAATTCAATCAAAGTGAAAAGATTTATCATTATATTTTAAAGAGAAAAAACTTTTTTACCTTACCTGATCAAGATATTTTACAAGGATTATATGGGGATAAAGTAAAATTAATTGATAATTTAAAATATAATTTG
Organism: uncultured Bacillota bacterium; assembly: GCA_902491575.1. GTDB lineage: Bacteria > Bacillota_I > Bacilli_A > RFN20 > CAG-631 > CAKPXW01. Next base: position 165,233 of record CABUID010000002.1, read on the forward strand.
TCAGATCGCACGATATTACGTTATAATTTATCACATGTGGTAGACAAAATTGATATGGACTGGGTTATAAAAAATTGTTATATCATACATTATTTTGGAAGAAATAAACCATGGAAGGAAAATTACAAAGGAATATTAAAAGTGTTTTATTTGCAATATAAAATAAAATAATAAAAGGAGTAGTATATGACAAAGTTATTAAGAATACTGAAGTTAATTGTTAGTCGTCTATTTGTTGTGGCTTTAGCAGTCATTGCACAAGTTGTTTTGATTGTTTATTTTATGATTCAGTTAACATCTTCTTATATTTATTTTCAAATTATTTCATCCATTATTGGGCTTTTGGTTTTTATCATGGTTGTGAATCAAAGAATGCATCCAGAACAAAAAATCATCTGGGCATTTTTAATTATTGTATTTCCAATGGTTGGAATTGTATTGTATAGTGTATTTTATATTAATCGTCCTAGTAAAAAACATATTGAAAAATATACAAAGTTTCATTATAAAGGACTTGAAAGTGAAGAGTCTTATAAACAGGAAATATATAAAATTGCGAATCAATATCAAGATCAAGTAAAGTATATTGAAAATATGTCTTCATTAAATGCTTATAAAAATACACAATGTAAGTATTTAAAAGATGGAAAAGAATTTTATGAATCTTTAATTAAAGATTTAAAAAATGCTAAACAATTTATATTTATGGAATATTTTATTATCAATCATGGTGTGATGTGGAATACCATTTTAGATGTTTTAAAAGAAAAAGTTAAAGAAGGCGTCGAAGTAAAGTTTATATATGATGATTTAGGATCCGCTAAATATGTAAGAGGAAATTATTATAAAAAATTGAGAGGTTATGGGATACAATGTTATAAATATAATAAAATGATACCATTAGTTTCTTCTTATCATAATAATCGAGATCATCGTAAAATTACGGTTATTGATGGCTATATTGGTTATACGGGTGGTATTAATTTATCAGATGAATATATGAATTTAACTCATCCATATGGTCATTGGAAAGATAATGCTGTACGTTTATATGGACCAGCAGTTAATAATTTAACGATATTATTTTTACAAAATTTTGCTTTAGCATCTTTAAAAACACAAGATTATAATCGTTATTTGTGTGATAATCAAAAATTTCCTAAAATAAACAATAATGAAATTATATTTCCATATGGAAGTGGACCTAAAAGTAGATATTATGAAAATTTTGCAACAGATGTTTTCTTGAATTTGATTCAACAAGCGAAAAGAAGTATTGATATATCTACCCCTTACTTAATTATTGACTATGCCACGACCAATGCACTTATAGCTGCGGCTGCAAGAGGTGTAAAAGTTCGCATTTTAATACCTTCTAAACCAGATAAAAAGTTAATATATGCTTTTAGTAAACAAACCGCTTACGAACTAGCCACTTATGGTATTGAAATCTATACTTATACACCAGGGTTTAACCATGCTAAATCTTTTCTAGTTGATGATGAAGTGGCTTTTATTGGTACAACAAACTTAGATTTCCGTTCGTTAATGCATCATTACGAATGTGGAGTTTGGATTTATAACTCACCTTGTCTAAAAAAAATCGATCAAAATTTTGAAAACGATTATTTAAAATCCAAACTCATGTCTGCAAATGATTTAAAATCAAAATTTGCTGTTAAAATTATTATTTCGTTCTTGAAAATTTTTCAATCTTTATTATAATTATGGCACAAAAAATTTTAAAACCGATTATTCGATATGTAGAAGATTCATCTATTTATAATGATGTAAAAAGTAATAATTTTTTAAATAAAAAATATAATGAGTTTATCAATACCCCCATCCTTATTGAGCATATCCTTATCAATGAATGTATATTTGAAAATATTGATTTTTCAAAAATAAAAATGGAAGGTGTTTCCTTTTTGGATTGTCAATTTGTACACTGTCAGTTTATAAAAAATGACTTATCCAAAATGAATTTTACTCGAGTAGAATTCATCCAATGTAATTTTTTAAATGTTTCCTTTTTTAAATCAACATTTAAGCATGTTTTTTTTAAAACATGTTCATCGAAATATGCTAATTTTTCTGAAAGTAAAATCGATTATTTTCAAATTATGGATAGTTATTTTTTTTCTACTTATTTATCATCTTCTATTATTCAAGCATTAGAACTTAATCATGTCGATTTGGAAGAAAGTGAAATTATTCAAACACCTTTAAAAAGTTGTGATTTAACTACTTGTAATCTTTCAAAAGTTCGTTTAGATTTACCTTCTATTCAAGGTTGCAAAGTTAATTTCAGTCAAGCTATTTCTATTTTAAAACTTTTAGGAATTGAAATTGTTGAATAAAATATCGTTTAAAAGGTCAACTCTACTTGGAGTAGAATTGATTTTTTTTAAATCTACTGGCATATTTTAAAACAATAGATAGTTTTAAAGTAAAAGTATATAACAACTTCTATTGATATGGAATAAAATATTTATATAAAGAAGTTGGTGTGAAAATGGAAAAAATTCAAAAGAAAAAATTGATTATTATCGGAGCTGGAATTTCTGGAATGACAGCCGGAATTTATGCTTTAGAGAATGGATATGATGTGACCATTTATGAAAAACATAATGTTGCCGGAGGACAATGTACAGGTTGGAAACGTAAAGGAGTTTTTATCGATGGGTGTGCGCATTGGATTGTTGGAACAAATTCGCAATCTGATTTATATCCGCTTTGGCGTCATGTAGGTGCATTTGATGATACATCTATTATCTACGATACGGAATATTTTGCAAAATTTGATATAAAAGGTGAAATTGTAACGTTTTATTCCGATTTAAAAAAATTGGAAATGGAGTTATTGCGTGTGGCTCCAGAAGACAAAAGAAAAATTAAATCTTTTATTAATGGAATAAAGGCTTATCAGCATGTACATATTCCTGTGAATAAACCTTTAGATAAAATGAACTTTTTGGAGCTAACAGCTTTTGGTGTTAAAATGTTACCCATGGCTATTCGTTATTTATATTATAAAAGTATTTCAAACAAAGATTATTCGTCTCGATTTAAATCAAATATTTTAAAAGAAGTTTTTCAAAGAATAATATCTACGGAATACAATATTCATACTTTATTTTATATTATGCAGTCTTTATCAAAAAAAGATGCAGGTGTTGTAGAAGGTGGATCCTTACGTTTTGCACAAAACATTTTGGAAACTTATCTTCGTAAAGGCGGGCAAATAAAGTATAATACTGAAATTGAATCCATTTTAATTGAAAATAATACGGCATGTGGAATTTGTTTGAAAAATCAACAAAAAATATATTCTGATTTTGTTATTTCTACGGCTGACGCTCATCATACTTTATATCATTTATTACAAGGAAAATATGAAGATAACTATTATGAAAGTCGTTTTAATAATAAAAAAGATCATCCTTTAATAATAGCGATGATGCCAAGTTATAAAATAAATACAAATGTAAATCATTTACCAAAAATGATGAATTTTAAGATTCCAGAAATATGGATTGCGAATACGAAAATTGATAATATTACTGTTCGAAATTATTCTTATGATAAAACTTTAAACAATCATGTAACGACTTTCACGGTTTTAGTGAATGTAAAAGATGAAGTGTATGATTATTTTAAATCTTTATCATCCACACAATATATGAAAGTAAAAAATGAAATAGCAGAACGAATTAGAAAGAATATCTGCCAATACTATCATTTATCTTTAAAAGATGTGGAATTATTAGACATAGCCACTCCTTTGACATATGAAAGATATACAAATGCATATAAAGGGGCTTATATGTCATTTTTAACCACACAAAATTCAAAAGGTCTAATGAGAAAAGGACTTATTAAGAATTTGAAAAATTTTGTTTTAGCAGGGCAATGGATAATGCCACCTGGAGGCTTACCGATTGCTTTATTTACAGGGAAACATGCTGTTTATAGAATATGTAATATGGATCATAAAAAGTTTATTGATTTAGATTATCTTTACAAAAAAGAAAGAATTACAAATAAAGCGACAATTTAACTTAAAATATTTTCTTTTCCACTGGAATGATACAAAGTTTTACTTTTAATAAGTAGAACTTTTTTCTTATATAAAGCGTGTTGTATTATAATTGTTTTTTGATATAATAAAAATCGTTGATAAATAAGAATATGGAGAATGATATCATGAAAACAATTTGTGGAATGGAATGTAGTCAATGTGATTTAAAAAACAATTGTAAAGGATGTTTGGAAACAAATGGACGTCCTTTTGGGGGAGAATGTATTGCTGCGAATTGCTATAAATTAGGTGGTGAAAACTGTTTTATTTCTTATGAAAAACGTTTAATAAATGAGTTTAATTCTTTAGGAATTAATGATATGCCTACGATAACAACTCTTTATAAATTAAGTGGAGCATATGTTAATTTAATTTATACACTTTCAAATGGAGAAAAAATAAAATTACTTAATGACACGAAAGTATATCTTGGAACTCAAGTTGAAAAAACAAATAGTGATAGATGCTATGGACTTGTTGCAGATGATGACTATTTGCTCGTATGTGAATATGGGTGTAATGGTGCAAATCCTGAAATTGTAATTTATAAAAAGCGTTAAATAAAAACCGATTTATAGAGCGTAAGTAATGAAATTTACAAAAATATAATTTTGAAGTAAAAGTGTATTTTTTATTAAAAAGACTAACGTCATTTTGGTTAGTCTTTTTGAATATTTAAAAAATTATTTTGAGTAACGTAACTACATTTTTTAATTTATATTTTTTGTTTTATGATGTTTATAAAAAGATCTTCCATCCAGTCCCATAATACGAGATGAAGTTCCACCAACTTCAACATCTTTAAGTGCTTTATTAATCATCACAATTTTACTATCCATATTATCAATTAGATACATTACTTCAGCTTCTAAAATTAAAGGCAAAACGGGAGAGCCATATTCTAATTTTCCATGGTGGGATAAAATCATATGTTGTAATAAAGTAACCACTTCACCTTGAATGTTATGTTTTTTAGCTGCTTCAATAATCGCTGTTTGGATAATCGAAATATGACCAATTAGTTTTCCTTCAATCGTATATTCAGTAGCAATTGGACCTGAAAGTTCAATGATTTTTCCTAAATCATGTAAAATAATACCACCAAATAATAAATCTTTGTTAATAGTAGGATAAAGAATGGCAATTTGTTTTGCTAAATCGAGCATAGAGACTTCATGATGTAATAATCCACCTGCATATTCATGATGGTTCGTTTTAGCTGCAGGATGAACCAATAATTTTTGATAATGCTCAAAAACCACTTCTTTAACAATCGTTTTAATTTCTACATCTTCAATGGCATCGATATAACCTAAAAACTTTTCTTCGAGTAATTTTCGGTTTACAGGAGCATCTAAAATTAAATCTTCTTCATTATAATTTTGAACAGGTTCTACATCTACAATTTTATATTGAAGTTGATTACCATTATAAATGAGAGGATATCCATCTAAAGCTACGACTTTTTTTACGGAAAGAATTTCTTCATCACTTGGCGAAACTTCCCATTTTTTAGCTTCAATTGTGCCTGTAGAGTCTTGTAAAGTTAAGGAAAGATATTTGCTGCCTTTTGAACTTTTTCCTTCTACACAGTTAATGACTATCGCTAAATCAATATGACATTCACGATCGATAAAATCTTTTAATTCTTTAATCTTCATTAGATAATCTTTCCTCCTTTAGTATTCTTTTTATTTCTTTTACATTATATCCTTTATTTGCTAATTTTGAAATAATTTTATAGGAATCTTGTGAATATTTTTTTATATACTTTTGAATTTCTTTTCTTAAATTTTCTTCTTCATTTTGAAAAGTGAGTTGATAAAGTACATTTTGAATGGTTTTTTGACTATATCCTTTATGAATAAGGTTAGCTAAAATAAGTTGTTTTTTCATGGCATTCGAAGCCACTTTTTTCTCAAGATATTTTTGCGCATACAAATAAGCATATTCTTCGTTTTCTTGAAAGGTTTCCATGGCTTTATCTATGGAAGAAGGAGCAATATGCTTTTGTATTAAAAAATTTTTAAAAGCATTTTTTCCTTTTTTTTGTTCATAAATTTCTTGATGATAAGATATAAAATCATTATCATTTAAATGACCTTCTTTTTTCAAAAACTGTAGAATCAGTTTGATATGATTTTCTAAAATATTTTGTTGTTTTAGTTTTTCTTTGACTTCATAAGTGCTCAATGAATGATTAAATATTTTAGAATAGATTTTATTTAAAGGAACGATAGCAGATGAAAAAGCTATCATTTCAAGCATTTGCGAAACATCTAAAACTTTACCTTCGTAAGGTAAAACACATTCATAATAATAGGAATCAATGGGATAATCTTTATTATTAATGGTAAGGATAAAAGTATTTTTTTTGACTTTTATTTTTTGTATCTGATTTACTTGCATAAAAAATTTATTGCTTATTCAATATCCTTTTTAAAATAGGATATAAAGTAGTAGCAATTCTATAAAATCCAAGATCCGTTGGATGAAGACCATCTACACAAGACTCGTAAATATCTTTTGAACCAAAAAGCAGATTTCCATCCATAAAGTAAATATTGTCATCACCTTTTTCTTTTCTTTTACGGACAACTTCACTTTGAAAATTTAAATAAAATTGACGTTTTTCTCTTTCTTCTTTCGAAAAAATATAGCAAGAAAAAGGATGCTTACTCATAATCAAGATAGGTGTTTGTGGGTGTAAACTTCTAAATATATCAATAAATTCTTCCATATTATAATATAAATCGCCAGTTGCCCCACCATTGGCTTCATAATCAAGTATAAGTAAACGAATGTCACTAATTTCATTAATTAATCTAGCAACATTAGGTTCTCCAAGACCAGAGCCTGAAAAACCAAGATTAATAAATTCCATATCTAATTTACGACTTAAAATATTGGTAAAGGACATTCCAGGACGAGAGGCACATCCACCTTGAGTCACTGAAGTACCATAAATGACAACTCTACCTTCTTTTTTTCTTTTTTTAGGTGCTTTTAAAGTGGCTTCTTCATTAAGACCTATTAAAATTTCTTCTAATCCTTCGTAAAGGGGTAAGTTAATAATAATGTCTTTATCCATCATTTCATCGGATTGAAAAATAATGGATTCAAATTCAGATGTAGGTTCCACAAATTTCGCACAATTAAAAAAAGTATAATTTTTTTGTCCTTTCAAACGATAATATAGATCTACTCCTTGTTGTCCAGTAGCTGCCATGTGGCACATTTGATAATCTCCTTTATTTTTTATTTTAACGGAGATTTGTTTCGCATTGGTTTGAAAACGAATTTGACCGCCAGAAGGATGTGAAGAAAGCCAATAAACGGCCTCAGTAACTTTATCCTTACAGTCAATTGGTAAACGAAAATATTCTTTTTCTTTGTCAAAAAAAGCCAATCCTTCGATAGAAAAATGTTTGTCTTCTTTTGGATTAAAATAAATAACCCCCTTTTCATGAATGGTATTCCCTTTCATGTTTACATCAACTTCTTCAATTTTCATCTGTTTTTTCATAATTTCCCCCTATTTTATAAGCATTAAAAAACTATATGCTTTTATGTCAATTTGTCGATAAGTTCTATCTGATTTTTTAACATAACCATATTGATTTGCAAGCAAAGAATACTCCCCATTTAAAGATATGGATTGTTTATCTTTATTTGGATTAAAAATGAGCAAGATAACCATCCCTTCAAAAGCATAGGTAATCATTAATATATTTTCTTGTGCTAATTGACCATCGATAGAATTTAAAATTTTCTTTCTATCGGTGATGCTAAAACAAGGAAATGTTTTTCGTATTTGTATAAAATCTTTTATAGCCTGAATTGAATTATAAAACAAATCTACATTTTGCCAATTTATTTTATTAATATCATCACCAGCATTATAAGAATTATCATTTCCATTTTTACTACGATGAAATTCCATGCCAGCATGTAAAAAAGGAATCCCTTGTGCAAATAATAAAGCAGCGATACAACATAATTGAATATCATTTCTTTCATCATCACTTAAATGGGCATTGGTTATTTTTAATTTATCCCATAAAGTAAAATTATCATGGCATTCAATATAATTTATACTAGAAGTAACATTTTGAAAGTAACAATCTTGTTCGATAGAGCCTCTCATTGCTTTTAAAAAAGCGTAATATAAAGATGTATTGCCTGTTAAATAACCTTGATTAGAAGAAAAATTATTCGATGTTTTTCCTGAAACAATATCTCTAAAATAATCATTAAAAAAAGCAATTTGAGGAATTTCATTAGCATGTGGTAAAGATGCTCTTAGATTAGAAGGAAGTAAACTTGGCATATCCCAACCTTCTCCATAAAGTATAAAGGAAGGATTAATTGCTTTACAAGTAGAATAAATGTCCATGATTAACTCTTTGGTTAAAATACCCATTAAATCAAATCTTAATCCATCGATATGATACAATTCAACATATCTTTTACACATATCTTTAATATATTTATGAACCATTTTTCTTGTCGAATCCAAATCATTTCCGCAAAAAGATCCATTCGATAATTTGCCATTTTTATCCATTAAATAATAATAATTAGGGACAATCTTATTATAAAGACTATCTTTAAAGGAATAAGTATGATTAAAAACCACATCTAAAACAACTCTTAATCCATTTTTATGCAATTCACTAATCATTTCTTTTGCTTCTATAATACGTGAATAAGGATTATTTGGATTGGATGAATAGGATCCTTCTAAAGAATTATAGCAAAAAGGATCATATCCCCAATTGTATTGAGAAAATGGATGTTCTTCATCCACAGTAACAAAATCAAAAATAGGCATTAATTGAAGATGTGTAACCCCTAAATCTTTCAGATAATCAATTCCTAAAGGATGACCATTTTTAGATAAAATATGGTGTTTTAAAAAGGCTTTAAAGGTTCCTTTTACCTCTTCACCTAAACTTCCATCCATAGAGAAATCACGAACAGAAATTTCATAAATAATAGCATCCGTAATTTGATTGAAAGGTTTTAATGAAGAAGTGTTGCTTTCGCCTTCTACCATTGTTTTTTTCCAGTTGATAACCGCACTTTTTTTAGAATTAGCATTCGATGAATAAGCATAGGGATCGACTACATTTTGTTCTTCTCCATTATTTGTAATTTTATAAAAATAGAAAGCATTTTCTAAATTACCTTCAATAGTGATTTCAAATGTTCCATTCTCTTTTCTTATCATTTCAATATCATATTCTTCTTCGTGAATTTCATAATGCAAAATAACTTTGCTAGCTATAGGAGCCCAAAGTTTAAATTTGGTATAATCTTCATGATATATAGACCCTAAATCTTGTCCATCATAATAAAACATCTCATCAAATAAAGCATCTTTTACAAAATAACGTATTTGTAACAAACATTCACGTTGATAATCATCTTTTATACAATAATTTTTTTGTATATCAATGGCATAATGTGCTTTATAGATATAAAAAGAATCTTGCTGCTTTAAAAAATAAGCGTTTAAAAAATCCCCATTGATTGTAAAAGAGGATTTTTTATCCGTAAGAATAGTTAAAGAATCTTTTTCATCTAAATAAGCATAAAATCTATCCATAAAACTAATTCACCTTATCTAATTTCCATATTTCTGTCGCATATTGTGAGATAGTTCGATCACTTGAAAAATAAGCCGAATTAGCAATGTTCATCAAACACTTTTTCGCCCATTGTAAAGGATTTTGGTAATAATTATTAATCGTTTGATGTGCTTTCTTATAAGCGTCAAAATCTTCAAGTAATAAATATTCATCATTTTTATAAAGTAATTCATCCACAATTACTCTAAATTCATTACGATTTTCATGCCAAGTTCCATCCATTAAAGAACTAATAGCTCTTCTTAAATCTTCATGCTCAGCAAAAACATTTAAAGCTGAATAAAGACCATTTTCTTTTAATTCTTTTACTTTATCACTAGTTAAACCAAAAATAACGATGTTATCTTTTCCTACTTTTTCGGCAATTTCCACATTTGCACCATCTAAAGTCCCTAAAGTTACGGCTCCATTCATCATAAATTTCATATTGCCTGTTCCACTTGCTTCTTTACCAGCTAACGAAATTTGTTCAGAAACATCAGCAGCAGGAATCAACATTTCAGCTGAAGAAATATCATAATTTTCAATAAAAACGACTTTTAAATAGTGATTAACATCAGGGTCTTGATTAATTTTACTCGCTAAACAATTAATCAATTCAATGACATTTTTTGCAAATATATAAGAAGGAGCTGCTTTAGCACCAAATATAAATGTATGTGGATGAATTTTAAATTCAACATTACTTTTTAATTGTTGGTACAAATAGATAATATGTAAACAATTGAGCAATTGTCTTTTATAAGCATGTAAACGTTTAACTTGAACATCAAAAATGGAATGAATATCAATATCGATATTCTCTTTTTCTTTAATATAATTTACAAGAATTTGTTTCCTTTTTTGTTTAATATTTAAAAATTCTTTTTGAGCATTTTCATTATCAACAAATTGATTTAATTGGTTTAAAAGTTCAATGTTTTCACAAACATTCCCCCCACAATAATGATTTAAAAATTCAAATAATTCAGGGTTACTATAAGCTAACCAACGACGATGAGTAATACCATTTGTTTTGTTATTGAATTTTTCTGGGTATAAGTCATAAAATTCTTTCATTTCTTGATTTTTGAGTATTTCAGTATGTAAAGCCGCTACGCCATTAACACTAAAAGATCCAATGATTGCTAAGTTGGCCATATGAACTTGTCCATCATGGATAATCATCATTTTTTTAATACGATGTTCTACCACATTTTGGCTACGAGCAAAAATACAGAATCTACGATTGATTTCTTCAATAATCATATAAATTCTTGGCAAAAGTGTTCGAATATAATCTATTGGCCATTTTTCTAAAGCTTCACTTAATATAGTATGATTTGTATAAGCCATCATGGAGGTGGTAATCTTCCAAGCTTCATCCCATTCTAAATAAAATTCATCTAATAAAACTCTCATCATTTCTGCCACGGCAATAGCTGGATGAGTATCATTTAATTGAAAAACTAATTTTTCATGTAGATTATGAATGGTTTTATATTTTCTTAAATGAGCTTTAATTTGGGAAGCAATTCCAGCACAAACAAAGAAATATTGTTGTTTTAATCGCAAAATTTTTCCATGTTCAGTGGAATCTTCTGGATATAAAGATTGAGTTAACTCACTACATTCACTCAAATATGTAGCAAAATTTTTATTTTTTGGTAATTCTTCAATATCAGGTTCAGCATCCCAACAACGTAAAGTATTGACCACTTTCCCTTTATAACCAATCATTGGCATATCATAAGGGACAGCCCTTACACATTCTGCATTTTCAAGATCAAAAACAAAACGACCATCATTACCAAAAGGACGAGTTACGACATTACCATAAAAACGAACGGTGACAGCATGTTTTGGCTTCTTTATTTCAAAAGGGTAACCTAATTTTAACCAATTATCCGGAATTTCTATTTGCTTTCCATTGATAATTTTTTGTTTAAAAAATCCATATTTATAACGAATAGTATTTCCATGTCCTGGATATTGAAGGGAAGCTAATGAATCCATAAAACAGGCTGCTAAACGACCAAGTCCACCATTTCCAAGTCCTGCATCGGCTTCTAATTGTATCAAATCATTTAAATCGATATTTAATTCGAAAAGACCTTGTTGAATAATATCATAAATACCAAGATTTTTCATATTATTCACCATCATTTTTCCTAATAAAAATTCCATAGAAAAATAAATCATTTCTCTTTGTTGATTTTTTTGTATTTTTTCTTTTGTTTCTTTCCAAGACAATGATGCAAAATCTCGAATCATTGTTCCTAAAACAATATATTTTTCATATTGATGCGATTGTTCTACAGAACGTCCATAGATTTCAACAATTCGAGTAGCAAAAGCATCTTTAAAAGTTTCTACATTTGAAAAGATATTTTTTTGGTTCATAACGTCAGCCTCCATCTTTTATTTTTTATATTTTAATATTATCGCACTAAAACTAGCAATTTTAATACCAATTTCTTGATTATCATTAACAAATATTGGATAATCGTTTAAGAAATGATAACCATTATATATATTTTTATCCGAATTCAATATTTCCATATAATAACCTTTTGTTTTTGTTACTTTAAATCGGTAATGTTCATATTGAACAGAAGAAAAATTTAAAATAACAACAATAGAAGATTGTTTGTAAAATCTTTCAAAGATAAAGACATTATTTGAATTATCGCAGGATATCCAGCGGAAAGATTGTGGATTATATTCATCTTTATATAAACATTTTTCTTGAATATAAAGTTTCGATAAAGCTTTAAAATAACAATTAAAAGCATCATGAATAGGGTATTTTTTAATCTTTAAATATAAAGGAGTATTTTCGTTCCATTCATCAAATAAAGCAAGTTCATTGCCCATAAAGTTAAGTTTTTTTCCAGGATGTGTAAACATATAAGTATACAATACCTTTACTTGTTGGAATTTTTCTTCATAAGAGCCATATATTTTATTGATAATACTTCCTTTCATATGAACCACTTCATCATGTGAAAAAGGAAGAAGAAACTTTTCATTATAAAAATAATACATTGAAAAATTTATAAGTTGTAGATGATCTCCTCTAAATAAAGGATCTTCTTTTAAATATTTTAAGGTATCATTCATCCAACCTAAATCCCACTTATAGTCAAAGCCTAAACCATTTTCAAATGTAGGTTTTGTTACATTTGGGAAATCACTACTATCTTCTGCTATTAACATAACAGTTGGAAAATGAAAAGACAAAATATTGTTTGTTTTTTTCATCCAATTAATATTGGGTAATTGTAAGCCATTATTTTTATTACCATCTTTATAAATCATATTGGATATTGCATCAAAACGAATGCCGTCAACATGGAATTCTTTTAAATAATAAAAGGCGCAAGATAACATATAACTCATAACTTCCGGCTTACTATAATCAAATAAATAAGTGTCCCATTGTGATTCACGATTTTCAATTTGATTCGATTCATAAACATGCCCACCATCAAAATTTCCTAAGGCTGTTTTATCTTTTACAAAATGAACGGGCACGAAATCCATTATGACGCCAATGCTATTTTTATGTAATTGATTAATCAAATATCTTAATTGGTTTGGGTTTCCATAACGAGAGGTAATAGAAAAGTATTGCGAACATTGATAACCCCATGAGCCATCATAGGGGTGCTCCATTAAGGGCATTATTTCAACATGTGTAAAATGATGCTGACGAACGTAATGAATTAATAAAGGAGCGATTTCTTCGTAAGAAAGCCAAGAATTATCCTCTTTTTTCTGAAAACTTCCAAGATGAATTTCATATATATTTAAAGGAGAATGTTCTCCTTTCGTTCTTTGCATCATCCATTTTTCATCATCAAAAGAAAACGATTGAAGATGAAATGTTTTACTAGCAGTACGGGGGCGTAATTCACTAAAAAAAGCATACGGGTCTGATTTTTCTATCCAATTATCGGTTTGTGTTTTAATTTTGTAACGATAAATTTGATAATCTTCTTTTATTTTACGAGTAAAAAGTTCATAAACCCCACGTTCATCTATTTTTTTCATTTTGTGATTTTGTCCATTCCATTTATTAAAATCACCGATTAATTCAACTTCTTTAGCGTTTGGAGCATAAACACGAAAAATATAACCATCTTTTAAAGGATGAGCACCAAAATATTCATAGGCATTATAACAATCTCCATTAAAAAAATGGTGAAGAATATCTTTCATCAATATCACCCATTATTATTTTACACTATTTTTTGTAAAAAGTGAATTTATTCGCTTAATTAAACACTTTTAGTTAATCATTTATTCTTTAAAAGTTTAATTTTTAAAGACAAGAATAGGAATTGTTCTTTCTTCTAATAAACCTCCCGCATGATGTCCTTTAAAATAATGACTTTCTATACTTTGCATAAAATAATATTTATCTTTAGCAATTGCTACATAATCACCTATTAAATCTTTTAATAATGGATGTTCATTACCATATCCAAAAATTTGACTTTGAAGGATTTCTTCTTTACTAAATAAGTCAAAACTATCTTTAAAGTATTTTAAAAATAATTCTTTAAATAAGAGTTTTTTCTCTTCTTTTACGAAAAAAAATGCTGTTCTAGAATCACAAGAAAAGGGTGAAGATAGACAATCCAGTAAATCAAAATAGGTATATAAAGCGATAGGGACTACATCTACTTGACTATGATCTGCACTAATAATGCCTAGCGTATTAGTGGTTTTCCTTTCAATATGATGAAGAGTTTTACCAATATTATTTAAAATTGATTGAATATGCTGAGTACAAGTTCCTTCATTATGCATGCTTTTATCCGGTTCATCCCAATAAGCATAAATATATTTTTTTCCTTCATTTTGACAAATTTTACATATACGATGTTCAAATTCTTTTAAAGATTTACAACCATTTTTTGCAAAGGAGGGCATCACTTCATAATAATGTACTTTACCTTGTGATAAATCTTCAATTTGCTTTCCTAGTGGATAAATAGGCAATTTTTTATATGCGATTGCTTCACCAGGTATTAACTCTTTACTAACAGAATGACAATTTGTAAAATTATCCACTACCAAATTTAAATCTTTGAAATAGGTTGACCAACCTAACCATCCCGTTGTAACAGGATTTAACCCAGTAAGAAAAGATGTAGTACAGTTCGCTGTTGTCGGTGGAAAGGTAGAATACATTGTTGTTAGTTTATGTTTTTGAAGATAATGATGACTTTTAGTGTTTTTCTCAAGAATGGAATTCCCCATTCCATCAAAAACAAAAAGAATAATATTTTGATAGTCCTTTTCTTGTAAAATTTTGTCAATCAAAGGATTTGTTTGATAATTAGGTGAAATTTGAAAATGTTTTTGTATAGAACTTGTTAAATTGGTTATGCAATTATTATAATCTGTATATTGAATCATAAGTATAAATTATTTTTTAATATATTTGACTTTTAAACCAATATCATAAGTTCTACTCCATGGAAAATACATATCTGTAATTTCATATCGGTCATCAAGATGAGGACATAATTCATGTAAAGCATTTTTCATGACTTTCGTAGTTAAATCTATCCAATAAGGATCTCGTTGACCATGAACATCATAAATTGTATAATCTCCTTTTTCATTACCACAGTATTGTTCTCTTAAGATTTTTCTAGCTAAACTTGAATAGCCAATATCTTCTACATATCGATGCATTAAAAAGTCATTAAATAAGCATTCATTATGTGGATAAATATAACGTATTCCCATAGGTAAAGCTGTTCCTAAAGAATTGCATGGAATATTCCAACTAGCATATCCTGCTAAATCCATATAAAGATTTTTACTATCGAGTAAGCGAATAAAGGCCGGATCTGAACCATTACAATAGCCGATATCGCATATAGTAACTGGTTTATGTTTTTCATGAACAAGATAATCGATTTGTTCGATAAAGTTGACAAGATTTCTGCCAACAACATAACCAAAATAGTCTGAATATTCACGATATTGAGAAGCAATCATATGTTGGGTTGGAGCATTGATGGCTAATATTAAATCTGCTTCATCCATATCATAGGTCATTAAGGCACCACTAGCAATGATTTGATAACGTACAGAAATATCTAATGGTCTATCTTCTGCACATGGAATTACTTTTTTACATTCATCACTTGGATAGATGACATAAACTAAAGGCTTTTTTTGATAATATTCATTAAGCATTCGAGCAAATAAAGTATTGGAAACTTCGTCTGCACCAGGATAAGTTAAAACTTTTAATTGTAAGTTATATTTTTCGACTTCGCTACGAACTTTCATTTGGTCTTTGGCGGTATATCCATATGGAGCACTATCATCTTGAGGGACAATTAAAAAGTCAATAATTCCTTCATGGACTAAATCAACGACTTTACAAGTCACAGAAGTATTAATTTTTCGACGATTTGCGTAATCATTCACATATTCTTCAGGTATTTGGATACTTTGATAATACTGGATTTCTTCTTCCGTTGCGACATGAACTTCCATCTTGTGTTCAATCGCTTTTTGATCATGTATTCTTAATCCATAGTGTTGATAATAAAAAGGTTCTTCGTCATCATCATCATAATGTGGACAACGCATTACAAGATTATAAGCATATATTTTAAGATTTGGATTTTCTTTTTTTACTTTTTTTAAGACTTCTAGACGTGCACTTACTTCCTCCATTGTATTGTAATGTAATCTCGATGGAACAATTCCACCATAAATTAATGTATCAATAGAGACGATAGCCGCATAGGCATCTTTACAAGCTTTTTCAAAAAATTCTTGTATTTTTTGAATATTACCTGGTTTTTTCTTTAATCCCATATATTCAAATGGAACTCTTTCAATTTGAAATTCTTGCCCTTGAAACATTTGTGTTGGAAAATCATAATTACAAGGTCTTTCATCTAAAGGAATATGAACTATTTTTAACATCTTTCTCACCTCAATTTACGAAAAAAATTATAACACATCTCATTGTTAAATACATCTTTAAATCAAATATTTCTTTTTTTTAAATTTATATTTTTATATATTAAAAAAAATAAAAACAATATTTAGCACAAAAATTCATAGCAAATTTAAAACTGATTGTGACAATAATTTTAATGATAATTGAAACCTATTTTAAATCCATATTTTCTATAATAAAATAAGTACATAAATTTGGAGGATTAGATATGGAAAATAACAAATGGTGGAAAAATGCGGTAATATATCAAATTTATCCTAGAAGTTTTAAAGATGCAAATAATGATGGAGTAGGTGATTTAAAAGGAATTATTGAAAAATTAGATTATTTACAATTCTTAGGTGTAGATGCTATTTGGCTTTCACCTGTATATGAATCACCTATGGAAGATAATGGCTATGATGTATCGGATTATTATAAAATAGCCCCAATATTTGGCACAATGGAAGATATGGATAATTTAATTGCTGAAGGGAAAAAAAGAAATATTCGAATTATCATGGATTTAGTGGCTAACCATACTTCAAAGGAACATTACTGGTTTAAAGAAGCTTTAAAATCTGTTGATAATCCCTATCATGATTTTTTCTATTGGTCAGATAAAATTGATGATAAACAATCAAGTTTTTGTGGCTCTGCATGGGAATATGTAGAAAATTTAAATTTATATTATTATCATTATTTTGCAAAAGGTCAAGTTGATTTAAATTGGACCAATCCAAAAGTTCGTTTAGAAATCGCTAATATGATTAATTGGTGGCTCGATAAAGGTGTTGCGGGTTTTAGAATGGATGCTATTGAATTAATTGGTAAAGAATTAGATAAAAATATTTTTGCTAATGGCCCAAAAATACATGAATATTTACGCGAATTAAATGAAAATTCTTTCGGAAAAAAAGAAGACAGTATAACCGTTGGAGAAGGATGGCCAACAACACAAATCGCCATCGATTATACTAATCCAGAAAATCATGAATTAGATATGATGTTTAATTTTGATTTAATCTCACATATTTGGAGCAATAAGGAACTCGAAAAGTTTGAACCGAATAAACCTAATCTATTGGGATTGAAAACGATTTTTAAACGTTGGCAAAATGATTTAAGAGATAAAGGTTGGAATACCTTATTCTGGGAAAATCATGATTTGGCTCGCTGTATTTCTAATTTTGGAGATGATCGTTTTTATCGAGTAGAATCAGCTAAAGCATTGGCTTATATGTTATATTTCCAACAAGGAACTCCCTATATTTATCAAGGTCAAGAAATTGGTATGATTAATGCTTACTATAGTAAACTTTCTGATTATCAAGATATTGATTCTTTAGGAAATTATGAAGATAAAGTAAATGTAAAAAAGGTTGCCTCTCCTACGCGTATGTTAAGAGGACTTCAAAGAGGATCAAGAGACAATGCACGTACACCAATGCAATGGGATGATAGCGTCAATGCTGGATTTAACAAAGGCGAAAAGACTTGGTTGAAAGTTATTCCAAATTATAAAGAAATTAATGTTAAAAATGCTTTAGAAGACAAAGATTCAATTCTTTATACATATAAAAACATTTTTGAATTTAGAAAAAATTCAGAATATAGCGAAACGATTTTAAATGGAAGCTATGATACTTATCTTGACGATGATCCATATATATTTGTGTATGGAAGAACTTACAAAGATAAATCTTTTATTGTCGTTGTCAATTACGATGATGATTGCCACACACTTCAACTTGATGTTGATGTTCAAAAAATAATAATGTCCAATTATAAAGATTCGAAATGTTCTACGCGTAATGTAGTATTAAGACCATATGAATCTATCGTATTTAAAATCAAATAAATAGTATAACATTTTAAAAATCTTTGAAACCAAGAAAAAAAGTTGCTTCTTCATATATAAGGTGATACAATGATTCTTTGGGAAGGGGTCATTGTATTTAATACAATGGATAATATTATGAACATTTTATTTACGGAATATCCAGGGGTGTTTGGCATTGAGCATATTCTTTATCTTGTCATTTGCTTATTAATGATGTTTACGGGTTGGTTTATCATAGCAAAATATGTAAAAGCAGAGAAAACTAAAACTTTAATTGTAAAAATTAGTGCTTTCGCATTATTGTGTGCCATTTTGTGGAATCGAATATCCATTACGATTTATAATTTTAAAAATAACGAGGATGGTTTAAGAAACTTACTCTATTTAATTCCTTTAAGTTTTTGTGGATTTTCTTCATTAGTCAATGCACTAGCTACATTATTTTTGAAAAAAGATAACAAAATTTTACATTGTATTTCTTATTTAGGTTTAATTGGTGGAGTGATATCCATCATCTATCCAGATTATTTAGAAGAGCAAACTTTCTTTGATCCAAGAACATTATCCGGTTTATTACATCATACGATAATGATATGGGTTATCATTACTAATATGATTACTGGATACTTTACTCCACAAGCTAAAAAATGGTATATTTACCCACTTGGTTTATGTATTATTATGTGTTATGGTCTATTCTTTAAAGAAGTGACCGGTTTAGGGGCTATGCAAATTGGATCTCCACTTTTAAGTAGTGCGCCTATTTTCACATCTTGGTATGTTGTTGGTGTATTGACGATGTTTATTCACTTAGCTATTATTATTGGCTTTGAAAAGGGAAAAGCTAAAAAAACTTGGAAAGAGATTTTTAGTAAAGAAAATTGGATGACAAAATAAAAAAAGCTAAAAAGAAACATCTTATGGGTGTTTCTTTTTTAATGGTTTAAAAACGATGAAAAAATATGATATAATTAGTTAAACGATTGTCAACAAATTTTTAATAAAATTCCTTTGAATAAATGACAACGTTAAAAAGAGGCAACAGAAAATGTTGTTGCCTTTAAAAATATATCTTAAATCGTAAAATGTGTTATACTATAGTTGTGAAAGAATAAGGCTCATTTTTTTTATTCATTTGGTAGATGATTTTAATAAGCTTATTCGCATAAGCAACGAGTGCAACCATTTTACAACAATTAAGTTGTGCTTTTTTCTTTTGATAGAAGTGTTGAATGTGGTTGTCTAGTAAGAAACTTCTAGTCATACTTCTAGCCATAATAAAATAAATAAAAGGGAGAAATTGTATGAAAATAATTCATTGCTCTGACATTCATTTAGGTGCTAAAATTGAAAATAAGTTTTCAAAAGAACAATCGGATAAAAGAAAACAAGAATTGGAATCTTCTTTTGCTAGAATGGTAAACTATGCGAAAGAGAATAATATTCAAATTATATTACTAACAGGGGATGTATTTGATGTAGAAGTTCCCACTATGCGAATAAAAAATTTATTTTATGGCATTATTGAATCCCATTCTGATATTGATTTTTATTATTTACGTGGCAATCATGATCAAAGCAA
The DNA here is from genome assembly GCA_902491575.1 of uncultured Bacillota bacterium. Classification (GTDB taxonomy): domain Bacteria; phylum Bacillota_I; class Bacilli_A; order RFN20; family CAG-631; genus CAKPXW01. Next base: position 185,354 of record CABUID010000002.1, read on the forward strand.
TCCTTTTATGAATAAACCATTAAAGAATTTGAAAACATTTAAAGAAGAGGACTGGACCACATACCACTATGAAAATGTAGATATTAGTGGCATCGAATTGACTAGTCAAAACGCTCTATCCTACTCTTCAAGTTTGCATCTTCATCCAGACAAAAAAAATATTGTTTTACTTCATGGAAGTGTATCAGATGCAGAAGGTCCACAACAAATTAAATTATCAAAATTAATGGAGAAAAACATAGATTATTTAGCATTAGGACATTACCATTCCTTTAAAGAATATAAAATTGATTACCGAGGGGTTGCGGTTTATAGTGGATGTTTAGAAGGAAGAGGATTTGATGAATTAGGTGAAAAGGGTTTTGTCGTTTTAGATATAGAAGATACCATAAAATATCATTTTGTCCCTTTTTCTACACGTACTTTGGAAGAAATCTCTATAGATGTTTCTGCTTTAGATAAAGCTTATTTAATCTACCAAAAAGTAAAAATGGAACTAGAAAATCATCCTACTATTTCGAAAAAAGATATAATAAGAATTTACTTAAAAGGAGAAATACCTTTTGAGATGGAGAATATCGAAGAAGATGTAACTAATTTTTTAAAAAACGATCATTACTTTTACATTGAAGTGAAAGATAAAACAAGTCGCCCTATTCAAATTAATAAATATAAAGATGAAATATCGTTGAAAGGAGAATTTGTTCGTATAGTTTTAAAAAGTGATTTGGATGACCATATAAAACAAAAAATACTACAACTAGGTTTAAAAACAATAGATGGAAAGGAGATAGAATCATGAAACTTATTTCCTGTAAAATTGAAAATTTTGGTACAATATCAAATCAATCCTTTCATTTTAATGAAAATTTAACTGTTATTTGTCAAAATAATGGATTTGGTAAAACTACTCTTGCGGCATTCATAAAAGCGATGTTTTATGGGTTAGAACCTTATCGGAAAAATTCTTTTAATGATAGGATGCATTTTTACCCTTTTAATCATGGAAAATTTGGTGGTTCCTTAACCTTTCAAATAAAGGATAAAGTATATCGAATTGAGCGCTTTTTTGATGAAAAAAGTAAAGAAGAATTAAAGGTATATTGCAATCATAATTTGACAAATGAATTTTCAAATGAATCGATTGGAAAGGTTATTTTTGGTGTAGATAAAAATTCTTTTGAAAAGACAATTTTTATGAATGCAAGAGATTTTGACTGTTTGACGACTTCAGACATCAAAGATAAATTGACTAATTCTATTGATAAGATGGAAATGAATCGAAATTTTGATAGTCTCATTGAAAAATTAGAGAATGTTAAAAAAGGGCTTCAATCGGAACGTAAAGTTTCAGGTGAATATACTGGAAAAATTCCCGAAAAGAGAAAACTACGAAGTGATTTAGAAAATACAGAACGAAATTATAAAAAGATACAAGAAAAATTAAAAGATAAATATGATGAAATGAAGAAAATTAATCAAGATTTGCTTGAAATTCAACAACAATTAAAAAAAGAAAAAGAAAGAGAAATTATTCTTAATCATTGGGAGACGTATGAAAATTATCGAAAGGAATGTCAATCTTATCAAGAAAAACTTCAAGAGATTCAAAAAAAATATCCAAAAGGTATACCTACAGAAGATGAAATTAAAATAATTGAGAATCGATTAGAAATTATAAATCAACAACAAATCAAATATCATCATCTTCAAGAATTGATGAATGAAGATTTTAAACAATATGAAATTTTATCTGAAAAATTTCAAAAAGATTTCCCTGATGATGCTAAAATAAAAGATGGGAAATATAAATTAAATCAAATATCAGAATGGACTATTGAAATCGATTTATTGAATAAAAAAGAACTTACAGAAAATGAAAAAAGATTGAATAATATTTTTGCTAATCCAGAAATCGATGACGAGCAAGTAAATGTTTTATTAAGTAAAGTAGAACAATACAAAAATTTAGAAGATCAATATAAATCCTATATGAATTCGGATGATTTACAAAAAGTATCTAAACAACAAAAAATATCCTTAAAATATTATGTAATAATTGGTTTTTTGTTCTTAGTATTTTTACTTGTAGGATTAGGTCTTTTGTTTTATAACATCATCATAGGAATCATGGGCATTATTTTAGGCATTATTGGACTATTTTCAGATGCATTTATATATTTAATTCATTATCAGAAGGTAGGAAATTCTTATAAAAAAAGTAAAGGAAATATAAAAGAAAAAGAATTAGATCATACGATGAAAGCCATGGAAAATTTACAAAAACAATTAGAAAGTTTTTTAATTCCTCTTGGTTACGATGAAGACCATCTTGTTACGGTGAATTTTTATAATTTTAAAAAAGATTTTTTAGACTTCAAAGCGTTACAAATTGCACAGCAAAAACATTTACAAGACATCGAATTGCTTCAAGTAAAAAAAGATCAATTAACGAAAGAATTGAATGATTTTTTAAATATCTATATTCAAACGAATGATACTTTAGAAAATAAAATGAACGATTTAGTGCAAGAAATCAATACGTTTAAACAATTAAAAGAGACAAAAGCAAATAGAATAAAAGAACTAAATGAACTTGAAAAGAATTTATTAAAAGAACAAGCTCATTTGAAAAATGACTTGTTCAAGTATAATTTAGATGAAAATAAAATTTATAATGAAAATCTTTTGCATGTTCGAGAAGAATTTGAATTCAATCAAAATCGATATCGGGAATACAAAGAAAAAGCTGAAGAGTTTAAAATGAATAAAAATTTAAACATCAAACCAGACGCCATACCAAAAGAAGAAAATGACCTTGAATCGAAAGAATCATCTTTAAAAAATTTACAAATAAATCTAAATAATGAAATCAATGAAGATGAAAAATATGTAGAACAATTGCCAGAGATTTCAATGAAGTTAGATATCATCAATGAAGAACTGAATCAGTTAAATCAAAAAAAGTTGATTTTAGAGAAAACGATAGAATTTTTAAAAGAGGCAGAAATGAATTTGCTTAATAAATATATTTTACCTATAAAAGAAACATTTGTTCATTATTATAAACCAATAGAAAATGTATTAGAGGAAAATATTTCTATGAATAAAAATTTTCAAATATCTTTTGAAAAAAATGGTCAATTAAGAACAGAAGATTATTTTAGTTTAGGAGAAAGGACAATTATTGCATTGTGTTTTCGTTTAGCATTAATCGATAAAGTATATCCAGATTTTTGCCCCTTTATACTTATGGATGATCCATTCGTGCATTTAGATGAAAAGCATATGAAACAAATGGCAAAATTATTAAATGAGTTATCTATTCATCGACAAATTGTTTATTTATGCTGTCATGAAAGTAGAAAAATTGATTAAATAAAGGAGATTATCATGAAAACAATTATTCCAATTGGTGGTGGAGATATTAATGAAAAAACGACATTATCTATTGATCAATTCATAATCAACCTTGTTTGTAAAGAAATTAAAAAAGTTTTATTTATTCCGATTGCGAGTGGCGATATGCCTTCTTATATCGAAAAGTTTACTCATTATTATAGTGAACTTGGTTGTAAAGTTGATGTACTTTGTTTAACTAAAACGCAAGATGATGAAACGATTCGAAATAAGATATTAACGAATGATATACTTTATATTGGTGGAGGGAACACAGCGAAGTTAATGCGTATTTTTAAAAGGACGAAAATAAATGAATATTTAAAAATTGCTTATGAAAAGGGAATTATTTTGACAGGTTTATCAGCAGGAGCAATGGTTTATTTTCAAAATGGTTATTCAGACTGTAATCGCAGTACGAATCCTTTAGCATCCTTGAGTTTAATCAAATGTTTAAATTTTATTCCTTATTGTTTTTGTCCACATTATAATGAAGCTGAAAGAAAAAGTTTTGATTGTTTTGTATCCAATAAACAGTTAAATGGACTTGCTTTAGAAGATAATACGGCATTGTTTTATCAAGATGGGGTAATTAAAGGGATTCTTTCAAGTAAAGCAGATGCAAAGGGCTATACTATTCATCAAGGAAAGAAAGAAGAAATAAATAATGCAATCTTTAGATAATACTATTGAATATCACCATTTACTATTAAAAATAGATTTAAAAAATCTTCCTAAATATGATTTACCTAAGGGTTATTCATTTGCATTTTATCAAGATGGAGATGAAAAATATTGGAAAGAAATCGAAGTGTCTTCTCAAGATTGTTTTGACGAAGAAGAAGCGCAACATGCATGGAACGAATATTATCAAAGCCATAAAAACGAATTATATAATCGCTTGATTTTTGTAATCAATAACCAAACAAAAGAAAAAGTAGCAACAGCAACAAGTTATTATAATACTTGGACGAATGATAGAAAAGAAGCTTATTTGCACTGGGTTGCAGTAAAAAAAGAATACCAAGGGAAAAAACTATCGAAACCCTTAATTTCATTTGCTTTTCAGCAACTTATTCTATTAGGCTATCAACAAGCTTTTATTTCAACACAAACAACATCTTGGCTGGCTGCAAAGATTTATCTTGATTTTCAAGCCTATCCTTTTGATTTAGAAAAAGAACTGAGAGGGTTTCAAGTTTTAAAGGCAATTATTGGGAAACATCCTATGTTAAATGAAATTGATGCTGCCCCCTGTTATTATGATTCTTTAAAAGTAAAAATAAAAACTTTATTATATCAAAATCATCCAGATATTGTTGCTTTTAAAATGATTGAAGCACAGGATGATTTATATGTAAAAGTACGTACTTCTCGGTATATTTTTGAATATAAAGTAGAAAAAGAAAAGAATGAGATAAAAAGTTTATATTTAATAAATAATTTATTAAAGTAATCATGACTCATTTTTTAATTTTAGTATTCGTTATTCTATTAAGTAAAAAACAAAAAGGAACTTAGAAACAAACTCTAAGTTCTTTTTATTATTTTAAAAAGAGATACGGTTTTTTAGTGAATGTAAGAATTAAAATAATTTTCTTTAACGAAATTGAATTATGAACAAAAATAATAGAATTTATCAATAATTTAATCTTTAAGTTTATGCGATATATCAAGGAAATTACGATTAGTTTAAATCATTTTCAAGAACAACTTTTATGGTTTCTTGAGGATGTTTTAAACATTGTGTGAATCCTTTTTTATATTCACTCATTTTAAATTTATGTGTAATAAATCCATCAAAATTTAATTTTTTCTCGTTTAATAATTTGACAACTAAATCGAAAGTTTGAATTCTTTGATTTTCATATATTTCCATACCATAGGAATCTACACCAATAATATTTAATTCTTGCCACCATATTGGTGTTTCATCAAATGTCACATTTTTCATTTGATAACCCACTTTTACATAGGTTCCTCTAGCTTTGATCCAACGAATAGCTTGTGTAAATATACCTTGTTTTCCAACAGTATCATAAATAATATCAAAACCGCCCAAAATCATCGTATTTTTTCCTTTTTGATAAAGTTTTGCTTGTGTTTTTTTTGCAACATATTGGTAAGGATCCTCATCAACAATAAAATCGGCTCCTAGTTTTTTAGCAAACTCTTGTTTTTCTTTTACTTTTTCCATTACATGAACTTCACAATTAGGCTGTAATAATTTCAAACATTGTACAATATTCAGACCAATCATTCCACCGCCTATAACTAAAACTTTATCTTGTTTTTGAGGGATTTTTTTCATAACAGCATGTAAAGAAACGGCACATGGTTCAATGATTACTGCTTGATCATCGGTGATATTATCTTCGATTTTGATTACTTTTGTTTCTGGTCCTACATAATAATTTCCAAATCCTGCTCCCATAGGAATATTTACTTGACTTGGTTCACCATAATTTGAACAAATTGTATATTCGCCTTTTTGACAATTCTCACAAAAGCATTCTTTTTCATAGCCTTTTAAATCACAGCATTGCATATATTCTTTCATGACTACTCTATCACCGACTTTAATATTTTTAACATCTAGACCAACTTCACTTACAACTCCTACCGTTTCATGACCTAAAAATGTAATATCTGAACATGGAATAGGATACATGGCCATAGAAGTACTTTGAGCACAAGTGTAAAAAGTCATATCCGAACCACATATACCTGTTTGAATATTTCTTACACGTATCCAATTACCTTTTGGTAAAGCCATATCGTCATAGGTTTTAAAACGGATTGGCGAGCAACGAAAATTAAATGCTTTTTTGCTGATTTTTGATAATACTAAAGTTGTAGCGATTTTTTTAATATTTCCTTCAAAGATTAATGTCTTCATTTTTTCATCCCTCCATGTTTATCCACTAATAAAACATTTTTTGTAGTGATCTTTACATTTCTATATTTAATATAATATATTTTTTCTGCTTTTAAAACAATATTTTTACCCACTTCATTTTTAGCAAAAATAATGCCAAAACTCCCCATTGCTTTAGCTAATTCCTTTACAAAAATCTTTACCATTTCTTTGTTTTTCTTAAAAGCATCGGGTACAACATAAAATTCAGATTGAATAACAAATTTTGGTTTTACAATTAAATAACGCGGTTGATTTATTTTTTTTAACATTTGCAAAATGCAATCAGAAAAAATATTTTGTTCATAAGTTGTTGAATTTAAAAGATAAATCGAAACTTCATCCATATTTTTAAATTTTGTAACTACTTTTACTTTTTTAGATGTTATTATTTTTGTTTTTTGTAGTGTTTTTAAAACTGCTGCACCGATAGTATATAATTTTCTTTTAGGGTTAATTAAACTGAAAAAACGAAAGGAATAAACTAAAATAAATGCTAAAAATATGGCTTGTAAAATAATAGCAAAAATTAAAGCAGATTTCATGGTTATTTCCGCTTGGATAAGGCTTAAATAAAAACCGTAGTTAGCAGCTGATAATCCAAAACTTAAAAGTAAAGCAAATAAAGAATGATAAAAAGAAAAATCTTTTCTCAATCGTCTTTTTGTAATAATGGTTTCTTTGGTCAAATATTCTACTTTTTTAGTTTTTTGTAAACACTTTGTCCAAACTTCCTGTATTTTTTCACGATTAGAAGCGACATTTAGTGAGTTTTGATTAGCCATTTTTACTTCATAGACATTATAAGGAATTCTTTTAAAATCAAGTCTTTCTATGCCATTTTCAATGCATTGTTTATTTAAGTCCACTCCAATAAAAGTTGCAAATCTTTTTTGTAAATTATAATAATCATAGGAAAAACGATTATCAAAAGGGTCAAGGCAAACTAAATGCCAAATATTTGATTTCTTATCTGGATGTTTTGGGTCAATTCTAATAGCCCTTCCTCTCATTTGATTTGACAATACATAAGAGCCTATAAAACTCGCCATAATTAAGGTATTAATGCAAGGTGAATCCCAACCTTCTCCTAATAAAGCCTTCGTTCCTATCAAAACATGAAAAGCACCTTTTTCATATAATTGTGTAATGATAGAAACTATTTTTTTTCGGTTATGATTTAAAATGATAAGTTCTATATAATTTGGATCATCTAATAACTCATATTTAAATTCGTTGTCTAATAAATCAACACAATGAAAAGGTAAAATACAAATGGAACCAGAGATACAACAAAGATGAATTCCTTCTAAATGACTTCTTCTTAAATGTTCAAAAATAGGAATTGTGCCAAAACTGTCGATAGGTTTTTGTTCATTAGCAATATCATTTTTACTTTTTATTTTAATATAATCGGTTAAGATAAGACATCTTAAGTCATTTTTCATACTTTGATATTCATGGGAGACAATATCTTTGATGGAATTCAATTTCGATAAAGATAAAGAAAGTTTTTTATTAATTCTTTCATCATGTACTAAATTCACTTGCCGATTATAGACTATTCCTAAAGCAGAAAATTCTTTTTTTATCGATAAAATTTTATCATCTTTCATATAAGAATCCTGATCATCAAATAAAACATGCTGAAGCAAAATTTCAAAATGTTCGATATCTAAGCGAGAATAATGAGTTAAAAATTTTACTTTAAATGGCACTTTAATATGATTTTCAATTAAAAAAGAGATAAAGGCATCATAGTATTTTTCATCATAATAATATAAACGTTTAAAATTAAAATAGTCTAAATAAATTTTATTTGAAGAAATAATTTCTACAAGTTTTGGAGAATTTTTGTATTTATAAAATGTTTTTAAAGCATTGGAATAAAAAGTCATAATTTTCTTTTTTTCATTTTCGGTTGGAAAAGAAAAATAAACATAATCATGATGTGGACATAAATTATGATCTTTAATTAATTCAGGCACAAAGATTTCTTCATCAATAGGGCCACATAAATCAATATATCTTTGCCATTCTCCAGATGATGAATCATAAGGAGGAGTAGCTGTAAGCGCTATAATTTTATTGTTTGGTATTTTTTTTAATAATGTTTCTAAAACTTTCCACCATTCAGATTTTAAATGATGGCATTCATCTAAACAAATCGTTTTGATTTGATATTTTTTTAGTGTAGCAAATAAGTTAAATTCACTAAAATCATTTTTTTCCTCTATGTCATCCTCTATTTGTTCACTGTTTTTTTCTTTTTTATAAGCACTATAAAGTGCTTGATAAGTAATGCAAATAATTGGCTTTTGAATGAGAATATTGGAAGAAATCCAATTTTCTTTATCTTCAGGTTTTTTTAAAAAACTAGTGGTGAAACGATGAATCCATTGTTCACGAATAGCAATGCTTGGCACTAGAATTAAGCTTGGCTGGTCTAAACGTTTAATCAATTCAATTCCAAGTGTCGTTTTTCCACTTCCCGGAGCAGCAACAACATGTATTTTTTCATTATCTAAAAATTTTTCGAGGTTATCTAAAACCCTTTGCTGATAGGGTCTATATGTTCCATAAAACTGAATGCTTTCATCAAAAACCATATCAGCAGCTCCTTTCTATTTTCTTTTTAATAGGGCAATGCCATCTCCAATGTCAAGATAAGTAACATCAAAATCAACTAATGAAGCTAGATATTCTTTCAATTCATTGATTTTTTCTTCATAAAATTTTGCTTTTTTGGGTTGAACCATTTTTTTGAAATCTTTAAGTTCCATATTGTCAATGATAATAATACCATTGTTTCTTAAATTTACTTTATATTTGTCAAAGAAAAGAATGTTTTTTGCTTTAGCTGCATCAATAAAAATGACATCGTATTTTTGTGATATAAATACAGAAAGGGCATCATCATGAATCGCTTGTATTTTATTTTCAAGGTGAAAATCATAAATGTTTTGAAGGCATATCGCAAATCGTTTGTCATCTTGTTCTATGGTTGTAACATAAACATCATTTAATAAAGCAAGTTGTATGGCGCTATAACCAATAGCGCTACCGATTTCTAAAATATCATGATAATGATTTTGAAGAATAAATGATTTCAAAAATTCAATAAAGTCTTTTCGCGCAATAGGAACAAAGTGCTCTTTGGCATATTCTTCCATTTCTTGTAAAGTTTTCATGTTATAGTGTCCTTAAAATGTTTTTATATAAATTCATGATTTCATCGCCAATATTTTCGATAGAGACATTATCCGAATCAATCACATAAGTTATTCCATTTAAATTGGCATCATTGAAAGCAATTCGATCATTGATAATTCTTTTTTTGGCTTCTTCGATTTTATCATTTCGATTTAACATTCGTTGGTAACGGATTTCTTCATTTGAATTTAAATAAAAAGATATGATACGAGGATTATTTAATGCTAAAAATGATTTTAATCCATTAGGATCCACAATAATACATTTATCATCTTGAATATCCTTTTTGGCTGTTCCATAATAATTTGAATTATAATAGGTTGTTTCAGCAAAGTAGTTTTCTTGTGTTAAACGAGCGAATTCATCTAAAGAAATAAAATGATAATCCAAATCTTTGATTTCATGGATTCTTGGCTGACGAGTCGTATAAGTCACAATTTTTGATATATTATATTTTTTAAAAAGATATTTTGCTACTTCTGTTTTTCCAGAAGCGCTTGGACCAATAAGAATTAACATAGTACCACGTACAATTTAATTATCTAGAAAGATAACTAAATTGTTTTTCCTTTCTAGCCAAAGTTTTTGTTTATAACATTGGTTGGCTAACAATGTTATAATCTATTCAGTAAATGTTTGTAAGTGTGAATACATAATAGAACCTGTGTCATACGACAATGCAAAAACAAAGGAGGTAATATTATGTACTACATTGGCATGGATATTGCCACCTCAATATAATTATTATATCATAATTTTGATTTCTTTTCCTATAATTATCTTTGTTCTTACTTGCATATTTTATTTTTTTGAAATAAAATATAAATACAAATAAAAATATAAATGAATTTTTTGGAGGTTCATTTTATGAGAAAAGTGGCAATTTTAACAGATAGTACTTGTGATTTATCAAAAGAAATAATCGAAGAAAGAAATATTTTAATTATTCCTTTAGTGGTATGTTTTAAAGAAGAAAATTATTTAGATGGTGTAGAAATTACTACACCTGAGATGTATAAAAAAGTAGATGAGTTAAATATGCTTCCTAAAACAGCAGCAGCTTCTATTATTGAATTTTCTAATGTTTTGACAAAATTAGTCAATGATGGTTTTGATGTTATTTACACAGGAATCGGTTCAAAATTATCCTCATCTTATCAAAATTGTTTGGTAAGCATGCAAAATATGGATTCAGAAGTAGCTAGTCATATTTATCCAGTTGATTCTGGAAATCTTTCAACGGGTATAGGATTATTAGTACTCAAAATGTGTGATATGCGAGATCAAGGAATGACTGCAAAAGATATACAAGCTAAAGCAGAAATGATTGTGCCTTGTGTTCGAGCCCAATTTAGTGTAAAAGACTTAACTTTTTTACATATGGGAGGAAGATGTTCCGGAACAGCGCGCTTTTTTGGAACAATGTTGCGTATTCACCCAATTTTAAGAGTTTTTGATGGTAAAATCATATTTAGTGAGAAAATTTTTGGTAGATATGAAAAGGCTTTAGATTTTCAAATAAAAGACATTATAAATAATTTGAAGCATTCAGATAGTGATTATTTATTTATTACTCATTCTTTTGCAGATGAGGAAGCGGAATATATTTATCAAAATTTACCTCAGGAAGTAAAAGATCATTTTAAACAAATCTATATAACCAAAGCTGGTTGTGTAATTTCTTCTCATTGTGGCAAAAACACGATAGGAATTCTTTATATTAAGGATTCACCATTATTAAATGACAAGTAGGAAAGAATTCTTCCTACTTTTTTTATTAACAATTTGTTATAATAAATAATGAGGACAAAAAAATGAATATAATTATTTTAGGTGGAGGAGCAAGTGGGTTAATGCTTGCTAGTATTTTAAAAAAAAATCATGTTCAGGCGGATATTGAAATTATAGAAAAATATGAACATGTAGGGAAAAAATTGCTTTTAACAGGAAATGGAAGATGTAATTTAACCAATACAAAAATAACAAAGAAGTGTTACAATCTTTTAAAAGGTTATGAAATAGCTTCTTCTTTTAATACGAAAGAATATTTTGAATCTTTAGGTTTAATGACAACAACGGACAATGAAGGAAGAGTTTATCCTCTATCGATGGTTTCTAACTCTGTTTTAGATATTTTAAGAGAAAGTATTGAAGGGGTAACGATACATTCTTCCACAACCATCATTCGAATTACCAAAAAAGAAAATAAATTTCATTTAACAAGCGATAAAAATAAGATTTTTAAAGCAGATATTTTGATTATGGCAACAGGAGGAAGAACATACTATAAAGATAGCAATTCATATATACTTGCATCTATGCTATCTCATAGAATAGTGCCTTTAAGACCTACTTTAACAGCTTTAAAAGTGCAAGAAAATTTAACTTCAATCGAAAATATTCGTTGTAAAGTAAAAGCAAAATTGTTATTCAATCATCAAGTTATTTATGAGGATGTAGGAGAAGTACTTTTTAAAAAAGATGCTTTATCAGGTATTGTTATTTTTCAATTATCCAGTATCATTGCCAGAGATTATTATCAAAAGTATAAGATTGAATTAGATTTATTGCCTTCTATGACTTTAAAGCAAATCGTTGAGTATTTAACTTTGCATCCTCGTATGACTGGTCTATTTCCTAAAATGATTAATCAATATATCATGAAACAATCAGGTAACCTTGATTTAAATAATTTAGCTTATACAATAAAGCATTTAACGTTTCATGTGGTAGAGAATATGGACTATAAAAATGCTCAAGTGACAGCAGGTGGAGTAGCAATGGATGAACTTTCTAATAATTTAGAAAGTACGATTCACCCTAATTTATATTTTGCAGGCGAAATGTTAGATGTTGATGGTATATGTGGTGGCTATAATTTACAATTTGCTTTTGCAAGTGCTGATAAGATTGCTTTATCTATTTTAGAAAAATTAGGAGAAAAAAATGAAAAAAACATGGGACATAGTATATGTGAATAATTTAATTTTAGGTCACTTTGAAGACAATGTTTATAAAAATTATTCAAAAGAAGAAAAAAATGAATTATTTGCTCAATTAAAAAAAGAAGTGATAAAAAAAGATACTTATCGAAAAAAGTTTTCTTTCTTTTTAGGTTTATTCCTGCTGACTATTGCTATCCTTATTGCTCTTTTAATGATTTTAAAAGTTTTTACTTTAGGTACGGGACAATGGTTTAATTATACTTTTTTACTAGTTTTCTTCGTTTTTTTATGGGTTTTATTTTATTATTTATGTGGTTTTATTTTTTATTCAAAAATGAATGTTCATATTTATTTTAAAAATCATAAAACTACACAGCCCAATTCATGTGAAAGATATGCTTCTTCTAATTATTGTAAATGGGTAAATCAATATCGTTATTATTTATCTATTACAAATTTCATTCTTCCTAAAGGAAACAAGAAAAAAACATTCATAGTTCCTTTTAGTTTAAGAATGCCTTCCTCTTTTAAAAATCTTATTTTCAATGGTCATCTTTCTTGTAATGTTCCTTATTATTATTTAAATGTGAAAAATAAAAAAATCTTATTTTTACCTGGAATGGTTTGGGTAATTGATGGTAAAAATTCAGATGTTTTTTCAAGTGAGGAATTAAAAGTTCAATTAAAGGACAACATATATCAACTTTATAAAAATAATGAATGGATAACACAATTTCAATGCGATGGTGAATTTAATATTAATTTCTTTTATTTTAAATATGAGCAGATTTAAATCAAACCCAATAGATTTTCTCTATTTCATCTTCCATATCTATACTTAATACATATTGATCCTTTTCAACGGTTAAAAGAGTTTGATAAGAAATTTGAATATCTTTTTGTAATTGACTATAGATTAATCCGGTACCGATTTTTTTAAAATAAGCTTCTAAAGCACTAAATCTTTTAATGATTGTTGTAGAATCAGTGCTCGTTACCTTTAATTTTTTAGCAAAAGAAAGTGGATATTTTAAATTTCGAATTCTCTCCACATCAATTCCTATTTTTTGCTTAGATAAAGCGATAGCAATTAAACATTTACTATGTGAAATATTAAAATGAAAATCTACATTCAAAAAGTAAGGCTTTCCATATGCATTATAAGAAAGTTTTAAATCTTTTATATTTAATTTATATTCTTGATAAATAATTTGTTCAAGTAAATTCCACGCTAAATTCGATAAATTTTGATTTTGAATGGTTGCGTCTATTTTCTTTAGATAAATTTTACTCATGATTCTTTAAAATATAATCAACAACATCATTAACTGTTTCAAAAGTATTAAAAGATACTTCACTCATATCCACATCAAATTCGTTTTCAATAGCAAAAACAAGATACATCATTGAAAGAGAAGTCATATTTAAATCTTCTTTTAATCTACTTTTTTCATGAATGTTTTTTACTTCAAAATTAGGATTAGATACTTTAAATATTTCAATTAATTTATAAATAATTTCTTGTTTGTTCATAATAAATTCTTCCCCTTTTTACGAATAATTTTCATATTTTCATCTTTATTTAATTCTGTTTGTACAATATTAATTTTACTGATTCTTTCATAAGATGCAAGTTGTTGATTGATTTTGGTCATTTCAATTTTTATATATTCATTTTCATCATCAATATGCTTTTCTTTTAAAACGTCTTTTCTTAATACAATATCTATTGCAAGAATGTCATGATCTTCATAGACCATACATTCTAAAACACCATCTATACGATTAACCATTTTTTCTATCTTAACTGGTGAAATATTTTCACCATTTGTTAAAACAATTAACTCATCACATCTTCCTAGTATATAAAGATATCCATCTTCATCTTGATAAGCTAAATCACCTGTTTTTATAAATCCATCTACTATCATTTTTTGATTTTCTTGTTCATCTTTATAATAGCCTTTCATCCGATTAGGGCCTTTAATATATAATTCTCCATTGATAATTTTTCCTTCTTGATAAGGGAAAATTAAGCCAACTGAATCAGGCTTTTCCATTGGCGAAGGGTTTCCAGTCACTAAATTACTTGTTTCCGTCATTCCATAGCCTTGAAAAATATCAATTCCCATTTGATGATATTGTTCAATAAGATAGGAAGGGCATGCAGCGCCTCCTACAATAATCGAATGAAGATGATGTTGGAATAAATCAATATGAAAACGTTTTATCATATTGAGTAATAACTCTAATAAAGCTGGAACTAAAACCATAATTTGTGGCTTAACCAATGGGATTTCTTTAAGCATTTTACGCATATTTGTACAAATAAAAACACGACTATCTGTAACAAGAGGGGTGAGTATATTTCGAACAAAACCAAAGACATGTGTAAAAGGTAAAACGGAATAATATTGTTGGTTGATTACATTTTTGATGGCTAAAGATCCATAAAATGCACTCATTAAGATAGACTGATGGGTTAACATTGCCCCTCTGAATGAACCATCTTGTTTTTTAGAAAAGATAATGGTTGCAACGTCATTTTTATTTATTTCCCGATAAAAAGCCTTCGTTTTTTTATAATTAATGGAAGATAGTTCAATAAAATGAATACGAAAATCTTCTTTTTGAATAGATTTTATTTTTTCTTGATAATCTTTATCAAAAAAACACATTTTAATATCATAATATTCAATTAAATTTTTAATTTCTTCTGGTGTTAAAAAAGGAGGTATAAAAACAGCCACCATTCCGTTTGCCATAATTCCTAAAGCAGATAGTATAAAATAAAGATTACTATTACTGATAATAGCGATATGAGTTTGCTTTTTAAAAGAGACTAGATAAGGCGTTATTGCACAAGTTTGACGATAAAGTTGTTTGTAAGTTAAAGCTGTTGTAGAATTTTCTAATGCAATTTGTTCAGGTATTTGCTTTTTTTGATATTTTAATAATTGCAAAATGGTTGAATAAGGTTTTAACTTTTCAAACGTTTTGGAATCTGTATATTTTTTAAAATCATCTAGTTGAGTTATTTTAAGCATAATGATTACCTATTGAAATTTTCTAATTTTTTTTCTTCCTCGTATAATTTTTGACAACATAGGTCAATTTCTTGTAATGATGGGGATAAAGTAGTTAAATATTGATGTACATCAAAACGATTTCCAATGATAACTTTTTGTCTTTTATACCAATGTTTTCTTTTTTGAATATAAACAGGATATATAGGAGCGTTGGCCATAAAAGCCATTAGAATCACACCTGATTTAAAATTGTCAATTTCTTTTTGTTGATGCACAATTCTTCCTTCAGGAAAAATACCGACGGAATGTCCTCTGAGAATTCTTTCTTTTACTTGTTTAAATGTTTTCATGGAAACATTTTCCTTGTCCACATAAATGCATCCAAAAGAAGTAAATAATCCATTTTTAAATCGAGTATTAAATAATTCTTTCGTAGCAACTATTCCTATTCTTTTGTAATAAAAAGTAGTCAATAGGATTAAAGGATCTAAAAAACTATTATGGTTAGAAACGATAATACAAGGTTCTTTTTTTAATCGTTTTTTAGTCATCTTATTTAGAAAAATACTTTTCATTCGAATCAATAATAAAGCAGGAAGAATACCTGTTATTTTTACGAAATCATAAAAAAAGCATTGATAATCAAAAAGAGAAGCTATCTTATTTAATTTTTTTTGTTTTTTCTTTTTTTTCATACCTTTTCATTTTAACATAATATTTTTAAAATTAAAATATAACTCATTGACTAATTTTTTTAAATCGTTAATAATGTATTAAAAAAGGAGAACAATAAAGATGATAAAAAGAATTAATGGTACATGGTTTGAGTTTCACCATTTAGGAATACCTGAAGGAAAGTATTTTAATCCAATGATACATGAATTTTCAGAGGAACAATGGCGTGCGAAAGTTCGAGAAATTGCAGAATTAAAAATGAAATATATCGTTGTAATGGAAACTGCTAATTTTGATGATGACCAATATCAAGAGTGTTATTATGAGTCATCCGTCTATAAAAAAAGCACTGAAATAAAGTGCGAAGATCCAATTGGAGTTGTTTTAGATGAGTGTGATAAATTAGGTATAAGGGTATTTATTTCTGTTGGATTTTATTCAAATTGGTGGCACACATATGAAAATATTACACAAGAAAGTGCTTTTCAACGTGCGTTTATTGCAATGGATGAATTGCATAAACTGTATGGTCATCATCCATCTTTTTATGGTTGGTACTATCCAGATGAAATTTGTATTGAGTACCATTTTGATGAAGCTTTTATTACTTATGTAAATCGCTATACAGAAAAAGTACGTTCATTAGATCCAAAATATAAAACATTAATTGCTCCATATGGAACTTGTAAATTATCCGCAGATGATGAATATGTGGAACAATTAAAACGTTTAGATGTTGATTTTATAGCTTATCAAGATGAAGTTGGCGTCAAAAAAACAACAGAAGAACATACTGCCTCATTTTATAAAGCATTAAAAGCTGCACATGATAAAGCGAATAGAAGTAAATTATGGGCAGATGTCGAAGTATTTACCTTTGAAGGGGATGTTTATCGTTCTGCTTTATTACCAGCAAACATTGAAAGATTAAAGAAACAATTGGAAGCAGTATCCCCTTACGTTGAGGAGATTTTGATTTTTGAATATCAAGGTATGTTTAATAAACCTGGTACCATTGCCTTTTGTGGACATCCTGATTCTATCGAATTTTATAGAGAATACAAAAAACTTTTAGAAGAAATCGAAAAATAATTATTTGACGAAATCTTTTATCCATTCTATTGGTCGAATATTCATATATTGGCTAATGGAGTGATAGAATTCTTTTACTTTATCTAATTGTTGATTTTGTTTAGAAATAGCATAATAAATATCGGAAGAATAATCATAACTTGTTGTATCGGTTGCAATATCTTCCACAATATCAAATATAAAAGTAGGATAGAATAAACGTGCTAGTAAATATTCATATTCATCGATTGAGTATTGATATTGCGAACAAATTTTGATTAGAGTGGAAAAATCAATCAATTGATTTTTATAAAGTTCGGCTAAATCTCTGCTGGAATGGTCGATAATTAAATTAAATGGATTAAATAATTCAAATTTATCCATTTTTTTTATTCTACGATGTGTCAACGTGCTACTATAAGATTTTCTTTGAAAATCAATATGAATATCCGATAAGTATTGTAAAGCATTCAAGGCTAAACCAATAGCATATAAAGTGTATTCATACAATGCTAAATGAGCATCATTATCAAAATTTAAATTGACTAAACATTGATTTTGAATATATTCAAGTCTTTGATCCCATAAAGAAATAATTTCTTCAATTTTTACTTGATAATTAAATTGATTTAAAAAAGATAAATGCATTTTAATAAAACTATTTAATTGAACATTAGCATCTTTTTTATAAGTTAATAAGCAAATATTATTATCATCTTTTGAAGTAGAGATATATTTGTTATATTTGTTTTTTACCAAGTAAACAATATCACCATTAAAAATAGGGTATAAAGATTGGACAAGTTGATTAAGTTTTTCCATCGTTTCTTCATTTTCGCTGGTTGCTGCTAAAGAAAATATATAGTTTTTAAATTCAAAAGAACCATTTGTTATTTGATTGATATTATAGCCATAATAATCATAGATAAAATTTTCCATATTTTTAACCTCTTATTTTTAGTATATGCACAAAATATCTATTTTTTTCATATAATATGTTTTAGAACTTAAAATGATAAATCAAGCGTATCCCAAATAAAAATATAGGAGAGTATGTTTATATAATCAAATATTTTTTATACAAAAATCCCAATTGAACAAAAATTCAACTGGGATTTATAAGGATTATTTTAAATAATTTTTTAATACATCAACTTTATCTAATTCTTCCCATAAAACATGAACATCATTTCTTCCAAAATGACCATATGCAGCTAAAGAGCGAAATTGTGGCTTAATTAGCTGTAATTTTTCTATTATTTGTGCTGGTTGTAATTGAAAATTTTCATAAATGGCTTGAAGAATTTTTTCTTCGGGGATTTTGCATGTATGAAATGTATCTACCATAACAGAAGCAGGATCTAATTTTCCAATAATATAAGCAAGTTGAATTTCACATTTATCAGCAAGTCCTGCAGCAACAATATTTTTAGCAATATAACGAGCCATATAGGCACCGCTTCGATCGACTTTTGTACAATCTTTTCCAGAGAATGCGCCTCCACCATGTCTGGCAGAACCACCATATGTATCTACAATAATTTTTCTTCCAGTTAAACCTACATCACCTTTTGGACCACCTACAACAAATTTTCCCGTAGGATTGATATAATATTTAAAATTTGTATTCATTTGAAAAGACTGAGCGACAGGAATCATAATATTTTCGAATATATATTTTTTAAATTCCTTGCTTTTATAAGAAGGCTCATGTTGTATAGACATTAAAATGGAATCTATTTTTGGATGCTTTTCGTCAGTATAATCAATCGTAACCTGAGATTTCATATCCGGTCTAGCCCATTTGAAATCTCCATTTTTTCTTAATTGTGTAGCAACTCTTACTAATTTGTGAGCCATGACTATGGGTAAAGGCATATATCCTTTCGTTTCATTTGTTGCATAACCAAACATCATTCCTTGGTCACCTGCACCTAATCGGTCAACACCCAAAGCGATATCAGGTGATTGTGTTTTTACACATACATCAATTTTACAGGTTTTATAATCTAGTCCAAAACGCACATTATTATATCCAATATCTTTAATAACTTCTCTTGCTACAGCTTGATAATCAATCACCGCTTTTGTTGTGATTTCTCCTCCAATAATAATACGATTTGTTGTAGCATAACATTCACAGCCTACACGGCTTTTTGCATCTTGCTTTAAACATTCATCTAAAATGGCATCCGAAATAGCATCACATAATTTATCTGGATGTCCTTCAGAAACAGATTCTGAAGTAAAAAGTTTTTTTAGTGTCATATAATTTATCCTCCTTTTGCAAAAAAAAGCTTCCAAAGGGAAAGCTTTTTAATTTGTGAATAAATTATACTTACTTTCTCTTATTGTTCAGATTTTTATCTGCTGAGGTTTAGCACCTTTTCTTTCGAGGGTTGCTACCACTTTTAACGATCCTTCATCTAAGTGGGTTCGGAATAAGAGCTTCTTATTTGCGAATATAATTATATCTCGTCATCTTTTTTATTGTCAATATTTTTTCGACATTTTTCTTGCTTTTCACGAAAATTAATTAAATCATTTGAAGAAACAGTAGTAATTTGTTTAATCAAGTCTACATCAACGCCCATTTCATAAAGTGAATTTGCAATAATTAATTGTCTTTTGTAATCTTCTTCTTTCATTTTTCATCACCTAATTATAGTATGGGATGGAAAAAAAATTTTATAACGTTTCTTTTAATGCTTTTGCTAATTGGTCAGGACAAGATGTAGGTTTTAAACCACATTTTACACCAGAAAGCAAATCAATTACTTCTTCAACAGGTCTACCTTTACATAATAAAGCTACACCTTGAGTGTTTCCAGAACATCCTCCAATAAATTTTACATTTAAAATAATGCCATCTTCAATTTCAAAAATAATTTCTTTTGAACAAGTTCCATGAGTTTTATAAGTATATTGAGCCATAAAATCACCCTTTTATAGTATAACATAATTCTATTAAATCATATATTATGATGGTGAGAAAAAATGAAAAAAATTTTTAAAGTCTTCTTTTTGCTTTTTTTACTGACATCTTGTCAAGTTCAAAGTGTGGCAACAGCACCTAAAGCAAAAGTTTATTACCATTGCAAAACTGTACAGCCTTATTTAGCTTTGACCTTTGATGATGGACCAAATAAAGTTCAAACAATTAAAGTATTAAAAATCTTAGAAAAATATGAAATCAAAGCTACCTTTTTTACAATAGGTGAGAACATAGAATATCAAAAAGATATTGTAAAAAAAGTTTTTGAAGCGGGTCATGAAATAGGAAATCATTTCTACACACATGATAATATTAACAAACTTTCAAAAGAAGAAATTCGAAAAAATATTGAGAAAAGTAATGATTTAATTTATTCTATTACTGGTGTAAGACCGAAAGTTGTGCGTCCACCATATGGGATTGTTACCGATGCATTAAAAGAAGTATGTGCTGAATTAAATATGTCGATTATTATTTGGACTTCTGATAAAGACTCAAGAGATTGGGCGAAAACAAAAGATAGTGAAATTATTAATAATGTTACTGCTAAAGTATCCAATGGCGATATTTTTCTGTTTCACGATGGAAGCAAAACTTATTCAAATACTTTATCCGCTATTGATGTAGTGATACCACAACTACAAAAGAAGGGGTTTAAATGGGTTACCATTTCTGAACTGATTAATAATTAGTCAATTATTTCAAAAAAATTGTTTTATGAATTCACTTTTAATAAAAAAATCAAGAAAGATTAGCAATATTTTTTACTTTATAAATGTTTATAATAAGAAAAAAAGATATGAAAATTAAATCATACTTTTTTTTGTTAATTTCTTATTATTTAAAAATTAAAGAAAATTATTTTTTAAAAAATTACTAATTTCATCAATTTTATCTTGTGATAATGAAACTTTTCCATTCATTTGCTTGTTCATTCGTGAAATTCTTCTTTTGCAGATTGACCGAATAGCATCAACTTTCAAATAGGAATGGGCTGTGGAATTATCTAAATTTAATTCTTCAATAATTCCAAGATCTAAACTTAATTTACTACTTGCAATAGGTTTACTAGATAAGGGAATGACAATAATATTTCCTAAATCAATGGCCCAAACTACGGCATAATGTCCTTTTTTATTGCGATCTGATAATTCTGTGCCAACATTGATACCAAATTCTACCCAGACAATATCTCCTTTTTTTAAATCATCAGGTTGAGGAAGATAACTACTTTTTTGTAGAGATTGTTTTAAGTAAGTGGCTTTTTTGTCAAACCATTCAATAAATTCTGTAGCAATTTCACTATCAATATTTAATAATTTTTTTTCAATGCTTTTTGTGACTTTACTAAATTTTTCTTTTGCTTTGTTGTCACGTTTAAATTTCAAAGAATCACCTCAATAGAAGTTTATAGTTCTCCTTTTACATCATATGCAGTGACTTTTTTAATTTTTACTTTTCGATATTCGCCAATGATTAATTTTTGATTACTATGAATGATAAAGTTACCATCTTCTGCATCAGGAGCATACAAATAACTTCTTCCATAATAATTATTACCATCAAAGTCTTCTATTAATACATCATGAATTTCATTTATTCTTTTTTTATTTTTTTCTAAGGATATTTGCTTTTGAATACGCATAATTTCTTTTGCCCTTTGTTTAGCAATTTTTAAAGGTACTTTGTTTTTCATATCGTGAGCTAAAGTATCTTCTTCATCTGAAAAAGGGAAAACACCAAGATGATCAAAACGCACTTGTTGAATGAAATTTTTTAAATCCTCAAAATCATTTTCATCTTCTCCAGGAAAACCTACAATGAGAGTAGTTCTTAAGATAGCAGATGGAATTTCTTTTTGGATTTTTGAAATAACTTCTAGATATTTTTCTCTAGTTCCACTTCTTTTCATAGCGACTAATATTTTATTGCTGCTATGTTGAATAGGAATATCAAAATAAGGCATAATGTTAAAATGAATTTTAAAAAGGTGAATCAATTTATCGCTAATTCGATCAGGGTACAAGTATAAGATTCGATAATAAACATTTTTGTCTAGTTTAGCTAATTCGTCAATTAATTCTTCAATACCATAATTTTCATATAAATCTTTTCCATAACGAGTAGGATCTTGCGCAATGATAACAATTTCTTTTTTCCCTAAAGATATTAATCTTTTTGCATCTTCTATAATTTGTTCTTTAGGATAGGAATAATATTCTCCTCGTATTAAAGGAATAGCACAATAGGCACATTTATTAGAACATCCTTCACCGATTTTTAAATAGGCAACAGGTAAAGGATTGGATAGACTTCTTTTTAATGGGTCATATGTTTTAGGAAAATGGAGATGAAATAAGTGATTTAATTGTTCACCAATAGTAGCATATTCATCTACACCAATGATTAAATCAATTTCAGGAATTTCCTTGTATAATTCTTCTTTATATCTTTTTGCAAGGCAGCCGATAACTATTAAATAAGCTTTTTCCTTTTTAAGACTCAACACATCAAAAATCATATCGATAGCTTCTTTTTTTGCATCCTGAATAAAACCACAAGTGTTAATAAAAATAGCATCACTTTTTTCTATATTGTCAATCACGGCAATTTCTTTATCTTGTTTAAGTAAGCCTAAAATATATTCGCTGTCAACTAAATTTTTTGCACAGCCTAAGGATATAAATGTGACATTCATCATGATAATAATTGATCCAATTCATTTAATAATTGCTTAATTTCTTCTTCATTTGCACATTTTGCACCAGAAGCATTATCATGTCCACCACCATGAAAATTCGTGGCTACATCATTGATTTTAATGCCTCTTGAACGAATAGAAACTCGCCATTTATATTCATCATCTACAGTAACATCTTCAGAAATTTGAACCCAAATTCTAATTTCTTCATAACCTGAAAACAAATTAACATAAGCTTTAATTTGTTCTCTTTCTATCCCAAGTTCCTTTAATTGCTCGTTACTTATAATGTAATAAGCAACACCATGAGGAGTTAATTGATAATGATTATATAAATAATTGACAATTTTCAAATCAGAGATGGATTTCAAATACATTTTATTATAGATATCTTGAAAATTAAATTTGGTTTCAAATAGTTTGGCTACAACTTGAAATGTTCGTGAGTTCGTATCGGAGTATTGAAAACGCCCGCTATCTCCAACAATAGCACTATAAAGATAATAAGCACATTGTGAAGAAATTGATTTTTTAAAGGATAAAAGCATATCACCAATTAATTCAGCAGCTGCAGACGCATGTTCATCGATAATGCTAACATCCCCAAATTCATCACATAAAGGGTGATGATCAATTTTAATGATATAATCTGCATTATCTATATATTCTTTTCCATCTATTCTTGGTTTGTTAGCAACATCTACAATGATACATAAATATTTTTCTTTTGTTTCAAAAGAAGACGTAGTGAAAGGATATAAATTGGGTGAAAAAAATTTGTGAGGTTTACCTAGTGTATAAACCTTTTTATTTGGATAATTGTCTAAAATCCATTGTGCTAATCCAAATTGTGAGCCAGAAGCATCAAAGTCTGGAACTTCATGTCTTAAAATGATAATACAATCATATTTTTGGATAGCTTTCAATACTTTTTTATATTCTTTATTCATGAGAATTTTCCTTAATGATTTCATAAGTATCTCTACACATCATTAATTCTTCGTTTGTTGGAATAACGAAGACGTCTATTTTTGAATTAGGGCTAGATATTTTATAACCTTTTCCATTGCAAATAGGTGTTTTATCTTTTTCTCCGATAGCATATTCAATGCCTAAAGCTTGAGAAATCATTGGAATTAAAACACTTCTTG
This sequence comes from uncultured Bacillota bacterium, assembly GCA_902491575.1. GTDB lineage: Bacteria > Bacillota_I > Bacilli_A > RFN20 > CAG-631 > CAKPXW01. The sequence continues at coordinate 209,450 of CABUID010000002.1, forward strand.
TGGAAATAGAGTTTTCACCGACACCAGCAGTAAATACGATGGCATCACATCCACCAAGTTCTACAAAGTAAGAACCAATCAATTGAGCCACTCTTGTGCAATAAACTTTTCGAGCCAAGAAACAACGTGAGTTATTTTCAAGTTCTCCTTTATCAATATCGCGCATATCACTAGAAACGCCAGATAAACCATATAGACCTGATTCATAATTACACATATGATTCATTTCATCAGGAGTCATATTTTCCTTGTTCATAATATAAGACAAAATAGAAGGATCTAAATCGCCACTTCTAGTTCCCATCGCAATACCACCTAAAGGAGTAAAACCCATAGAAGTGTCAACAGATTTACCATTTTCAATTGCACATAATGAAGCGCCACTACCAAGATGACACGAAATTAATTTGTATTCTTTTTTTCCATAGTATTCTTCAATAACGGATGCTATATATTTATGAGATGTACCATGAGCACCGTATCTTCTAACTTTATAATTACTATAGTATTTATATGGCAAAGCATAAATATATCGTTCTTGAGGAATACTTTGATGGTAAGCAGTATCAAAAATCATAGTATGTACAGCATTAGGTATAATTTGTTTAAATGCTAAATAACCATCATGTTCTGCTTTATTATGATGTGGAGCTAGTTCTGCAAGTTCTAAAACTTTATTTTCTACATATTCTGTGACGATTTCTGCTTTTGAAAAATATTCACCACCTTGAACGATTCGATGCCCAACGCCTTTAATATCATCGACATGCTCTATAATTTTAAATTCTGTAAATTTATCCATGATGGAACGTACTGCATCTGGGTGATTTTTAATGACAGCATTTCTAACTTCCCAAGTTTGATTATTGCCATATTTAACTGTTACAATAGCATTTTCCAAACCGATTCTTTCAACTTGTGCTTTTGCTACTAACTTTTCTTGTGGCATTTCTAATAATTGTACTTTTAATGATGAACTTCCTGCATTAACAGCTAATATTTTCATAAATAATCCTCCTATTTTTCTTTTTTGTAATATTTAGTCCATTAGTCATTTTACTATTAATATAGTAAAAAGTCAAAATGTTCTTCTTGTAAAATGAATATGATTTATTTATAATATATTCGTTGGAGAAATACCCAAGTGGTTGAAGGGGGCAGTTTCGAAAACTGCTAGAGGTTAACGCCTGCGGGGGTTCGAATCCCTTTTTCTCCGCCACTAGATTGCTAATCTTGATACAATTAATGTATCGAGTTTTTTCTTTTTATAGAGTTCAAGTTTCACCATTATGCCATATTTGCTTTGTGTGGTTTTTTTTCTTTTTAAGGAACAATTTTCATACAAAAGAAAATAAACGAACACGTTTGAAATATTAACTTTTTAACGATTTATAAATTAATAGTGTAAATTAGGCTTTTATGATATTATTATACTTAGGAGTGAGCGCAATGAAATTTGAAATATTTAAGACAATATTACTATCTATTGGTATAGGCGAATGTGAATTTTATTTGCGTTCATCGAAAAAAGAAGGATTTCTCGGTTATTCTGCCGATAAAGGTATCAATAAATATTGTGTAGTATTTGATAATGAAGAATTCACTTTTGATAAAGATGTTGATGTTTTAAATGAAAGATTTATATCCAATCATACATTAGAAGAAATGTGGGATGATATAGAAATTAATTTCATAAACGGATTTGATGATGAAGAATATCTAGAATATATTTGCACACCTAATTTTTATTTGAATGAATATGTTGCTATAAATAAAGAAACTAATACATTAGATGTTGAAAATTTAATTCATAAAATGAAGAAAAGTGAATATAATGGCAACATATTACTATATGCTGGTACAAATGAACTAAGTGAATTTTCTGATAGTGAGAAGGAATATGCTTATTTTATTTATGATACTTTTAACAAAGGAATATATTTATTGAAGAAAGAGGATAATAAAATAACATTTAAATATCTTGTGGATTGGTACCAAAGAAGAAAACTTAAAATGACAGGGCTATCTATTGGAAGAAAATATGATAAGTTTTCTTCTAAGTCAGGAATGAATAAATCTGAAAGATATAACTTAATGCTAAAATTTCAAAGAAATCAAAATCTAAATATTATCGGAGTAATATTTGGATGTTTAGATATGGTATCGTTTTTCTTGCTTTTATGTAGTGTTGGATTAAAATCCCTATATCCAAAGTTTGTATATTGTTTATTAATTGTTTTTGCAATATCGATGTTTTTTACTTTTCTCTTTTCAGGTTTGCATAACAAAGAATGGAAGAAGTTAAATAATATTTTATTCCCTCAAAAAAATCAAAAAATAAAATTTTCGAATATGTTTTTAGAAATACAAAAAGAAGCTAAAGAAAACGGCTTCCATGAACTTTATGAATCATTAACTCATATTAACAAGAAAATTAAAAAAACAGGAGGATTCTTTGAAAGCGGAACTATTGATTTATATTTCAATACAAAAGAACATGAGTTCTTTATTATTTTTTATAATAAATTTGTTTTAATAAATATTGATGAAGAATCCATTAATTTAGAAATGAAATTAAGATATACTGATTTTAAGGATTATTATGAATTAGAATCAAAAATATATTCAATTATTATTGAATATTTATAGGAGGAAATAAAATGTATAATAGAATAACTTTTAATTATGACGGAATAATTACAAAAGGTATTTTATTAGCCCAGTGTGATTTTATTGAATCCGTTACTGATGTTATTGAAAAGAAAAAGTTTTGGATTTTTAAATCATATAAAAAAATAAAAGAAAATAGAAAATTTAAAATGTATATAGTTTTTATTCCATGGAAACATGCGATAAAAAGTATTACTTTTATTGATGAAAGACAGATTATCTCTATTGATTACTGTGAGGATGTTGAATTTATAAATATAGATAGTTTCATCTCAAAATTTACAAAAGAATCACCATACTATACTGAATGTATTGTTGAAAATTTCAATGGTTATAAGTTTATATATGACGATAATGAATTTATTGCTAATATAAGATATGGGTTAAGTGAATATTCTTTAGAAACATTGTATAATAATTTGCCATCTTTATTAGAAGAAGAGTTTGATGAAGATATGGCAGAAAGAAAATATCCTTTATTTATAACTTATAATGAAAAAGATGAAGAAGATACTGGCTTTATAGAATTGCAATACTGCAAAAGGGAAATCCCAAAAAAAATTGCATTGAATTTCATAAAACATTGGAATAAAGATTCACTTTATATTGGTGTAGAATGTTTAAGTGTTTTTCAAGATCAATATTTTGATATATTCAATGAAATTAATAAAATAGATATTTATTCTCCAGAATATTTTACGGTGGAACAAGTAAAAAAATTAAGAGCATTACTATTGGAAAGAAAACCAATAGATTATAAGATTATTGTCAGTTGGTTGGATATTTGTATTGAAAAAGGATATTCAATGTATTTTTTAGGCATTTAAAGTGGTTTTTTGAGGTATGCATATAACTATAAGATTTGTAAATTTGTAATTAGGGTATGATTATTTGTGCCAAAATAGTATATTTTTGCTATGTAAATCATATGAAAAAGCGATTTTTCTGATAGGTTTTAAAGCGAAAGTATACTACCTCTAAAATTAAGTAATCAGCACTCATTAATTTTTTATATTTCAAAGCTTCGATATTCTAAGTTTTTTCATGATTTAATGCCATAACTTATTAATTAAATATGTATTCTTTCATATATGCTTAATAAAATGCCATTAAGTAAATTGACATAGTAATTAATTTAATTTTCGCCATTTTTATTTATCTCTTTTTATATTCAAAATTTAGCATTCATTCATTAATACTACTTTTTGTTTTTCTTTATCAATAAAACAATTAATCCAATTATAAAAGCTAATATAATGACTACTACAAGACCAAGCATACCAAATATTTCAAAGGGTATATTAGATATATCTTTTTTAAGGGAAAATAGATAAGCACATAATAATCCTATACCAATTATGACAAACTCAAACAATAATTCACCTATGCCATCAAATAATTGCCACTTTAATTGTTTTCTTTTATTTGCTCTTTTAATCATTTTGTTTGAATCAATTTTATTAGCTTTATTTGTAAAAGAGTCTATTCTATCCTTTAAATCAATTTCTAGATTAGATGAACAACTTAAATCAGTTAATAAATAAGACTTAAGTCTTTCTTCTTCTTTTGAAATTAAAATCTTAGTTTTACCAATCTCTTTTAATTGCTGGTAATTCTCAATAATTGTTTTTAAATAATTTTTTAGTATTTTAAACACATTTTCTATTTCATAAGAAATATGAGAAAATACGTATTTTATTTGTCCTAAATTCAACTCATTAATTGCATGAAAGTAATATTCAATACTTTCTAATACAATTAATCTAGGCATTACATCATCAAAAGAAAATAATCTACCTAGTTTAACATCAAAATAATTGTCTCTTTGATCTAACTCAAAAGATAGCCATAGTCCATTAGGAAAAGAATATAAATACTCTGGAATCAAAACGCCATTTATTTTTTCAATTCTTTTACCATTTAATTCGTCTATAATAGGCTCTATCTTTTTAATATGTTTATTTAACATAATTATCACTTCCTGTTTCTTTTACTACTTCACCTGTAGCCACTAATCTATTACCTTCATATAGTTTAAATTTTAGGTCGACTTTTAATTCATATGGATATTTTTCAGAAAGCAACATAATATCGGCGATGGATATTCTATTTTCAGTGGTTTCTTCTTTATTAATAACAAATGCGCTCCATCCAATTCCACTACCTATTTCTTCTGTTTCTAAAACTATTTGAGGTGCATACGTGTTCGTAAAAGGAATCGTTCTTCTTCCTCCATCTTCTTGTTTAATCCAATAGATTTTCGCAACACATTTATTTGCGTTGTTTTTATAATAGGAATCAATAACCTTTACATTTTTTGATTTCAGTAAATCTATCAAGAACTTATTTACTTCTTTACTTTTATGATAAAATCCAATTTTATTATGAGATGTAATAACAAAATACTTAATATAATCATTATCATCGGTTAAAACATAACTAATATCCTTGTAATACACTTCTCTGTCTTTAGAAAATTCAATATAGTCATCTTCAAACTTAATTAAATATAAATATGGTTTTTTAATGTAACTTATCAAAAAAACTATACAGTATGCTAAATCAACAAAAAGTAACATTGCAGGAGATATTAAGATATATGGAACGGCTTGTTTATCTTCAACAAAAACTATAATGGATATTGATACGACAATAGTTAATAATGCAATTATTCCTAATATTACAAATATAAATTTTGATTTTTTAATCTCAATTACCATATTGTTACTCCTTTTTGTTTTTATTTAAAATAAGTTAATGATGTCTAAAAAATAATGTTATGATTCTCTAGCATTTTAATGCCCTTATTTTTATTGTATATGCATCTAATGAAAATCGCCATATTTATTAGAAGATTATCACCTATTCATAATAATAATACTTCTGGTGAATCATGATCAAAGTTATAGTTTTTAGTTAAATCCTCTAACATTTTTCTACTTTATATCCCTTAAAATCGTTAAAGGATTAAATTTTATTGTATCTAACAATCTTTACAGCACAAATCATATCTTGATTATCACTTGATATAGCGATAATATCTAATAGTTCAGTATAGTAATTAATTTCAAAGTAAATATTTTTTTAATAAAAATGTTCTTCATGATATCACCACGCGTTCTGTAATTATTAGCAATAGATATTTGATATCTATTATAACATTTTCTATTAAATAATCAATCAATATAGATTAAATGAAAAGACGAATTTGCCCAAAAAGGTAAATCCGTCTAGTTTTAATTGTGAATGTAATTTGCTATTTATATTTGTTATTTGTTCATTAATTCTAAAGCTTGTTTTGTAAGTTTTCTTTGTTTCACCCAAAATTCGCTGTTTTTCATACTATTATGTGTAAATTCATCTTCATTAATGCATTTTTTAAAATTATCGTTAATTTGAATTAATATACTTTTGATATCATCATCAATCTTTTTGTTGTCATATAAAACTTTAATAAAATATCTCATATTACACCAATCATCACATAATTCTGTAGGTAAATTCCATAATGCAAAATCTTCAATTTTATTTACTTGTTCATCATATTGAGCACTCAGTTCTTCTAAGCGCTTTAAAGTATATTTATAACAATCTTCAATATGTTTTTCTTTCACACGAATCACCTCTTAAAATAAATATAAATATTTCAATTTTTCTAGTGCTGCACTGCTAACAACCCAGTATGGATTACCATAAAAATGAACGGCATCAAATCTTGTCCCATTCATATTAAATCTAATCGCTTTGTCATTTAAAACTGCTCTCATGCCTTTTCTATTTTTAGCAGAACTATAATTCCAAGAAGATTTAGATGCTATTTTACCAAATCTTTTTGTGCTGTAATTTTGGATTTTTTGAGGATTTTTAACAATTCCATTAAGAATGTTGTTTGCAGCAATTCTCATTCCAATAGTTCCAGCGATAGAACCAACAGCCGAAGCAACATTTAGACCTATATAAACACCATTATATACTTCATCACTCCAATCAGTCCATTCTTGAATATAATTCGTACCTGTAATTCCATCAACAATTTCGTTAGCACCAAAAGCGATTGTTAATCCTCCAACTGCCATTAATACAACTCCTGCAGCAATTTCCCAAGGACCAAACGCACACAAACTGATACCTGTTGAGATGGCAGTTGCACCTCCACTTATAGAGCCAATACCTCCTGCAATTTGTGCACCAAATAATTCCGATACACTACACATTGCCAAAGATGATAGGGCAAATATACCGAGAGCTAATAACGCACTATAGCCACTTGGATCATAATAATTTACGGAATCATTGTTGCAGTACGCATACAAGTTCAATCCATTGATACTTTCAGAATCTAAATACTCAATCGAATCAGGAGAAATCCAACGACAAAGTTCAGGAGAAAAATACCTAGAGTTGCAATAATAAAACTCCGTTTCTTTGTCGATGACGCGAATATCCACAGAAAAGATTGTACTTTATATTGTGGAAAAAGAGAAAATCGGATTTCACAATTGTTCAAATGCAAAAATCAACTTTGTTGCATTTCTCTTATTCTGCCATAAAATTCATAGTTTTTACAACAATCCTTTGTGGCAAAGATTTGAAGTCAGCAGGCAAGATAAGGAGATTGCTATAACTGGCAATCTCGCTTATCTTGCAAACGGGAAACTTACTTTACTACATATTATAGTACTTTTTAAATAAGTCAATCAGTTTTACCATAATCTTAAAATGTTCTTTAGCATATTCATCAAATATCGAGATATCAGTCTGATTTAAATATCTTTCGTATTCGTCCAAAATATAACTATATTGTTCACTATCTATTTGTCTTTGTCCCAAAAGATATGGACAAATATCAAACTCCACAAGTTCAACAAATAAAATACGATCAGTTTTGTCTGTTTTATATATGGTCGGATATTTCATCTTTATAAACCCATTAACAAATTTCCTCTCTTCATAAGTCAATCTATTTCTATTCTTCATAGCCATTCTCCTAATATTTACAAAAGCACATACCAAAACGACCTTATTAAACCGTTTGTATTGTATATACCACCCGGTGCGCCAGCAATTTTTATTACTCCTTCACGTAGCAAATATCCAGAAGCCTTGTTGTTTGTAAAGAACATAATGTATTTAACATTGACGATTGAACAGTAACAATACCACTTTTAAATATACCCACATCTACTAGAGTGAAATCTAATCTATATAAAACTCTATTAGGTATCTTTGCACCAACAATATTCGGCTGATTAATCAATGGATGATTTTCGAACATTCTAGTTTCGTCTAGTGACAAACCAAACTGTTTTGATTCCATACCTTTTCCTAAATTAAATTTGTCGAAACTGTTTTATCATATTTTTAAGAAAAATCATATATTTTTACAAATAAATTTGAGATTGTTTTGAAAATTTTATAAAAGAAGCGAACCTACTATATCAAACAGATTCGCCAAATTATAAAATGAATAATTTTTGTCAAAAGTCCATTTAACAATTATTTTTTATTTAATTCTTACTCATTAAATTATTTAATTTTCACTCCAAAGAATTCTTTATCCTTTTCAATTAGTACATAGATTATTTCTATTAGAGTTTTAATTATTTTATCTTGATTCCAGTAATAAAATGGATTTATAAAGAACCATATTTTTGCATTTTTATCCCAGATTTCTTTTTCAACTTCATATACATTTATTGGATTACCACATAATTCTTTTCTATCAGTACTAAACTTTTCTGTAAAATAACAATCTAATTCTCCCCTTTGAGGTAGAACATGAATGGTAAAGCATCCAGAATCATTGTACAAACTATGCGTATAAACCCACCAATATCCTCCAAAACAATTTTTAAAATCTTGATATTGGTAATTTAAATTATACTTTTCAGCCAAAATAGTAAACTCTTTTTTGAAATTCATTTATTTTCCTCCTAGAATAACATTTTTACATTATTTTTGAAGATTATTCCAAGCTATTTTTCCTTTTTCAGTCAATGAATAAGGATATTCATCACGTTCTGTTTTCCAACTATAATTAATAAAAATATATCCTTCTTCTACCATTTCATTTAACATTTTTTTTAATTCTAAGGGAGATATTTTTATTTCAGCAGCTAACTCAAAATACTCCAATATTTGCGTAAATGCCTCATCGTCATCAATCAAACTATCTAAAATGAATTCTTTGTTTGTCATATATTATTCCTCCTAAAACCATGGATGAAAATGTGGCCCATGAATAAATCTTCCGCCTCTAATAATTTTGTGAATACCCATTTTTGAACCTGTCCATTTATTAATATAATTTGAATAGGTAGAAATACCACCTTTATTTGCACCTCTTCCAGGTTCAACTAATTCTTTCACTGTTTTCCATCTATTCGGATGTTTGTTAAAACTATTCATCATTTGATTAGGTGTAGCAGAACTTCCAATACTTGTTAACACTCCTGTAGCGATGGTTCCAGCAGTAGCTATTGCTGCGATCGCCAACATTAATCCATTATACCATTCTTCGCTCATTCCTGTTGTGTCAATAATCCAGTTATTTCCAGTAAATGCTTTCTGGTATTCAAAAACAGCAAACGCTTCGGTAAATGCACCAGCTCCAACGGTGACTCCACCTATGATGCTCAAGTATGTTGCTCCGCTAAATAAAGCACCTACTCCACTTATTAACGCAAGGACTGCAAACATCGTTAAACCAATAGCTGTCATCACACTATTATCAGAAGCAACTCCTCCAATAGTTAATCCCATCCCAACTAATGCCAAACCACATAATATCAATGTTGAAATAGCAATGTGACCATTCGGCTCGGAATAATTAACGGGGTCATTGCCACAGTACGCATATAAGTTCAATCCATTAATATTTTCAGGATCAAGATAATCCACAGAATCAGGAGAAATCCAACGACAAAATTCTGGAGAATAGTATCTAGAATTGCAATAATAAAGCTCCGTTTCGACTGGACTATCCTATTGCAACTCCAACAGACTCTTTACTATTACACCTAATATTATACTACAAGTTGTCTTAAATCCATATTGATTTGATATAGAATCATCAATGAACTTGTAATATATTTTGATAGTCTTTGGATTATCTCTATATCCAACTTCTATCTTAGATATTAACGAATGAACTATTAGGGAATCTATTTCTTTAAACTCTAAAAATTCATTTACTTTTTCTTTAAATATTACAATATAGAATCTTAAGTATACCAATATGGCTATTCTAAATATAGGGTTGTCTTGAAGTAAAAAAAGAGAGCAACTATCTATTAAGATAGCTACACTCTTGCACGTTTGTGTTTTTATCAAATATTTACTAATTAATTTCTAAAATATCTAATATTTTTTTAGGCAATTTCATTAAATCTTCATAGTTTATTTTAAACATAATTGCCTTTTTGTTTGAAATTTTTTCTTTGAATTTTATTAAAAGCCATCCTGGTGCTACATCTAAACCATAAATCAATAAATAATTAATAAGATTTTTCTTGTGATATGATGTATACTTTATATTACTATATAAAATTACCACATCTTCTTTTTTGTTTTTTACTATTATTTCATTATCAGTAAAGATGACTTTTTTTAATTCTAAAATAACCTTTTTATTCATTTAATTAACCTCACCATATTTGATTAATTCCATAGCCAATTAATTGTTTTAAACCAAATTGTGCACCAGCATATAATCCTTTAAAAGCCAAGTTAGCAAAAGTATTATTAACTTCAGCAAATATTAAATTTGTGTAAGCTGCATTATAATTTGCAGCAGCTTGTCCTATTGTTTTAGCAATATTCGCACCACTAAATGGCATATTTGCTAAATTTTTAACATTACTCAATGGCTTCCATGCATTATTGAGACTCGACTGTGCTTTGCTTAAACCAGAAACACTGTTAGCAAGACTTTTAGCAGAATATGCGTATTTGATTCCACCAAAAACCCCACCAGCAATAGCACCAGAAATTGCACCACTTATTGTAGACTTAATAACCGCATTCCAATCTGTGCCCTGGAACCCTTTTTCAATTATCTGAGAACCATAACTTACGCCAAACCCTGCTATTGCTCCTCCTATAGCTCCAATAATAGCGCCACCAGCAATATTAGCTGCTAAAGTACCACCTAAAGCCCCAATTAAGGCTGGCGCAGCAAAGACAGATAAAGCAATAGATCCTGCTATAGCGACAACAACAATCAATCCACCAAGCGTCCATTGTAACCATTCAGGCATATGACCGCTAGGATCAGCATACATAACCGGATCATTACCACAGTACGCATATAAGTTCAATCCATTAACACTTTCAGGCTCAAGATAATCCACAGAATCAGGCGAAATCCAACGACAAAGTTCAGGAGAATAATATCTAGAGTTGCAAT
>CABUID010000003.1 GCA_902491575.1 uncultured Bacillota bacterium
TTTATAGCATATAGACAAAAAAATAGAGCCTTCAAAACGTTTTCTGGCTCTTTCAAAAACTTTAAAATTAGTCCCTTATATTATAATTATCAGCAAATTCTTTATATATATTTACAAATTCTTCTGCTATAGGAGATAAGGCCTCATCTTTTCTCTTTATATATCCGCAGTCTAATATAATCTTTTTAGACAATGGTATTAAAACTGTTCCATCATCTAATTTTGTCTTTTTCTTTATATGTGTCCCCCTTAATGAGAAATATACTCCATCTGTATTATGTAAAAAATAAGATAACATCTCATGGTCTTGAACTGTTATGAAGTGATTGAAATTATCATAGTCAAGCTCATTTCCAATCCACATAGATATATAGCTTCTGTCTACATATTCATTAGTCAATAATACGTATTTTTTTAAATCATCGAGATCTACAGCCTCATCAATATCACATAATGGATGTCCATCTCTTACTTGTAAACAGACATACCCATCTGTAACCTTGATAAATTCTAGATTTTTAGACATTAATGTTCTTTTGTTTGTAAAACTTACAGGTCTAGTTAGCTTTATTACTGCTATATCTGAAAGACCTGTTTCTACATCTCTAATAACGTTAGAAAAAGTATCTTGATTTATTATTATATTTAGCATTTCATCTTTATGTCTATTATTTAATTCCAAGATAATGTGTTGTAATCATAGAAATCGCTTTGCTATCTTCAATATAATCTAAAATTGCTTTAGCAAGAGCCTCTCCTTCATTTGGATCTGTTTTACTCCCTAATTCATCCATAATCACAAGTGAATGACGATCGATTTGATTGAGTATTTCACTGACATTTTTCATATGAGATGAAAAGCCCGATAAAGATTGTTCAATGGATTGTTCATCGCCAATATCAATAAAAATATTTCTAAATACTGGAAGATTTGCTTTTTTTACAGGCAAAGGCAAACCACATTGATTCATTAAAACAATTAAAGCAATGGTTTTTAAAGCTACCGTTTTTCCACCAGCATTTGGTCCCGATATCACAATAATTCGATTATTAATACCTCCTAAATGGAAATCGTTTTCAACCACTCTTTCTTTAGGAATTAAAGGATGAAAAGCCCCGATTAAATCAATTTGATTTTGCTGATTCAAAGTAGCCATTTCATACTGATTATGTAATCCAAAATGTCCCTTTAATAACATAAAAGAAAGTTCAGCTAAAGCATCGTTATTTTTCATTAAAAAATCATATTGTTGATCAATCAATTCACATAATCCTTTAATAATACGTTGAATCTCCACTTCTTCTTCATAATGTAATTGCTCTAACATTGCATTACATTCCATTACGGTATAGGGTTCAATAAAATAGGTACTTTGGGTTGATGAAACATCAATGACAATACCTTTAATTTGATTTTTAAATGCCGCTTTTACAGGTAATACATAATGTGTGCCACGAGTCGCAATATAGTTATCTGAAAGCATAGAAGAATTATTTTTAAGAAAATGATTCAATTTTTCTTTAATTTCCGTTTCATATTTTTTAATTGAATTTCGAATCGTTTTTAATTTACTTGAGGCATGGTCATTTAAGGTGAAATTAGGACTAACGCAATATTTTAATTGGCTATATAAATTATTTAAAGGAACCATTGATTCAATATATTTTAACGTAAAATGTAATTTTTCTATTTCCGCTTTAGAATTACTTACAAATTGTTTACATGATAAAACAGCTTCCAAAGAAATTACAAAGTCATAAATTTCTTGTAAATTTAATATCCCATTTTTATGAACTTTTTCTAAATAAGGATACAAATCTGGCAATTGACTTAAAGAAGGAAAAGTACCTAAATTAACTAATAAATAACCTTCATTGGTTTGATTTAACTGTTCTTGAACGACTTCATCAAAGTAATAAGGCTTCAATTCATTGATTTTCTTTCGACTTAAATGATTGACATTCCATTTTAAAATCATTTCTTTTATTTTATCAAATTCTAAAATTTCAAATAATTTTTCCATTTTGCATCACCTTTTTCTTTCTAATTATATCAAAAAATGGTAATATAGACTAGTAAAGTTAAAATTAATTTTAAATTGGAGATTAGCATATGAAATACCCAAAATTTTTGAATGAAAAAGATAGCATTGGATTATTGGCCACTTCTTGTGGTAGTAATGTCAATCCTTATCGAATAAGGACGCAAAAAGGAATTCAGTACTTTGAAAAACTTGGCTATCAAATAAAAAAAGGGCATCGAATTTATCGTAATGTCAATGCTGTCAGTGCACCTGCTTCTTTGCGTGGAAAAGATTTTATGTCTATGTATAAAAATAAAAACATTCATTTTTTATGGTCCACTGGCGGAGGAGAAATCATGATGAGTATGTTACCCTTTGTCGACTTTGAGAAAATAAAACAATTATCCCCTAAATACTTCATGGGATTTTCTGATAATACAAATTTAACTTTTACTTTAACCACTCTTTGTGATATTGCAACGATATATGCTTCATCCATTGGTAGTTTTGCTTATGATACTCTTCCTTGTGATACAGTGGATACTTATCTTTTAATGCAAGGAAAAAAATTATCTTTTCAATCTTATCCTTTTTATTATGGACCTGAAAGTCAAACACATTTAAAAGCACCATTAACGCCTTTAAGTTATTATGATGAAAATCTTTGGAAATCGATGGACAATCAATCGTTCAATTTGAGTGGTCGTATGATTGGTGGTTGTTTAGATATTTTAATCTCTTTATGTGGTACCCGTTACGACCAAGTACGTTCATTCATCGAAAAATATAAAGAAGATGGCATCTTATGGTATTTTGATGTATGTGATCTGAATTCCACAGCTCTTTATCGAGCATTATTTCAACTAAAAGAAGCAGGTTGGTTTCAATATGCAAAAGGATTTTTAATTGGAAGACCTTTCAATTCTATTACTCCTTTAAATTATAGTTTTTATCAAGCGATTATCGATAGCATTAGCGAATTGAATGTACCTATTTTATATGATGTCGATATTTCCCATATCCGCCCCTCTATTCCGATTATCAATGGCGCTTATGCAAACATCCAATTTAACGAACATAAAGGAAATATTTCCTTTATCTTAAAATAATTATAAAGGACACAGACAAATCAATGAATGTTACTATTTATCCATCAAGGTTTATTTTAGAAAAAGCTTTTGCTGGTTCAACTGCTTTGACACATCGCTATTTAATTGCTTCATGGTTGATGAATGAAGGAATACTTTTTGAAAATGTTCCTGAAAATGAAGATATGGATGCTTTATTGAATTTTTTTAATGCTATTGGTAAAGATATAATTTATACGAATTCAAATAGTTTGTACATTAAACCATCAAAAAGGAATGATGTTCATCAACTTATAATTAATGTTAAAGACTCCATTACAACATTGTTATTATTATTACCTGTTTCTTTACAAATGGCTAAACAAGTTATTTTTCATTGTGATGAAAACTTATTTCATTATTCTTTAACAATTTATGAGCAACTAGCAAAAGATTGCAATCTTTCTATACAAAAAAAAGATCAACAAATTATTTGTTCAGGAAGCATACATTTAGATTATTATGAACTTGAAGGTAATGTTTCTTCTTTGTTTATTATGGGATTAATTATTAATGCTTTGTATCAAAAAAAAGCGACAACAATAAAAATAAATTCCCCTTTTTTATATAAAGATGATGTTTTAACAGGCATTTTGGTTTTTCAACGTTTTGGTTTTGATATTACAATCAACGAGAACACAATATATATTCACACTAATTTTATTTTTCAATGGGATTATCTTTTTATAGAAGCCGATTATATAACGGCAGCCAATTATTTTGCTTTAGCTTGTTTAAATGGAAGTTTATTAGCTTATCATTTTAAAGAAGATTCATTGCAAGTTAATCAAAAGATTATCCAATATTTAAAAAATATGGGTGGAAATATAAAGTTTATAAAGGAAGATGGTCAAGAAAAACTTTATATGGCTAATAACGCATTGTTGGAAAAAGGTATTGCCAAACAACTTAGAGGTTGTGATTTTGATTTATGTGAATGTATAGATTTATTTTGTATTCTAATGGTAACGGCTAGTTTTGCAAATGGGATTTCCCGATTTTTTCATCTAGATTATCTTTGTGGTAAAGAACTTGAAAGAATTTTAAAGATGGTTGAACTTTTAAAAATACTACATGTCGAAATAAAAAAAGATTTGACTACAATCACAATAAAAGGAAAGAAAGATTATTTTAATAAAATTCAATTACCTTTCATGGATGATGTTCGTATTTTGATGGCAATCAGTATCTTTGCACTTTTAAATAAGGGAGAAATAAGATTGACAAATGTTGAAAATGTAATGAAAATGGAACCTCATTTTTTAGATAACTTAATATCCGGTACAAAACAAAATGCTATCCAAATTGACTGATTAACTATCCAAAATAAATAGTGAGCTTTATTATTTAAAATAAAAAATCTACATTTTTATAGTGTAGATTTTTTCATTTTATTCATTAATCATTAATTCCAATAATGGTCATTTCTTCAGGACCTTTACCTTTTTTCTTTGCAGCCTCTTCTGCAGCTTTAATTGCTTTTTCTTTTAAATGTTTCATATGACGTTTTTCAAGAATTAACCAGAATGATGGAGCAATAAATAAAGACGAACAAATACCTGAAATCAAACCAACTAGCATAGCGATTGAGAAAGCTCTAGTCGCACTGGCACCAATAAAGATAAGTGCAACGACTGGTAGTACAGTGGATAAAGTTGTCCAGAAAGAACGTGTAGCACAGTTTTGTAAAGCCTTATTAACAATGTTATAACGACCTTCTTCATCAATATTTCCAAAGTTTGTTTCTTTTGCAATTTCTCTTATTCTATCAAAAATAACAACAGTATCATTAATTGAATAACCAATAATTGCTAATACGGCAGAAACAAATTCAACTTGTACCTCAATTCTAAAGATAGCAAAGATAGATAACATGGACATACAGTCAATAAGTAAAGCTAAGATAGATGCAATAGCATAAGTATAACGGAATCGAATAGAAATATAAATAACGATTAATGCAAAGGCTATCAATAAAGATAATAAAGCATTAATAACCGTTGCTCTTGCCATTGTTGGTGAAGAAACTTGTTGACTAACCGTCACATAATCTTCATAATCGGTAACTGTAATTAAGCCAAGTTGATTTAAGACAAGTTCATCAAAACCAGTTAAGAAATCCGTTTCTGAACTATCTGTTCCGATACTAGGAAATTCAATTTTTATAGCTAATGTATTACATTCATTTTCATTATCATAAGCTTCGACAATAGAAATGTATTTATCCTCAGGCAACTTATCATCACTAATTGTCGTATACTCACTTAAAAATCTTCTAACGGAGTCATTTGTAATTTTACCATTATCATCTTGAATGTGAATCATATCTTCTAAATCTTCAAACAAATCATAATTATTAAAATTAATCGTTGCTGTAGCACCTGATTTAAAATCTAAACCAAAATTCAAAACACTATTTCCATTACCAGAAGCAGCACCTGAAATGGCAAAACCACCAGCAAAGCCTATACCAATTCCAAATACACATAATAAAGCAATTAGAACCTTTTTTGAGTGTTTGACAAAATTGACATTTGCAAACTTGCCAAAGTAAGTTTGGCTTTCCCCTTTATTAATATCTGGAACATATTTGGTATTTACACCAAGTAAATGTTTCTTATTATCTAACTTACCACTCTTAATGAGTAAGAACATCAATAAACGAGTTACTAATAACATGATAACAACGTTAAATACTGTTGTAATTAATAACATCGTTGCAAATCCTTTTACAGATCTTTTTCCAAAGAAATATAAAGCACATCCTGCAATAATTGTTGTAATATTCGAGTCTAAAATAGATGATAAAGATTTCTTTGTTGATTCTTCATAAGCAGCTTTAACCGAACGACCTTTATATAACTCATCACTTAATCTTTCAAATAAAATAATACATGCATCCACCGCCATACCTAAACCGACAACAATAGCCGCAATGGTATCGGGCCCATATTCTCCACCAATTAAATTAAAAACAACTAATATCATAGCTGTATAAAACAATAAAGTAATAGAGGAAATTACACCGGGAATTTTGTAAATCAAAATCATCATAATGATAATGGCAATTAAGCCAACAATACCAGCAATCAATGATTTATTGAAAGCATCGGCACCAAAAGCGCCATCAACTTTTAAGACATCACTTCTTGTGATTTCAAAATTCATATTACCAGCAGATAACAATTTTCCAATTTGACTTGCTTCTTTAGCCGTAAAACTACCTGTAATTTGTGCAGTATCACTTGTTAATGCTTCATTGACTGTCGCGTTAACAATGACTTTTTTCGCTGCAGCAGCTTGTTGTTCTACAGTGCCTTCACCAGAATAAGCTGCAAAGTCACCGATATAGCCAGTTTCTTCATTTGGTCCTTCATAGCCAATCCAGGCAATCATATTGCTTCCAGCAATTGAACCTGTTTTTTCACCAAAAGTTGCTGTATCGGCTATATTTAATAAGACGATAGGTTGCCCTTCACTATAAGATAAAACCGCACCATCTTTTTCTTTTAATACAGAACCATCCATTAAAAAATTACCACTGCTATCTGTAAATGTGATTTCTGTATCCGATTCGATAAGCGTTAAAACTTCTGCTAATTCAGTTGTATTTTTGGATGAAACACAAACACGAATATGAGAAGCCGAATCATCACCTGGTGTGTTTTCTACGGATACTTGTGGATTTTTCACACCGGCAATGTCGATACGACCAGCGATGACGTCAGCAATATCTTCAATTGCTGGAAGATCAAAATCATCCTTTTTAGAAATATCGTATACGATTTCATATCCACCTTTAAATTCAATACCTAAATTTGGATTTTTAACTGATGGCAATGTGAAAAATACAATAGCCAAAATGGTAAATACCATTGAAATAAAAGATAATAATCTGCGCATTAGGTTGCCCCCTTTAAATCAAATAAATATTACTTATCTATACAAGTAAGTATTCGCGTGTAATATATAAATATATATATTAAAAAATACTTGCTCATATACTTTACCATTTTTTTAGAAAATAAGCAATAAAAAAGGTAAAATATCCTTAAAAAATTTAAATATAAATCGATTCATTATCAATTTTAGAAAAAAAATTCTTAATATCTTTATTTTTTAGGGAATATATGCAAAGAAAATAGCTTTCTTTTCATTTAAAAAATTTAAAGGGGTCACTCATATACTTTATTTGTTTTTCATAAAATAAATCATGAGAAGGTGACGACTATCAAAAAGAATTTTTTAAAATCGATAACTAATCTAATTTTTATTAGTGTTTTAGCAAAACTTCTTTCTGTTTTGGCAAAAATTATCATCGCAAGAAAAATTTCAACGTTGGCAATGTCTGTATATTCCCTAACTTTACCAACACTTACTTTACTACTAAATATTGCCCAACTTGGCATTCCTACAACCATTTCAAAACTCATAGCTAAAAAAAGATACCCGACATTTAAAATTATGCAAGTAAGTTTATTTGTCTTACTTGGAATCGATTTATTGATAGGAGTTATCTACATTTTTTTTGTTCCAACGATTGCCAATGTATATTTAAAAAATGAACTCACATTACCCACACTTTATGGTATGGTTTTATTACTTCCTTTAATTTCTTTAACTTCTTTATTAAAGGGTTACTTTATTGGTATTGACAAGGTTGAAAAAACTACTCATTGTCAAATTAGTGAAGAACTTTCAAGATTGCTTTTTATTGTTATTTTTGTTGAAATGATTGATAAAAATAATATTTCATTTTTATCTTTTTTTGCCATGTTTTCGACGATTATTGGGGAAATTGCTTCCCTTATTCATTTATTAATCTCCATGAAACTAAAAGATCGAAAAATCTTAAAAAGACTACAAAAAGATAACATGGAAAATGAAATCATTATGAAAAATATCATGAAGTTTTCTTTAATGAGTACTTCTACTCGAATCATTGGCTCCGTCATCTATTTTCTAGAGCCTATTATTTATACCTATTTGATGTTAAAAGTTGGAGTTTCTCAAAATGATTTAACATTAGAATATGGTATTGTCAATAGTTATGTATTTCCTTTATTATTATTGCCATCTTTCTTTGCAAATTGCATTTCCGTTTATATGCTCCCCAAATTATCTAGTCAAATTGAAAAAGGGAATTACAAAAAATCAAAAAATATATTTTTAAGTGTTTTAGCTCTTTCTTTTTTCTCAGGTTTTATTTGCCTTTTTTTCATTCAGATGTTTCCTGAATTCTTTTCAAAAATATTATATGGAAAAGTCATTGGAATCGAATACATAAAAAAATATAGTTTTTTAATAAGTGTTTATTTTTTGCAATACCCCATTCATGTCGCCCTTATTGCGTTTGACAAAGAAAAATCTCTTTTATATGAATCCATTATTTGTAATGGTATTCGTATTCTTTGCTTTTATCTTTTAATTCCTTTATATAAGACAGATGGCATGATTATAGCGATTTTAATATCGATTTATTTATCTTGCATCATTCACTTTATCACTTTATTTAGAAGTTTTGCTTTTCTTAAAAATAAAAGTAAAATTGTCATTAATATAAAGACACAAACGAATATCACTTAAACTCTTTGCTTTACTAGCTTTTACTTTTTCAAGCAAATACTTTTCATCAATATTTAATTTTTTCAAGTTATCTTTATCAATTACTCCATCCGTTATGAGAGGATCTGGAAAATTTGAAATCGAATCTTTATAAGTTATAACTGAAAGTTTTCCCGAATTTTCAAGAATAGCCCAACGTATTAAAGTAACACTATCAATCCCTTTTTCCCTGATTTGATTGTATAAATCGTCAATGGTATACCTTTGTTTTTTCATTTCTTCAAAATCAATATTACCGTTATCGATGATAATGGATTTTTTTCCATCAATAAAATCTCTTATCTTTTTATTTTTCATCGTAATAAATGCAAGGGTTATTTGAAGGAAACATAAAATAGCTACAGAAATAATCGTAAAGAGTATGGGAATTTGGTGATCGACTATGGCCATCGTTATTAAATCAGATATTGTAAAATAAACGGCTAAGTCAAATATAGACAAACTACCCACTTCTCTTTTACCCATAATACGAATAATAATTATTAAATAAAAATACATTAATATAGTATATAAAACCACTTTTAGAATATCCATTTTTTTAATCTCCTAAAGAATATTTTTAACAAGTCTTGAATATATATACTTTAGGTGAGCTTATGAAAAAAATTATTTTATCTACTTTCATTTCAATTATTACTTTAGTTTTATTATCTTTTATTAGTGCAGTTATTATCTCTTATCTCCAATATAACAAAGGGGTAAAGATCAATGCCTATGTCATTCAAGCCTTATCTATTTTATTCTTTTTATTTGCGGGAATGATTTATGGATTTATAAATAAAAAACAAGGATTACTTGGTTCTGCCATTTTTATCCTTGTCTATTTGATTTTTATTCTTATTTTTGATGTATTTACAAAATCCCATGAAATAACAAAATTTTATTTCTTATTCATCATGGGAAAATGTATTGCTTATAGCGCTGGTGCCATTATAAGTGTGAATCTAAAACGTCACTAAAACAAAGACGTTTGATAAGGAATTTTTAGATGTTTATAAGCTTTTTCTGTAACAATACGACCACGAGGTGTTCGATTAATCAATCCTTGTTGGAGCAAATAAGGTTCATAGACATCTTCTAAAGTAACTTCCTCTTCCCCAATAGCAGCAGCTATGGATTCTATCCCAACTGGTCCACCTTTGAAACGTTCAATAATACCTTTTAAATAACGAATATCTACGTCATCTAAACCAAGTTCATCCACTTTTAAAGCGTTCAATGCCGTTTGGGTTACTTCAAGATTTATGATACTATCATTTACAACTGTAGCAAAATCACGTACGCGGCGAAAGAGTCGATTGGCAATTCGAGGAGTTCCTCTACTTCTTCTAGCGAGTTCAATAGCCGCTTCTTCAGATAAGGCATTATTATAAACTTTCGAAGTTCTGACAACAATTTGTTTAATTTCTTCTAAGCCATAATAATCCAATTTAAAAACAATGCCGAATCGATCTCTTAACGGAGCAGAAACATCTCCAACTCGAGTTGTAGCTCCTACTAAAGTAAAAGGTGGTAAATCAATAGAAATAGAATGTGCACTGCTATCTTTTCCTACGACAATATTAATAACATAATCTTCCATGGCAGCATATAAAACTTCTTCAACCACCTTTGGTAGTCGGTGAATTTCATCGATAAACAAAACATCTCCTGGTTCAAGCATGGACAAAATGGAAGCCAAATCACCAGTTTTTTCAATGGCTGGACCACTTGCAATTCGAATATTTGCAGATTTTTCATGAGCAATTACATGAGCTAATGTTGTCTTACCAAGTCCAGGAGGACCATAAATTAATACATGATCTAAAGCTTCTTCTCTTTTGTTAGAAGCTTTTATAAATATGGACAAATTCTTTTTCATATTTTCTTGTCCAATATACTCATTTAAAGTGGAAGGTCTAAGTTTTAACTCATCTTCATCGTCAGTGTAATTTTTAGTCGAATCTAAAACTCTTTCATTCACTCAACACACCTACTTTCTTAACATTTGTAAGCATTCTTTGATAATATTAGAAGTTTGCTTATTTTCAATATTTTCTATTTTATTAATCGCTGAATCAATTTCGCTTACTTTAAAGCCAAATTGCCTCAATGCATCATAAACATCACTATAAATTTCATTCTTTTTGGATGAAGGTTTATTCGAATCATCATCACTTACTAATTTACCTTTTAAATCCAAAACAATTTGTTGAGCTGCTTTGGGTCCAATGGCTGGTAATTTTTTTAAGAAAGCTATATTTCCAAGTTCAATAGCTGTAATTAAAGCATTGGTTGTTGTGGCGCCTAAAATACCATTTGCTGTCTTGGGACCTATCCCACTCACATTGATTAATCGTAAAAATAAATCTTGTTCCTGTTTCGTTTTAAAACCATATAAGGATACTCCATCTTCTTTCACTTGAAAATAAGTGTATACTAATGCTCTTCCGTAAGTGTAATCTTGTGGTTTTCCAACATAGACTTGGTAGCCTACTCCATTAACATCTATTAAAATACATTCTGCATTAATTTCAACGATATCTCCCTTTAAAAAAGCTATCATTTTATCACCACCATATCATTTTAATTATACAATAAATACAATAAGTATTCAAATTATTTATTTCATAACTTGGTATTTCTTTTCATTGAAAATACTATAATATTCATTCTTTCCAAAAATAATATGATCTAATAGTTTTACTTGAATGTATTTTAAAGCAGAATAAAGTGAATAAAAAGTGGCAATATCTTCTAAAGAAGGCGATGCATCACCAGATGGATGGTTATGACAAATGACTACTTTTTTAGCGTATTTTTCAATAGCATGCTTACAAATTAATTTATTATTCGTTACACTCATTGTATCATTACCAATCGTCAATATTTCTTCAAAAAGAATAACATTTTTGACATTAAGATAAACGACAATTAGTTTTTCTTGTAAGGATGATTCAAATTTCAAGCGAAGATATTGATATAGATCATAAGGGCAAGTTAAAACAATTTCTTCTTGATGATTAAATTCATTATTTTTCAAGATTCTAACAAATAATTCATGAATGGCTAATATCTGTAAAGATTTAACTTGACTAATTCCTTTTATTTGATTTAATTCATAAAAACTTGCTTTAAACACATTACCAATCCCATTAAAAGAACAAATCAATTCCATTGCTGTTTCAAGTGCAGTTTTCTTCTTCGTACCGCTACGAAGAAGAATAGCCAATAATTCACTATCCGATAATACATCAATACCATATTTAATTGCTTTTTCTCTTGGTCTTTCCTGAATAGGTAAATCTTTGATTGTTCCCATTAGGTCGTAAACTTAAACTTAAATCCACCAGGTAAAGCAATATCACCACTTTTTGCTCCATATAATTTATAAATGACAATCGTTATAATGGCAATTACTCCAAAAGCTGTAATCAGTCCCATTCCAAGTTCTGCACCTTTTCCATACTTTTGTTTTTGTAAAGACAAAGGTATTTTTTGATATTTCATTTCTTCTAACATAATTTACCTCCTAATTATATATAGTCCTTTTTATTTAAAATTACTTAAAATTCTCATTTTGAAAAGGTAAAATACATCCTAGGTTATTCTTTTATCGACTTATGTGCATCAATAAACTGATTTATTTATTTTAAACTATTGAATAAATGTTCCTTATGATAACAATTAAAAACTTTCCTATTTAATATAATAGAAAACCTCAATTCCATTCATATTAGAATTGAGGTTTAATACGTTTTTTATCATCTATCTACGATTGCTTGATTAACACATTAGAAAATATTTAAACAAACCATTTTTGTATCCAAGCTATAAGTGTTAAAAGAAAATTATTTTCATAAAAGAACTTGGATAAAGTAAAGATATCAGGCTCATCAAGGCGCATCGTTTGTACAAGCCATGCTGATACACTCGAATCTGTAGGAATAATAAAAGTAAACATATAAGTTAATAAGCATACAAATAAAACGCCAATTACTCCATTAAGCACTCCACCTAATAAAGTATTTATAATTCCTACAAAAGGTATTTGTTCTATCGCAGCAAATAAACGATTTAATAAAGAGACTAAAATCCGTACAATAATAAATAAAATAACAAAAGCGATTCCTATAAATATATAATAAGATATTGTTGGGGCTAATGATTCACTAACGGTCGTCGTTTCACCCGTAATCGGAATCATTTTATAAAACAAGGAAGATAAAAGTCCATTTAATCCGTCAGGTATGTTAATTTCTTTTAAAGCCATATTAATCACTTCTTGCTTATTTCCCTCGGTAATCGAAGTAGTAAAAATACCACCTTTACTATTGAAAAAATCTAATAAACTAGAAGTTAATGATTCGCCAAGGGAACTTTTAGTAAGTAAATGAGCAATCGGTTTACAAAGTAAAACAGCAATAATAAAAGCAACTATATTTTTAATTAATGAAATCAGTGTTTTGAAAAAACCTTTTTTCAAACCTAGTAAAGCAAAAGCAATAATGATGACTAAAAAAATTATACTAATAAGATCAATTTTCATATTGATGATACTCCTTTTTTATTTTTTCATGGAAGTAAGTTCATGAATTCGCTTTAAAATAGTCGCCTTTTTCGATAAATAATCCTCCAATATTTTTCTTTCGGCATCAATTTTAAATTTTGGTGCTTTTTCAACAAAAGATGGATTATTAAACATGGCTTCTCCACGTGCAACACCTGCATCAACTTTTATTAATTCTTTATTTAATTTCTCCAATTCCTTATCGATATCAATCGCATTTTCCAAAGAAACGAATAATTCACCAGATGTAATGGCCACAACTCGACCATTATGACCAAATTCTTTTGTTTTCGATACGACAAAAGATTCTGCATTCGTGAATTTTGTCAAATAAGTCAAATTATCATTTAATGTTTGAATGAGTTTACCATCCTCACTTTTATCATATACAGCAATCTTTAATTTTATGCTATTAGCAATATTTTCCGTATTTCTTACATTTCTAACGACTGTAATAATTTCGATAATGGAATCCATTTCTTCCATAATTTGCTGATTTTCATATTTTTTAGCTATTTTTGGCCAGTTTTCTAAATGAATAGAAGATTTACACTCTGGAATAGCTTGATAAATTTCATCGCTAATAAAAGGAGCAAAAGGATGAAGAAGAATTAATATTTGTTTTAGGGTATAGACTAAAACCTGTCGTGTATTATCTGCTATATCTTCTTTTAATAAAGATAACTTACTCATTTCTATATACCAAGAGCAAAAATCATTCCAAATTAAGTTTAATAAATAAGATCCGACATTAGCAAATTCATATTTTTCAAGGTTTTCAGTTATTTTATCCGTTGCATATTTTAATTTCGCTAATATCCATTTGTCAGCTAATGTTAATTGATTATCCTCAATATCTTTTACTTTAAAATCATGAGGGATATTCATCAAAACGAATCGAGAAGCATTCCATATTTTATTTAAAAAGTTCCAACTTGATTCAATTTTTGTTGTTGAATAACGGAAATCTAATCCTGGCGCACTCGATGTAGCTAAAAAGAAACGTAAAGCATCGGCTCCATATTGTTCAATTACATCCATAGGATCAATCCCATTTCCTAAAGATTTAGACATTTTACGGCCTTGTTCATCTCGAATCAGACCATGAATCAAAACATCGTGAAACGGCATCTTTCCTGTAAATTCGACTGCTTGAAACATCATTCGTGAAACCCAAAATAAGATAATATCAAAAGCAGTAACCATTAAACTATTGGGATAATATCGTTTTAAATCATCACTTTCACTCGGCCATCCTAAAGTAGTAAATGGCCATAGCGCGCTTGAAAACCATGTATCTAACACATCTTCATCTTGCGTATAATTTTCAATATCTTTTGGCGGATTAAAACTAACAACAATTTTTCCTGTTTCCTTATGATAATAAGCAGGTATTCTATGCCCCCACCATAATTGTCGAGAAATACACCAATCTTCAATTCCTTCCATCCAATTTATAAAATTCTTTTCAAAACGAGGAGGATAGAAATTTACTTTACTTTCCTCTTTTGCTTGCCTATCTAAAGCCGCTTTCGATAAACCTTTCATGGATACAAACCATTGTTTGGATAAACGTGGTTCAATGACTGCATCACTTCTTTCAGAATGTCCAACTTGATGAACTATCTCTTCAATGTGATCTAACAATCCTTTGTTTTTAATCTCCTCAACAAGTAACTTACGACATTCATAGCGATCTAATCCATTATACTTTCCAGCCACTTCATTCATTGTGGCATCATCGTTCATGCAAACAATCATTTCCAAATGATACTTATTCCCTAAATTATAATCATTTGGATCATGAGCAGGTGTACATTTCATTGCACCTGTACCAAATTCAATATCCACATAAGGATCAAAAATAACTTGTAAAACTTCTCCATTGGCTGGATTAATTAATTTTTTACCTTTTAACCATTGATAACGTTCATCTTTTGGATTGACAACAACTGCAACATCACCAAACATCGTTTCAGGTCTAGTTGTACCAACGACAATAGATTGATTTTCATTTTCTACAAAATACTTAAAATAATACATTTTACCAGGATCATCTTTATAAATGACTTCGATATTGGATAAAGCCGTTTTCAAAACTGGATCCCAGTTTATAATTTTTTCTTTTCGATAGATTAAACCCTTTTCATATAATGAACAAAAAACAGTTCTTACCGCTTCATTTCTTTTTTCATCAAAAGTAAAACATTCTCTAGAATAATCAAGAGATAAACCCATTTTGGCCCATTGCTCACGAATTGTATGAGCATATTCTACTTTCCATTCCCAAGCATAATCTAAAAATTTCTCTCTACCAATATCATATTTATCAATGCCCATATTGCGCAATTTTTTTTCAACAACAGCCTGAGTAGCAATTCCAGCATGATCCATTCCAGGTACAAAACATACATCAAAGCCTTGTAATCTTTTAAAACGTGCCATTACATCTTGTAAAGTTGTATTTAATGCATGACCAATATGCAATTTTCCTGTGACATTTGGCGGAGGAAGGACAATCGAATAAGCTGTTTTATTCTTATCGCCAGCTTGAAAATAACCTTCTTTTAACCAATTATCGTATTTTCCTTTTTCAATTTCTTGTGGATTATATTTTTGAGCAAGTTGCTTCATCATTTAGCCTCCTTTAAAATAAAAAAAGTCCTTAGCTATCTAAGGACGAATGATCGCGGTACCACCTTAGTTCATAACAAAAGTTATGCCCTTTATTCTTTAACGCAGAAATACGATTCCCCTATTGACTTAGGAAATATGCTCCAAGACTACCTTCAAAGTATTTTTACTCTATCCCTTTCCATCCTTGAGGACTTTCTATAAGAACAATACTTTTACTCTTTCTTTTCATCGCAACTTTATTATATTCAATCTTTCCAAAAAATGCAACCCTAAATTAAAGAAGTAAAAGATTCAATTCACTATCAAAGCGTGTTTACTTTGTACATAATTATGCTATAATATAAAAGGGTGATAAAATGAAAAACAAAGCAAAGCCTATAACTGACTTAAGAAATACAAATGAAATTTCTAATTTATGTCATGAAACAAATGAGCCAATTACGATAACCAAAAATGGTTATGATGATTTGGTCATTATGTCCAGTGATGCTTATCAAAATTTATTAAAAAGTGAAGTAACTTATTCTTTTCCAAAGCCATCTTTGTGCTATTCAATGATAAAAGTAGGTTGTGCATGTAATGAAATAAAAGTTGCTTCTCCAAGTCAAAATGCACAAGAAATCATCAAAATCATTCATCAAGCTTCAGCTGAAGATTTAGATATTTTACTTTTTCCCGAACTTGCAGTGACAGGATATTTTTGTGGGGATTTGTTTTATCAAGACTCTTTAATTCATTCAACGCTTAAAGCCATTGAAGACATCCGTTTAAGTACAATAAAAAATCACACCTTGATATTTATTGGTGCACCTTTAATCCATCTAGATAAAATTTATAATTGTGCGATAGCGTTTTGTGATGGGCAAATCTTAGGCGTTGTACCAAAATCAAATTTGCCAAATTATAATGAATTTTATGAAAATCGTCAATTTGTTGAATATCATGGTGAAAACACAACCATCCACCTCAATGGAAAAGAATATCCATTTGGTAATCAACTTCTTTTCTCAAATAAATATCAAACAAAATTAAAAGTAGCTTGTGAATTATGTGAAGACTTATGGGCTGCGGATACGCCATCTACTCATCATGCTTTAGCAGGAGCAAATGTCATCGTTAATTTATCGGCTTCCAATGAACTATTCAATAAAGATGAAACACGTAAAATGCTTGTATTAGCTACATCTTATCGTTTAAATTGTGCTTATTTATATGCTTCTATTGGCAATGGTGAATCCACACAAGATTTAGTTTATTCTGGTCATCATTTAATTGCCGAAAATGGCATTTTATTAAAAGAATCAAAACGATTTACGAATGAAATGATTATAACAGAAATTGATTTGGATTTACTTGAAGCTTCCAGAAGAAAAAACACCTCTTTTAAAAGTAAACTTAATAAGAATTATCAAATTCTTTATTTTGAAAAAAAACTATCTGTTAAAGATTTAACTCGCTTTATTAATCCTTTTCCTTTTTTACCTGTTCAAGAAAATGAATCTGAAAAATATGCTTTTGATATCCTTCAACTTCAAGTGATGGGACTTGCTAAACGTTTACAACATCTTCATTGTAACAATGTGGTTTTAGGATTATCTGGTGGTTTAGATTCCACTTTAGCCTTAATTGTTTGCTATGAAACATTTCAATATCTCCATTATGATTTAAAAGGAATTCACACTTTGGTGATGCCCTGTTATGGCACTTCTGAAAGAACCTATCAAAACGCACTAGAATTATCAAAATTATTTTCAACTACACTTAAAATCATTTCAATTGAACAATCAACTTCTTTACATTTAAAAGATATTCAACATCCTTTAAATCAAAAAGATGTTACTTTTGAAAACGCTCAAGCAAGAGAAAGAACTCAAATTCTTTTTGATTATTCAAACCAAATAAATGGTTTAGTAATCGGAACCGGTGATTTATCTGAATTAGCACTTGGATGGTGTACTTATAATGGCGATCATATGTCCAATTATGCGGTGAATGTCTCTGTAGCCAAAACTTTAGTAAAATTCTTAGTAAAAGCTTATGCGAATACTCACCCTTTATTCAAAGATGTGCTTTATGATATTTTGGACACTCCTATTTCACCAGAATTATTACCATCCATACAAGGAAAAATTACTCAAAAAACAGAAGATATTATTGGTCCTTATGAACTACATGACTTTTTTATTTATTATTTTTTAAAATATAATTATAGCACAGAAAAAATATATTATTACGCCACTCAAGCGTTTAAAAATTCCTATAGCAAAGAAGAAATCAAAAAATGGCTGAATGTATTTATTCAACGTTTCTTTGCTTCACAATTTAAACGTTCATGTATTCCAGATGGTCCAAAAGTGACGGAGATTTCTCTTTCACCTCGAGGAGATTTAAGAATGCCAAGTGATGGATTAGCTGACGACTTTAAACTATAAACATCTAAGTTAAACCTTAGATGTTTTTGATATTTGAATACTTTCCATCACCTTGCCAATTGGTTCATCTATAAGTAAATTCGCTAAGGAATCTGCTGGTGTTGGAGTCTTATTAATAATCACTAAATATTTTCCTTTAAAGTAATGAATAAAACTTGCTGCCGGATATACTTGCAAACTACATCCTCCAATGATTAACAGATCTGCCTTTTCTATCCATTCTATAGCTTTTAGAATATCTTTTTCATTTAATGACTCACCATATAAAACAACATCCGGTTTTATTAATTGATTACATTTATCGCATAAAGGTAAATAGTCACAATGATCTATAAATTCCCAACCCGGAAAAAATTTATGACAATGAATACAATGATTCCTTACGATAGAGCCATGAAGTTCAATGACATTTTTACTACCAGCTAATGTATGTAAATGATCGATATTTTGAGTGATAATTCCTAAAAGTTTTCCATTATCTTCCAATTCTTTCAATTTATAATGACAAGCATTCGGTTGAATCCCTTTCTTTAATAAATTTTCTTTATAAAAAGAATAAAATTCTTTAGGATGTTCATAGAAAAAATTCAAGCTTAAAATCGTCTCTGGTGGATAAGCATATTTTAGATGATATAAGCCATCTACACTCCTAAAATCTTTTAATCCTGATTCTGTAGAAACGCCTGCTCCTCCAAAAAAGACAATTTTATTTGATTCATCAATCATATTTTGTAATAATTTTCGTTTATTTTCTTCCATAATAATTTTATTATAAACCTTTTTTTAAATTAAGAAAACTTATTTTTTTAAATTCAAAAGTCAGTTAAAAAAGCAATTAAAAAAAAGGTTTACTTTTTTGAAATATGACTCTATAATAATGGGAGTAGGGGGAGGAGATGTATGTCAGATATCTATTATGAGGTCATAAGAGACTACACAACTACTATCCATCATTCTGTTGGAAAAAATGATTCATTGCTACACTTCCATCATCAACTTGAATTATTATATATTGAAGAGGGTGAAGTGATGGTTATTGTCAATGATGAAAAAAGGACTTTGACAAAAGGTCAGTTAGTGATTATCGATTCTTTTGATAATCACCAATATATTCATAAAGAAGATGCCATTAGTCGTTGTTTGATAATTCCCGTTCATTATTTAAAAAGATATACAACTATACTAGCGAATAAATCCATTAAGGAGCATTTTATTACGAATGAAGAACAAGCTCAAAAAATCTATCAAAAAATGCTAGATGTTGTTTCTGTGATGAATGAAAATGAATTAATTTTAGAAGGAAATATTCTTATCTTATTAGGCACAATTATTGAAAATAATTTGATACCTAATTCCAATAAGACAAGTTATGATTTAGTGAAGAATATACTGCTTTACATTGAAGATAATTATAAATCATCGATTACTTTGGATTCTATAGCAAAACATTTCGGTTATTCTAAGTATTATTTTTCTCATTTATTTAACAAATGTTTTCGTTGTAATTTAAACGATTATTTAAATTTAGTTCGCTGTCGACATAGCATCAATTGCGTATTAGATGATCACATGTCTGTATCCGATGCAGCTTTTGCTTCAGGCTTTGTTTCGATGAGAACATTTTACCGAACGTTTAAAAAATATTTTAAAATGACTCCAAAAGAGTATTTCCACAAAAATAAGAATATGAAATAATTAAGGTCCACAAAAGTGGACCTATTTTAATCTATTGAGTAAAAGAAGACTTTAATTCACAAGTACGATTAAAAATTAAATGATTGGATGTTGAATCTTTATCTGTACAATAATAACCATTTCTAACAAATTGATAATGTGTTCCATTTTTACTATCTTTTAAATAAGATTCAACGTAGCCTTCTTTCATTACCCAAGAATCAGGATTTAATCTTTCAATAAAACTCAAATCTTTTGTCTCTTCTGTGGCATCCCAAATTAAAGGGTTAAATAAATTAAAAGTGGCTTTTAAAGCGGTTGTCGCCTCCACATAATGAATTGTTCCGTTTGGCTTTCTTTCATTAAAACCAGAACCAGACTTTGTTTTTTCATCATATGTGCAATGGATTTCGATGATATCCCCTTTTTCATTTTTTACTACATCATGACAAGTGATAAAATAAGCATGCATCAATCTTACTTCCACATTTTTAGCTAATCTTTTCCATTTTTTATTAGGCTTTTCTTCTACAAAATCATCTCTTTCAATATATAAATATTTACTAAAAGCAATTTTTCGAGTTCCAAGTTCTGGATTTTCTAAATTTAATGGAGAATCTATCCATTCCACTTGATTTTCAGGATAATTATCAATTACAACTTTTAATGGATTTAAAATAGCACTTGGACGTGTAGCTTTTAATTTTTGATCTTCTCTTAAAAAGAAATCTAAATTTTCTGAATTCGTTGTGGAATTAATTCTTGATAGTCCCGTATATAAAATAAATTCTTTAATCGCTTCTGGGGTAAAGCCTCTTCTTTTTAAGCCAACTAAAGTGGGCATACGCGGATCATCATAACCCATTACATAATGTTGATCTACTAATTGACGTAAGTATCGTTTTGACATAATCGTATTGGTAATATTTAAACGTCCCCATTCATATTGATGAGGCTTATGTTCCATTTCACAATTTTCGATAAACCAATCATATAAAGGTCGGTGATTATCAAATTCAATCGAACAAAGTGAATGAGTTACGCCTTCAAAAGCATCTTGTAATGGATGAGCAAAATCATACATTGGATAAATACACCATTGATCTTTTGTACGATGATGCGAAACATGTAAAATACGATACATAATAGGATCACGCATATTGATATTTGGTGAAGCCATATCAATTTTAGCTCTTAATGTTTTTTCACCATCTTTAAATTCACCCTTTTTCATTCTTTCAAATAATTGTAAATTTTCTTCAATACTACGATTTCGGAAAGGTGAATTCGTTCCTGCTTCTGTTAATGTTCCACGGTACTTTGTGATTTCTTCTTGAGTTAAATCATCTACATAAGCTAAACCCTTTTGAATTAATAATACTGCTTTTTCATAGGTTTTTGCAAAATAATCGCTCCCATAACAAATAGCATTCGGTGTATAACCTAACCATTTTAAATCTTCAATGATAGCATTGACATATTCTTCCCCCTCATTAACAGGGTTTGTATCATCGAAACGTAAATTTGTTTTTCCATTAAAACATTTTGCTAATTCAAAATCATTAATGATGGCTCTTGCATGACCGATATGTAAATAAGCATTGGGTTCTGGTGGAAAACGAGTAACAATTTCTTGAACTTTTCCTTCTGCTAAGTCTTTTTCCATAATTGTTTTAATAAAATTATTAATTTCTTCCATAAAATCAACTCCTTGAATTTTACTAAATAATTATATAATAATTTTTCTTAAAAAAAAAGAAAGAAGTGATGAAAACTTGAAAGTAAAGTAAGTGAAAATCTCTCGTCATAAAAAAAATACAACACAAAGTTGTATTTTTCATTCAAATTTGAATCGATTAGTTCTGTTTATTTGGATCGTAAGCTTCATAAGTTGCAGATACTGCATTGTTGTTTACGATAACAACATAAAGTGCTTTTACTTCTTTACCATCATCAAGTTTTTGTTTAGCTTCTTCAGCAGTTTTGCATCCATTAATCCAAACAAGTAATCCATTTTGAGAACCAAGTACAGTAGCTGTAAAGTCAACAGTAGGATCACCATATGATTTTTCTAATTTTTCAACTGTATAATAATTTTTTTCACTTGCTGCATTATTTATTTTATCTGCTGCCTTTTGATTAGCACCACAACTTGATAATGTAAGCATAAATGCTAAAGCGATACCTGAAATTAAACCTTTAAAACCTTTTTTCATATTTTCTCCTTTCCTTTAATATAAATTATCTTTAAATCATTTATTTTACTACATTTTTAGTATAGCACAACATTATTTAAATTAACATAGGATTTTCATTTTTCTTTTTAATTTATAAACATTATTTCGGCTATTCAACATTTACCTTTTATTTTGTATTCAAGTTTTTAAATTATATTGGACTACTACTATAGGTATCCGTATGATAAAGATAATAAATAATCATACATTGACCAATCACTAATAATATACTTCCAAGCAACCTTATCTCTGCTAAATTATATTCATTGCTTCCTTTTTTTAATTTCGTTAAATTCTTATAATTTCGCACTGCAAAAACGATAAAAACAATTAGTATTAGAAAACTAGCAAATAAGTATTCATCTCGAATTTCATCATTCAAACTTATGCCTTGAATTTTAAAATTTCTTACCTTTTCATTGGTTTGTATATTGATAAATGAACCAACAATAAAAAGAATATACATTAAATCTTCTATATCTAATAAATGTATTTCTTCTTCTAGCGTTTTTTCATTTTCCATCATAATACAATATATGATAAAAAGAAAAGAAAAATCCATAATGATTTTTCTTAAAAAATAGGAATGAACTCAAAAGTACATCAATACCAAAAATGATATTTTATAAAAGTCATAAAAGAGTAATCGGACCATTTCCTATTTATTATAAAGTTTTGACCTATGTGGATATTGTGTCAAAAATACTAGCCATAAACTCGTAATAAATGTTAAGCTTTATTCATTGTATTTTAATCGATAAAAGGAAAACTATTTTTCTAATTTTTCATATGCCTGAATAATTTTACTTACTAATGGATGGCGAATAACATCTTTACTATCAAAACGAATAAATCCAATATCATCAATCTCTTGTAATATTTTACTTGCGATGATGATTCCTGACTGAATGGATGATTTTAAATCAATTTGTGATTCATCCCCTGTAATAACCATTCTCGTATGGTATCCTAGTCGAGTTAAAAACATTTTCATTTGTGTGGAAGTTGTGTTTTGAGCTTCATCTAAAATGACAAATGCATCATTTAAAGTTCTTCCTCGCATATAGGCTAGTGGCGCTATTTCGATGATTCCTTTATCTAAATATTTTTCTGTTGCTTCTTTGCCAATAATTTCATTAAATGAATCATAGATAGGAGTCAAATAGGGATCTACTTTTTCCTTTAATTCACCAGGTAAATATCCCAAATTTTCTCCAGCTTCTACAATGGGGCGAGTAACAATAATTTTACTTACTTTTTTTGACTTTAACAATGACACTCCATAAGCCACAGCCAAATAAGTTTTACCTGTTCCTGCTGCACCCATTGCAAAAACAATGGTATTGTTTTCTAACAAATGATAATAATGCATTTGAGAAACATTTTTAGGGCGTATAACTTTTCCATTATAGGTGGTTACATAACGAATATTCTCGTCCACTTCATTTTGATGATGAAGAACACGTTGAATCAACTCTTGCATGGTCGTCTTATCAAAATCAGCGTTTTTTAAAATGATTTGAACCATATTTTTAATACAAGTTTCAATCATATCTATATTTTCTTCTTTTGTCTGAATATTGATGATTTCACTATTCGCTCTAATTTCACAATGAAAATTTTTTTCTAGCAATTTAATATTTTCATCTTGAAAACCATAAAAAATTTTTAATTGTTCAATTGTAAAATGATAATCTGCCAAATTGATTTTATAATCCATATTTACTCCTTTGCGATATTTTCAACACATGTAAAATGTAACTTCATATATACATTGTCATTATCTACTTTAAATTGTAGCACATTTTCTTCATAAATATATTCATTTTCCGTAAAATTAAGAGAAATTTGTCGTTTAGTCTCAAGCATTAGATTCGCAAACAAGGTCTCTTCACTATCTAATGAAGTTATTTTTTGTTCAATGGTAACATAATACCATGTATAAGCATAC
The DNA here is from genome assembly GCA_902491575.1 of uncultured Bacillota bacterium. Taxonomy (GTDB): domain Bacteria; phylum Bacillota_I; class Bacilli_A; order RFN20; family CAG-631; genus CAKPXW01. The sequence continues at coordinate 24,257 of CABUID010000003.1, forward strand.
ACCGAACCATAAGTGCCAATATAAATTTCTTCATTATAATCCGTTGTTAAAACATCTTTAACAAGTAAATCTCCTTTTTTTACATAATCATTAATTTTAACGACTTTTTCTCCAGATAAAACATCAAAAGATTTAATCACTCCATCTTTACAAGCATATAAAGACCCTTTAAATTCTGTTTTATCATTTTCTTTTCTTTTCTTTTTAAAATTGACTTGTATAGCACTTCCATCTTCTTCAATAGATAAATATTCAATGATATCATAATTATCATATAATATTTTATTTTGAATAGCGCTTAAATCGTCCGTACTTACCTTTTTAGCTCCCACATAAATATTATGATTTAAAAGTTCATTTTTTATAAATGATTCTAAAGATAATGTATCGCCTGATATATTAATCTTCCAAATTTTACTTGAAAGAGAAAAATAAAAGAATACAGAAATAATCATGGCTATTAATGTTGTTTTATATTTTAATAAAGATAAAAAAATAGAGGCATATCCTGTTTGTTTTATAATTTCAATATGGGCAAAGATGCTCATCAGTTTCTTTTTTGTATAAATAGATGCATAAAATGTAAAAGTATATTCTTCGACTTTCTTTAACTGATAAATTTTAATTTTATTTTCTTTAATTTGGTTTAAAGCATTCACAATATCAAAAACTCTAACTTTATAAAGATATACGGATTTTATCATTATTCAAATTCCAAAGAAAGTATTTTCCCAGTAATGGAAAACTCATCTTTTTCAAAATATTCTATCGACAAATCTACTCCATGGATGAAAATGGTTTTCTTAAACATTGTAAAGACAATTTCATTATCACTGACTTTTAAAAGTTTTTGATATCCTTGTATCATTATTTTTGAATCTAAAACATATATCATCTTATTCACCTAAATAAATATATGACTTAAAGGCAAAAAAAAGACTCTACCTTGAGTCTTTTTCATCCATCATTAATAAGATTTTGATTTATTATTACGACGAGCATTTTCAGATTTTAATTTTCTTTTAAGACCTGGTTTAAGATAAAATTCTCTTTTACGTGCTTCAGCTAGAGTTCCAGCTTTAGATACTTGTCTTTTAAATCTACGTAAAGCATCATCTAAAGTTTCATTTTCACGTACAATTGTCTTTGGCATCTCTTTTTTCACCCCTTTTGAAGCAATGTTTGCTACCGTGCTTTATTATATAAAAACATGTAACTATTTGCAAGAGTTAAATTAAACTTTTTGACATTTTTTTATAAGTTTTTTCATATATTTGTTTCAATTTTTATTAAGATTCATTCAAATAATAAATAAAATAATGATGAATATGAAGATATTTTTTTAAATGGTTCAAAATATTAACATTCCATTTAGTAAGATAAATATTAACTTCTAATTTTTCCTTTTCGACATTGATATGATTTGCTAGAATGGTTCCACTATCAAAAAGTTGATAATTTACAAACTTTTTTCTTAAAAGATGAAAATGCGTACATCCTAAAAATATTTTTTGATAAGATTTAAAATCTTTTTCAATTTCTTTCCATTGAATACTTTTTTTCCCTTCAATATAATTGACTAAATCACTTGAAGATCTAGCATTCACAGGATATAAATTTTTTTTTACAGTATAATTTGTAGCTAATAATAAGGAATGTCGATCAAATTCATTTTTAAGAATTTCCTTAAAATAAAAAACAGGCGTTATAACATCTTTGATATTTCTTTTTATCGCTACTTCAGATAAGGTGTTACAGGCAAGCAAAATTTGTTGAACATTTTGTTTTTTAAGAAATTGTATTCCCTTTAATAAACGTTCATATAATTGTTCTTCTGTTTTTTCTCCAAAAGGATTAAAACGATAATCTAAAAACAAAATATAATTAGCATATTTTTTTTGTTTGATTAATTCATTTAATACAGAAATCGCTCCAAGTCCAGAGTCTATTATTCCTATTTTATTGATAATAACCACCCATAAAATATATGTATTTTTATAAACTTAAATTACTTATTTGATTGGATGATTATCCTTTAGTAGTTTAATTTAAAATCATAAGTCATATAATATTTGTAATTCTATTTTAAGATACATATTACGCTTGACTAATTTTTCCTTTTCAACCAAAATAAATTCAGAGTCATCTTTGCTTTTACGTACTTTTAATTCATTATTTTGCACATAATTTATGTCAATATTAACTGTGTTTGTTATTATGCTTAAACAAAATAAAATGGATAACCTAAATAAATTATACTTCCTATTTTTACAAAAATATATACATAAATCTATCTTCTTGATTAAATTCTGTATCATAATTTGTAGGAACTTCAATTTGTTTATCATCGCCAAATTTTAACCATGCAACCGAAGTAGAATGGGTATAATCATTTCGAATGACATAAGGATGATCTTCGTCGTAAAAAAAATCTTCATATTGAATAACTTGATAAAGTTTGTATTCATTATCAAAGTAATATTCCGTTCTCGTATGAATAATTTCATAATCATTAAAAGATAATTTTCGATTAAAAGTCACATGATCTTCATAAATATTGATAGATTGATAAAAACGTTCTATTTTTAAAAGATTTTCATATCCATTTACAGAAAAGAAATCACTACCATCTATACGTGTATCTATACGTAGATTTTCTACATTTTTACACCCTTCAGTTTCTTTAATGTTTTTAGACTCGTCTTCATAATTTGACTCAAATAAATAATAATAATGTTTATCATTTAAACAAGAGAAATACTTTTTCTTACATATTATTTCATCATTTTCAATGTCTAAAAATTCAGAAACCCTTTCAAATTTAGTTACAAATCCAACTAATTGGTTTTTATCAAAATCAATATATCCTGTAAATTTACTTTTACCTATTTGTTTCTTTGAATTTTTAAAACTATAACTCATTGATACTTTTTCATATTCATACCATCTAGCTTCGGCATCATAGCCATTAGGATAATATTCATTGTATTTTTTTGCAAATTCCTCATATTTTGATAATGGTTTTTCATTGCACGATGTACATAGAAAAACACTTAATAGCAAAAATAATTTTTTTCGCATGCCTTTTCCCCCATGTATTAAAAAAACAAATAAAGTATAAAAAAACTACTATTACCTAAAACAGGCCATTCTTATTTTGTCGCCTTAGGTAATTTTAATCACTATCTAGGTATGATACTTACTACAATCTCATTTTAGCATAATCTTTATGCATGGTCAACTTTCATATAGTAGAAAACAAAAGGAAAATTGCTACATAACTTTTAATTCTACTCTATTATATAAATTAAATTATATGTTCTAAAAAAACAATCTTATATTTTTCATAATAAATCAGTTGTATAAACGACAAATTATCCTTTCTTCCTCTACTTCACCGTTAAGAAAAGCACCGATTTGACATAATAGTGGACATCGAATTTTCCATTTATAAACATAAAAATGGCATTTATCGACATAAACTCACTCATTTTTTAGTAAAAAATTCTTTTTTCTCTTTCAATCGTTGTATAATATAAAAAGAAATGAAACTATGATTGAATATCTAAAACGCAAAATCGATTCGTTTCTTGCAGAATGGAAAGTAAATGATTATCATAAGCCTTATCATTAAATAGCAAGACAGGTCGGTAAAACCAAATCCGTTAAAATATTTGTATAAATTAACTATGATAGCATTGTCGAAATCAACTTTGTTTCTAATCCTATATAGAAACAAATCGTAGAAAATAAGTACTCTGTGGAAGCTGTTATCAAGAATATTTCGTGCATTAATCCTAAAGCTAGATTCATCAAAGGTAAAACATTGATTTTCTTTGACGAAATACAGGAATTCGCAAAGACTATCTTGTACCGATCGAAGTCAAAGTTGGAAACCATAACTCAAAATCGCTTTCAACTTTAATCAAGGATTCACATTACAAAGAAATTTGTTTTGGCATTAAAATCGTAAAAGGAAACATTGGTTTCGACAAAAACATCTGCACTTTCCCACATTTTTGCACCTTTCTTATCAAAGGATTCCTTTCGAGCTTTCATATAATTAAGCTTCCAAGCTTTCATCTTTAAGGCTATCGTTTCAAACCGATAGCCATTTTACTTGTTGCTAAAAAAAATGGAACTTTATTTCTAAAATTTATATTTTATTCAAAGCCCATTTATTTTTAAATATATATCTTATAAATTTACTTTTACTTACGAATAATAAGTAAATTAACTTCTATTCAATCAAAATTAATTTAATGAATTAATCTTTTTCTCCTTCCACAATGGCCACACCTGAAGATGTACCAAGACGAGATGCCCCACATTCTTTTACCATTTTAAACGCATCTTCATAACATCTTACTCCACCTGCTGCTTTGACTTTGCAAACACCTTTTACAGTGTCAGACATTAATTTTACATCTTCAAAAGTAGCTCCTGATTTGCTAAATCCAGTTGATGTTTTCACATAGTCTACACCAACTTCCATACAAATTTGACATACTTTTACAATTTCTTCTTGACTCAACAAACAATTTTCAAAAATAACTTTAACCAGTGTTCCATTTGCAGCATCAAAAACAGATTGAATATCTGCTTTAACGAAAGAATAATTCTTATCTTTTAAAGCACCAATATTAATAACCATATCCACTTCATCTGCGCCATTAGCAATCGCTTCTTTTGTTTCCATTGCTTTTATATAAGAAGTGTTTGCTCCTAAAGGAAAACCAATGACTGTACATACTTTAACCGATGTGTTTTTTAATACCTCTTTGCAATAAGAAACGTGACATGGATTTACACAAACACTAGCAAAATCATATTTTTTTGCTTCTTCACAAAGTTTTAAAATTTGGTCTGTAGTAGCTTCTGGTTTTAATAATGTGTGATCAATATACTTATTTAATTTCATTTTTATCCCTCCAATTTGGCTATGACAATATCATCATAGGCTTTTTTAATCTTTACTTTAACAATACTATTACGTGTTAATACTTTTTTACTATCAATTTGCACTTTAATGAAATTGCTTGTATGTCCAATGTATCCTTTTTCTGTGAATTCTTCAATGAGAACTTCTACTTCTTGATCAATATATTTTTGATTGTATGCCAAATTTAATTGTTTAGATAATTCTAATAACTCATTTGCACGTTGCTTTTTAATAACACCATTGATTTGATTGTTCATCTTTGCAGCAAGAGTCCCTTTTCTACTTGAAAAAGGAAAAACATGAATTTTAGCAAAACCAATATCTTGGCAAGTCTTTAAAGTTTGTTTAAAATTTTCTTCACTTTCACCAGGAAATCCTACAATTACATCGGTAGTTATCGCAATATCAGGTACCGTTTTTTGAATCCTTTTTACTTTTTCACTATAGGTTTCTATGGTATATTTTCGGTTCATGGAATGGAGAATATCATCACTTCCAGCTTGTAAAGGAATATGCAAGTGTTTAGCTAATTTTTCATTCTTAACTAATAGTTGAATAAAATCTTCCGTTATTTCACTTTCTTCAATGCTTGAGATTCGTAATCGATATAGTCCATCTAATTTTAATAATTCCTCCACCAACATTGTAAACGTGAAGTTTTGAATATCTTTACCATAACTTCCAGTATGGATACCTGTCAAAACAATTTCTTTATACCCCAAAGAAATGAGGTGTTTTGCTTCTTTAATTACTTCTTCTTTTTTCCTTGATTTAATCGTTCCTCTAACATAAGGGATAATACAATAACTACAATAATTGTTACAGCCATCTTGTATCTTTAAGTAGGCTCTTGTTTTTTCAAGGCAAGAAGAAAGAGGCAATTCTTCATAAGATTTAAATTCTTTAATGTCTTCCACTAATGAAATCTGTGAGGATGAAGACTGAAGGTACTCTTTGATTTTATGTCTGTCTTTCGTTCCAATGAGTAAGACTACTCCTGGTATTTGTTTTACTTCGTTTTCAAAGCCTTGAACATAGCACCCCATCACAATAATTTTAGCATTCAAATTTCGTTGATGAAAAGAATGAATCTTTTGACGTGACTTACTAGCAGCAGTATTGGTAACACAACAAGTATTAATAATTAAATATTCTGCTTTCTCTTCCTCTACAAGTTGGTAACCTTCATTGAGCAAATCATTTTTAATAGCTTCCATTTCATAAGAATTGACTTTACAACCTAATGAATATATAAAAAATGTATGATTCATAATGCAATCCCTTCTAAATAATAGGCAATGACAGATAAAGTATAAAGTGCAGCGGTTTCACTCCTTAAAATTCTTTTTCCTAAAGAAATACTTTGAAATCCTTTTTCTATTAATGATTGTACTTCATTTTCACTAAACCCACCTTCAGGTCCAATAATGACAGCAATTTTATCATAATGTGAAAGATTCTTTAATGCACAAGAAAAAGAATTTTCTATTTGATTATTCTCATAAGCCATTAATCCTAAAGTATTTTCTTCTAAGATAATATCCTTTATCGAAATCGGTGTATGTATATTGGGCAAAACTTGACGATGCGATTGCTCACAAGCTTCTTTCGCTATTTTTTCATAACGATTTCTTTTACTGTCTTCTTTATCTTTATCCACTTTAATGACACTTCTTGAAAAAAATGTTGGATAAAAATCACTGACTCCTAGTTCAGTTGCCTTTTGAACAATAAAGTCCATTTTATCATTTTTAATCAAAGCTTGATACAAAATAACTTTTTTACAAAGTTCCGTATTTTGATTCAATTCTTTAATCATCTCAATTTTATAAGAATGATTTAAATATCGAATTTGACACAAATAGCTTTGTTCATTATAAATACAAATAATTTCTCCTTTGTCTTTTATACGCATTACATCTTTAATGTGGTGGAAATCATTTTCTAATAATTGAAATTGTTCATTCACTTTTTTCACAAAATATCGTTGCATACTTTATCCTCAGTAATATTTTAACAAATTTGTGAAAAATAACAAGATATGTAAAATAGAATTTTACATTTTTGATGATTTTTTTTATTCGTTTTGCTATAATGATTGAAAAGGCGGTGGTTAACCATGTTTTCTAAAATCAAAGAAGCTTTTGAAACTTATTCACAAAGTACTTCTATCCATCCAGATCCTACTTTACGCTCTATTAATGTTAAAATGGGACCATCTTTATTAGCGAATGAAGTTATCAATATTTTAAAATCATTAAAGTATAAAACCATTCGATACAATGATGTTTTTAACGAAATTTTCACTTCGAAAGCTGGTTATGAAGTCACGATTCATTTACTCGCTTCTTCCAATGGATCTTCCACTATAGAAGTTTCTATATTTTCACCTACTCATCGTGGAAAAACTAGAAAAGCACTACGTTTTTTACTAAACAAATTTAAAGAGGAGTTTCAAAATTATTTAGACCATGAGTAATTCTTTTAAAGCAACTAACGAGCAAATCGAAAGCATCATCCATTACTATGATGCGGATAAAATAAATAGTAAAAACGATATTTTTCTATTTCAGGCTAAGGCCATTGATTTTTCTGTGTCCATTTATAAAAATGGCACTGTTTTTTTTCAAGGCAAAGAAGCAGAAAAAGAATTTTTAAAATGGAATCCTAACGACTTAGATTTAAAGGATAAAACAGAAATGAATCATATCGGTTCCGATGAAGTGGGATGTGGTGATTATTTTGGCCCTGTTGTCGTTTGTGCTGCTTTAGTCAAAAAAGAAGATTATCCCTATTTATATGAAATTGGAGTTCAAGACTCAAAGCAACTCACTGATATTAAAATTCAAAATTTAGCACTTTTACTTCAAAAAAGAGTTCAATACGTTTCTTTTGTTTTATCCACTAAAAAATATAATGAACTTCATGAAAAAGGTTACAATTTAAATAAAATCAAAGCCTATCTTCATAATTTTGTATTATATAAATTGGCAGAGAAAACACAATTTAAAGGCGAGATGATTGTGGATCAATTTTGTAGCGAAAAATTATACTATCATTATTTAAATGATTATCACCCAAATGAAATACAATATCATCTACACTTTACTCCAAAAGCTGAAAATAAATATTTAGCCGTTGCCTGTGCCTCCATACTGGCTAGAGACCTCTTTATAAAAGAAATGCAAAAATTGGAAAAAGAAATTGGATATTCACCTATTTACTATGGGGCAGGTCATAAAGTCGATGAATTAGCTACTAAAATAGCCATAGAGAAAGGAACCCAATATTTAAAAAAGTATGTCAAGTTTCATTACAAAAACACGGAAAAAGTGCTACAAAACTTAAATGAAAAAAAATACTTTTAAAATTTATATAAATTTTAATTGTTTTTTATTCTTAAAGTGTTATAATCTAATAAAATTAAATAAGGAGGTCCATTCAATGCGCAAAAAAAACATAGAACAAGAAAAATACATTAGCAATGCAATGCTAAAATTAAAAGATATTAAAAAAGACTATCCAGTCGGTGGTAGTGGTGAACCTGTTCATGCACTTAAAAATATCCATCTCAATTTTCGCAAAAATGAATTTGTATCCATTCTTGGTCCATCAGGTTGTGGAAAGACAACTTTATTAAACATAATCGGCGGCTTAGATAAATATACAAGTGGTGATTTAATTATTGCAGGCAAATCTACCAAGAAATATAATGATCGTGATTGGGATGTCTACCGAAATCATCGAATTGGCTTTATTTTTCAAAGTTATAATTTAATTCCACATCAAACAATACTTGGCAATGTTGAACTTGCTTTGACAATTGCTGGTATGCCAAAAAAAGAAAGAATTGAAAAAGCCAAAAAAGCCTTGGATAAAGTAGGATTAAAAGATGCTTACTACAAACATCCTAACCAATTATCAGGTGGACAATGCCAAAGAGTGGCAATCGCTAGAGCTTTAGTCAATGAACCAGAAATCCTTTTGGCCGATGAACCTACGGGTGCTTTAGACACAGTGACATCTAAACAAATTATGGATTTGATTTGTGAGATTTCAAAGGAAAAATTAGTCATTATGGTTACCCATAATCCTGAAATTGCTGAACAATATTCAACTCGTATCATTCGCTTATTAGATGGTGAGGTCGTATCCGATAGTAACCCTTTCCAAGATGAATGGATTGAAAATAATGATTCTATAAAAGTAAATGAAAAAGCTAAAATGTCATTTTGGACAGCTTTTAAATTATCTTTCCGAAATTTAATTTCAAAGTTTAAACGTACTATATTGGTTTGTATTGCCGGCTCTATAGGTATTGTTGGTGTTTCTACAGTTTTAGCTGTTTCAGCTGGTGTTCATAATTACATTGATAGTATGCAAGATGATATGCTTTCTGGAAATCCAATTACCATTAATGAAGTAACATATGATTTAAATAATATGTTAAATGAGCAAAGTACTTTTGAAAAAATTGAAATTGTAAAAGAAAATGGCTTTATCAATGTAGATTCTTTAGTTGAATATTTAATAAAAAGGTCTTCTACAATGGATAACTATAAAATTAGTAATGATATTACGGAAGATTATATCCAATATATTTTAAATATGCCTAAAGAAAATTATGCAGCTTTAGCTTTAGACTATAGCGTAGATATTACCAATAATATTTATACTGATTGGAAATATAGTGCTGAAGGTGAAGCTAAAAATATGTCTGTTTCAGCCATCACGAAAATGTATACTTCTGTTCTTAAGAAAACGGAATTTGATAGTTATGCATCTTATATATCCCAATTAAATGCTGCTTTAGCACAAGCACCTGGTAATGATGAATATATATTATCACAATATGATTTACTCGAAGGTGAACTGGCAAAAAATGAAAACGAAATCATGGTTGTCGTCAATAAAAACACTCAATTGACAGATGTATTATTAGCTCAGTTAGGTTATTATACTCAAAATGAATTCATTAATATTATCTATAAAGCAACCGATAATGAAAATTACAATGAGGCAAATGATAAATATAAATTTGCTTATCAAGAAATTTTAAATAAAACTTTTACTTGGTATCCAAATGATGTCGTCTTTACACAAAATTCTGGTCCTATGGCTGAAGTCAATCCATTTACATATAGTGCATATGTAAACGATACTTTCAAAGATGGATTAGAGTTGAAAGTGACAGGAATTTTACAACCAAAAGAAAATATTTCTTATGGTTGCTTAGATGCTGGTTTTTATTATACAGAAGCTTTGACAAAAAAGATAATTCAATCCAATATTGAATCTGAAATTGTAAAGTATTACCAAAGCAAAAATACAGACACCATTACAAGTGGTCCATATATCTATCCTGCTACAGGACAAACTATCCCAATGGGGGTTACTTACACCTATGATTATATTTACGAAGGCGAAACTTTTGAAAATGAAATTGGATATCTTGGTAGTGAATCTGGAATGTCTTCTTTTATGTCTTTCATTCAAAGTATTATTGGAAGTGGAAATACAGATACACAAACTGAATACTACTCCATTACAATAAGACAATTAGGAGGAAATGATTTAGCCAATAATATAGCGATTTATCCAATCGACTTTGATAGTAAATATAAGGTTACAGAATATCTTGATAAATGGAATCAAGATGGTGACATTTTACTTCAAGATAAAGTTATTCATAAAGAAGACAGAAGTAATGTCACTTATACAGATAATTTAGAAATTGTCATTCGATTAATCAATACCATGATTGATATTATAACTTATGCATTAATTGTATTTACCGCTTTATCTTTACTTGTATCCACAGTAATGATAGGTATTATCACCTATGTATCTGTTGTTGAGCGAGTAAAAGAAATTGGTGTCATTCGTTCTCTTGGTGGAAGAAAACGTGATGTTTCTTATTTATTCAATGCAGAAACCTTTATCATCGGCTTAGCAAGTGGTATTTTTGGAATCTTATTTACACTGGGTATATCTGGAATTATCAACTTGATTGTTGGTCACTTTAGTGGAATTTATACAATTGCCGCTTTACCATTCTCAAATGCTTTAATTATGATTATTATCAGTATTTTATTGACACTTATTTCTGGTTTAATCCCTGCCAAAGCAGCAGCTAAGAAAAATCCAGTAGAAGCCTTAAGAACGGAATAATAATAATCAATAACTTTTTAAGAAAATAGATTCAAAATATTTGAATCTATTTTTTTTATGAATAAGATTGTCAAATACTTTCTTTTACTATGATGAATTAATTTTATTTTTCAACAAATTTAAAATAGCATTTTAAACGAAAAATTTAGTTTTTTCTTTTCATATTTCTTTTGTTTAAATTTTCTTTTTGATATAATAATGAATGTATTGTATGGAGGACGAATATGAAAAAGATAGCTTTTGATAATGAATATTATTTAAAAATACAAAGAAATGAAATCAATAAAAGAATTGCCTCCTTTGGTGATAAACTCTATCTTGAATTTGGTGGAAAACTATTTGATGATTATCACGCCGCTAGAGTACTTCCAGGATTTCAACCTGATAGTAAATTAAAAATGCTTCTTGGATTAAAAGAAAAAGCAGAAATCGTCATTGTCGTAAATTCAGAAGATATTAATGCAAATAAAGTAAGAAATGATATTGGGATTACTTATCAAGCTGAAGTAGAAAGATTAATTGATGCTTTCCATGAAGTCGATTTATATGTGAGTAGTGTTGTTTTATCCTTTTATCAAGATACACCACTCATTGATGCCTTTATCACTAAATTAAAAAACAATCATATCAAAACTTATAAACATTATAAAATCAATGGGTATCCGCAAAATATTCCTTTAATCGTTAGTGAAGAAGGTCTTGGAAAAAATGAATATATTGAAACCACCAGATCACTAGTTATTATCACTGCACCTGGACCAGGAAGTGGAAAAATGGCCACTTGTTTATCTCAACTTTATCATGATAATAAAAAAGGTATCCGTGCAGGCTATGCCAAATATGAAACCTTTCCTATTTGGAATTTACCTTTAAAACATCCAGTGAATTTAGCTTATGAAGCAGCAACAGTAGACTTAAATGATGTCAATATGATTGATCCATTCCATCTAGAAAAATACAATAAAATGGCTGTAAATTATAATCGTGATGTTGAAGTATTTCCTTTATTAAAAGCTATCTTTGAAAAAATATATGGGGAAAGCCCTTACTTTTCTCCTACTGATATGGGAGTAAATATGGCTGGTTTTGCAATTAAAAATGATGAAGCAGCTACTCAAGCAAGTAAAAATGAAATTATTCGCCGATATTTTCAAGCCTTAAAAAATAACTACTATGGTAAGTTTACGGATGAATGTGTATTAAAAGAAGAAATGTTAATGAATCAAATCGGTGTTTCTGTTTCTGAAAGAAAATGTGTACAAGCCTGTTTGAAAAAAGCAAATAAAGAGAATGTTCCTTGTGTCGCTTTAGAATTAAATAATGGTCAAATCATTACCGGAAAAAGATCGCCATTATTTGGAGCTCCTGCAGCAGTATTATTAAATGCTTTAAAGAAACTAGCTAAAATTGATGATTCTTTAACATTGATTTCTCCTCATGTCATTGAACCTATTCAACATTTAAAAGTAGATGATTTGAAAAACCACAATCCTCGTTTACACTTAGAAGAAGTTTTGATTGCATTAGCTATTCAAGCAACCACAAATACTTTATCAGAAATTGCTTTAAAACAATTACCAAAATTAAAAGGTTGTCAGGCACATTCCTCTATTATCTTACCTGAAAGTGATTTGAATACTTTTAAAAAATTGGGCATTGATATTACGGAAGAGCCTGTCAGTTATGCAAAAAGATTATATACAAAATAAAAAGGTTATCGAAATAACCTTTTTTTATACAGAAATAATAACAGGTAAAATCATCGGTTCTCTATCTACTTCTGCTTTTACCAAAGCCTGAATTTTCTCCTTACATAAAGATCTCAATTCATTAAAATCAACTAAACCAGGTTTTTGTACAAATTCATAAACCGTATCGGAAAAACATTTTGAAACTTTTTCAACGAATGCGGTTGCACTACGATTCAAAATAAATCCTCTCATTTGAACATCGGGTCCAGCAACAATTTTTCTTGTTGACATTGAAAAAGACACTCCTAATATCATGACACCATCTTGTTGTAACTTTCTTCGGTCATTGATAACGACATTGCCAACATCACCAATTCCAATACCATCCACCATCACTTCATCAGCACTAATGGTATCAAATGTTCGAACCAATTCACCATTTTTAAAATTAGCAACCATACCATTATCATAAACTAAAATATTACTATGATTATAACCTTGATCTAAAGCTAATCTTGCATTATCCACCATCTTATTATAATAACCTCTTACTGGCATATAATATTTTGGTTTAAAAATAGATAGCATTGTTTTTAAATCCTCACTACCAGCATGCATGCTCACATAATCTTTGGTTATATTATAAATTTGAGCATCTGTTTTATAAAGCTTATCGAGAATTCTTGCAAAAGACAATTCAGTTCCAGCATGAGCTGGAGAAGCAATAATAAACGCATCTTCTGCATTGATTTTTAATGATTTTTCCGTATCATTCGCTAAAGCAATTTCATTTAACTTTTCAAAAACTTTATTTCCTAATTCACTGACGACAACGATACAATCATGATCAAAGATATTTGTAGTTATTAAATTTTCAGGTAATGAAAAATCGTGAATTTCATCTTTTAATAAAGACACTGTTTCTCTAACTTGTCTTGTGTATAAATATACTTTTCGATGATTTAATTTAGCACAATCCATAATTTCTTGTAATTGAAAAATCGTTTGTCCATAAATCGAAATAAATATACGACCTTTCACTTCATCGCATATAGTATTTAATTTCATAGACAAATGATTATTGGGAGCAACATATCCTGAATAAGAAGCATTATAGGATTCAGCAAGTAAAGCAAGCGTAGGTATTTTAGAAATTTCCATTAAACGTGGTAAACAAGTATCATAAGGCGCTTTTTGAGAGAAGTCCAATATAAAATCACCTGTATAAACAATCAAGCCATTTTCAGTTTCTAAAGCATAACCACAAGCGTTTGGAACACTATGTGAAACACTAAAAGCATGAATTTTTACTCCATTGACAATAAAAGATTGATTACAATGAATAACATGAAAATGAGCAGAACGTATATTTTTACCAAATCTTTCTGCTGTTTGATATAAAGATAACAAGGTAAAGTTTGTACAATAAATATCGACAGGTGTACCAATTTCTTCAATAATAAAAGGTAAAGCACCAATATTTTCATCATGACCATGAGTTAAAAAGATTCCTTTTATACAATCTTTTTTACTAACTAAATATTGATATCCTGGCAAAATGACATCAATACCTAATAAGGATTCTTCAGGATATCGAAGGCCTGCGTCAAAAACATAAATCTGATCATTATATTCTACAACATATAATGATTTTCCATTTTCATCTAGTCCCCCTAAAGCAAATATTCTTACATTTTCTGTCATATTTGTTCATCACACCTTTCTTATTCTTCCATTTTGTGGATTGCATTTATAAAAGCTAAAACCATTGAAACATCCTTACGATAATTTTTAACCATTGTCTCATCAATCGGATTTTTAATTTCAACTTCTGCATAATGATGAGCATTATCGATACATAGTACCATTGTATTTTTTCTTACAAATAAAGATACTGGTCCTTTAGCTTGTAAGCGCAATACATAAAGTTTATCAAGTAAAGATAGAATATTATTGGTTGGTTTTTCATTTTTATAAAAAACTTCAAAATTCTCATTATACTTTTTAAACTTTAAAGGTAATTCTATGTTATATTCTTTCTCCGAAAGTTCTTTTTTTCTTGAAATATCAGGAATTTTTTTTCCATAAATATTAAATTTAGATTCACTAGCATAAGGAATAATATAAATTCGACCAAAAAAATGATTGATTGTTTTCTTTACAGTCTTGCTTCCTTTTTTTCCTTTTTGCTTAGCAATTTTTATTTCATCAAATGCTCGAACTGTAGTCGATTCTATCAATTGATCTTTATAAACAAAACTATAATAGTCTGTACAACCATACTGAGCAAAATTATCATTCACTAAATTTAATTTTAAAAATGATTCTTTACTATAACCTTTTTTACGATTAAACTTAACCTCGCTTACTAAGCCATTTAAAGACTCTAAAATAATTAATTTTAAAAGTTTTGATTGCATAGGAGCTCCAACTGCTGTTAAAAACAAAAAGAGGGCCATGATTGTAGCTAATAAAATCGATAAAGTAGTCATCGTTGAATTTTCAGTTACATTTTTAAATCCTAACCAATAAAGTAAAAACATACCTACTAAAACGATAATAATCATCCCACAATATTGTACAATCTTAGCCAATTTACGATATTTTTCTATTTTTTCCATAACATCACATCCATTTTCTTCTTTATGATTATACTATAAAAGATATAAAAATTAAAGTATTAATTATATAAATAATTAATCATCAAAAAAAAGGGATTTTCTTATAACTTTATTCACATTTTTAGGCTTATTTCATATTATAGAATGAAAGCATAAAATAAAAATGCTTTTCATAAAATAATATGATTTAGGATCGTGATTCAATGTTTGGAAAAATTATAACAGCAGTTGTGACACCTTTTGATGAAAACAATAATATTGATTTTGAAAGTTTAAAAAAACTATTAAACCACCTTGCAGAAACGCATACAGATAGCGTAGTAATAGCAGGAACTACAGGAGAGGGTTCCACACTTTCTTTAAATGAAAAAATAAACTTGTTTACTTTTGCAAAAGAAAACTTACCTAAAAGAATAAAAGTAATTGCAGCTATCGGTACAAATAACACTATGGAAACCATAAAAATAGTCAAACGAGTAAATAAAATCAATGTCGATGGTTATTTGATCATTACCCCTTATTATAACAAGCCATCACAAGAAGGAATCTATCAACATTTTAAGGCTATCGATAGTATTTCAACGAAACCCATTCTAGTTTACAACGTAGCTTCAAGATGTGGTGTAGAAGCAAATTTTCAAACACTGATTCGCTTATATCATGATTGTAACCATATTGTCGGTTTAAAACATGCCTCGAAAAATATCACTTTAATCTCTTCATTAAAAAAAGAAATGCCACAATTTCTAATTTATGGTGGCGAAGATCACTTTATCCTTGACGTATTAAAAAATGGTGGCGATGGGATTATATCCGTCATTACAAATTATTATGGAAATGAAGTTTATGAACTCATACAAGATTTCCATAATGGATTTGAAAATATGACTTTGTATGAATATACCCAAATGATTGCAGAAATAGCTTTTATCGAATCTTCACCTGCACCTATAAAATATATTCTCTACAAACATGGCTTAATATTAAATCATTTAAGATTACCACTTGTTCCTCTTTCTTCTCCATTTAAACAACTTATCGACAATATTTTGGATTAAGTACTATCAAAAAAACAGATGATCATCTGTTTTTTTGCATTTTATACTTTGATTTTCGTCCATTTTCGGGAATGAAAACGGATTAAATTTAGACTCATTCGTAAACCTTGGTCGATAAATTGAGCAATCCATGCACCATATATTCCTAGTCCTTGAACCATATTTCCTTCACTATCCATATGCGTAAATAATAAATAAATCAAAACATAAGAGACGAGAGGTCTTATTAGTGTTACAGAAAGTAAAGAAGTAAGAGCCGTAAATTTACTATCTCCTGCAGATCTTAAAATTCCTGTACTGACCCATTGGATATTTTGAAAAATGCAAGCTGCACCAGCAATTAATAACGCATTACAAGCTGTATTGAGTTTATAAGTGGAATCGGGTTTATATAAACCTACTAAATTTTTCCTTAATAGAATCATTATTAAACATAAAATAATGCCACAACTCACAGACAAAATCATCGCAACTTTTGCATAAACAATTGCTAAATCCACTCTTTTTTCGCCAAGTTTATGTCCAATGATAGCTGCAGTTCCAATTGAAAAACCATCGGATAAAGTAAAGAGTAATGAATTAATATCATTACATACACCTTGTATATAAGTATCTATCGTTCCTAAACCATTTACTATCATCGCAAAAATAATAAAACCAATTCGCATTAATATTTGTTCAATCATTACAGTTGGTAAAAGTTTAAATATCGAGTGAAGTGATTCTTTTTTCCATTTAAATAATCGAGTAAAACGAAATTGAATATAATCTTTTTGTTTATAAGCAGCAAACAAAGATATTAAAAAGCCAACCATTTGTCCTATAATTGTCGCTAAAGCTGCACCCTTTATCCCTAAAGAAGGAAATCCTAATCTTCCTGTAATAAAACAATAGTTGAAAAAGATATTTACAAGATTAGCGATGATATTAGAAATCATTGAAATTTTTGTGTTTCCAATTCCTTTTTGACAAGCATTCAATGCCATAGCTAAAGCATTAAAGATAAATCCAGCAGATAATATTTGCAAATAAGTAATGGCATAAGGTAAAGTATCTTCTTTCGCATTCATTAATAAACATAAGGGTTTGGCAAATAGAATAAAAAGAAGAGATGTCGTTAAAGATAAAAAAACAGCCAAGCCAATCCCAATGTGCATGGTTTTATTAGCCCCTTCAATGTCTTGTTGTCCTTTTCTTCTTGCAATGATAGCACTCAAAACAACATTTAAGGATTGTGAAAGACATACTAAAATGAAATAAGGCTGTTTACAAATCGTAACTGCTGCATTGGCAACATTTCCTATATCCGCAACTTGAATACCATCAAATAAAGTAACCAAAGCGACTAAAAAAGACTCAATCATACTTGCCCAAACAATCTTCATTACATCTTTTGAAATCGCAAAAAAGCCAGGAATTTCTCCTTGTTTTTCATTTTCTTTACAGTAGAAATTTGTATTCAACAATCTTTTCAAATGCATTTTCAAACCTTCTTAAAAATCTTTTTTTGCTTCATATAATTCTTTCATTTTATTTAAATCTTTTGTTAATTGCACTACTCTTTTTTTTCTTGATTTTAAATCAACAAGATTCATTAAAATAATCACTGCACCAATGAAAATCATCGAAACTATCCCACCTAATAAATCTTTATCAAAGGAATAATATAATACAACCATTATGATAATCAGAGCACCAAAAAAAATTCCGATATAATTAAAAATATATTTTCTTTTAATTTTATCAATAAAATCCATTAAGGAGTTAATTTCACTCATTTCTAATTTTTCATATTTCATTTTATTTTTTTAACATCGCTATTTCCATTTCAGTCAATAATCGATATTCTCCTTCTTTCAAATTTCTATCTAAAATTAATGAACCAAAAGATATTCTTTTCAATGCAATTACCTTTAAACCTAAAGCCATGAACATTCGCTTAACTTGATGAAATTTTCCTTCATGAATCGTAAGCATTGCCGTATTGTTTGATGAAAGTTCAATAGTTGCAGGTAAAGTTAAATAACCATCTTCTAAAACAATTCCTTTTTCAAATTTTTCATAATATTCAGGAAGAAAAGTTCCTTCAAATTCTACAAAATATTTTTTATCCACATGATTTTTAGGGCTTAATAATTGATGGCATAGTTGACCATCATTTGTTATTAACAATAGCCCTGTAGTATCTTTATCTAATCTGCCGACAGGAAATATTTTATAAGAAGCATATTCATCTACTAAATCTAAAATCGTAGTTTCTTTTAAATCAAAAGTTGCCGTTACAACCCCTTTTGGTTTATTCAGCATAATATAAAGTAATTCATGGTAGGTTATATTTTGATTAAAAACCATCACTTCATCTTCATCCATATCTACTTTATAATCATCATCGGTAATCATTTGACCATTCACCATTACTTCTTTGCATCGTATGTATTTTTTTACTTCTTTCCGACTACCATATCCACAATGAGCTAACATTTTATCTAGTCGCATTTTCATATTCATTTTCTCCTTTTTGATAGATTAAAAGAACGAAGGCAGCTTTAGTAGTTAAACAATCCAATTCAAGCAATTTTTTCTTATCTTCCTGACTGGTTTTATAATAATACGGTGTCATTGTAAACAAATTATAAATTTCATCCTTTGTTTTCAATGTTATGTCTTTTTCAATATGTATTTCATCAATTAAATGAAATCCATTGATAGTTTTCTCTTTCATGACATTTAATATTACATTTTTATATAATTTTTTTTTCAAGTCATACAAATGATAAGCATCTGGAAGAACACGGATATAAAAGCCTTTGTCTTTTAATACACGATAAAATTCTTTTTCATCAAATAAGGCAAAGCAATTTAACATTATCGAAAAAGAATCGTTTAAAAAAGGTAAATTCATTAAATTTCCAATACAAAATTCAATTTGGTCAAGATTCATTTCTCTTTTTTTCTTGCATGCTTCTAAAATTGCATATTTAGAAATATCAATTCCAATAGTATTCATATTCTTAATTTTGTTTACTTCTTGGTGTAAATAGTTCGTATAGTAACCTTCACCACAAGCTAAATCGCAAAAATTAAAAGTTTCAGAAGGGGCATATTTAAGGATATTTTCTAAAATGCATTGTCTTAAAAAACCATAATAATTTAATTTTAAAAATAATGCACGAGCCTCAATCATTTCTTTACAATCACCAGGATCTACACTATGCTTTTGGTTGGCTAAAAGTAAATTAACATAACCTTTGGCTGCTAAATCATAGTTATGCTTATTTTCACATTGATAGCAATGATCTTTTTTTATCAATTCTTTTTGACAAACTGGACATTTAAAAAGGCTCATTTTTTACTCCTCTTTTTAAAATATTATATCATTTTGAAAACGAAAACCAAACATTATTCTAAATGATTCGTTTGCGTTTGAAATTTTCTTGACAAAATCGGTGATACTCCATATAATAAATAGCAGATTTGAGACTGAGTCTCAAGTTTAAAGAGGGAACTATGACATATCAAACAAAACAAAAAAATTTAATTCTTACTACCTTAAAAGAAAATGAAGGCATCTCTTATTCTGCTAAAGAATTAAAAGATTCTTTACCCATTTCGATTTCAAAGGCAACGATTTATCGCTTATTAGATGCTTTGTGTAAGGAACAAAGAATATGTAAATTCTATAATGAAATATCGAAAGTTTATGAATACCAATACTATAAAGATATTTTAAGTTGTCATTTCCACTTACATTTTAAGTGTAATCATTGTGGCAAATTATATCATTTACCTAGTCAAATAAATGAGCAAAACTTTTTAATCGATTATTCCCATTCTATGCTTTATGGACAATGCTTTTTATGTCGAAAGGAAAAAAAATTATGAATAAAGAACTTCTCTTAGCTTTGACGGACGCTCTATTAGATACATTAAAAGTTTTTGTTGTTGTATTTTTGATATATATTTTGTTTTCTTTTATTGAAGGAAAGATTGCCAAAAAGTTTGAAAAACAATCTAAATTCTCTCCATTAATAGGTGCGAGCATCGGTCTTATTCCGCAATGTGGTTTTTCTATTGTCTCTGCTGATTTATATCGTAAAAAATATATTTCTATGGGGACACTTTTAGCCGTATTTATTGCTTGTTCCGATGAAGCATTGCCTGTGTTATTATCTTATCCAGATAAATTATATATTTTAATTCCATTATTATTAATAAAATTTATTATCGCTGTTATATTTGGATATCTTATCGATTTTATCTACAAAAAGCAAATCATTCATCCTACCCATCAAGAAGAAATTCTCGTTCATAGTGGTTGTTGCCATCATGAAATTGAACAAGAAAAAGAAAGTAATCTGAAAAAGCATTTTCTTCACCCCCTTATTCATTCACTTAAAATTGGTATTTATGTTTTAATTGTTAATTTATTATTTGCACTTTTAATTTATTTTGTTGGCGAAAATTCAATTAAAGTGTTTTTAAATCGTAATTTATATCTTACACCGGTATTAGCTGGACTTGTAGGTTTAATTCCCAATTGTGCTTCTTCAGTCATTTTAACGGAATTATATATTTCTTCTGCTTTATCTTTTGGTGCATTGATGTCCGGATTAATCTGTAATGCTGGTTTAGGATTAATTTATTTATTTAAAGATAAGAAAAATATGAAAAATGCTTTCCTAATGATGTTTATTTTATACATGATTAGCATGATTAGTGGCTATTTTATCTTATTGATTGAACATTTTCTATGATTTCAATTGATTTGTAAATCTTTTCATTATAAAATATTAGTAATAATGGGAGAATCAATATGGCAATAGAAAAAATAAATTGGTTAAATCAAATGGAAAAAGCATTATTTGAAGAAAAAAATAATGACTTAAAAATGTTTAAAACAGATATGGTAAATTTACTTTCATATGCTTATCTTGATTTTGAGTTAATCTATCAAGATTTTTGCAAAGAAAAAAATCATCCTTATGAAAATGATGCTTTTTATTGTTTTCAGGAAATTTTTGCTTATTTTTCAATTAATCATAATATCTTAATTTATGATATGTATTCTACTTATAAATTGTTTTGTCAATTTGCTGGTACAGAGCCTTTAGATAAATTAAAGTTTAAAATTCTAGCTAATCATCTAACGGATAGTCAAATTATCGATGATATTGAACTAATAGCACAAAGTCGAAAATTAATTGATCCTTTTCATTATTATTCACTTTGCTTATCTTTTTGTTATTTAATTTTGTTAAGAAGAATTGTTTTAACGGAAAGACATTATAATATTCTTGTTGGTCTTTTTAACCGAAAGATTGATCAAATACCTACTTATAATGAATTTTATGAAAAAACTTTCAAACAACATTAATAATCAAAAAACTAACTGAAAAATTCATTTGTTTCTAGTTAGTTTTTTTTGTAATTATTGATTTGTTTTTTGTGACAATTTTTGTAAATATTTTTCATGCGATTCTTCCACTGCAAATCGAACTTTGACAATAGGCGTTTGATCAATAGGATAAATAAGATAGGACTCGTGTTCATCATGAACTTCAAAAGCTGATTCTTGGCATCCTTTGACATCAAAAGTTAAATGGATAGTAGAATTTAATTTTTCATTATACTCAAAATGAAAATTCTCTTCATTTGAAAGGATTTTTCCATCAATGACAATTCCATTTTCATCTTGATGGGCAACTCCAGTGGCAAATGAATGGTCAAAACCTAATTTAGAATTTAAAAAACGAGAAATTTTTACTGGAAAAGTAATGGAATAAGTATTATTAAAAATCGCTTCTTTCACAGAATTTCTTTGCCAAGAGTACCAATCAGAAATACTATCAAATAGGGTTTCTCCATTTCTATTTTTTAAAATAGATAATTCGTCTATTTCATAATCGGATAAACAATGATGACAATAAATATGATTGTCTTTTCCTTCAATACACATTTCATTTTGACAATTTGGACAGCGATATAAAATGCGATGAATATTATGCGCTTTTGTTTTACTTAAAATATGAATATGATTATCCCTTTGATATTGATATTCATTATATTCAAAATGCTGATTGATTCTATCTTGAATTTCTTTTTCCGTTAATTTGGAAACTTCTTCTTTCGTTACCACCATTTTAGCATGTGCGATAATAGGAACTTCTTTGTTTTTAGGCAAGGTGTTCCATCTAGGTGAATAAAGATAACTACCATATTCATGAACGACAATAACCGGGACATTGGCTAACTTAGCTAATTTTCCTAATCCTTGATCAAATTGATTCGTTACACCTGCAAAACTATAGGTGGCTTCTGGATATAACGAAACAATGTTTCCTTTTTTTAATAAACGAACTATATTTCGAACTAAGGCCATATCACGAAAATGTACTTTTTTAGGAATACAACCTAGTCTTCTCATAATCCATTCTTTATCTACAAATTCATCAATGGAAGAAATATAATAAGATCGACGCGGAAACAATATCTTCTCCAATAGTTTTACATCTTCAAAACTCATATGATTAGATACGATTAAACAACCACCTTTTATTCTTTTAAAATTTTCTTTAACGATTTTATGCTTTACACCCATTAAAGCAAATTCAACAGCAATCCATAAAAAGGGTAATAAGTAAAATCGCGTTTTTATAGGTTTTTGATGAAGTTGCAATTTTTTAAAAGATTGATCCATATATTCACCTCAAAGTATTATTCTTTATCGGTTTTATTTTAACACGATATAAATGTACAAACAAGCCTATTGATACTAATAAAGCAAGTATTTCTGCAATTAAAAAAGATAACCAAACTAAATTTAAATTTTTTGTTAAGGATAACAAATAAGCCGCAGGCAATAAAACAATTAATTGGCGAATAATAGAACAAATCATGGAATAAAATCCATT
The DNA here is from genome assembly GCA_902491575.1 of uncultured Bacillota bacterium. Taxonomy (GTDB): domain Bacteria; phylum Bacillota_I; class Bacilli_A; order RFN20; family CAG-631; genus CAKPXW01. The sequence continues at coordinate 47,651 of CABUID010000003.1, forward strand.
CCCTAAAGCTTGAAATACCGACATCAACACAATAGAAAAAGCAGCAAACATAAAACTCGAACAAATAATACGCAAGCAAGGAACACCTACTAAAGTTAGTTGATCTGCAATATCTTTATTTTCAGCGAATATAGTTAAAAGTTGGCGAGGAATACATAAAAATAATAATGTGCCAATAAACATCATGATACTAACAATGATTAGCGAATATTTAATTGTTTTCATCATTTTATCTTTATTCTTAGCGCCATAATTATAGGCAACAATAGGAACAACTGCATTATTTATACCAAATATAGGCATAAAAAAGATAGAATTCAACTTAAAATACAAACCAAAAACCGTTTGTGGCAAATCGTTATAAGTTTGATGGGTATTTGGAATAGTAACATTATAAAAAACAAGTAAAATGCGATTAAAAAGGAAAGTTAATACAGATGAAATTCCAGCCATTACAGCAGAGGGAATACCAATGAAAAGAATTTCTTTTATAACACTTAACTTTAATTGTATAGTTTCCTTTTTTAACACAATTTCTTTATTATATTTAAGATTAAAGATTAAGCCTAAAAAACATCCAACATATTGTCCTATCAATGTAGCAATAGCTGCTCCAGCTACACCAAGTTTTGGGAAAAATCCAATACCAAAAATCAAACAAGGGTCTAATAGAATATTCGTAATGGCTCCACATGCTTGGGCAACCATTGTCAAAAAAGTTTTCCCTGTGGCTTGGAGCAATCTTTCAAAAGTAATTGAAAAAATAATTCCTAAACTTCCAATGACAACATATTTTAAATAAGTGATTCCATATTGAATGACTGCTTCATTCGTTGAAATTGCTTTCATATAACTAGGAATTAAAGTTAAACCTATGATGAAGAATAAAAAATAAACGCCTATCATTATAATGCATCCGTTAAAAGCTGTTTGAGATGCTTTTAAAGCATTCTTTTCACCTAATGATTTCGAAAGAGTAGCATTGATACCTACTCCCATTCCTGTTGATAATGCAATAATTAAATTTTGCATCGGCCAAGCTAAACCAATAGCGGTTAATGCATCATTTGCATATTTACCAACAAATATACTATCCACAACATTATAAAGAGATTGTATCAACATTGAAATGACTAATGGCAAAGCCATCGATAGAAGTAATTTTAAAGCAGGAGTTGTTCCCATTTTATTTTCTTTTGCTATCACCATAAATAATAACGAATTTACTTTTTTAATTTAACAAGTAAATAAACTCCTTTCCGTTTACATAACGTTTACTATTATATAAATTTTACTCATTAATTTCTACTACAATTTATAAATAAAGTCATTATTTCTCTTTTTTAATACATTTTTTATAAATACTTTTTAAATTTATCAAATTTATCGATAAAAATTATTTAAAGTTATTGACATTAAAAGAAAATCGCTTTAAAATAATATTGTCTTTATAAACATATATAGACGCAGTTGAAAGGATTAAAATATGGCAAAAGGAACAGTAAAATGGTTTAATTCTGAAAAAGGCTATGGCTTTATTTCAGATAGCGATTCTCACCATGACATCTTCGTTCACTATTCACAAATCCAAATGGAAGGCTACAAATCTTTAGAAGAAAAAGCAGTTGTTGAATATGAAGTTGAAGTAGATGAAAACACTGGTAAAGAAAGAGCAAAAAACGTTGTCGTTGTTGAAGCACCAGCTAAGTAAAACACACAACATAGAAGCAATTCAAATTCGAATTGCTTTTTTTATTTTACTTTTGAAATGAATATGCTATACTATAAGAAATAAAGGAGTGGATAATTATGAAAAAGCATCCATTATTAAATGTTAGTTCAGTTTTAGGAATTATTATTGGAAGTTGTTCTTTCTTTTTAAGTTTTCCTTATATGAGTCATTCTAGTTATTATTCCGTTCTTGTTTTTAGATATTTTGCATCTTTAGAATTTTTTATTTCTATTGCAACAATTATAATGTCAGCAATCTTATTAGGAAAAAACAAAAAATTAATCGAATACGATACATTAAAAATATATGGCATTTTAAATATAATTTTTGTTTTTATCTTATTATTATTGCAATTTTCTTCTTTATTTGTATGTGATTTTGCAAACGATGAATTTGAAATTACCTTTGTAATGGTAACAAGTATTGTAACCATTATCACTCTTGTACTTTTAATTTATGGTATTATTAAAAGTAATAAAGATGAAAAACCTGAAATCAAAAAACAATTAAGTGATTTAAAAGAACTATTAGATAAAGGATTGATTACTCAAGAAGAATTTGATGCTAAAAGAAAAGATTTAATTGAAAGAATATAATTCATAAAAATAGGAAAAAGTATTTATGAACATTGGTTTGTAAATACTTTTTATTATTTATTTACTTTTCAGTTAAAATTTGTTAGTATTCTTTTGTTAATTCTTTCTAAGAAGGTGAAAAAAATGAATTCTTTAAACGATAAAGAAATTCTTGCTACAGAAAAAATCAGTAAACTTTTTGTCAAATTATCTATTCCTGCTGTATTAGCACAAATCATTAATTTACTTTATAATCTAATCGATAGAATATATATTGGTCATATTAAAGATATTGGAACAGAGGCATTGACAGGAGTTGGTGTGTGTTTACCTATTATCATTTTTATTAGTGCATTTTCATGTTTATGCGGCATGGGTGGAGCACCAAAAGCAGCCATCAAAATGGGAGAAGGAAAAAAAGATGAAGCTAGTATTATCCTAGGTAATTGTTTTACTTTAACCATTACGTTATCCATTATACTTACAATTATCTTTTTAATATTTGGTGAAGATTTATTAATGTTATTTGGAGCAAGCGAAAATACTTTATCCTATGCATTAGATTATATTCAAACATATACGGCTGGTACTATTTTTGTAATGATTGCCTTAGGATTAAATATGTTCATTACTACACAAGGATTTTCAAAAGTCAGTATGATTAATGTTATCATTGGAGCAGTTTGCAATATTATTTTAGACCCTTTATTCATATTTGGATTTAATCTAGGAGTAAAAGGAGCTGCAATAGCCACGATTATATCACAAGCATTATCTTCCTTTTTTGTTTTAAAATTTTTATTTTCAAAAAAGACTATTTTAAAAATATCTTTTGAAAATATGAAAATAAAATGGAATCTATTACTTCCTTGTATCGCATTAGGAATCTCTCCTTTTATCATGCAAGCTACAGAAAGTATCTTAACGATTTGTTTTAATACTTCTTTACAAAAATATCAAGGCGATTTAGCCGTAGGATCAATGACGATTTTAACTTCTTTAATGCAATTTGCGATGCTTCCTTTACAAGGATTTACTCAAGGCGCACAACCTATCATAAGTTACAATTATGGTGCTAAAAATGCTTTACGTGTCAAAAAGGCTTTTAAAATCTTATTATTAACTTGCTTAACTTATTCGTTCGTTTTCTGGTTATTGATTATGATTGTTCCACAATTTTTTGTACATTTATTTACGAATGATGATAGTTTGCTACAATATACGGTTTGGGCATTAAGAATTTATATGGCTGTTTTAGGCATTTTTGGTATTCAAATTGCCTGCCAACAAACATTTATTTCTTTAGGAAACGCTCCAATATCTTTGTTTTTAGCTTTATTAAGAAAAGTTATTCTTTTAATACCTTTAATTTACATTGTCCCCCATTTTACCACAAATAAATGTTTAGGCGTATTTTTAGCTGAACCTATTGCGGACACCATCGCCGTAGCCACAACGGCAATTCTATTTTATTTTATATTTAAGAAAACGACTCAAAAAATGGATCAAGCTTCTTTAGCCTAATCCATTTTTTTGTATTTATTTTAAAAAATCTTTTTTTGTTTGATTTGAAAAATATAATAATGCATAGAGGAATAAAGATCCTAATGAATTGCCTATAATCGTTAAAAGTATATAACCTATGCTTTTTAAATCCCACATATTGGCTAGTGAATAATAAAACATATTGGCTATACAATGCTCAAATCCACAAAGAATAAAAATGGCAACAGATAAGAAAATAGCAATCACTTTAAAGATAGCATGTAAATCTCTTTTAGATAATTCGACTGCTAAGAAAATCATGACTCCACAAAAAAAGGATAAAACGAGAATACTTAGCCATGAACTTGATGATTTGATTTGACATAAAGAATTCGCATTATGAATCATAGTTAAAAATCTTTCATCTTTATGACTTATTCCATATAACAAATAACCTGTTGATATAGAAGCTAAAGCATTTCCAAATAAACAAATGACTAAATCCAGTAAGTATTGTTTTTTATTTTCAAATAAATAACCAATTTTCCCTGTATAAAGATGTAAGTTTAAAGTGATAATGGTAAATAGACCAAAAGCAAACAAAAAAGATGCAAGAATAGGCGAATAATTTTTACTTGATAAATAAACCATTCCGCCAATACTAATCAGTATACCAGAGAATATAGAAGATAAAAAAATGGATAAATATCGTTTCATATAATAACCCTCGATTATATTGTAACATATAATTTTTTATGAAAGAACTATTTTTTATTTTTAAAAGTAAATACCAATTTTTTACAACAATATAATGAATAAATGTTATCGTTTTCGAACTTCCTATGTTACAATTATTTTGAGGTGGTTGTATGAAAAAAGCAAAAAAACTTTTATTTGTTCTTTTAATGATAAGTTTATCTGGTTGTGGAGTTAAAACAAGTGATAGTGCATCTACATCTATATCCAATTCTTCACATAATTCAGACACTTCGGTAAATGAAGAATCCACAAGTAGTGAGATACTTGTAGATTTTGATTACTTAAATGAAGAAGCTTTTCGTTTATCTTCTATTCGTGATATTGCTAATGATACTGGCGTGATGACTTATAAAATGTATTCTCCTTACACCGATCGTTATGAACTAAAATGTAATACTGCTTCAAATATTGAAGTATTGAACCAGCAAGGAACATTAATGAATGAAGGAAATACAAATCTTTATGTTGATTTAACAAAAGATGAAATCATCTATGTACGAATAACGACTACAGCGAATCAAGATTTTCATTTTGTTGTTACTGCTAATGATTATCGCATTGAACTACCCTATGAGATTTATTCTTCTGTTGATGTCAATGATTATTCTACTTCATCAAATAATCTATCCGACCCTTTAAAACCATCCGAAGTTTCTTATACAAAACGTGATGATGGTCGCGGGCTTTATATTAATTCCAATAATCCTGAAGCCATCACTGCAAATGAGTTTAATACATCACTTTGTAAACAAGATGTGACGAATAAAGATGTATTTTTTACCTTTGAACATAATAATGCAAATCTTCTTTATTATTATTATGGATACCGTATTACAAATACAGATACAAAAGATATCTATGTTACTGTCAAAAATCTTGGCTATCAAGTTAGTGGCAGTGGTTCATGGTTAGGTGAAGACGAATGGATTAAATTTTATAATGTTAAATTCGATTCAGATACTTCTCAATATAATGCTTCACAATTAGCAAATTATAATGCTTATGTTGGCTTTTGTAACACTTATGAATCCAACAATCGAAAGCCAATTACCTACCGTATACCAAGTGGTCAATATATGTATGTAATGGGTGGAACCACCAAAGATGCCTATAATCAAATTAATGTATTTGATTCTGCAAACAAAAGGGTAAAAGGTGGATGTTCAAATGGAGCTGTATTATTTACTGTATCTGGTGGACAAGCAGAAGGTTCATTTTTAGTATACACTGATGATGATGCCAAAGAAGTCAATGACTCAGAATATGTAAAAACCTCTTTGCAAAATGGATATGTTGTAACACGAAATGATGTAAATGTTGGTTCTCAATATATAGGTTATGATAATTGTCATGGCGTAGTTGATTCAGATTTATGTTGGGTCTTTAATGATCAAACACCTAGTGGTGAATTGCCTGTATCATATAGTAACCCTTATTATACTAATCAAACTTCTGGTACAATTTATGGTACCATTTCTAATTTTATTCAGCAAGATTATATCGGTGCCAAAGCATGGTATACGCATATTAATCCTAATCATACAAGAAATGCAATAGGAAGTGATATGACAAAATATATTGTTGTTGACCACGAAACACAGCAAGAAATATCCATTGATATTTTTCATTATGACGGGCGTGGTAAAACGGCTAATATTGGTAATTGGATGGTCGATTATATCGACACCTTCACATTAGTTAATCAAGGAAACAATAGTCGAGAATTCACTTATAATCTTGGTCATAATGGTGTTATTTTGGCCTTTGTAAGAGATGAAAAAGGTCAAATAAGTTCTACTTATACTCCTAAGTATTGTACGATTATTAATCAATCCCAATATGGTGAAGCCATTCGTGATCCATTTACTTATACAGTAGATGTACCTGCACATAGCATTGTAAGGTTTTCGGTAGATTATAATTTGTTAGCAAATTCTTACGGATGTATTTCTCATCAAGCTTTTTTGAATTAGTAATATTGAAAGATGATGTCTTGAAAAAGGCATCATTTTTAGATAAAAAAACTATTAAAAGTTTTGATTTTTAATAGTTTCTTTTCGATTTTTTATTCATATATTATTTGACCTAATGGTTTTAGATAATAATCTAGTTTATTTGGATTAAATAAATAAGCCGCTCGTAAATTACATGTCTTTATTCCATTTTGTTCCTGTACGTCTTTATCTGGTGCATAGGTACCCCAAATTTTTGTACCATTTGGCAAATCTTTAAAATAGTGATATTGTGCATAATCAATGGATAATAGAGCTACATCAAAATTACAAAAGCCATCATCTTCTATCGTCTTTTTCATTTGATAGATGGTCGTATCTTTTTCGTTTTCTTTTAATGTGTAATGACTATTCTCATCTTTATAAAGCGTTAACTCGACAACATTTCCTTTTTTGCACTCAATTTCTTGCACATATCCCATGACAGTATTTAAAACCATATTATCGCCTATTTCTTGAAAAAATATATATTCATTATCTGTCTTTTTAAAATTTAAGGTGTCTCCAGGTAGCAAACTATAAGAATCAATATTAAAGTCTTCTAAACTCGACCATTCTTCTTTTTGTTTTGTAGAAAAATGAAGTAAATCTGGATGTGTATTTTTTAAAAACGGTGTTCGAATTCGATTAAACTCATCAAAATCTACACTTACATAATCTATTCCTACTTCATAGTCGACAATATATTGACCAACATAAAGTGTTTCTTCAACACTTTCTGAAGAATGGTTTTCACAACTTGCTAGTAAAGTGCACATCAAAAAGGTCACAATTAATTTTTTTATTTTCATAAAATTTCCTCCTTCTAAACAACTGCAAATATAAAGAACACCATATTCACTGTACAATTTTATCATTTAAAGTCACAATATAAATGAGATGATATCTTTACAATTTTTTAGATGCGACGATTTTAGAAACTTATCATTTCTTATAAAAACAAATATGATTAAAATAATTATTTTTCATAGTAGTTTCTTTTCGATTTTTTATTCATATATTATTTGACCTAATGGTTTTAGATAATAATCTAGTTTATTTGGATTAAATAAATAAGCCGCTCGTAAATTACATGTCTTTATTCCATTTTGTTCCTGTACGTCTTTATCTGGTGCATAGGTACCCCAAATTTTTGTACCATTTGGCAAATCTTTAAAATAGTGATATTGTGCATAATCAATGGATAATAGAGCTACATCAAAATTACAAAAGCCATCATCTTCTATCGTCTTTTTCATTTGATAGATGGTCGTATCTTTTTCGTTTTCTTTTAATGTGTAATGACTATTCTCATCTTTATAAAGCGTTAACTCGACAACATTTCCTTTTTTGCACTCAATTTCTTGCACATATCCCATGACAGTATTTAAAACCATATTATCGCCTATTTCTTGAAAAAATATATATTCATTATCTGTCTTTTTAAAATTTAAGGTGTCTCCAGGTAGCAAACTATAAGAATCAATATTAAAGTCTTCTAAACTCGACCATTCTTCTTTTTGTTTTGTAGAAAAATGAAGTAAATCTGGATGTGTATTTTTTAAAAACGGTGTTCGAATTCGATTAAACTCATCAAAATCTACACTTACATAATCTATTCCTACTTCATAGTCGACAATATATTGACCAACATAAAGTGTTTCTTCAACACTTTCTGAAGAATGGTTTTCACAACTTGCTAGTAAAGTGCACATCAAAAAGGTCACAATTAATTTTTTTATTTTCATAAAATTTCCTTTCTATTTTTTTATTAATTTGATATCTATTATTTCAATATATCTTTATTTATAATTTTGAGATTGTGCATCAAATAATTTTTTATATAATCCATTTATTTTCATAAGTTCATTATGATTTCCATCTTCAACAATTTTACCATTTTCAAAAACTAAAATACGGCTACATTTTTTTGCACAACCTAATCTATGAGATATAAAAATACTGGTTTTATCTTTTGTTAATTGTTGCATCTTTTCAAAAATATCTAATTCAGCAATTGGATCTAAAGAACTAGTTGGTTCATCAAGAATACAAATTTTTGACTCTTTTGCAAATGCTCTTGCAATTGCAATTCTTTGTGCCTCTCCTCCAGATGGTTCAAAACCATTTTCATCAAATACCCGATATACGAAAGTGTCTTCTTTATTTGAAAGACTATTAATTTTATCTTCTAATCCACTTTTTAAAATTGCTTCTTGAATTTCCTTATTCTTATCAAATACAATATTTTCTTTAATAGAATATGCAAATAACTTAAAATCTTGGAAAACAACTGCAAATAATTTAAGATATTCAGTATACGTTATATCTTTAATATTAACTCCATTTAAAAGAATCTCTCCACTATTTGGTTCATACAAGCGAAGAAGTAATTTAATAAAAGTTGTTTTACCACTACCATTAAAACCAACAAAAGCTATTTTTTCTCCACTTTGAATTTTTAAGTCTAAATCAGTAAAAATCGGCTTATCACTTCCGGGATAAGTAAAACATACTTTTTTAAATTCAAATGAAAATTCATTTTTATAATCATAATTTATATTTTCATTTTTTATATTATTTTTCCTTGGCAAATTCGTAAACTCAATTAAATCATTAATATATAATTTCATACTTGAAATACTTAATAAACTATTAATAATGGAATTTAAAGAATTTGATAAAGTAAAGATTGCATTAAAATACATAGTAAATAAACCATAAGTTATTTTACCTTTAATGACTTCAAAACCTAAAAGTAAATAAGCCACAAAGTATTGGATATAATAAGTAAAACTTCCAATGTTTTGATTTTTTAATAAGAGGCTTCTATTTTTTTTATAAAACAACGTAACTTTATCAAAAGTAGTATCGTATTTTTTAATTAAATAATTTTCAAGATTATTAATTCTAGTTTCTTTTGCATATGAAAAATCTGTTATTATGGAAGCAATATAATTATATTCTCTTTCATATGGTTTCTTTTTAGAATCTATTTCATAAATTTTTTTATTGGTATAATAATTAGTTAAAGTATTTATAATTAATACTAAGGCAATAATTAATATCATTAAATAATGTAAAGAAATTACAATATATGAAATAGATAAAATAATGATAATGTCTGTAATTATATCAAAAAAATCTTCTAATGTCGCACAAAAACCCTTTCCATTAGAATAAGCACTTTGATAAGCTTTTTGTTGCAAATCTAAAGTTTTTGGATCTTGTGTATATGCATAATCCATTTCAAGTACTAGTTTGTTCATATAATTATCAAATTTATGAAAAAGTTCATTTTTAATTAAAGAATTAACAAATTGTAATAATTGTGATATCCAATCAACAAAAAGCAATATTAAACAAAAAAATACAATTTTAGGAAAAAAATGAATTATTTCATTAGATGAAAAAATTGCATCTATTATTATTGAAGGATAAATAGCCAAGAAGACGGATTTAAATATTTTTAAAAATTTAATTAAAAAAGTGACAATAAACCAGCGTTTGTCTGTTTTAAAAATAAACTTCATTAAAAATTTTATTACACCAAAAAAACCATTTTTCTTCATACTTGCCCCCTAAAAAACTAAATTCTTTATTATGAAATATTATTTAGAATCCATCAAAAATATATTCATTATATAATTTCTAAATGAATATACTTGATAATGTATATACTATTTGTCATTCCAATCAAAATTTAAAAAACCAAAAAATATTTTATTTTGTATAATAAATTTGTATTTAATGAGTATAATTAACTCTATAACAAGCAGTATAGTTCTTATTTTCAAATTAATAAAGTTTATATGATATTTTTGATTTTTCTTCAAAGTATAAATATAATTTTTTTATCTTTTATAATTATTTCTATACTTCTTCTCACTTTTATAAAATGGCACCGCTCGTTATTATACTTATTAATAATCTTTTCTATAATCCAACTCTATTATATATTGTATACAATTATTATTTTTATTGTCCCTATAATAATGTTTCATATTTTTAAATCTTTAACCCATTACAAATGTTCAACAGAAAATGACTCTAATTTTAGTAATCATTCTTTCTATTATTTTTAATTAATAACTCAAAATGTCTAATGTTTTTTTATTCAGGTTGAGCAATATCGTAATTTTTATTATCTAATTCGAAAACATAAAATAATATTTAAAAAAACGAGAATTTTCTTCAAATATATCTTCATATATTTTGTTTAATTATAAAATCCATAGGAATCTTCCTGTTCTTAATATGGTTTTCATTTTATATCATCCTTCTTTATACCTACTTCATTTTAACATTTAATTTTATCTAAAATTATTAATATTCTAATGAATGTTCATTTATTTTAATACTCTGCTTTTATTTTATTGTATCATATAATTTATTTTTTTCAAAACAATTCAATAAAAAATTCTTAATTATTTGTTCATTATAATATACCTGTTAGACTTTTAGAAAATATAATCAAAAAATTATTCGAAAGAGTTTTCCAATAATAGGATTTTATATTAATTTATTATTTTATTGTTTTTGGACACATACATTTATCGTTCCACAATATAAAAAAGAATCAAGTTAAACACACTTGATTCCATCTATTAGAAAACTACTAAAAATTGGGACGCTCTATTTAGTAGTTTTTTAGTATTTAAAGTCAATTTGTAAAATCTCACTTCTTCCTGTCGTTCTAAGTGGAAATCCCCAAGTACCATATCCTTTCGTGACATAAAGAGAAAAATCATTTTCCTGATAAAGACCATTCACTTTATCACAATGATAAACGAAAGAAGAATAAAGTTGAACAATCCAATTTGCAGGAAATAATTGGCCATTATGTGTATGACCGGATAATTGTAAAATAGCTCCAGCATCTTTAGCTTCTTCATATTCATAGGGTTGATGATCCAAAACAATTAACGGCAACGATAAATCCAAATCTAATATTTCATTAATTCTTGCGCGATCATCATAAATATAGTCCAAACGTCCTAGAACGACTATTTCGTTATTAATTATAACATAATCATCTACTAAAAGGTCAATATTTGTTTCTTTAAAAAAATTAATTACCTCATAATAACCATTATATTCATATTCATGATTTCCAGGCACAGCAAAAACCCCTAGTTTCGATTCAATTTTATTGATATTATCTATAAAATAATCTTTATCCAATTTTTCTATTTCATTATCGATGATATCTCCCACTAAAAAAACAATGTCAGGATTTAAAGCATTAATTTCTTGAACCATTTTTTCTAAATGAAGAATACTTCCTGTTGAAGCATAATGAATATCGGATAAAGCAACAATATTTAAAGTTTTTTCTCCAGTACCAACTGTCAAATGAGTTGTTTTAGGAACTTTTACACTTACTACTCCAATCAGGGTAATGATTAAAGTAGAAATCAAAGATAGAACAAGACCATAAGATCGACTTCTTATAGACTTAAAAATTTCTTTTTTACTCACTTTATAAATCAGCCATTTTATAGGGAAAATCACCATCATAGATAAAACCAAATACAAATATAAAGCTAAAATAACAAAACCAAGACTTGATAAAAAAGATAAAAAAGGAGAATTAAACCGGTTAAAATAATCGATTAAAGAAAAAATGGGAATGAGAATGCTAATGATATAAATTGTTAAAATTGCTTTATGATAATGCTCAAAAGAGCGATATAAAAATCGAGCAAAATAAATAACAAGTAAAATATAAAGTAATATTCCAATCATGAAAACAGTTAATTCTGTTGAAGCTTTAATTTGATATAATTCTTTATATTGCCATCCATTATTTTTAGTGATAAATAAAGTAGCTATGACATCACTTAAAAATAATACAAAAAAAGTAATGACAAAGGGAGCGTAAAATTTTTCAGGAATGTTATCCACTTGATATTTTATAATAGGAATAATAAACATGACTAAAAAAGTACCTAAAACACCCCATATTAAGCCCACTGTTAAACTAACATATTTATATGATAAAGGCATAAAACCATCGTATGTCCATAATACTTCTTTGAAAAGAAGTTCACAAACATTGCCAACAATAAATTCAACGAGAGATATTCCTCCCCCAATAATGAAAGTATATAAAAAGAAATTTTTTAAGGAAGCTTTCGGCGTTTTAATGTAAAGCAAACCAAATAAAACACAAAAGAAATAAACAGGAATAAATGGACCAATTAAAAAACCTCTATCGTAAAGATAGCCCATTGCAATATAATCCAAAATTGTTTCCATAAAGAAAGCCAAAACGCCAACCATTACAGCGATAAAAAAGATGGCAAATAAATTCTTCTTACTAATTTTTATAAAAGGAAACTTTTTTGTATATTGAAGTTCAAAACAATTTCCACTTAACATATCGCCCACCTACTTCTTATCAAAGTTTAAAGCAAAACACATAATAAAGCAATAACTAATCCAATACATGCCATTAAAAAATCAAAAGCAAAAGTAGAATTAAGAGTATCTTGAACATCTTTTATAATCAAATGACCTTCTAATAGACGATAAGAATAATAAGGTTTTTCTGTCTTTTTATAATGGTCTAAGATTCTTCCTAATTTATAAGTGAATGGTGAACTATCAAATTGATATTTATATTGTCTTAAAATAAATCTTTTTACAAAATAAATACAACCATCCATCAGTTCAGATAAAGAACGAACTAAAAATATTATTCCATAACTTATAAAATTCAAACTATTTTTATCTTTAATACGGAAAACCATTGGTCGATAAATTAAATTTTCCATATCCAACCAACTTGGCCATCGGTTCACATAAAATTGACGACCTTTTGCATCCTTTTTTATCAAGACGAAACGAACAAATAAGAAATAAACTAATAAGCCAATACCTATAGATATAAATGCTCCTGACATATTTTTTAAAGAAAAATACGGAATAAAAGTTAATTCTTCTTCTATTTTAAAGAAAGAGGAAGATAATTTCATTAAATAATGGGAAGTATATTGAGGAATGCAACCTAATAAAGGTAAAATGAATGATGAAAGAACAACCACTATTGTCGTTGGAAGACTCATAAATCTACGTTCTCTATCAAACATTCTTTGCATTTCCTCATCATTATTTTTTTCTATAAAAATACAAACAAAAAGTTTTAACATATAAGCAATGGTCAAACCACCTGCAAATAAAAAGGCATATTCAACCAATTTCATTAAAAATAAAGAAGATGAAGAAAGCAAATGACAATATTCAACAATGGATTCATGAATTAAAGTTTTAGAGATATAACCACCAAATAAAGGGATTCCCATTAAAGATAAGGCTGCAAAAGCAAAACAGACCATTAACAAACGTTTCTTACGACCAAAACCTCGAATTTCATTTAAATCCAAACGATGAACATTCATATAAACCACACCAGCAATCATAAACAATGATAATTTAATCAAAGAGTGATTAACCATATGCAAAAAACTGCCTTCAAAAGCTAATATGTTTTCACTTTGCAAAAAAATCATCATGGCAAGACCTGTTAAAATAAATCCTATTTGAGACATTGAAGAACAGGCCAATGTACGTTTTAAATCGATTGAAAAAACAGCTAAGACAGCCCCTAATAGCATCGTAATCATAGCTAAAATTAATAGCAAAACAGCAAAAGATTTTACTGTTTGGAAAATACAAGTCACACAAATAATAATTCCAAAAACTCCTGTTTTCGTTAAGATACCTGATAACAACGCACTTGCAGGTGCAGGTGCAACAGGGTGAGCCTTTGGTAACCAAATATGCAAAGGAAACATACCTGCTTTGGCTCCAAAACCAATCAAAAGCAATACACCACCAGTATATGTTTTTCTCGAAATTCCTTCTTTGCACATCTGGTAAATACTTTCAAAATCCAAAGTATCCAATTCTCCTTGAATTAAAAACATTCCCATCAATAAAATCATTCCAGAAATAATAGCAATAATTAAATAAGTAGCGGCTGCTTTTATCGCTTCTTTTGTTTCTTCATGCACAACTAAAACAAAAGAAGTTAAAGACATAAGTTCAAAAAATAGAAATGTTGTCCATAAATTATTCGAATAAAAAACACCAACGGTTGCTCCTAAAGTCAAAAGATTAAATAAATAATAACGATCTTTTTTATCGTAAAAGAGCATATATTGTCTTGAAAAAATTAAAGTACAGGTCCACATAAATCCACATATTATCGCATAGATAGCTCTAAATCCATCGGCTTTAAAACTAAAACCAAGTACTTCATTTTCAATCGGATAAGCAAAAGCAACATAAAACATAAATATCAATTCAAGGATGGATACAATAATAGCCGTAATATCCCTTTTCCGATTTCGTTTGTTTACAAAATAATTGATGGCTCCCATAATCATTGGGAAAAAAACTAAAATAACCAAAATATAATTTTTCATCCTTACAATCCTCCTCCCAATAATTTTTCAATCACTTGTAATAAAGGTGAACCAATCATCCCCAATAAGAAAGAGCATAAGGCAAATGTACAAATTGGCAAAAGAAATTTATAATTTCCATCTTTGGCTTTTTCATAATTTTCAATATTATAAAAATTAGGTCTTTTAAAATAAGCTCGAAGGATAATATCCATAACATATATAGCCGTTAATAAAGCAGAAATAAGTAAGCAAACAATTCCAACAATCGAATACCATTGATTGACAAGTATAGCAGAATTAGCAATTTCGATTTTTGAAATAAAACCTGCAAATAATGGAATACCAATTAAAGAAAAACCTGCTAAAATATAGCAAACAAAAGTGACAGGCATTTTCGATGCTAATCCATTCATTTGGTCAACATAAATAACATCTGCTTTTTTCATCAATTCACCAGCAATAAAGAATAATGTTATTTTTGCAAAAGAATGAAAAATCATATGTAACATGGCTGCATAAAGACCATAAGCATTCATCATTGTGGCAGCAAGTAAGATGTAAGAAATATTTGCAATCGTTGAATAGGCAAACCTTCTTTTCAAATGAATTTGCTTTAAAGCCATAGAAGAGCCAAAAAGAATAGTTATAGAAGCCATCATTGTCGTAATCATTTGAACAACACTGCCACTTAAGATTTCACATCCCATTACGGAATAAATTGTACGAATGATTGCAAAAGCACCCGCTTTTACAACGGCTACAGCATGAAGCAATGCTGTCGTTGGAGTTGGAGCGGCCCCTGCTCGAGGAAGCCAACCATGTAAAGGAAAAATGGCAGCTTTTACTCCAAAGCCTATAAAAAGAAGCATGTATGCCACATAAGCACTATTTTGATGTTGCATGTAGATCGAAAGTTGTGATAGTTCAAATACATTGATAAAATCTCCTGTATTAAAAATACAAATAAGCATGATAATCCCAATTAAAGCTAATGTTGAACCAAATAAAGATATATATAAATAATATCTTCCAGCTCTTTTAGCTTCTTTAGTCATTGGATGAATAATCAAAGGAATAGTTACTAAAGTAAGTAATTCATAGAATACATACATGGTAATTAAATTACCTGCCAAAGATATTCCTAATACAATGCCAAAGGTAATTACATAAAACATCGCATAATTTTTCTTTTTATCTTCATTTTGCATATAGGCCATTGTATATAAATAAGCAAATGGCCACAATATACAAACCATAAAAGTAAAAATTCGACCAATTCCATCAAGTTTTAAAAAGATTCTTAAACGTTCATTGAATCGGAAAATATAGCAACTTTCTTCAGGAGGTAGAATTACCAGTAATATCGTAAAGACAGCCGTCAAAATTATAATTAATAAATTAACGATTTCCTTTTGCTTTTCACTTATCTTTAAACTTCGATTAATGATTGCAAAGATAATTGGAAATAAAATTGGAAGTATTAACAAATATTCATTCATAACAATCACCTAATTTCCCATAATCATCCAAATAAAATCGATGAGCGGTTCATAAAAGACACCTAAAACTACAATACAAATGGTCAAAATCATTAAAGGCACATACATTGTTTTTTTGGCCTCATTTCTTTCACATTTTTTATTTCCTGTAAAATAACCATGGAAAGAAATAGGAAGTAAATACGCTGCAGTCAAAATAGCAGATAAGAGCAAAACAATCGGTACAAGATAGTTAAATACAGGAAGATTTGAAGATAAAGCACCATTTGCTAAGTACCATTTTGAAATAAAACCTCCAGTAAATGGAATACCAATTAATCCTAAAGCAGCTATGGTATAACATCCTGTAGAAATAGGCATAATCGTTCCAATATCTTTTAATTCATCTACACGATATTTATCAAATTTATAAATCAGTTCACCAGCAAATAAGAACAAACAAACTTTAATCAGCATATGTGCAGCAACATGTAGCAAAGCTCCTAAAAAAGATACATTGTTCATTAAAGCTAAACCTATTAAGATATAAGATAATTGAGAAATGGAAGAATAGGCTAATCTTTTTTTGAAATTTTTTTCTAATGTAGCTAATAAAGAACCCATAAATACACTAAAGCAAGCCAAGGCCAAAAAGGCATATTGTACCCAAGTATTAATTAAAAAATCAGGACCAACTACATAATAAATAACTCGTATAATCGCAATAATTCCAGCCTTTGTTATTACGCCTGATAATACAGCAGAAGCACTAGATGGTGCAACAGGATGAGCAACTGGAAGCCAACCATGCATAGGATACATACCCGATTTAGTAGCAAAACCGATAATCAAAAGAAAAATAACTACATGAAATAAAGTTTGATTTCCAGTAAATACGCCTTCTTTAAAACATTCCATCCCACCAAATTCACCAAAAGGAGCATTGCCACTATAATGAACTAAAAAGAAGATACCAAGTAATGCTAAAAATGCACCACCAAGAGAATAAAATAAATATTTTTTAGCAGCAAACACAGATTCATTCGAAAGCGAATGTAAGACCAAAGGCATGGAAAGTAAAGTCACCATTTCAAAACATAAATACATTGTAATTAAATTTGCTGAGTAACACAAGGCAAGTAACATCGATAAAGTTAGTAAATAAAAAGTATAAAATCGATTCTCGTTTTTTTCGTGTTTGATGTATTCAAAAGTATATATACCTACGAAAAGCCAAACAAAGCTTATCGCAATAGAAAAAAACATACTTAATTTATCGATGTGAAAAGAAAGCGATAAATTACGAGTAATAAAAATTAAATCTATAATATCAACATTTATAAAACAATTAATAATCGTCAATGCTAATGTCAAAAACAAAATAGCAAAAATAAAACAATTTTTCCAAAATTTTCTATATTTGAAAGTATAAATCAAAAAGGCCCCAAAAATAGGTAAAAGTAGAGGAAGAAAGATTAAAAATTTCATTTGTATTCACCTCCTAAATAAACAATTGAATGCCTTTTAACAAAATATCACTTATCCAGTCAGAAGATATTCCTAAAAACAAATTCAATGCAATTAAACCAAATATACCAACTAGATACATTCCATTATATTTACTCAAATGCATTTTGGTTATCGATTCTTTAGGTACAGGTAAATAAATCGTAATCATGGTTCTTACAAAATAAACAGCATTCAATACCGTGGAAATCAATAAAGCAAGTAAAGCGATGACCTGCATCCAATGAGCAGTAGAATCGAATAAAGCGGCATTAACAAATATCCATTTAGAAATAAAGCCAGCAAATAAAGGAATTCCGACCATGGATAAAGCGCCTACACTAAAACCAATACCACTAATAATATCAACCCGTCCACTTCCTCTTAAATTTCTAAATTTTTTAGAATCATTTGCTACTACACTAAGATGCTCGCTAGAAATAAATAATAATGGTTTTGTTACCGCATGAGTCAATATATGAAATAAAGAAGCTAATAAAGCATACTTTTCCCCAAGACCAATTCCCATAAAAATATAGCCTATCTGCGCCGCACTTGAAAAAGCAATCATACGATCAACAGAAGTCTGGTGAATAGCATTTATAGAACCAATAATCATGCCAAGTACACCTAAAACAAATAAGATATCCAGTAAATTCGTTTGAATAATCACTTCATAAGTAAACATTCTAAATATCACTTTAATCAAAAGCAAAATATATCCTTTTGTGACAATTCCTGAAAGAATTGAACTACTCGTTGGTGTTGCACATCCATAGGCATCAGGCATCCAAAAATGGAAAGGAAACAATCCAGCTTTTATAGATAAACCAATCACAATTAAAGTAAAACTAACTAAACAAGGAAAAGATAAAGTTTCCATTTGTTTTAATGCCATTGCTATATTTTCAATAGATAGATATCCTGTTAGATTATATAAAGTAACAATACCAATTAAAAATAATCCAGAGCCAACTAAATTGAAAATCATATAACGAATTGTACTTAAAATAGTTGGACCTTTTTCTTTAACCATTAAACAACCACAACTAATAAGCGTGGATATTTCAATGAAAACATAACCTGTAAAAATGTCGTTTGTATAGATTAATGAAATGTTACTTACCAATATCAAACACATCATTACATAATAAAGATTTTGTTTTTGTGGTTGTATATCACGATTTTGAAATATCTTACCACCAATAATACATAAGAATAAAACGAAAGAAAAAAATGTAGATAAAAATCCTTCTAAAGGTCCAAAACGAATTTCATTACAAATTCGAATGCCATCTTCATTTGGACCAAAATGTCCCATCGTATAAATAAATGATTGATTTTCTGTATAAGTATAAATAAATACAAATAATGATAAAACAAAGACAATACAACAGACCACTAAAGAAGTCACAAAAGCAAATTTTTTCTTTGTAAAAGAACATAATACTGCCCCTAAAAAGCAACTAATAATCGAAAATAAAGGAAAAGTCAAAATAATGTCATTCATTGTTTCCACCACCTTATTTTTCTAAATCATGCATTTTCTTTTCATGCATAAAGATTTTATCTAAATCCAATGTATGATACTTTTTATAAAGTCGAATCGCTAACGCTAACATGATGGCAGATACAGAAACAGAAACCACAATGCCAGTTAAAACAAGACCAGGTGGAATAGGATTAGAATAATTTGGTAAAGTCGAAGAAATTAAATCATCACCGATTGGAGCTCTCGTCCCACGATAATAACCCATTGCTGTAAGATATAAATAAACTCCTGAATCCATAATATCCATGCCAATAATTTTTTTAATTAGATTTTTATGAAAAACTAACATTGAAAATCCAATACCAAATAAAACAAAGGCAATAATATAAATATAGTTTTCTATAAAATTATCTCCAAACATTTTTAAATTTCTCCTTTCTTAAATAAGGAGTAAAAGCCATACATTGTACATGCAACTACTGCTCCTACACAAATATTTAAAATCAAAATATAACCCCCACTCAGGATAGATCCATTTGAAAAAGAATGAAACCAATGAGAAATAGGATCATAATATTCCATTCCTCCCATTAAAAAGGAATAACATTTTGTAATCGCATAACCACTTAAAGCGATGGCAGAAATCATTTTAAAAGTTTTTAATTTAAAAAATCTACTTGCGACTTCATCACCAAAAGCTAAAGAAAACAAAATTAATCCTGCGCCCAATATAGCTCCGCCACTAAATCCACCACCAGGAGATAAGTGTCCGTTTAAAACAACATAAATTCCAAAAATAAAGATAATAGGAATTAATAATGAAGCGGCATAACGTACGATTGAATCTTTGTTGACTACAAAACCTTTATGGATATTTTTGGCATCGTCTTGCCCAATTCCTTGTAATAAAACAAAAACACAAGTGACAGCACTAAATAAAACAAAAGATTCCCCCAAAGTATCAAAAGCACGATAGTCTAAAATCATTCCTGTAACCGAATTAATGGATTTTGTATCTTCTAAAGCATGGTCTATATAATATCGAGCTACATAATTCCATGTTACATTCACTGTACCAAATCGTTCAAGATAAGTTGTCGAAATAATCAAAACACCTACGTAAATGACAAAAGTCAAAATGGATAATATAATATGTGGCCATGTAATGAGTGATACGGTAGTATGAACTATTTTTTGTTTTTCTTTTCCACTGATTGAATGAATGAGTTCTTCACTATTCAATTCATGTTTTTCTTCTTGAAGTTCATAAGGCTGAACTTCTTGATTAAAAATATCTTTATCTCCATTAAGCCATCTTTTAAAATTTTTCATTGGTTTTAAATGCCTCCTCTATTCGTTTGATTTTATCTAATGTAACAAAATAAAGAATGGATGTTATCCCCGCACCGACAGCCGCTTCAGTGATTGCCAAATCGGGAGCTTGTAATAATACCCAAATAATAGACATAATCAAAGAAAAAGACATATAAATAACAACAGCTGTTAAAAGTTTTTTAGTAAAAATAGTTGCAATGGCACAGACAACAATTAAAGCAAGTAAAATCATAATGATGATATCTTTACTATCCATTATGATGGACACCTCCTTTGTCATCCACATCGATTTCAACCGTTTCCTTATCCGTATTCGAATCCGTTAAATAAATTAGTTTGCTTACAATGTGTGAAGAAACAGGTGAAGTTATCCATAAAAAGAAAACAACACAAGCTAGTTTGATAGAAGTTACATCCAATTGACCATCTTCTGTAACAAATCCTTTGGCAATAATTAATCCCAATACAATAAAAAACAAACCTAATGTGTCTATTAATGCAGCAGCATGCATTCGGTTTAAAATAAATTTTAACTTATAAAAGCCAATAATTCCTGTAATCGTAATAAATAAACCAATTAAAATAAAGAAAGCAGAAAAACCAAAACGTATATATTCACCCATTATTTTCATTTTCCTCCTTTTCATTTTCCATTTCTTTTGCAAATTTTTTTCTCATATTGACATTGATAAAAATATTTGCAAAAACAATAATCGAAACAAAACTTATTAATACATAAATCATCGATATATCTGCAAGATAACCTTCCGTTTTAAAATAAACAGTTAACGTACATAAAATCATAACAACCAAGGTCGAAAGCATATTGATGGAAACAATTCTATCTGCAATTTTTGGACCAATAATGGATTTAATAATTGCAAAAATAATAAGTATTCCCAGTATAATACAAAGACCAATCAATAAATAATCATATAAAGTATCTATCATTTTGTATTTGCCTCCATTTTCTTTAATATCTTCAGTAATATACTATCTTCAATTCCATCAATGTACTCTGCTCTTAATGCATGAACTGTATAATGGTTTTCTTCTAAAGAGATTGTAATCGTTCCGGGAGTTAAAGTAATAGAGTTAGCAAATAAAACACGCAAAAAAGGAGATTTTAAATCAATCGTAAAATGAACAATTTCTGGTTCTGGTGTTTTGTTTGCCCAAATTAAAGTTATAATATTCAAATTTGATTTTACAACTTCAACAATCAGCATAAACAAAAAAGCAATGAATAAAGGGATATTTTTACAAAACAAAATATCTTTTTTCAATGAAAACCTTAAAAAGCAACAGGCAAATAAATAGACAAGAGCCGATAGAATTATACCAATGATTACAAGTTCTAAAGTTACTTTACCATTTATTAATAGCCAAAATAAAAATAACAAAATAAACACAAATTCTCACTTCCATTCTAAGACATCCATTATTATACTCTAACGTCATTTTTCTATCAAGAAAAAAAGGAAATTTTATACTATATAATAGTATAATATTTGTCATTTCCTTTTTCTTTCATATGTGTGTCTAATTGATTAAATATCAAAACATATTTTAATGGATTAAACCGTTGATGACCAACTACTAAATAGTCTTTATCCAAAGTTGAAAAATTAAATTTTCGACCTCCAATTACGGAAGCAATTGTAATATTTCTTATAAATATATTTTGTTTTTGGTTTCCTTCAAAAATAAGTTCCTTATTCGTTAATTTTATGTTTCCTTTATGAATCAATTTTCTTCTTTTTCGAAGTGTCGTTTCATAAATTTTTACCTTTTCATCTATAAATATAGTTTCGATATCGTTATAATTTAATTCTCTACACCATTTCTTTTGAAATTCATACCAATCATTTAAAATAGCAAAAGTAAATTTTTCATTTTCAGATTTTAAATGTAAATTTGGTGTATATTCTACTTTTAAATTACATTTTCGACAATATAAAAATTCATTTTTTGAATATAAAGTTTGAACACTTTGACAACAAGGACAAACAAAAAGCATTCTTTCTAAATATTCTGCCCGTTTTTTACTATAATAGTTTTGATTACTTTCACTATCGTAAACTTTTAAATTTTCTTTAATGATACTAAAAAGTTCATCATCACTCATTTTTTCATATTCTTCAGGAAGAATTTTCTTTTTGATTTCTCCATAATATGGTCCTTTTCTTTTATGTTTTGCAAAACGAGGCATGATACCATTACCACCATGTAAATTATATAAAATCAAAGGTATCTTTGACGCTTTAATTAATTTTGCAACACTATTATCGATAAAAAATTGAAATTCCGCATAACTTCTATTTCCTTCAGGAAAAAGACCAATAGACCCTTTTTCTTTTATAATTGTTAAAATACTTTTTATACATTTTGGATCAACGGCAGCCTTTTTCTTGGGTATTGCTCCAAAACATTTCCCAACAATAAGTCTACCAAAAAAACTTGAGAAAACACTATCCGAACAAACATAATAAATCGGTTTATTGAAAGCCATACTGATTAAAATTGGATCATAATCGGTTTGATGATTAGATAGTATAAATACATTTTCATTTTTAGACAAGCATTCCATTTTTGGACGTTTATAACCATAAAACCAACGAAAAATAAGATTACAAGGTATTCGCACTAACTCTACAAATAATTGATGTTTTTTCTTTACTAATTTATTTTTTTTCATACTTATCACCACTTGTTTTATATTATAAACTATTTTTTATATTTTTTCTAATAGAAGTATTTTCCTTTGTGTCAATCATGAATGATTTAGTGTCATTTCTTATTATATATTTATTTTGCATTTTCAAAAAAACAATATTTTATTATAATTTTTTCAAAGGAGAATTATAAAATGATCAATAAAATGGAATTAAGATTTTCATCAATAAAAGACTTTTTTACAGAAAAAAATACGGTTTTAAACTATACGATGAAAGTACCCTATACCGATACTTATCGTGTAACTTTTAAAAAATTAGCATCTGTCGCAATTTATGATGATAACCATCAATTAATCAAGGAAGCAAGTGATACTTTTGAAATCTTTTTAAATCAAGATCAAATTGTTAAAGTCGTCCTCAACAAAGGAAATGGAAACACTTGTGATGTTAAAATAATGGCCCTTCATCATAAAGCTGTCATGCCCTATGAGCCTTATCAACAACTAAATACGAGAAAATTAAGAACGCATGGAGATGCAAGTAAAGACCCTTTAACACCTGCGGTAATTAAAAGTGTTAAAAGAGATGATGGTTTAGGATTATATATTAATTGTAACAATCCTGAAAAATTAACTCAACACGATATTGGCAAAGCATTGTCCCGTGTAAATGTTTCGAATAAAAAAGTATTTTTCACTTTTGAACATAATAATCTTGATGAACCTTTTTACTATGGCTATCAAGTAAAAAATACTGGAAAAGAAGATTTATATATTACTGTTTTAAATATGGGTCTTCATTTAGATGGACCAGGCTGTTGGCTTGGAGAAAAAGAATGGATCGATTTTTATAACGTAAACTTTCGATTTGATGGTTCTAAATGGACAGATAAACAAAAAGAATCTTTTAAAGACTTCTTTAATTTCTCAAATCAATATAAAGCCCCTAAAAATCAACCGATAACTTACCGCATACCAAGTGGAAAATATATTTATGTAATGGGTGGAACTACCAAAGATGCCTATAAACATATCAACGTATGGAAAACTGCAGATAAAGTTGTAAATGGAGGTTGTTCGAATGGTGTTGTATTATTTGATGTAATTGGTGAAGCAGAAGGTAGTTTTTTTGTGTATACGAATCCTAATCAAATTAAAAATAATACTTCTCACCAAGGTTATGTCGTACAACGTGATGGACATGATTATGGTTCACAATATGTTGGCTATGATAACTGTCATGGAGTTGTAGATACGCATTTACTTTATACTTTTAACGATTTAACAAAGCCACAAGATTTACCTGTAACATTTACCAACTATTATGTAGATGAATTACCAAAAGAAAAAATACCTTATCTAAAACTAAATAGTGTTGCTCATCAACAAACATTGAATTATTTTGCATCTCATATGAATCCTCAAAATGCCCATGATGTTGTTGGTACAGATATGACGAAATACTATACGATCAACGACAAAGGTGAAGAAATATGTATTGACGCAGATCATTTAGATGGACATGGAAATGTTTCAAATATCGGAAACTGGATGATGGACTACATGGATTATTATACTTTCGTCAATCAAGGAGACCAAGATAGAGAAGTCACCATCGACATGAGAAATACAGGTTCTATTTGTGTATTTATACGCGATAAAAATGGCAAATTAACTCGATTTGCACCTCAATTTACTATTATGCATACATCCTTAAATGGTCCTGAATATTCTATTAAAGATCATTTTGAATATACTATCAAAATTAAAGCCCATAGTATTAAACAATTTATTATTGAATATAATCTATTAGCTAATTCATGTGGCTATGTCGTTCGAAAAACGAAATTAAAATAATTATTTCTTAAGATGTTCTAATTAGAACATCTTTTTCTTTAAAAAAAGATTGTAGCTTAGCCAAACTACAATCTTTATTTTGATAAACAATATAATATCCAATCAAAAAGTAATAAGCAAACTCCAATGAGCAATAAAATATAGGTTAAATCATAAGAACTTGTCCGTATTCCCTCTACTTTTTCACCCATTAAAACTAATGACTTTTCACTTATAACTGGATTACTTTCTAAAATAGAAAACGAAGAATAAAATTTTATTTTTTTATTTTCACCATTTGCATTGACATGAATCTCATATTCGCCTACTTCATTTAAAGTATAAGAAACTACACTTTCTGAATTACAATCTAAAAATGAAATTTTTTCAGAAGGAGATATCACTTCAATCGATTCACAATTGGGTAATACATTAATTGAAATTTCATTTCCACAAGAATAAGCATAGCCATTCATCACTTCTGGTACAGTATAGTTCAAAAAATTCTTCATCAGGACAATAAAATCCATTAATAAAGGTAAATTCGAATCATGTAAGTCAAAGGCAAATACCACTTCACGCGTTAAATTCTCATTTAAACCAGCAAAAACAACAGGCTGTCCCTCGTAAGTTAAAATAGGTGTAAAAGAATTATAAATACTGTATTTTAAATATTTAGAAATGTAGATTTTATCTTCTTTTATATTTTCAGTAAGAACCTTATAAAATGAACTAGTATCATTTGTATAATTTAATAATCCCGCTTCATCTAAAACCACTTGATTTTGATAAACAAATCCTGAAGAAGCAATGTTTGAATCAACATCAAACATCCAAATTCCTCCGTCAGTCGGTAATTCTAAAGGCGCATAGCCATCAAATACATATAAATCATAACCAGTCACATTATTATAGGTATTTGAACTATAAATATCAATATCACTACTCCCCATTGCACTCAATATCGTTTGAATATAAAATGGATTTTCAGAAACAATAGCCGATTTAAATCGTTCTCTTGGTTCGTGTAAAAAAACGGTATATTGATTATCTAAATCTAAAGAATCTGAATTCGTAATCTCGACTGTTAACTTTTCAAAATCTGTTTCTAAAATATTAAAATTAAAACGACATTTTATTAATTTTTTTACATTTACAATTTGAGATTTAATGGCCACATCATCTAGCCATAAACGAACATTCAAATTTGCATCATTCGTATAGGAAAAAATATCCCCTTCAATGTTAATATGACCATCCTCTATCGTATAATCACAATTCGTAATCGCATAATTATCAACACTTTTTGCAACATTGATAACCTCTATATTTTCAGTACTTTCATAGCTTTTATCGGTAAAATAATAGGCTTGTATGGAAGGATCTAAATAAAATGCCTCTTGAAGAAGCAAAAGCGCATCATCGATGGTAGAAAACATATTGGAAACTTTTAAAGAGGATAATGCCGTATATACTTCATCTTTCGATTCTGTTTCTTTTAGAATATAGCGTGTATTATCACATAACATAATAATCGAATAACAACTACCATTTTTAGATTTTTGAACCATTGAAGAAATCTTTTCTTTTGCAATATCAAAACGATTTTTATCGCCATCTTGAATATTCATACTTCCTGAATTATCTATAATAAAATAAATATTTTCTGCAGCATTGTGCGTATAAACTACAGGTTGTGCTAAAGAAAAAGAAAAAACAATAGCAATAAAAATTTGTAATAAAAGTATCCAAGGTTGACTAATCTTACTTAATGGTATTTTTTTCTTTTCAAATCTTTCACTGACAAGCCAAATATACGTAGAAGAAACTTCTTTTTCTTTAAACTTGTGCAAGATGAAATAGAAAATGATTAATAAAGGAATAGCTATCAAAGCTAGCAAACCAAAAGGATTTTTTAAAGTCATTATTTTATAATCTCCTTTCTTGCTAATTTGGAAAAGATGATTTCTTCTAGTCGATCTTCTGTGGATACTAAAAGATACTGAGCATTTCTTGAATGACAAAAAACTTCTAACTTCTTTGTTACATAATCCAATGCTTTTTGATAAGACTTCAAAGTTTCTTTTGTAATATTCTTTTTATAAGAAGCAGCTCCTTCTGAATCCAAATAAACATATTTACCAAGCAATTGAGGATTCATTTCATCTTTGGATAAAAGCTGCATGCAAATAACATCTCTTCTTTTAATGCGTAAATGATCAATAGCATTTTCATAATTATTATCCGTTAGAAAATCTGAAATAATTAAAGATACTCCATCTCCATATCCAACTTTAGATCCCATAATCGCTTTACTCAATTGACAATCACCCTTAAAATCTATCTCACTTAATTTAGAAATATTTTCCAAGTAAGCTTCTTTACCAATAATACCAGAAATGATTTCAACAATTTTATCATTTTGTATATAATAAACCGACACCTTATCCATCGATTTTACTGACAAGTAAGTAAATATAGATGCCAATTGTAAAGCTAACATTGATTTTTCATGATTTATTCCATCCATAGAAGCACTAGCATCAATATAAATTCGTGTATGCATTTGTCTTTCATCGAGATTTAACTTTAAATAAAGTTTTTCAAAACGAGAAAAAATACCCCAGTCAATCTTACGAATATCATCTCCTGGAATGTATTCCCTATAATCACCAAATTCACAACTCGAGCCATAAGATTTTGTTTTATGTGTACCACCAAAACGGCCTGCCACATTATCTTTGACGAGTAACTCAATTTGATCGATATGAGATAAAATCTTCTCATTAATAACAAAATTGTTCATAATCTTACTCTATTTACAAAACTTTTTATTTTCTTTAATTAACATTTCAATGACATCATCAATTGTTAAATTATCATTAATGGCTTCATAATTAATTTTTATTCTATGTCTTAAAGTAGGATAAACTAACGCATTAATATCCTCATAAGACACATTAAAATTTCCATGCATTAAACTACGAACTTTTGCAGCTGTTACAAGTGCTTGTCCAGCACGAGGAGAAGCTCCATAACGAATGTATTTTTTAGCTGTTTCACTCGCCTCGTTTAACTCTGCATGTGTAGAAGAAACAAAATGAGATACATACTTTAAAACATCAGGGATAATCGGTACTTCCTTTGATAATTCTCTCATTTGCAATAAAGTTTCTCCATTAATTACGGAATTTGCGACTTCATCCATGGTCACTTGAGTCATTGAAATAATATCGTTTAATTCATCAATCGTTGGAAAACGCATGGTCACTTTAAACATAAAACGATCCATTTGTGCTTCTGGTAATGGATATGTTCCATCTTGTTCAATAGGATTTTCTGTAGCTAAGACAAAGAATGGCTCTTGCATAACATAAGATTTATTAGCAACCGTTACTTTATGTTCTTGCATAACTTCCAACATTGCAGATTGTGTTTTAGGAGTAGCACGATTAATTTCATCAGCAAGAATTAAATTTGAGAAAATGGGTCCTTTTGAAAATATCATTTTCATTTTGCCATTTTCATCTTTTTCAATTACATTTGTACCTGTAATATCATAAGGCATTAAATCAGGTGTAAATTGAATTCTTGAAAAAGGTAAACTTAAAGCTTTAGCAAAAGAACGTACTAAACGAGTTTTCCCTACGCCAGGAACACCTTCTAAAAGAACGTTTCCTCCTGAAATAATAGCAATTAAAACATTTTCTACGATGTCATCTTGTCCAACAATATCTTTTTTTATTTCGTTTTTGATTTTATTAATTGATTCACTGAATTCTTTTATTTGTTTTATTTTATCCATATTTTATATACTCCTATTTTGAATCACTATCCGTATTACCATTATGATAAAGCAAACTGAAATATTGATTAATGATTTCTTCCACACTTGGATCTAAATTGCCATCTTTTAATAAAGCAACAATCTCATTATAATACTCATCAATAAGTTTTCCATATTCAATGTTTGTATTACTATCTGGATCAAAAAGAGTTTCTGTATCAGCATATTTTATTCCTTCATAGTCATCATCTTTTTGATCATTGCTGGAATTATCTTCATTTCCTGAAGAATCTTGAGAACTATCTTCACTTCCTTGATTTGAATCAGATCCACTATTTTCATTGGAGGTTTCATTGCTCATATCTCCACTCATGTCCTCATTTGGTTGACTAGGTTGTTTTTCAGGATTTTCTAAAATATCTTTAATTTGATTTAATATTTCAAGAACTTCTTCACACATTTCAATAGCAATTTCTTGATGATTCAATGCCGTCCAAATATCTAATTTAGCCGTTTCAATTGTCGTTTTTATTTCATCTTTTATATTTTCTTTATTTGTTTTCTTTGAATAATTGCTGAAAGTTTTACTTAATTTTAAAATCACAGCATACAATTCATCCGTCTCTTTCACTTCTGTAGAAGCTAACGCGTCAGAAAATGTTGTAGCGTATTTAGCAAGTAAATTATCTAAACCTTTTCCAGTAAGAAATTGAAGTTGATCATTAATATCATCCAAAGCTTTATTTAAATCTTTTTGTTTCACTTGGATAATGGCAGTTCCTAAATCTGTTTCGAAATCATTTTTCATTAAATATTCTTTCAATGCTTCTCCAATTTGATTTCCAGAAATATCTTCATCCATGATGACATAAACCTTATCAATTGCTTGATTAACTACTTCCAATTTTTCATTATTTGTTAATTCTTCTGACTGAACAGCATATAATACTTCATATAAAATATCGAGTAATTTATTTTTAATCACTTCGTCAATTCTTGAAAACTCAACTTCATTGATAATTTCATCAATTTTATCATTAATATTATCGTTTGGATCCACATTAACAATTGGAGCTTTTGCTTGCTTTTTAGGCGTTAATACCGAATATGTAAAGGACCCACTAGATAAAATCATCACAATAAATCCTAACATAGCTATTCTTAACGGTAATTGACTAGGAGAAAATTTGGATAAGATTCTATTTGTTTCTTCCCTTTGAACGACCATCATTGGTTGATTTGAATCTTTATAATAAACCATTGTCTTTACTTTTTCATTTAAATTTAATTCTTTATCTAAGCGCGCTGCTATTTTACTTTCATTTGGTCTTAATATCAAAAAGAAAACAAGAAAAGAAACGAGTAAGGTAGAAAGACCAATGATTACACAAAGACTATAATCTAATTTTAAAATCAAATTTTTTACAAGTATCAATAAAACAGATATTGTAAATAATCCCAACGATACAGCATATAAAGCACATTGGATAAGTGCTTCCAAATATATTTTTTTACGGAATCTTTTAATTTGTTGATTCATTTTTCTTCCTCCTTGTTTTCAAGTTTAATTTTCGTATTGCCACATCCAAGATAAAGCAAATTACCCCCATGATAATAAAGATAAAAGAAAGATCATTCGTTTGAGTTCTTTTTTTATGCTCCATTTTCTTTATAGGTTGATCCAATGAATAGACTTCTCCATCACTACTTATCATTCTATAAAGTAAGACTTCTTTTCGATTATCAAAACCATCGTATTCACTAGAATAAGAAAAAGTAAAATTCTTATAGACATCCATGTAATCCGTGTCATTTCCATAGCGAATTTGCAGTTGATATTGTCCTTCTTGTCCAGTAATAAATGTTCCGATATATAAAGATTTTGATAAAGATAAATTTTGTGTCTGTGTCTTTCCATCAGGAGAGATAACGGATGCTTTGACCAGTGCATTTTCTTTTGGACTAATGATACCAATGCGAATGGTAGATGTATAACCATTATTTTCAATTGAAATATTTAAGGAAGTATCGATTCTTTCTCTTGGTCTTAAGGAAGGAATAAAATTCTTAAAAAACTTTCTTGAACTTTCAATCGTTTTCCAATTATTCGCCCAATGATTATTAATATTACTCGTAAAAGAAGATACTTTTCCTCTACCATAATTCCATGTGGCATAAATCGGACATTTTCGTTGCCCACCAGCTTCATTCGTATACAAAGTTGAAGCTATCATTTCAGCAGAGCCTTTTACCCTTGCATAATAATAGCCTTCTATATCCGGTAGATAATTGATGCTTTGCATCACACCATTATCTAATTTATCGATGATAATTTCAGTTGTTCCTTCAATAACCGCATCAATATATTCATCTTGAATTTCTTGCGACATCATATTCGCTAAATCATCTGAATTTTCAACATAATAATAAGACCCATTTCCAGCTATAGATAATTGTTTCATCAAAGAGGCTCCACCTAAAGAAGAAATATTAATTACAGAAGTGAAAATTCCAGAATTAGACATTTGTTTCACCACATCTAAAGGAGCAATGGGATCTGTTTCTGTAGGTTCTCCATCAGATAAGATAATAACTTGTTTACTGTCATAGTCTAAATTTTGTATTTGATTATAAGTAGTATTTAAGGAAGAACCAATATAGGTTCCTGGTCCAAGTTCTATCGAATCAATGGCATTATTAATTGTTTCCTTATTGGACAATTTTGTAATAGGTTGAACGATTTCTACTACTTGGCAAAAGGATTCAATCATTATATAATCATTTTCATCTAATAATTCCAGACATTTTTTAGCACCTGCTTTTGCTTTTTCAAGTCTTTTATCCTCCGCCATACTATAAGAGCAATCAATAATCAAAACGACTACTCTGGAATCGTTTGAAGGATGATATCTAACGGGTAAAAAGTTTTCTATTTTCTTTAAGGCAATGGATTCTTCATTTGAAGAAGACACTTCACCTAAAGTCACTATACTTTTTCCATAAACGGAAGCAAAGGCATCTAAATCAAAAGCAAATTGTTCAAAATTAGGAATATCTTCCATTTTTAAATTATCTAATATAATCTCATCAAATTGACATAAATTTTCTAAATCTAAAGCAATAGGGTGATGATAATCATAACATGTTAATTTTACTTCATCCTCATAAATTTCTTTAAAAAATGAATAATTATTATTTTCTTTTGATGAAATTGCCAAAACATTAATATCCCCTATTACTTCTTGAACAAAATACAAACTATTATTTTCATGGTTCGTATCCTTAGAAGAGGAAACATTTATTTTATATTCAAAAATGCCAGCATTCGTAGTGTCTAAAGAAAATCTTATGACATTTAACCCCGTCGTAACATCTAATAATCCCGTTGCCATAATTTCATCATTTTTGTAAAGGGATAAAGAAACTGTATCGGTAAAATTAGATTGGACGATGATTGTTGCTTCTTCATGATTATTTAAAAATGCAGAATGAGTATAGGAAATATCATTTATTTGAATTTCAAAATTATCTGATAATGGTTCATTATAATTAATGGCATCGATATGGATATTTTGACTCATTAAATCTTCAGCAGCCAAAACACAATCTCCATCCGTTTGTTTTCCATCAGAAAGCAAAATAACATTTTTGCTACTATCATTACTAAAAAGATCTTTGACATAATAAAGAGCATTCGCAATATCTGTAGCACTACCATCAACATGGTTATTTTGCAATGAAACAAAATCAGCACCTAATTCAGAAATCAATTCAACATTTTTACCAAAACAAATAACACCCATTTTTGTTTCATCATCTAATTCTGATTTTATTTTAAGTATTTTTTCATCCAATTTATCTAATTTATCTTTATTAGAAAAAGAAACATCCGCTAATAAATATAATTCTGTTCCATTATCTTCGTATGTAGTCGTTACTTTCACTCCCGATAATGCAAAAGCAACATTGACAAATATAAGTAAATGCAAAACAAAAGAAGAAATGATTCGAAAATCACATCTTCTTTTTTTAATAACATAAATAAAAGGGACAATTAAAATTATGATTAAAAGAATCAATATGAATAGCAAATAAGGATTAGAAAAAACAACTTTCTTCATATCATTTAATTCTCCTTAATTTTTTTACTACACAATATAAAATTATATAGCCATTTTATTACTTTTCTCAATTAAATTGAGTAGTGGTAAATTATTCAATCGTCAAATAAGTAACTCCATCCCTAGTGACAACAAATGTAGCACCTTCATCATAGAAATGCTCTCCTGAATTCACAGTAATCGTTACACCAGGAATCATTAATGTTGTTTCTTTATTTAAATAAAGTGTACCTAGTAATGCACCATCTGCATTATATGCTGCAGCAACACATTCAGTGGATGTACTATACCATTTATATTCAATATCACTAGCGGATGTGATAGAATCATCTTTTACAAGGAAAAAACAATCGTTTGGTGTATCCGATGCACTTGAATAGGATACAACAGCAGATGAGCCATACACATAAAGGGTTTTCTCTGTTTTGGAGTAGCTACCACAACTAACCTTTAAATAATTATCATCTAACTGAGCTTCCGCTACTTCTCCCTTTAAATAAGATTCTGTTGAAACTAAATCACCACCAGAAGTAATTTCAACCGATACGTCTTTACTATATTTCTTTAAATTATAAAATTCAGAACCATACCATGTACCTACAACAGGTGTATTATCTAAATAATGCATATCTTTTACAACAAATTTGATAGTGATCGTATTATCAACATAGAATAAATTAGGTATATCAAAATATTTTACTCCATCGCTAACATTCTTAATATAACTATTAGAACCAGATGGCCAATCAATTCTACTATTCCAATAAGTATCTTCTCTTTCTACAGTAAAATTAGCAGCACCATAAACTTGTATACTTGCATAAGATGAAATTAATTTATAATCGTCTTCACTGACACTTTCTTTTTGATTGGCTTTAAAATAGATTCGATCTCCTAATTTAAATTTATCATCAGCAGATACTCTTACTTCATTTTCATTTTCGTCTAAAGTATACATATATCCTTCAACTTGTTCTGGTAAATCAAGATTGACAGAGATTTTTCTTTCTTCCACAGCAACCGTCAATTCAACATTTTTATTTGGCATTGTAAATTCATATGCATAATATTCATTATCATATTGATCTTCATAACCATAAACTTGATATACTTCGATACCATCCACATAATAATGGGTTGCATAACAATCTGGTTTTGTGCCATAACTTGAATTGCTACCTGGTCGTTTAGC
Source organism: uncultured Bacillota bacterium (assembly GCA_902491575.1). Taxonomy (GTDB): domain Bacteria; phylum Bacillota_I; class Bacilli_A; order RFN20; family CAG-631; genus CAKPXW01. Next base: position 82,031 of record CABUID010000003.1, read on the forward strand.
ACGAAATACGCCTTTTGAACCTGCACGGTAAACAGCACCATTACCTAAATCAAAATTATTTTCTTCATCTAAAAATGCATCTACAAAATCAGAAGCCTTCCATTCATTGCCATAAGAAGAAGTAAAGACAACACGACTTGCATCCGCTGTTACTTTAAAGTAAGCACCTGAAGCTTCAGTAACAATTCTTACATCACCATCTGGCATTTCAAAATAATATTCCCCAGCACCTTCTTCATAGACATCAATTTCTTTTATTGTTGATTGATCATCAGAGCCTTGAAAAGCTTTAACAGAATCTAATGCATAACCTGATAATACTCTTAATTTAAAATTGACAATATCGCCCGTATCAGCTGCATCATCTAAGCCAATTACTTCAACGACATCTGAAGCTTCAAATGTCAATAAATGTTCCTTTGTTGGTAAAACAGTTTCTACAAATATATCGACATCTTCATCAGGCATTAAAAAGCCATGAGTAGTTACTTTATCGTTGTCAGGATTCACTTGTACATTTAAAGATTGTTCTCCAAGTTTAACACCTTTTAATACATAATTTGAATCGGTCATGACTACTGTAACTACGACGGATTCACCAGCAACTGCTGATGGTTTATCTACAAAAACATAAGCACCATCTCCACCATTTAAATGGACGTTATGAGCTACAGCTACTTTATCTTCACTCGAATTTGAAGAAGATATTTCATCCACACTCATTGAATTTGATTCACTACCTTTTGCAGCGTCACAAGAAGCTACGCCAAATAAAAGTGACATGGCTGCTAATACTGAACACAACTTTTGCTTTTTCATAATTGAATTTTCCCTTTCTTAAACTTCATTCAATAAAATACAAAGTGTAGTATTTTATTTTCCACTGATTTTATCATAACAAGAAAAGAATTTCAATCTATTTTTTTATTTGTGTTTTAAAGTCAAGTATTATTTAATAAAAAAAATAGATTAGGCTTTTGTCTTCCTATCTATTTTCAAAAAAAACTATTTAATAATTTGGTGACATTTACGACATCTTGCTTCATAACACTCAGAAGCTCCAACTAAAATCACAGGTTCGTCATAATGTGCAGGCTGACCATTAATTAATCGTTGTGTACGAGTCGCAGGTGCTCCACAAACACAACATACCGCTGTTAATTTATTAATAAATTCTGCTCTAGCAAGCAAAGCAGCTGTTACTTTAAAAGGTTCGCCTTTAAAATCTGTATCCAATCCTGCAACAATTACTCTTTTTTTGGCATTAGCTAACTTTTCACATATATCTACTATTCCAAAATCAAAAAATTGTATTTCCTCAATAACAATGACATCAACTGTTTTATCATGCACATATTTTTCTATACTTTTTAAATCTGATGGTTCAACACAAATGCACTGACAAAAATTTCCAGCATGTGAAGCAATCATACTTTCAGAGTAACGATTATCAATCGTTGGTTTTATAGCAACAACTTTCTTTTTAGCATATTCTAATACTTTAATTTGTTTAATCAATTCTTCTGTCTTTCCGGCAAACATACAGCCGCAAATAACTTCTATCCATCCTGGATTATAAGTTCGATACATTTTTATCTTCTCCATTCAAAAATTTTTTATACAGTTTTTCGACCACTTCATGAGAAAATGGGAATTCTTGATGAATAATTCTATTTTTTATCTTCTTAAAATTATAATTAATGACTTCATCTAAAGAATCGGAATAATTTAAAATTTTTTTGTGTTTTTTATATTCAAACTCATCTAAGGTTTTAATTTGATAATTCGCGTCTACCTTAAAATCCAAATCATAATCAATGTACTTAATCACATTATTTTCAAAAATAGATGGAGAAGCAATATTCACATAATAATAGATTCCAGTAGTTTTTATCATACAAACCACATTGTACCACATTTTTTTCATAAAAATAGAAACTGCAGGTTCAATAGCGTGCCATTTTCGTCCATCCGATTCGATAACAAAAGAATGCGTACTTCCAACAGCCACATAATCTTCATTTTCTTCAATAAGATATGTTTGATACCAAGTTCGGTGAACTTTTCCATTATGTTTAAAAGCAACAATAATAATTTCCTGATTCAACATACGACTACCTCATTACCCTAAGTATTATAACATTGTCGAATAAGAAATTAAAGAAAAAAAAAGGAAAAACTAGAATGGATAAAAAAAAGAACTATTTTTGAAAATAGTTCTTTTTCATCCTTTACTTGTTATTCTTTAAACCTTCTTTAAAAGCAGCGATAGTGGTTGGTAATCTTTCAATGACTAACTCATATTGATTGACTACTAAATTTTGACTATAATCATTACATGAAAACCAAACAGCACCTTTAATATTTTGTAAATAAGGATGATTTTCACGATCATTGAAATCTTCAAACATTCCTGTTACATAATCCGTTTGAGTTGCTTGGTTACGGTAAAGATCTCCAGAAGCGGAACCACCTGAACCACAGCCAAATTCCGAAATAATCCATGGGTATTGATTCCAAACAGGATTATTTTTTTCGTATAACTTTGTATAATCCTTTCTAAAAGTTAATAAATTAACTGTATTGGAATTATTATCTTCATAATAAGTTAAGCCTAAAGCTTGAACATAATCAATACCAGGGAAATAACATAAATCCTCTCCCCAAGCACTATAAGGACATGATTCAGCAATAGGATTGAAAATCCAAATAGTATTGTTTACACCTTTATCTTGTAAATAATTATATAAACAGCGCCATGTAGCTTGGAAAATATCAGGATCTACTAAAGTCATTAAACCACAATAACTTACCCAGTCAGAATTCATCTCGTTATTTAAACGGAATAAAACGGGTTGTTGATAACTCTTTAATCCACTCGCTAAATTATCAAAAACATCATAAATTCGATTTCTCATTTCAAAGAAATCACCATTATTAAGAGGACCTCTTAAAATATCAAACATAGGTGTATAGCAATCCGTCGTATTTGCTGAAGTAACATTATTATTATTATTCGTATATTGATAAGATAATTGTAAAACCATTTTATCATTAAAGCCATTTCCACCTGCTAAACTCTTTGCTTTATCTGCTGCAAAATAATTTTTTGTATTGTTATAAGCAATATGCAAATAAGTTGGTAAAATATCAAATTCATAATCCATTGCATTTGAAAAATCACTTAATTTGCTTTTTACAATACGATCATCTTCAATACCACGCGTATAAATTCCCCAATCGGTACGTTGTTGCGTTTTTAATTTTTGGAAATAAGCAGCTGTTTCATCACTCCAATTCGAATTTTCTTTTAAAGGTAGATTATCCAATTGATTTTTGGCTTGCCCTTTCGATTCAATTAATTCAAATGATTTGATCATATCTTTAAAGTCATCATTACGATTGTGATTTGATTTCATTACAAAAAGATAAAATGTACTACCTTTAAAATCAGATGCCTCACGAACTATACCAATATTATAAAACATTTTTCTTATATTTCCAGGATTTTTAATTTCGATAGAGAAAATAGAAACTTTATAATTTTCTAATACATCTACACTTTCAAAAATAACATCTTCGGTGTATTCTAAATTATTATCTGAAAGATATTCTGGATTATTGATATAACGAATTAACCATTCATCACGATAAGTAGCCCATGAAGAGTATGGATTTTTTGTTTCTTTAGTTATCGTAATCGTTGATTCTTTATTATATAATTTACTTCGATAAGCAGCAATAGAAAAATCAACGTTAAAGGTTGTTTCCGTTTTTAAATTCAAAGCATAACCTTCCGAACGGTTGACAAAACGCATCGTATCATCATTATAGTATACATATTTTGCATCATCATTATCCGTAACTTGACCATCTTTTAATGAATTATTTTTTTCATTATTTAAATAAAGTTCTTGATATTTACCATTACTAAAACGTCCAAATAAATCCTCATCATACATTAATTCATCACTTGAAATATTTTCAACATCTTGTAAATCAAATAAGTTTTCATAGTTTTCAGCAAATAAGATATCTTCCTTATCATTATCTACATTTACTGTACTTGAATCACTGGGAATAGTAGATAAATCATTATTGGATGATGAATTCGTTGCTTTATCACATCCAGAAAATAATAATACACATAAAACTAAGCCAAAATTTCGATTTATTTTTATCATAAAATCACTCCTTTTTATTTGGACAAATTGTCCATTATTGTTTTTTTCATTCTCTCATAATCTTCATCTGTGATTTCGTTATTCAAATGAGATTTTTCAAGTTTTGCTAATAATTCATAGGCTTCCATTAACTTTTCGTTATTCACTGGTGGTGTCGATGGTTCTTGATTTTCTTCCTTCGCTAAAGGTGAATTATCTTCATAAGTATCTTTTGTTTCTTCCCGATTTGGTTTATCAAAATAAACTTCTTCAATTGGTTGATGAATAGGATTATTCATCTCTGGATGACTATTACTTGTTTCTGCTAATTTCTTGCTATTAAACTTTAAACCCATAATTCCGAAGATGAAAGAAATAATGAAAAATAGGATTATTGCACTATTTAATAAAGACAATCCAGGTGAAACTGATGATCCTACGGCAATATCTGAACTAAAAAAATTCACACCGACAAAAACAATATAAGCAATGTGGATTTTTTTCCTCTTTTGAAAATCTTCATAACTCAAATCATAGTCTTTTAGACATAGGAAAGTAAAAATAAGTCCTAAAGTAGCTGTAATGATATTAAAAATACTATAAATCAAAAATACAATATATAAAATGGGCATTAAATAATCTATGTCTACTATCTCTGCCAAAATTTCTTCTAACGTCATGCCAGAAAAAAGCGGTTCTTTTAAATATTGATCCATGAATTGAATAAATTGTCTTTGTGGAGCGAAATAACACAACCCGACAATTCCTATAATTAATAAAACACAACTGGATACTAACGAAAATATTGTTGATAATTTAAATTTTTTATTCATAACCCTTTACCTCTCTACGATTTATTCATTTTCAATGTAAGAAAATGTTTTCGATTAGTTTTTTTCATTATAACACAATCTTTCTTTTTTTACATCAATTATTAAAATTTATCTCCAATATAAATATCTTCTTGTCGAAATTTTACCTTTTTCTTAAAATTAGCCGTTAATAAAACCACTTTTGGATTTTTTTTCCTATAATCATATACATATTGAAATTTTTCAATAAATAATCCATTTTTGTTCAAATTGACTTCTAGTTCTTGAAAACGAGATATTCGATAAATAAGATAAATTCTACCTGTATCTTTTAAATTCATCGCTAACGAATAACACAAACTAGTAATATTGAGTTGACCTTCGTGACGCGCTTTACTTTTATAAGGATTATCATTTTTTTCTTTTTCATCTTGACTATCAAAATAAGGAGGATTTGAAACAATCACATCATAAGCTTTATGACTATCAAATGTTGTAAAATCACCATGAATTAAATTAGCCTTTAATTGATTTTCTTTTAAAGTAAGTTTACAAATTTCTAAAGCATCTTTTTCAATTTCGATTCCACTTGCGATGCCTCCCTTTTTTATAATGTAGACTAATAATGCACCATTATTTGTACCAACATCCAATACCTTCTCATTTTTCTTTATTTCGATATACTCTCCAAGTAGACAAGTATCTGTATTAAAATGATACATATCTTCATGTTGAACAACTTTATAATCAGGATGATTTTTTAAATAATCAATTCTCAATTTATTCATGTTGGCAAATTTCCTTTTCCATCAACTCAGCCATATAGGAAATCAATTTTCCACACGGACGCGTTTGATAATAATTTTTATCTCTTTGACATAATTTAGGATTTGAAGGTTTTTCTTCAAGTTTTAATAATTCATAACACCGATAAAACTTCATTTCTTCTTTAAATTTTAAAGCTAATTTTTGAATGAGTTCATAATGTTTTCCCTTTTCTTCAACTTGATTAACATCATAATCTCCATAGAGTAATCCAAATACGATAGCCATACCGCTCACACATCCACAAACCTCTCTTAAACGTGAAATACCTCCACCAAATGAACTAGATAAAGCTTTTAAAGTCTTTTCATCAAGAGGAAGAATATCTTGAAAAGCTAAGACAATCGATTGTGAACAATTATAGCCACTTTCAAATAATTTTACTGCTTTTTCTTTATATGACATTTTATGCTCCTTTATTAAAAAACACTTAAAAAAGTGTTTTACTTATAATATGGTTGAAGAATTTTTGCTTTAAATAAAGCATACAAAATAGACGGAATTAAGATTAATTGTAAAATAATTCCAGGCCAAGCGGTAATAATTGCACCGGACAAAAACATTTTAAAGGTAAATTCATTTTGAGCAAAGACACCACAAACAAATCGTGAAAATCCCCAAACCAATCTTCCCATTATCATCGACAAGACTAAAGTAATATATAGCCAAATAACTACTTTGCTTTCAAATGTGAATTTTTTTATGAATAGTTTAAAAATAAACCCAGATAAAAATCCGTAGGTGGCTAGTTCAAAAGACATACATAAAGCAAAAGGGTATAAGACAGGCTGTCCAAAAATTAAAGAACGAGTCAAAGGAGCTATAAAGCCTAATAGGGCACCATAACCTCCTCCTAAAATAAATCCTGCTAAAATAATAGGAATATGCATGGGACAAAGCATGTTCCCAATATCGGGTATTTGTCCTGTTAATAAAGGAAGTAGCCAAGCTAAAGCTAAAAACATAGCAAATAAACAAATCTTTTTGATTAATAATGTATTTTTCATTTGGTTAATATTTTAAAATTTCTTGCATTTCTTTTAATGTTTTTTGAGTGCCTTTAAAATGAGGCCATGCATCTATACCATCTTGTTCCTTTCTTGGGATTAGATGAATATGAAAGTGCATTACACTTTGTTGTGCGGTAATGCCATTCGCATTTAAAATGTTACAACCTGTAAAATGGCAATCTTTCACATAATGATGCGCTATTTTTTTTGCAGTAATCATCATATGATTTAAATCCTCTTGTTGACAATCAAAAATATTACAAACATGGTTTTTAGGAATAATGAGAGTATGTCCATCCACATCTTCAGCAATATCTAAAAAAGCGTACGTGTATTCATCTTCATAAATCTTATAACTAGGAATCTCACCCTTAATGATTTTACAAAAAACACAATCCATAATCCTTCCTCCTTTATCTTTTTATTTTAACGATAATATTCACTTGTTTCAACATTTCTTTTCACTTTTAATTCATTATTTTCGCAAATAGCCTCCTTAAAAGTAAGAACATCTTTTCTTTTTTGCAAACGTTCTGTATATTTTCTACTATAAAGTAAAAATAAGGGATAAATGATGGGGATACCTAAATTCGTTTCTAAAAGTGAATTCACAAGTAGCGTCATCATTTTGGCTTCAAAAGAAGTAATCAAGGTACTACGAATTCCTCCAATTAATAAAGCACTTTCCCAACCGAATTGTACTAAAACTCCGATAGCGAGCATCCATAATAAATGAAATTGATATTTTTTATCTTTTACGATTAGATTATAAATAATGATGGATAAATATCCTAAAAATAAGATGACAGCCATATAACTATGATATTGATTTGTAGTACGTGAAATGACAATCATATTATTTGGATTACCAAATAATTTTACTAAAAGAGGACAAGCAAACCACCATAATAAAATCAAAGTAGTATATTGAAGAAGATTTTTATCTTTACTAATCCAAAGCCATATCCATGTAAAATTCGTGAATCCATAACTCATGGACATCCATAATAAAACCCAAAACATACTATGTCCTTCACTGATACTCCTTGAATGAGTTAATAAATGAAATATTCCAAAGTCTACAATCATATATAAAATTCCAGCTAATAATCCCACTATCACTGTGGCATATTTTCTTTTTATTAACAAAAGAAAACAAAAAACACATAAAAATACAATATCTAAATAAATATAAGTTGTACTAAACTGTCTTTGTGCAATAATTTCTATCATTTTACGACTCCCTTACCCTAAAAACCAATGTATTCTATTAATTAGTTTTTCATATACTTCATCTTAAAGTCAATATTATTTTTATTTTCTTGCATTTATCGTTTAGTTTATTTAAAAATTTTAGCGATGATTGGGATAATTTCTTTAATTACTGTATCCGTTGTATTCACACACAAATCATAGTTAGCTTTATCACCCCATTTTTGACTCGTATAAAAGTCATAATAACGAGCTCTTTCTCTATCTATTTTTAAAATATTTCTTTTTAATTGTTGCTTATCATATTTTTCATCTTCTGTTGCTCTTTCTTCGCAACGTTTTATACGGCTTTCCATTGTTGCATATACAAAAATTTTAAAAGGTCGATAATCTCTTAAGATATAATCTGCACATCTACCAACAATCACACAATTTGATTTTTCAGCAAGTTTTCTTAATAAATCACATTGTGCTTGATAAATCGTTTGAATTTGTTTAATTTGATACGAATTGGCATAATTCATTGTATGTCCAATCGTAATAGGATATAAATGATGTGGTCTACGTTCAATAATTTGTTGAATGTATTCTTCTGATAAAGAAGTGTTTTTGGCAATTTCAGTAATAATTTCCTTATCATAATATTCATAATGGAGTTCTTCCGCTAATCTTCGTCCAAATTCACGACCTCCACTACCAAATTCACGACCTATAGTAATAATTTTATTCATAGCATTTCTCCTTCAGTTTTGTTAATAATATTTTATTATACTTTTTTTCATTTTTCTATATTTTTATTCAACTCTTCATCCTAAAATTCATTTTTGTTTTTTAAAGATAAATTTAAATTGTATTTTACATAAAGAATATGATAAAATAATATTGTTTAAAAATGCGGGTATAGTTCAACGGCAGAACACGAACTTCCCAAGTTCGCTATGAGGTTTCGACTACCTTTATCCGCTCCAAAAAAATGAGCATACCCCTATTTATGGAATGAAGTTATAGTAATAGGGGGTTTTTTTTTAACTTTATATTCAAGGAAAATCAATTTTAAAACTTATAAATTCACTTTATACAAGTGGCAATTAGAAGACGATAGAAAAGGACATAAGGTTTTAGATAAAACTGGTTCAATGACATTCAACCCATAAGCATTAAAATGAAAGAGGTGTTCAAACGATGAATGCAAATTTTAAAATAAATGGAAAAATTATGGAAACCAAACGTTTAATTTTAAGACCTTTTCAAGAAAGCGATTTAAATGATTTTTACGAATATGCCTCTGTAGAAGGTGTTGGTGAAATGGCTGGTTGGCGTCACCACGATTCAATCGATTGTACAAAAGAAATATTAAATCGTTTTATTTTTGAAGATAAAGTATTTGCTATCGTTTTTAAGGAAAATAATAAAGTCATAGGCTCACTGGGTGTTGAAAAGTATGGTAAAGAAGAAAGTCTTACGGAATTTGATGGCTATAAAGGCAGAGAAATAGGTTATGTTTTAAGCAAAAATTATTGGGGCAAAGGATTAATGCCAGAAGCAGTGAAGGCTGTCATACACTTTTTATTTAACGAATTGGATTTAGATTTTCTAACCTGTGGATTTTTTAATTTTAATAATCAATCCAAAAAAGTACAAGAAAAGTGTGGATTTGTTCCTTATCGATCTCTTGTTATGGAAACACAAATGGGTACAAAAGAACAAGGAACATTAAATTTATTAATCAATCCTAATAAACAGATAGAATTGAATTTTTCTCATCCAGAATCTTTAATTTATCCTCATAACTAAAAAAAAATAGTAAGTTGATTGGACTTACTATTTTTCATTTACAAGATATAAATAAATAAGTTTTAATGTGTTTTCAATGCCTTGAATATGCGTTCTTTCCATTCCATGACTTGCAGAAACTCCACTACCAATTAAAGCCCCTTTAAAATCTACTCCTGCTTTGCTTGCAGCACCAATATCTGAGCCATAATATGGAAAAATATCAACCGAATAATTTAATTGATTATCTCGAGCAAGTTGAATAAGTTTTGATGTTAGTTCATAATCATAAGGTCCTCCAGAATCTTTCGCGCAGATGGATACAGCATACTCATTTCCTGCTAAATCAAGTCCTACACACCCCATGTCTAACGTAACAAATTCGCAGATATTTTTGTCAACCATTGAAGCACCATGACCCACTTCTTCATAAACGACAAAATAAATTTTCGTATCATATTTGAATTGTAAATGATGCTTATATGTATAATCTAAAAGCATTAATAATACCACAACAGAAACTTTATCATCAATGAATCTCGTTTTTAAAAAACCATTTTCTGTAATAGTAAACTTTGGATCATAACAAACGATATCCCCATTTTCAATTCCAAGTTTCTTAACATCTTCATTATTTTTTACCCTCTCATCTAAACGTACTTCTAAATTTTCAATACTTCGAGAAAGGCTATTAGCATCATTATAAACATGAGAAGCAGGAGAAGTCGAAAGGATGGTTCCCGTATATTTTTGATTATTTCTTGTATAGACGACACAATATTCACCATCTAAAGTTGCAGTGATAGGACCACCTAAACATGTTAAAGCTAAATTACCATTGCTTTTAATCGATCTTACCATTAACCCTAATGTATCACAATGAGCACTTGTTGCTACTGTTTTTTCATGACTTTTTCCAGGGATAGTTACTTCTAATGCACCATTATTCATTATTTTGTATGAATAAGGATAATCCTGAATATACTTTTCAATTAATTGAATAACATTTTGAGTATATCCTGTAGGTGAGTCACAAGTGAAAATCTCTTTAGCTATTTTTTTAAATTGTTTTCTATCGAATGTAATCATTATTCGATTCTCCCTTCTTTTTTTATATTATACACTTTTTCAAAAAAAAAACTATGCTTTTAGAAAGCATAGTCCTGAAATTTTATTTCAACACTTTAAAGAAATTCAAAAACATGATAACTAAACCTGCCACAACATATAAATCTACTAATGGACCTATAATGTAAAAAATGACATTTAATACAGGGACATTTTTTAATAATCCAACTAAAATTCCAAAGATTACTCCTATTAAAATATAAACAATAGCTTTGATTACTAAATTTGAAACACTATTCGTATCAAATGAAAATGGCCAAATTTTTCTCAATAATTCCATAATTTTCTCTCCTTCATTTTCAGTTTATTCGGTAGGTTAAAAGAATATAACTATTTTAAATATTTCATTGTCACAAAATGATATAATGGTTTTTTTTATTTCTAACTTATTGAAATAATGCTATAATTTTGTTGAAGTAAACAAAGCCATAATAGGTTAAAATCCTATAAATTGACTAGAAAGGGAAACAATTTATTTATCATTTTAGATAATAAAACAAAATGCAAATTTATGAATAAAACAATAGATATTGAAGTCGATGAAACTTATGATTTATCGAATTTTATCAAAGACAATGATCCTATTTTTATTGGGGATTTTCACCTTATTCAAATCGAAAATAAAATACTAAAAGGAATAAAAGAAGGGAAAACTTTTTTCAAAATCAATCAAGATGAATATCACATTAATGTTTTAAAGCCACATTCATTATCGGATAGTTTTACACTTTCCTATGAAAGATTATCGAATAAAAAACTTTTAGTTTTAGGGGATTCTGTATCCGCTCAAGCAACCATCCAACAGCAAAAAACTTATTCCACTTTATTAAAAGAAGCTTGTCATCTTAAAGAAGTTTATAACGCTGCAATAGGTGGTACTACCTTAACTTATATGTATTCAGGAAGTAATATTGATAAAGAATACCATCTTAATGAAAATGCGATAGATGGTTGTAGAGTGATTAAAAAATTAGAAAAAGAAAACAAAATAAAAGATTTTGATTATGTAATCATCGCTTTTGGTCATAATGATCAGTATTTCCAACCTGCTATTGATGAAAATAACAATAAAAAAGAATTAACGATTGAAGATTGTCATTCCTTTAAAAATAGTTATCGTTTTATTCTACAAACATTGAAAAAAAATCAACCTTTTATTCGCATTGTTTTATTAAATTGTACCTATTCAGAATACGACAAAGTCAGTCCTTCTCCATACGGAAATAGATACAATTATGCTTCCTATCGAAAAGCTACTCAAGAAATTGCTAAAGAATTTAAAGTTAAATATTTAGATCCATGGGACTATATGAAACCTTTTAAAGATTATGACACTACTCAATATTATTATCAAGATAGTGTACATCTTTCTGCAAATGGACATGTTGAATTATTTAAATTTTTATTGAATCAATAAATAAAAAAGAATATGATTTGAGCAATCATCATATTCTTTTATTTTATTAACCAAATAACAAGATGAGAAGTCCTGCTGCAATAGCACTTCCAATAACACCTGCAACGTTTGGTCCCATTGCATGCATTAATAAGAAGTTTGTAGGATCTTCTTTAATTCCTTCTTTATGAACGACACGTGCAGCCATTGGAACAGCACTTACACCGGCAGCTCCAATCATTGGATTGATTTTTCCTTTACTTAATTTACACATCAATTTACCAATTAAAACTCCACTGGCTGTAGCAATGATAAAGGCAAAGATTCCTAAAATAAATATTTTAATTGTATTTAAGGATAAGAAATTTGCAGCACTGGCAGTTGCCCCTACACAAAGTCCTAATAAAATCGTGACGAGATAAAGTATTGTATTACCAGCCGCTTCTGTAAGTTTAGGAACGACACCAGATTCTTTAATTAAATTTCCAAGCATTAAGCAACCAATTAGTGGTGCACAAGATGGAATCAATAATACCACAACAACGGTTACAATGATTGGGAATAAAATTCGCTTTGTTTTTGAAACCTCACTAATGGATGAATCCATACGAATTTGTCTTTCTTTTTTCGTTGTTAGAAGACGAATAATTGGAGGTTGAATAAAAGGTACTAAAGCCATATAAGAATAAGCTGCAATCGATATGGAAGATAGCAAATGAGGAGCTAAGGTTTTTGTTACTAAAATAGCAGTTGGTCCATCTGCGCCTCCAATAATTCCAATTGAACTTGCTTCTTGAGGGTTAAATCCTAATAATAATGCACCTAAGAAAGTAATAAAAATACCAATTTGAGCAGCAGCTCCTAATAGTAAAGATTTTGGATTTGAAATAAGTGGTCCAAAATCAGTGGTAGCCCCTATACCTAAGAAAATTAAACAAGGGTATATTCCCGTTTTAACACCATAGTATAAATAACCTAGTAAACCTGAATAATGAGGCTCTGATAATTCTACAATTTTATCTAATTGATATTGGCTTAAATTCAAAGAATTTAACATACTTACATAAGCTTCATTGTTTTTAATTAAATCTGCTAGTGGATAAGCTTGTGAAACATCCAGTTCTAGATGATTAAATATCGTCGTGGCTTGTTCAACGCTAATTCCTAATAAATCTGCAAAATCTTGCAAATTATATATTTCTTTACTTGAATCCACAAAACTTGAATCCACAAAGATTTCTGAAAATGGCAAATTTACTAGTAACATTCCAAAAGCAATGGGAATTAATAAATAAGGTTCTGCTTTTTTAAAGATGGCAAAATATAATAAAACTAATGCAATCAAAATCATAATTAGATTTTTCCAGCCACCTTCAGCAAAAAATCCAGCAATACCCGAACTATCTATAAAATCTTTAATTAAATCACCAATGCTTGAAGCATAAAACTCTCTTACGCCCGAACCGTTAATAAAATTCATTATTAAGTCAAGCATAATTTTTTACCCAATAATTAATAGTTCTTGTTTACTATTAACAGTTTGTCCTTTACTTACTTTAATCTCTTTTACAACACCATCCACAGGGGCTAAAATTTCATTTTCAAGTTTCATTGCTTCTAAAATCATGACAACTTGACCTTTTTTAACAGTATCATTAACAGCAACATTAACACTTAAAATTGTTCCTTGCATAGGAGAAGAAACTACGCTTCCACCATTTGATGCATTTGAAGATCCATTTTCATTTTTTGTAGAAGTTGTTACAATGTGTTGATCATTTTCGTTTACACTTTCAAGTTCAACTTCATATACTTTTCCATTAACTTTTACTTTATAAATTTTCATATTTGTCTCCTATCCAACTTGTTTTACATTTATTAAACGAACATCTTTTTTAGTTTCTTTACGATAATCTATAGTTGCTATTAAAACAGCTACCATCATCTCTTCATCTTTTATATCTTCTAACTTCATTGTTTTGTTCACCGGTGAAACATTGGTATTTTTCATTTTTGTTACCTCGCTATTATTTATATTCTTTTTTGAAGTTTTAATGTGGTTTAAAACCATTACAATAGCCATAACTATTGCTAAAATGATGAAAACAACAATAATACAAATTAAAGCAGGCAATAAACCATCCACAAATGCATTCCAATTATCTTTAAAACTATAAAGCATCCAATCACCTACCTAACCAATATATAAATTAAATTCTTCGATATCATCTTCATCTTTTGGTGTTGGATGATATTTTTCATTTAAGAATTTAATTGCTTTTTGTTCAAATAAAGCGATAGATAAAACATCTTCATCTGATTTTGCTAAATCTTTATATTGTTCTTTTAAAAGTTCAAATTGAGGTTTTAAATCATCTGCAGGACGATAATCAATGACTTTATCATCACCAATGATTTTTCTCAAAATATTTTCATCAACAGGAGCTGGAGCCTGTCCATATAGTCCATGAAGATAATCTTTAATTTCTTTAGGAACCATTTTATAACGTTCATTGGTAATCACATTCATAACGGCTTGTGTTCCTACCATTTGTGATAATGGTGTAACTAAAGGTGGATATCCCAACTCTTTACGTACACGTGGAACTTCCTTTAATACTTCATCATATTTATCCATGGCACCTTGTTTTTCAAGTTGATTCATTAAATTGGATAACATTCCTCCAGGGACTTGATATTTCAATATATTTGGATTTGACGATAAAGCTTTTGGCTTTAAAATACCATTTTGAAGATATTTATCTTTAATTTTCGTTAAAATAGAAGCCGCTTCATTCAAACAATTAATATCTAATTTTGGATCATACTTTGTATTCGCTAAAGCATAGTTAAAAGCCTCTGTAGAAGGCTGACTTGTACCATTTGCAAATGGAGACAAAGCAGTATCAATAATATCTACACCCGCTTCAATCGCTTTTTGATAAGTCATTTCACAAATTCCACCTGTACAATGGGAATGTAATTCTATTGGTAGTTTTGTGTTCGCTTTTAATTTACGAATTAATTCAAAAGCATCTTCAGGTAACAAAACCCCTGCCATATCTTTAATACATAAAGAATCTGCACCCATTTTTTCAACTTCTTGAGCCAATTTTACATAATATTCAACAGTATGTACAGGACTCGTCGTATAACTTAAAGCAATTTGACAATGTCCGTGATATTTTTTAGTGGCATCAACTGCACTTTTTAAGTTACGTATATCATTTAAAGCATCAAAAACACGAATAATATCAATACCATTTTCAAGTGATTTTTGAACAAATTTTTCTACAATATCATCAGGATAGTGTTTATATCCCAAAATATTTTGACCTCTAAATAACATTTGTAATTTTGTTTTTGGACAAGCTTTACGAATAGCTCTTAGTCTTTCCCATGGATCTTCATTTAAAAAACTAATACAAGAATCAAATGTAGCACCACCCCATACTTCTAAAGCGTAATATCCTGCATTATCTAAAATAGAAGCACACGATAAGATTTCATCCGTTGTCATTCTCGTAGCGATAAGGGATTGTGGTCCATCACGAAATACTGTATCTACAATTTTAACACCCATTGTTAACTACCTACTTACTTAATTCGTTTACAACTTTTTCTATTGCTTGTAAAGCATCTTCAGGTAACTTATCATATCCGCCTTTAAAAGTTTCACGTGATTGAACGAAATTGAGTCGATCTAACATACGAGCTTTTAATTGCTGTAAATAATTCTCATCGTTTAAATCTGGTTCAAAACCTTTCCATTTATAGATTTCAATATCGCTAAATGGTCCCCATTTTTCAAATTTTGCTGTTCCATCAACAACTGCTTCAATAACACCTAATGTATCTTCTTTTTGAACTTTTTTGCCCATGAAGTCACCCGTATTAATAATATAGCAATCTACTTTCTTTTCAGCAAATAACTTTTTGAATTTTGCATAATCATTTGCTAAAGGATAAGTTCTAAATGGATTTGCGTAAGGTTCAACAACTAATGCATTAGGATCTACTCCAGGAGCAAGTCTTTCTGCACTTGAACGCTTTGTTGCCAAAGTAGCTCCCATTACAGCAGCTAATGAAGGACCATTTAATTTAACAATTGGAGGTAAAGTAGGATCTTTCATGATCCAGAAAATAGCATTAACAGGTGAATCTAATTTATCTACTCGATTAGGTGACCATAATTTCGATTTAATGGCTCTACCATTTCCATTTCGAATATCTTCTGTAACAAGTACTACATTTCCATTTTCATCTTTTGTAGCGGAACAATTTTGAACTGTAATCAAATACTTATTATCTTTACATCCAGTAGGATAATCAGCAGTTTTATCAAAATAAGAAGGTTCAAGTGCGATGGAAGCACAAGTATCTGAATTGATAATAAATGCATCATCATGTAATACTAAAACTTTATATTTTCCATCATGTTTTGCATGAGTAATGGTGGACTTTCCACTTCCTGATAATCCATAAACAGAAGCTACAAATTTTTTACCATTATCTAAAGTATATTCTTTTTGTCCACCATGACAAGAAGCATAGCCATTACGGTTAGCAATCGCCCAAGCAATGGTTAAAGTGCCTTTTTTATGTTCACCAAAATAACGCATACCTAAAATAGCGGCACAATTTGTTTCAGTACTAAAATAGGCTAAACATTTACCATCACAAACATCTGTTTGATCTGTTCCTTTCCATTGTGGATTAGAGAAAATATAAATATCTGGTTCATTTCCGATAGGTTTAGAATCATTATACATATTTAAATAAGTATCATTTATATATTGGAAATTTAATAACCAGTTATATAAAATATTTTCTTCTCCTTCTGGAATAAGTAAATGGGCTTTCACCATAAATTCTTTATCTAAACCAATATAAGCCTCTGCATGATACATCTTTTTCCAACGAGTATCATATACAGCATCCATTAAAATTTTATCTAATTTTTCATTATCAACGCCTGGCTCTCCTTGAATTCTTCTAGCAGCAGCATAACGACCAGTAATCGAACCATCATTAAATAATAAAACTTTTGCATCCTTATCTAATCCAATAGCTTCCGGATTATATACAGGCATATCCGTTACAATTGTTCCTGGTGAGTTTTTAGCTAAATTATAAGCTTCCTTTAAAGAATTAATTTTGACTACATTGTTGCCGTAAAAAGCAGCTTCAATGATAGAACGTGTTTTGGCAAATCCTGGTTTGCCTTTTCCAATTTCTGAAATTGGATAATATGCTTTTGTTGACATATACTTATCCTCCATTTATTTTTATTTTCTTTTGGCTTAGTTTATTTTATGATTTAAGCCGAAATCAAAATTACAATATCACTTTTTTTATAAAAAAACAATATGTTTTTTTGATAGTAGTAATAAATGTCAATTTATTAGGCAATAATTTGAGGTTTAATGTGTAATCTTTCACAAAAAAAACAAAAAAAGTTAACAGAATTAACTTTTTCCAAATCATCTTAAAGAACTTGACGTGCCATAAGTTGTTGTTTTTCTTTTAATACTACTGGCAAATAGGCAATTTTATTGAATGCTTCTAAAAATAATTCTTTATCAAAAATGAATAAAGTATAGACAACTTTTAACTCAAACACTTTATCGTTTATTTTAATTGAATTTTTATCTAAAAATCGATCTACTTCTTTTTTATTTTCATAATCAAAAATCAGTTCATACAAAAATGCTTCTTTCAAAATAACAATATTTGACTGCATGACGACAGCTGCAGCACAATTGCTATAAGTTCTTGTCAACCCACCTGCTCCTAGTTTTATTCCTCCAAAATAACGAACAATAATGCATAAAACATTGGTTAAATGATTTTTTTTCAAAACATTTAAAATAGGTGCACCAGCAGTAGAAGAAGGTTCACCATCATCACTTGATTTATAAAAAACAACATTTTCTTCCATGATAATGTATGCGTAACAAACATGCGTAGCATCGATGTATTGTTTTCTTATATTTTCCAAAATAACTTGTGCATCACTTTTACGATCGCATGGAAAAAGATGAGCAATAAATTTGCTTTTTTCAATTATATGTGTTTGTTTAACTTCTTTTTCGATTGTTTTTATTTCCATCTTTCATCCTATCTTCATTATTTTTTGTGAGTCAACAATTTTGAAATCCTTGTTCGATGTGTTTTCATCGCTCCAACAGGGCAAAATTCTTGACAGCAAAAACAACGAATACAAACTTTTTTATTGATTTGGGGTTTATTTTTTACCATTGTTATTGCATTAGCTGGACATATATTGGCACATTTTTGACAACCAATACATTGTTTTTTCTTAACTTGAGGTCTTGTAAGCATAATAGCTTTTGCTAATTTACCAAGCCATCTTTTGAAAAAAGAACTATTTCCATTGTAAAATTGTATCGTATCATTATGTTCAATATTTTTATAAGTTTCCACAATATAAGGCTGAATATCTAAATTCAACTGAATTTCTTCAAAGGATGAAACGGATAAATTTCTTAAAATGGCTTCTTGAATTGTAGGAACTTGTAAAATATCTAAATTCATTAATTTGCAACACACGATATCTAAATTATAAGGATTTTTACTCGCTAATAAAAGACCTACATTTTTTGGTGTTCCCATTGTAGGACCATTACCTTCCATTGCATCGATTGCATCCATAAGATGTAACTTACATTTATAAAATTCTTGTATATCAATCAACATATTAGCAAAATCTTGATGAGAAGGATAACGATAATGATATTCTAATTTTATCGTTCCAGGAACAGACCCAAACATATTTTTTACACTACCTGATAATGACATCATTCCATGTGTCTTCATTTTGGCAAAATTGATAATAGCGTCGGCCTCTAATAGCCAAGCACTACAATCCAAATGTTTGACAATTTTTAAATGATCCGCATCGATGATTTCTTGTTTATAATTATGATTTAATTGAGCACCATATTGACAAACCATATCCATGTTTGTTTTATGATAAATATTGTTTAAAACAGCATCATTGAATAGACCACCAGGACTATCCCCTACTACAACTTTAACATTCATTTCTAATAATATTTTGCATAATGAAGCCACTACTATTGGATGTGTTACTACTGCATGATCTGGTTTACTGGCCGAAACTAAATTTGCTTTAATTGCAATCGTCATCCCTTCCTTAACAAAATCTAACAAATGATTTTGAAAAAGTAATTGTTTCATTTTTGGATAAACCTCATCAAACTCATAATTTTTACATTCCATCGCAAAAACACTTTTTTCCATATCTAATTCCTCTTGCTATCACAATATTAATTTATAAATTTTAAAAAAAGATTCCTTTAATAAAAATTTCTAAACCAATCACTATTAAAACAATTCCTCCTACAATATCTGCTTTATTGGTTAAAACTGTTCCAAATTTTTTACCAATATATACTCCAATAATACAAATTGTAAAAGTAACCACCGCAATAATACTTACACATAAAATAGCATTTAAAATGGTATAATTTGAAAAAGTTAATCCTGTAGATAAAGCATCGATAGAAGTTGCAATTCCTTGTAAAAGTAATACTTTAAAGGTTAAGGTTTCATGTTTTTCTTCTATATCCTCACTCGATTGTTTTTTCTTTTTGACCCCATCCATAATCATCTTCATTCCTAAAAAAGTTAATAGTAGCAAAGCAATCCATGGTAATAATTTTTCAATATAACGGATAAAGGCATGGCCTAGTAAATAACCTAAAAAAGGCATAATTCCCTGAAAAATAGCAAAAACAAGAGCAATATAAAGGCACTTACGTGCTTTCATTTTGTTTTCTTTTAAGCCATTACTCATAGAAACCGCAAAAGCATCCATGGATAAGCCAACTCCAAGCCCTAAACTTCGAATAATGATTTCTCCTAATTCACCCATTTTTTTCCCCTCTTTAATGCATATCTCATTTTAAAAGTAACTCATATCTAATTCGTTATCTATACTTTAAACTTATTATCTAATCGAAATAAAAAATTATTTTTAGATTAATCAAACAAAAAGAATATTCCTATCTTTTTATCTACGAGATTACCTCCTATTTTATAATTATATAACAAAATAAAAAGTATTCATACTCTATGAATACTAATTTATTAAAAATTTTTGTAAATCTTTATTTTGAGGATTTTCAAAAATATCTTTTGGAGTTCCTTGCTCCATAATTACTCCATCATGCATAAAAACAATACGGTCAGATACTTCTTTGGCAAATTTCATTTCATGTGTTACAATCACCATTGTTCTTCCTTCACTAGCAAGATCTTTAATAACTTGTAAAACTTCATTAACCATATTTGGATCTAATGCACTCGTAGGCTCGTCAAATAAAATGACTTCAGGCTCCATACATAAAGCTCGTGCTATAGCTACTCTTTGCTTTTGCCCACCCGATAAAGTATTTACATTAGCATGAACAAATTCTTTCAAACCTACTTTATCTAAATAATTTATTGCTTTTATTTCTGCTTTTTTTCGATTTTCTTTTAAAACATGGATAGGTCCTAAAGTACAATTATCCAAAACATTTTTATTATTAAAAAGATTAAAATTTTGAAAGACCATTCCTATTTTACTTCTTAGTAAATTTAAATTCGTTTTTTTATCTAAAATGTTTTGATTTTTAAATATAATCTCTCCAGAATCCGGATATTCTAGTAAATTACAACAACGAAGCAAAGTGGATTTTCCACTTCCAGATGCACCAATAATACATACCACTTCTTGTTGTTGAATTTCAAGATGAATTCCTTTTAAAATTTCTTTATCTCCAAAGGATTTACAAACATTTTTTATATGTATAATTGTTTCCATTGCGTACTCCTTCAATTTGAACTCGTTATTTCTTTAATAGGCATATTCATCTTTTTTTCAAAATATTGCAATAATTTAGATGTTAAATAAGTTAAAATCAAATAGTAGATTGCAACAATTAAATAAGCTTCTAAACTTTTAGCAGAAAAAACACCTAAAATATCATTTTTAGAAACACTAAATAAGTCCAATACACCAATTAAAGTTAATACGGATGTGTCTTTAATATTAATAATAAATTCGTTACCAATAGATGGTAAACTATTTTTGATTCCCTGTGGGAAAATAATAAAAATCATTGTTTGTAATTTGTTAAAACCAAGTGCCTCTGCCGCTTCTCTTTGACCTTTGTCAACCGCATTAATTCCACCACGTAATACTTCTGTTAAATAAGCTGCTGTATTGACGCTTACCGTAAATAATCCTGCTCGGAAAGGAGTCCAGACCTCGTCAATGAAATGACGATAATCTGCTACAGACATGGTTGGTCTTACGATACTTAAAACAAGATAATAGAAGATGAAAGCTTGCACAATCATTGGGGTTCCACGAATAACCGTCACATAAATATTAGCTAATCCATTGCCAATTTTTTTTAAAAAACGGATAAAATCGCCATCTTTCGGTGTAATTGTCAACATTTTTAAAGTCACTAAAATAAACGCTAACAAAAGTCCAATAATCGTTCCTAATAATGCTAAAAGCATTGTCGTTTTAATTCCTTCTAAAAAATTAATTTGATAAGATTTTAAAAAATAAATCATTACATCATAAGAAGAGGTAGATTCATCGGGTCTTTTTACTGTTTTAAATCGAGAAATAAAATCCAAAACAACAAAATCCGTTAGATAGAAAAGCAAAAATAATGTCAATATATAACTAATACTACGAATCCAAAAGAAAGTTTTTTTCGTGGTTGTTTTCTTTTGAATGATGGATCGTACATAGAAGAAAATTCCAAATAATGCAAATAATGAAAACAAAACCATTAAAAGAATATAAACAATATGAGGAATCATTTTCGTATAAGAAATCAACTGATTTGCCTGTACATCTTTAAAACACAATATGGAAAAGAAAAGATTCATTAAACTTACAAAAAGTATATATAATGATTCATATTTATAGGATTTGATGAGCATGAAGTAAATCTTTTTACATATTGAAATAAAAAGATGATATAGTTGAATAAAAAACAAGCAAATTAAATTCAAAAAACCAAATATAATTTTTAAAAAAGGATTTTTTGTTTTTAATATAGGAGTTTTCATAATGCTTTCCTCATTTATGCACTTTGTTTTTCTACCGCTGTCGTCATGATTTCATTTCTTTGATCACTTGTAATGCTATCTAGTATTTGATTAATCGATTTTTTCAAGTCATCTTGATTTTTGGCAAGACCTATGGACACATTTTTATCCGAATCAACAATATCTCGAATTTCATTCGTTTCTTCATCTACTAATTTTGTAAATCCATGCCCTTGTTCAAAACGAATCATTTTTAGATTCTGATTAGCTTCTACAAGGCCTAAAGCAACTGGTAACTCTAATACTGTTCCATCGATAATTCCCGTTTGTAACTCACTAATAATTTCAGGAACAGTTGCTTTGTCTCCTCCGATAACCACTCCTGGTATCGCATGTGCTATATCATCATACAATGTACCAATTTGACCAGCAATCCTTGCCCCTTCTAATTCCGAAATATCACTTATATTTGCATATGCTCCATTACTTTCTACTAATAATACATGTTCGCTCGTATAATAAGGATTCGTAAAATCGATATCAATCATTCTAGATGGTGTAGGACTCATTCCAGCTATAATTAAATCAATTGTTCCGTTTTGTACACTTGGAATTAGCGCTCCCCATTCTAATTTTTTTATCACTAATTCTTTATCTAATTGTTGTGCAATGATTTTAGCAATTTGAACATCATAACCTTCTGCATAAGTTTTAGTATCTAAAATTGCATAATTTGACTCTGTTTTGGTATTCTCTGTCCAATTAAAAGGAGCATAATTACACTCTAAACCGATTATGAGTTTTTCTGTTGGATCATCCACATTTTGGTTACAGCTTGTTAAAGAAACACTACATAAAAAAACCATTAAAAAACTTGTTAAAACTACTTTTTTCATTTTCAATTCCTCCTTAAATAAATAAAAGATTGCATACTATTTATGCAATCTTTAGATATTTAAAGAATTACAAGAAATAGCGCCTCTACAATATTGTAGGAGTCTATAAGATATTCTCTTATAGCCCAATCAATAACTTTACCAAGTTATTGTTTCGGCGACCTCACCTTTCCTTAAATTCATTGAATGTCTTCTCCAATAAGTACTCTTCTTGGTCGCGCCTCTATCAATCTTTATGCGCTTATTTTATCATAAAATACAAGAAATGCAACTCTTTCTTCTTATTTTTTTCTATTTTTATTTTTTAAGTGACTATTTTTAGCTTTTTTTAAATAAACAATGAAGAAAAAGAGGAAGGAAATAAAAGCAATTGCCATAACAAAAATATTTAAATAGTCATTCCATTGAAGCTTTTCTTCTTTGTGTGTTAAATAAGAAACAAGAAAGGAAAATAATGAAAACGCAAATAAAATTGAACAAGCAACCGTTAACGTTTTTAAAATATCCAGTTTATTAGAAGGATTCAAATTGTTCTCGTTTTCCATAATAACTCCTTAAATTTCATCAATTATATTTAATTTTTCCTTTAAAGTTTTTAATTTCTTTTTATAAGTTACTAAAATAATTTTAAAGCTTATCCATATAATAATGAAAATAGGCATGGCAATTTTAGCTATTTTTGAAACCATTTGATAAGCATTTAAAAAATTTTCATTTATATCGGATTTTAGAGTATAAATACAAACCATTACTAAAATAAAAGCCAAAAATGTAATACTAATTATTCGAATAACCCATAAGGCAAAATAAAACAGCAAATATTGATGTTTCATCGAAAAATAATTTGATCGATTTACTTCTTTTTCCATGTATTATAGATTTTCTTGATTTAAAAGTCTTCTTCTTTTTCCTTGTTTAACCGCATTAATGATTAAAAATGGAGTAAATGCAGTAGCAGCTAGAGAACTGATGACTACAAAAAAGATAAAAACCAATAGATTTGTTGCCATTTTAGCTGTCAACATGTCTTCTGTTAAAATGCCTGCTTCAAAAGAGGTTGCAAGATTAACACTGACGATTGCAAAGATAATAATGGATAAAAACATAACAAAAACACTGACACCTAATAAAATAGAAAAGGTGACTACATTTCTTTTACAACTTAAATACTCTTTTTGAATTAATTCACGATTCATTTTCTTCTTTCTCCTTTTTTTTGTATTTATTCAAAGTTTTAGCCATAGGATGTGTTGTTTCATATACCTGTTTTAGCCTAACTTTTGAAACATGTGTATAAATTTGCGTAGTAGATAAAGAGGAATGTCCTAGTAACTCTTGGACCATTTTTAAATCCACGTCATTATTTAAAAGATTCGTAGCAAAGGTGTGTCTTAACATATGAGGCGTAACTTTAAAAGTATCTTTAGATTGTTTTGCTCTGTTTTTTAATATATCTTCAATCGCTCTTGGTGTAATTCGAGTACCTTTAGAGCCAATAAATAAAGCCTCATCTTCTTTATTTAATAATAAAGTTGGTCGAATCTCTTCTAAATACTGATTTAAATAAGGTAAAACTCTTGGCAAGAAAAAGACACTTCTTTCTTTTTTCCCCTTACCATATACACGTATACTACATTCTTGTGTATCCAAATCTAATAAATTCAATTGACTACATTCACTGACCCGCATCCCAGTATATAATAATAGTAAAATTATACATTGATTACGAACAGCATAGATTTCTTTCTTTTCATTAGGAGTCAGTAAAATTCTTATTTGCTCTTGAAATAAATCTTTCGGCAATTTTGAAGGACTCTTTAATGTAGCGTAATTTATCATAGGATTGAATATCTTTTCATCTACTTCATTAACATAATATTTATAAAAGTTTCTTAAACATACAATTTTCCGATTGATTGTCGATACTTTGTAATGTTCTTTTTTTAAATGATTCATATATTCTTGAACATCCTTATCGGACAAGTTTTTAAAATCTTTATGGGTAGATTTTAAATAAAGATTAAATTTATTCAAATCAAAAAAGTAAGATGATGTTGTATGTTCACTATAATGTCGTATATGCGTTAAATAATAAATATAATTCTCAATTGCCTTTTCCATATCTACCTCTTTTTTTATTATATATTATATTTATAAAATAATAAAGAACCAATTTATCTTGGTTCTTAAGTCGATTCATGATAATCGCAATTAGGATAACAACTACAAGCGTAAAATTTACCAAATTTTGAAGAACGTAATACTAATTTGCCAACATGACATTTTGGGCATTCATTTCCTACTTTACTTTCATTATGGATATATTTACAATTTGGATAACCCGAACAGGCGATAAAAGCGCCATAACGACTATTTCGTCGAACAAGTGGTTTACCACATTGTGGACATAATCCTAAATCTTCCTTGATAGGTTCTTCTGGTGTCATTTCCACTTTTGCTTTTTGATAAAGTTCTTCAAATCTTTTATAAAAATCAGATAAAGCTTCATTTCTAGTACACTTTCCATCCGCAATTTCATCTAATTTTGTTTCCATGTTTGCTGTATATTCAACATTGATAATATCTGAAAAGGATTCGTCTAACTTTGAAGAAGTCAATTTTCCTTGTTCTGTAGGTGCATAGTATGTTTTATTGACGATAACATATTTTCTTGTTTTGATTAAATCTAAAGTCGCTGCATAAGTAGAAGGTCTTCCTATGCCATCTTTTTTCATTGTATCAATAAGACTGGCTTCTGTATATGGATTAGGGCCTTTCGTTTTTCCTTCTTTCGATGAAAGTTTTCCAACTTTAACGACACTCTCTTTTTGAATTTGGCATTTTAAAGGTATTCGTTCCACTTTATCAAAGTTTTGATACTCTTTTAAAAAGCCATCAAATAAGCGAGTATCTCCTGTTGCCATTAAAGTATGATTATGGCATTTAAATAATACTTCTTCATGCTCGTAAGTTTCATCTTTCATCATGGAAGCAACTGCTCTACTATAAATAAGTTGATATAATTTTGCTTGTTCTTTACTTACTTTATTTTCAATGATTTGAGGAGTAATAGAAAGATCTGTTGGTCGAATTCCTTCATGAGCATCTTGAACATTATTTGAATCGTTATTAAATATCTTAGCTACACCTACATATTCTAAGCCATATTCTTCTTCAATATGTTTTTTCGTTTTATTGATAAAAGATGGTGTAACGCGAACACTATCCGTACGCATATAAGTAATTAACCCTACTTCACCTTCGCCAAGATCAAGTCCTTCGTATAAAGTTTGAGCAATTCGCATCGTCTTTTTTGAATCAAATTTTAATAAATTAGAGGAATCTTGAAGTAAAGAAGAAGTTGTATAAACAGGCTTACTTGCCCTTGTTTTTATTTCTTTACTAACTTGATCAACTAAAATAGGATTACTCTTTAATTCTTCAATCACTTTATTGACTTCATCAATCGTGTCAAAATGAATCTCTTTTTTATTTTCATCAATCAAAGTAATATTTACATCATTACCATTTATTTTTAAATTTCCAACCAAACGATAATATTGTTTTTCTTTGAAATTATCAATTTCTTTTTGCTTATCCACGACAAGTTTTAAAACAACAGATTGAACACGTCCTGCCGATTTACTACCAATCTTTTTTTGCAATAATTGGGATAATTGAAAACCAATAATACGATCTAAGATTCTTCTTGTTTCTTGAGAAGAAACTAAATCCATATCAATTTTACGTGGATGTTCTAAAGCTTCTTTAACTGCATGAAAAGTGACTTCATGAAATTCTAAGCGTTTCGTTGTATTTATATCTAAGTTTAATACTTCAGCCAGATGCCAAGAAATAGCTTCTCCTTCTCTATCTGGGTCCGTTGCCAAAATAACTTCTTTGGTTTCACTCATAAGTTTTTTTAATCGACTAACTGTTTTCTTTTTATTGGGGTTAATTTCGTAAATGGGAGAAAAATGATTTTGAATATCGACACCTAAACTATTCGAAGCATTACCAACAGCTAAATCACGAATATGTCCAATACTAGCTTCTACTAAATAATTTGGTCCTAAATATTTTTGAATTGTTCTTGCCTTATGTGGTGATTCTACTATAACCAAATAGTCTTTCATTTTTTGTCCTCCATTTCGCATGTATTATTTTAATGAAAAAAAAAATTCTGTCAACTAGTCGCTTTTACATTAATATAGATATTTATATATATATTAATAAATTTTTATTTATGCCAAAAAAGAGCATAAATTTATATCTCTTTAAGTATGCCCTTTTTTTTCAAAATACTCAAACTGAATTCAATTTATTCGTTTGAATTGCTTTAAAAAAATTCATTAATCAACTTTTTAAAAACATCAGCATTTTACTTTTGCTCGTTTTATTCATAAATATCCCTAGCAGATTCAACTAATTTGGCTCCTTGTTTAATTAAATCATTACAACCACTTTGATGACCAGCTAAATAAGGTATGGCACAAATATCTTTACCATATTCTAATCCATAAGCTACTGTATTCATTGTCCCCGATTTATGTTTTGCCTCAGTAACAACTATGGTTTTACTTAAAGCAGCTATTATGCGGTTACGAATTAAAAAATTCTTCGGTTCTGGCGACACATCATTAGGATATTCTGAAAGAATTAATCCTTCTTTTTTTATCCTTTCATAGGTTTGTTTATTACAAGAAGGATAGCAACAATCAATACCTGATCCTAAAACCGCTATTGTAGGTATTTGATTATCTAAAGCTGCCCTATGAGCAATGGAATCAATTCCTGTTGCTAAACCACTAACGATGATGACATTATAGGTTTGTAGTTCTTTTACCATTTGTTGAGTCATTTTTTGTCCATAGGAACTATACTTACGATTACCGATAATAGCAATGATCTCTTTTTCATTTTGCGTTAAAGATAAATCTCCATAATAAAATAAAACGATGGGCGGATTAGCAATGGGAATTAATGATTTTGGATATTCTCTATCTATAATGGTAACATAATGACATTTGATTTTTTTTTCTATATCCGTTAACTCATTGCTAGAAACTTGTTCCTTGTTTTTAATTGCTTGCATTATTAACGCATAATTTCCTTGGTATTTTAATGCAAAATATAATAGTATTTTTCTCATTTTCATCACACCCCTATATCTATATATAGTGTTTTTTATTAAAAAAGTGTAATAAATGATTATTTTTATAAAAAAAATTAAGCACTTTTTGCTTAATTTTTTTATTTACTCTTCGTTTAATATATCATCAATGGATATTTGCTCATCATGTTTTACAAAACTAGCGACAGGCTCATAGGTTTTACGATGAATTTCAGTAATACCATTTTCTTTTAGTAACTGGACGTGCTCGGCAGTACAATAACCTTTGTTTTGCTTTAAATTATATCCTGGATATTTTTCATCAAGTTCTATCATCATATCATCTCGTGTTACTTTAGCAATAATAGAAGCTGCTGCAATTGTAATCGATTTACAATCTCCTTTAATTATCGCTTCTAAAGGTATTTTTTTATCTACATGTGGTAAGGGCATTGCATCTGTTAAAATCGCTTCCGCTTTTTTATGCATCCGTTTTAAAGCTCTTTCCATCCCTATTTGAGTTGCAGCATAAATATTATATTGATCCACTTCTTCAACACTAATAACTTCAAAATTATAGTATAAAGCATCCCTTTTGATAATTTCCATCAGTTGTCTTCTTTTTTTATCTGATAATTGTTTAGAATCATTAAACGAGTAATTATCATAAAAAGGAGGAAAAACACAAATACCAATAACTAGTGGACCAGCAATAGGACCTCTTCCTGCTTCGTCAAGTCCTACAACGATTTCTTTTCCACTCCACCAATATTGATTTTCATAATCAAAATTTGCCATATTTATACCTCCAAATTCTCAATGTTTATTTTACCAATTCTACCATTTTTAAAATCATTTAAGATTAACATTGCACTGCGCATAATATCCACTTCATTATTCTTCAATAAATGGCCCTTTGCGATTGCAAATTCCTTTAAATAAGTATCACAATCTGTAAATTCAATAGAATATTTCTCATATAAAAGTTTTGGATATTGTTGATTTAAAAATAAAAGTGCAATTTTAACAAGATCTAATGATGGTAAAATATTCTCTTTTATACAACCCATTAAAGCAAGTTTTATTCCCGATTGATTTTCCTTTAAATTAGGCCATAAAATTCCTGGGGTATCCAATAAATCAAATCCTTCACAATGAACCCATTTTTGTGCTTTTGTAAAGCCAGGAATGTTTCCTACACCAGCACTTTTTCTTTTCGCTAATAAATTGATTAATGATGATTTTCCAACGTTAGGAATACCCACTACCATCACTCGAACATTTCTAGGTTTTAGACCTCTACTTACATCTTTTTCATACAAAGGCTTAGCTACCTCTTTAATTTTCAAGGTAATTGGTTGAATACAATTTTTATTATTCAAGTTCACATAAAGGAAATGAATATTTTCTTTTTGATAAATTTGTTTATATTTTTCATTATATGTTTCATCAGCCAAATCCATTTTCGTTAAAACTTTCATATAAAATTTATTTTTCGCTAATTCTTGGATTATTGGATTAGATGAAGTGATAGGTGCTCGTGCATCACAAAGTTCAATCACCATATCGACTAAGTTTAATTTTTCCTTAATTTCACGAATAGCTTTCGCCATATGACCTGGAAACCAGTTGATGTTGGTTGTATTTTGTCGATTTTCCATTTTTTCACTTCCTTAATTTTTTTATAATGCTCTGTTCTTCTAAAAGTAATATTTTACTTACCTGTTCATCATATAAATTATTTGCTAATTCTACTGATGTCCTTAAAAATGTAATAATCTCTTTAAAAAGAAATATTCATTTTTTAGCACTTTCAAAGTGATTACCATTTATCCCGACATTATATTTTGTCGATTATCCATAGAATCAATTTCTATCTTTATTTTCCATTTTGTCCTAAGTTTTTTATTAAACCTACCAATTTTTATTTATTTTCCACTTTTAAACCAATACCATTTTCTTGAAGCAATTGGGCAAGAATGGTAATTATTTTGCCCATCACATAAAGAAGAATGAACATCATAAGTGGCATAAGAAAAACCATTTTTTGCTAAAATCGATTGAATATTTTCAACTACAGGCATAACGGTATTAACACGATTATCACCCACTAATAAATATTCATTATCTTTTAATTCCCAATGAGTGATTTCAAAATCGATTGAACTTTTTATAAAAGAAAAATCTTGCGATATTTCCTGATGATTGATATAAAGTCGATTGTCAACTAAATCAACCGTTTCGTTAGGTAAACCTAAAACTCTTTTAATAATGTAATATTCATCTTTTTTAGAATATTCACCAACAACAACATCAAAACGATTAATTTTACTATTTTTGTTCACTTTGACCATATAACCGATTGAGCCATCATCAATAGAAGGATTCATAGAGGTTCCATTTACAACAACTTTTACAAATGTTAATTTGAAAACTATTAAAACTACACAAACAAGGATGCCAACACTTAAAAGTATGTTTAAAGTTATATCTAACCATTTTTTTTTCGATTTCAAAATAACATCTCCCTTCTTTTACATTATACAATTTTTTGAAACACATATAAAGAAAAAAGAGTAATATATATTACTCTTTGGTCACTATCTATCCAATTTTTATATTTTTTGAGCAATTCTTGATGCTTTTCCTTTAAGTCCACGAAGATAATATAATTTAGCTCTTCTAACTTTTCCATGACTTACAACTTTAACATATGCAAGGATTGGACTATTTACAGGAAATACTCTTTCTACACCAACACCATTAGAAATTTTTCTAACAGTAAATGATTTTGAAACTCCTTCGCCTCTTTTTTTAATTACCAAGCCTTGGTAATCTTGAACTCTTTTCTTATTTCCTTCAATAATATTAACACCTACAATTACAGTGTCACCAATTTTAATTTCAGGAATATCCGAACGAATTTGAGTTGCAGTAACTTCTTGTACTAATTTCATATTCATAGTATCAGTTCTCCTTTATCATTTATCATTTTCTACAAGATGTTCATAGACCGTGACTATTTTCTAGCGGAACACCAGGTCGCATTAACGCTATAATATTGTAACAAATTTATTCAACTTTATCAAGAGTTTATTTCATAAACTTTTTTGCTTTTTTAATGGCATTTTTTTGTGAAGAATCATTTTCTAATTCTTCAAACCATTTTTTTTCTTGTGGATTAAAATTTGAAATATTTACAAGTTCTGGTCTTGTCTTTAATGTTTTTAGAACACTTTGTTTAAATCGGTATTCGCCAATAATTTGATGATTTCCAGAAAATAAAATGTCTGGAACTTCGTAATGATCATAAATTCGAGGCGAAGTATATTGAGGATATTCTAAAAGTTGATTTTCAAAAGATTCATCCTTTAATGATAATGAATTGATTGTCCCATCTAATAAACGAATAATGGAATCCGCAACCACCATAGCCGGAATTTCCCCACCCGTTAAAATATAATCACCAATGCAAATTTCACCATCAATATAATGAAGAATTCGCTCGTCGATTCCTTCATAATGACCACAAATTAAAATTATATGTTCCATATTGGCTAATTCATGTGCCATTTTTTGATTATAAACTTTTCCTTTAGCAGAAAGTAAAAACACTTTACTATTTTCTTTCTTATAACATTTCAAACAATCGACTATTGGCTGAAGTTTTAAAATCATTCCTGCTCCTCCACCATAGGGAGCATCATCTACTCTTTTTAAACGATCAGCAGAAAAATCACGAAAATTGACAACTTCTAATTCTACAATTTTTTTTTCAATTGCTCTTTTTATAATGGATGTATTTGCAAAAGTATCAAATTGTTCTTTAAATAAAGTTAAAATTGTAATTTTCATTCTTCAATCATTCCTTTAATCGGTAATAGTTCAATTTTTTTTGCATCTATGTCTACATTTTTTATGAAATTTTTAACAAAAGGATATAATAAGTCTTTTTTACCAGGTCTTTGTATTCGTAAAATAAGATGCGAACCCGAGTCAAACATATCAATAACCATTCCAATTTTTTCATTTTGATAAAAAACTTCACATTGCCATAAATCTGCATAATAATAAGTGTCAGACTTTAAATCATCTTTTGGCTTTTCGATTAAAATTTGATAACCAATATATTTTTCTACTAAGTTAGGATTATTTAAGCCTTCAAATAAAAGAATATCGAGCCCTTTATTGGATCTATATCCTTCTATTTTCAAGAATTCTTTATTTTGATTATAAGGCGAATATACAATCACTTTATTTCCTTTTTGATATCTTTCTTTAGCGAAATCCGTATTGGATTTTACTTTCACTTCTCCATGAACACCAAAAATTCCTACTATTGTTCCTAAAATTACTTCCATAAGTTCTCTCCTTTATAGGAAAAAATAGATGATACCATCATCTATTTATTCATCATAAGATTCAAATATAACACGTATGTGTTTTTGCTCAAGACGTGATTTTACAGAAACTACCTTTCGAATAGCATTCGCAACACAGCCACCTTTTCCAATTAAACGCGCAGTATCTGCCTTATCTGTAATCACGATTATTTCAGTGACTTCTGATTCCTCTATAGCAGGAACTGTTTTTATCATTAAAGATGATTTGTTAGAAATCATTGGTTCAACAATTTCCCTAACTAATTCTTCCATGATAATTAATTACCTTTCTTATGAGTTTCTTCGTGAATTCTCTTTAAAACACCATTTTGAGATAAGAAAGTTCGAACGGTATCTGATGGTTGAGCTCCTTTTTTAATCCATTCATAAGCTTTATCTGCATCAATTTTTACAGTTGCTGGATTCGTAGTTGGATCATAATAACCTAAAATTTCAATAAAACGACCATCTCTAGGATAACGTGAATCTGCTACTACTATTCTATATGAAGCCAATTTATGACGTCCATTTCTTTGCATTCTAATTTTAACTGCCATTGTAAATTCCTCCTTTTTTATTTTCTTCTTTATTATAACATAAGAAAAAAACCTGTCAAGTATTTTTGCTTTACAATCATGCAAAAGCAAAAAAAAAGACCCTTTCGGAGTCTTTTAATGAAACTATTTTACTTTTGATTCGCAATATTTAACAATATCGCCAACCGTGTGAAGATTATTAACATCTTCATCTTCTACTGTTAAACCAAATTCTTCTTCAAGTTCCATGATAATTTGCATAACAGATAAAGAATCAGCTTCTAAATCCTCTACAATATTTGATTCCATCGTTATTCTATCTTCACTTACGCCAAGTTGCTCAACTAAAATCTTTTTAATTCTTTCAAACATTTTAATTACCTCCAAACATTTTGCATATTTATTCTATATGATTGCAATTCTTTTGTCAAATCATCTAATCCACATATTTTTCTGAATTGTGAATAATTTTTAAATTTTCTTCGATTGTTTTGTTAAATCTTGTCCGATTTTCTATGATATATTTTGCATCTTTACTAGCGACGAGTAAAATATTAAAATCATCAATTAAGTTTGCAATTGTAAATGGCGATTTCCCTGACTGCATCCAACCTAGCATATCCCCAGCACCTCTTTTCTTTAAATCATATTTTGATATTTTAAAACCATCATTGGTACTAGAAATAAAGTTCAGTCTATCCACCGCATCTTTATCTTCTGTAGAAGATAAAAGATAACAATATCCTTTATTTCCATATCGAGCTATTCTTCCTCTTAACTGATGAATTTGTGCTAATCCAAATCGCTCAGCATTATAAATAATCATCATATTCGCATCTAAAACATTAATTCCTACTTCAATGACTGTCGTAGAAACTAAAATTTGCGTTTCTCCTTTTGCAAAAAAATCTAAAACATTTTTTTTGTCTTCTGTTGTCATTTTGCCATGTAGTAAACCTATATTGTAAGATTGAAATTCTCTTTGTAATTGCTTTTGAATTTCAATCACATTGGCTATTTCTAGTGTTGACTCATCAATACTAGGACAAACCACATAAATTTTCTGATTGGATTTTAAATAGTCGAATATGAAATCTTTTATCTTTCCTATTGAATTTTCATTAATAAAATAAGTATAAATCTTTCTATTTTGATAAGGATAATTTTGAATGGTTGAAACAGACATATCCATGTATATGGTGGAAGCTAAAGTTCTAGGTATTGGCGTGGCAGACATATATAAGACATCCATCATAACACCTTTTTCTTTTAAGGTTGCTCTTTGTTTTACTCCAAATCGATGTTGCTCATCAATAATGGCAAGTCCCAAACGATGATAAAAAACATTTTCTTGAATCAGTGCATGGGTGCCAATAATCACATCTACATCACCATTTTTAATTTTTTCTAATACTTCTTTTTTTTCTTTTTGCGCCATATCCGACACTAATAAAGAAACTTTTAATTTACTATTTGTTAATAATGGTAAAAAACTATTGTAATGTTGTCTAGCTAAGATATCTGTTGGAACCATTAAAGTACCCTGATATCCTGAAGTATAATTTGCGATTAAAGCAATAAAGGCTACAATTGTTTTACCACTTCCAACATCACCTTGTAATAATCTAGACATCGTTTTTTTCGATTGCATATCTTCTAAAATTTCTTTGATAACAAATTTTTGGTCTTGTGTCAATTCAAAAGGTAAACGATGAATGAATTGTTTCACGATTTCAAAATTTATCGTTTTTTCCTTCTCAGGTAAGTCATTTTGATAACACTCTCTTTTTAATATACCTAGCAAGCAAAAATTTAAAAACTCTTCATATTTTAAATAACGATAAGCTTGTTTTAAATCTTCTTCATGACATGGAAAATGAATAAAATAAAGAGCATCTTTTAAAGAAATTAATTTATATTTTTTTAATAATTCTTCTGGAATTTTATCCTCAAGAAGATCTAATGCTAAAGCTTGATGATAAATATATTGAATAAATTGTCTATAGGTATAATCTTTTACATTCGCTGGTAATGAATAAATCGCAGTATATTTTTCATGATTTGCTAATTCTCCCATAAAAAAATTTGACACACTTATTTCATTTAAAAAATAATTATATTTTCCTATTAAAACCATTTTTGCCCCTTCATATAAAAATTTTGTATTTGCAAAATGATTAAACATTATCACCTTTACAGATTGTTCTTTATTGGCCACTACAAATGATGTTTTGATTCTTCCTTTTGTTATTCTTTCCATTTTTACTTTCGAAGCAATCTTCCCCTCAAAAGAAACTTTTTGTTCATGCAAAGACATTTTTAAAACATCATTTTGATAATGATCATAGCGATAGGGGTAATAACGAAGGATATCCATTATGGAATGAAAATGTAATAAAGAGATAATTTCTTTTCTTTTTTCTGTCAATTTTATATTTTCCAAAATTATCCCTCCTTTATCATCACTGAAATAAATATATCATAAATCTCATTGTTAATAAACATAAAAAAAGAAGCAAAGAATTTGCTTCTAGTATTTTGGAATTAAGAATTAATGATTAAAGAAATCACAAAAAGTAAAATATAAATAATCGGATAAATAATATTTAAAATCAACATTACTTTTCCACTTTTGGCTTTATATTTTTTACCAATACAACTAAAAATGATTCCTAAGACTGAAATGCCTGAACTGATTGCAGAACTTATAAGCGAAAGAACAGCTAACATAGCAGCACCAATTCCGTTTCCAGCATTTCCTCCATTTTTAACCACTATAATTTCAGACATGAAACTAACAAGAAATAATGTAGAAATGATAAATCCTACACTTGCTATAATGGTTACTATTAATGCTATTATCCAACATACTTTATACTTTTTTTCTTTATTTTCCATATATTTATTATATATCATTTCATCTAGAAATGCTAATAATCATTATCATTTGACATAAAAACAACAATTTCCTGCAAACAATTATTAAAAAATGGAAGTTTTCTTCCATTTTTTTATTCTACAGCAAGTAATAATTGATATACAGGTTGATCGCCTTGTTGCACTTCAACTTCAACATGTATATAAGTTTCTTTTATATATTTCTCTAAAGCTTTTACTGTCTTTTTAGAAACATCACAACCAGCAATAATCGTAACGATTTCAGCATCATAATTCATCATTGAAGTAATTAAATTAATCGCTACTTTTGTAATATCTTTTGATGCAGAAATTATCTTTTTTTCTTTAATGCCTATGAAGTCACCAGATTTGATGGCTACACCATTCAGTTTTGAATCACGAACAGCCGTTGTAATTTGCCCACATGTAACTCTTTTTGTAGCAGCAAACATCTCAATTAAATTTTCTTCAATATTACAATCTGGGTTAAAACCCATACAAGCAGAAATTCCCTGTTGAATAGAAGTCGTTGGAACGATTCTTGTCACAATACCTTTTTTATTTAAAATTTCTGCAGCTTGTTTAGCAGACATAATGATGTTACTATTGTTTGGTAAAATAATTACAGATTCAGGATTTAATTTACTAATTGCTTTTACAAAATCATCAATAGAAGGATTCATCGTTTGACCACCTGAGATAATAATATCTACTCTTAATTGTTTAAATAAACGATTTAAGCCTTCACCAATAGCCACTGTAACAATCGCTTGTTTCTTTCTTTCTGGTTTTTTTACTAATTTTTGATGTTGTTCATCCATATTTTCAACTTTAATCGTTACAAATTCGCCATATTGTTGTGCAAAGTTGAAAACATCTCCAGGTTTATAAGTATGAACATGCACTTTTACTAAATCATCATCATTTACTAAAACTACAGAAGCGCCAACTGTTTCCAAAAAAGTTCTTAAATCATCTTGGTTATAAGGAATTTTATTTTCATCTTCAGGCATCAAACGCATAATAAATTCTGTACAATAGCCAAATTCATCTTCTTCATTATCTTCTACTTTATCAAATAGAACATATTTTGTATCGTGTGAACTTTCTAATTTTGCTTCAATAACATGACCTTTAGCAGCTTCTAAGAAACCTTCTAAAATCTTGACAATACCTGCTCCTCCAGAATCGACAACTCCTGCTTCTTTTAATACAGGAAGTAAGTTAGGGGTATTATCTAAAGTTATACGTGCCTTGATAACCATAGCTTCTAACAATTCTGTTAAATCAACGCTTGAATTTTGACTCATATAATGACTACATTCTTCTGCAGATTCTTTAATTACGGTAAGCATCGTACCTTCTACAGGTTTTAATACTGCTTTATAAGCTCTTTCTGTACCACTTTTAAATGCTTTGACGATATCTTCAAGCAATAAATCTTTTTTATCTTTTATTGCTTCACCAAAACCTCTAAAAATTTGTGATAAAATTACTCCAGAATTTCCACGCGCTCCTAATAAAAGTCCCTTTGAAAAAGTTGTAGCTAGTTCCCCACAATTATTTGTTTCAAAATTCGTGATATTCTTTATTCCACTTTGAATCGTCATCATCATATTGGTTCCAGTATCCCCATCTGGAATTGGAAAAACATTCAAAGCATCTATATCCTTATAATTATTTGCGATGTTGTTAGCTCCTGAAACGAAAATGTTTCTTAGGGCTTCAGCACTAATATTTGTCATTTTTATTTACCTCATTATCTATCATATATTTATACATTTTTAATGTTAAGTTACTCATATCTTGAATTATGTTTTTAGTCATAATACAAAAGTATTATAAACTTTTTTTTTTTATTTGTAAATACTTTATTTCTCGTCAAAGCAATCCATGAAAAAATATCCAATGAAAAAAAACGTTTTTTTTATAAAATTATATTGAATTTTTTCTAATTTCGTGATATTATA
Source organism: uncultured Bacillota bacterium (assembly GCA_902491575.1). GTDB lineage: Bacteria > Bacillota_I > Bacilli_A > RFN20 > CAG-631 > CAKPXW01. The sequence continues at coordinate 120,249 of CABUID010000003.1, forward strand.
TACCAGCATGAGTTCATAAGGAGGTCTTAACATGGCAAGAGTTTGTGAATTATCAGGTAGAGGTCCATTAAGTGGCAATAATCGTTCTCATTCATTACGTTCTACAAGAAGAAAATGGAATGTTAACTTACAAAAGAAAACAATTATAGTGAATGGTCAAAAAGTTAGAGTCAAAGCATCTACTAGAGCATTAAGATCACTTAATAAACAACAATCTACAGCTGAATAATACACTCCATTGGAGTGTTTTTATTTTTTCCTTGACTGAATTTTTGTTTTAATATATAATTATAAAGCATTAATTTGCCCTGTTAGCTCAGTTGGTAGAGCAACTGACTCTTAATCAGTGGGTCAAGGGTTCGAGTCCCTCACAGGGTACCATTAGTCAATGAAAGTCACTGAGGTGACTTTTTTTTAAATCAAATGGAATTTTAGTGACAATTTATAAAACAAATGTTATAAATATTATAAACCGTATTAAAGGAATGAGATAACTATGACAGAAAAAGAAAAAATGTTAAATGGAAAAATTTATGACCCAAACGATGAAGAATTATATCAATTAAGAAATCGTGCCCATCACCTTTCAAAATTATACAATGACACCTTTGAGGAAGAAACAGAAAAAAGAGAAGAAATTTTAAAAGAACTGATTTTAAATAAAGGGGATAATGTTTATTTACAAGGACCTATTTATTTTGATTATGGTATATTCACAACTATTGGAAAAGGAAGTTATGCCAATTTTAATTTGACCATTTTAGATGTATGTCCTGTCACCATTGGTGAAAATGTTTTCATGGGACCTAATGTTTCGATATTAACTCCTAAGCATCCTTTGCGTTATCAAGATCGAAACCTTTACTTTCATCCTATCAAAAAATACATGACCGATATGGAATATGGTGCTCCTATCACTATTCAAGATAATTGTTGGATAGCTGGTAATGTTACCATTTGCGCAGGTGTTACGATTCATGAAGGATGTGTAATAGGAGCTGGAAGTGTGGTTACGAAAGATATTCCACCTCATTCTCTTGCATTTGGTAACCCATGTAAAGTAAAAAGACAAATTACGGAAGAAGATAAAATTGAATTAAAAAAAGAACTTTTTTAATTCGATAAGGTGTTATATATGAGTAAAAGGAATTTAACAATTTCACAGGAAATCGAAAGAAGTATTTTAACTTCTTTTCGTTCACGGATATGGTCAAAATTTACTAAATCCATTGCGGAATATCAACTTATTCAAAAAGATGATTGCATAGCCGTTTGTATTTCTGGAGGCAAAGACTCCATGGTGTTAGCGAAATGTATGCAATTATTAGAGAAATATGGTGATGTAGCTTTTAAATGTGTTTATTTAGTAATGAATCCTGGTTATAATGAACAAAATAAACAAAAAATCATCGATAATGCTCATATTATGAACATTCCTATCGTTATGTTTGATACAGATATTTTTGATATTGTATCTGCTCAAACTGGTGGATCCCCTTGCTATCTTTGTGCTCGAATGCGACGTGGTGCTTTATATAAAAAAGCAAAAGAATTAGGATGCAATAAAATAGCTTTAGGTCATCATTTTGATGATGTAATTGAAACGAATCTTTTATCGATGTTTTATGGTGGAAAAATACAATCAATGATGCCTAAATTACATTCTGAAAATTATGAAGGATTAGAATTAATTCGTCCTTTTTATTATATTAGAGAAAAAGATATCATCGCATGGTGTAAGAAAAACGAACTCGATTTCATTCATTGTGCTTGCCGTTTTACTGAAAAAGTATCCACTGGTGAACTGGATTCAAAAAGAAAAGAAATAAAAAATTTGTTAGAAAATTTAAGAAAAATTGACAAAAATATCGATATGAATATTTTCAAATCGATGTATAATGTAAATATAGATACAGCCATTGCTTACCAGAAAGATACAATTACCTACCATTTTCTTGATACCTATCAACAAAAAAATAATTTTCAAAAGAAAGAACAATTTGCTAGAACAGAAATGATGTTTTCAAAAGAAGGTATGGATAAAATATATTCTTCAAGTGTTGCAATATTTGGAATTGGAGGAGTAGGAGGATATGTGGCTGAATCATTAGCAAGAAGTGGAATTTCTACCTTTTATTTATACGATCCAGATATTGTAACCATTACAAACATTAATAGACAAGTTATGGCTACCTTTAAAACCCTAAATAAAGATAAAGTCCTTGCAATGAAAGAAAGAATATTATCGATTAATCCAAATGCCGATGTCCATACCTTTAAAATGTTCATTGATAAAAAGACAATAAAAGATATTGATTTTTCAAAATTTAATTATTGTGTTGATGCATTGGATACCATCTCAACGAAAATAGAACTTATTGTTTCTGCCAAACAGCATAATATTCCTATGATATCATCTTGTGGAGCAGGTAACCATATGGATCCAAGTTCTTTTAAAATAATGGATTTATCAAAAACCAGTTACGATCCCATTGCAAAGGTGTTAAGAAGAGAATTAAAAAAATACAATATTGTGCATCAAAAAATGGCTTGTTCGATAGAGGAACCATTAAATTTAGTAATTGAACAAAATGGTAAAAGGACTCCTGCAAGTAATGCCTTTGCGCCAGCTGGTTGTGGACTGATTATTGCAAGTGAAGTCATAAAAGATATTGTAAATGATGAAGAATGAAAGCCATTGCTATTTCAATAAAAAAATGTTACTTTGTAACATTTTTATTTTTAGATTCATAAAATTAGCAAAAAAAAATGAGCCAATGCTCTATATATATAAACATCATAGAAGATGATGTAAACAAATGTATATATAAACATCGAATAAACGATGTAGTTTTAAGATGGTGCTCGGGGTCGGAATCGAACCGACACGCCTATCACTAGGCCCAGGATTTTAAGTCCTGTGCGTCTACCTGTTTCGCCACTCGAGCAAGAATGGTGACCTGTAAGGAACTCGAATCCTTGACCCCTTGATTAAAAGTCAAGTGCTCTACCAGCTGAGCTAACAGGTCATATATGGCTGGGATAACTGGGATCGAACCAGTGAGTGCCAGAATCAAAATCTGGTGCCTTACCGCTTGGCTATATCCCATCCTGTAAATAAGAATGGTGGGAGGGGACGGATTCGAACCGCCGAACCCTAAGGAATAGATTTACAGTCTACCGCGTTTAGCCACTTCGCTACCCTCCCGCAACTTATTCAAAAAAAATAATGGTGGGTGTTAACGGACTCGGACCGCTGACCCTCTGCTTGTAAGGCAGATGCTCTTCCAGCTGAGCTAAACACCCATACCACTGTGCTCATATATAATACAATAAATGGTATTTGTTGTCAATAATATTTTTCTTTTTTTTATTTTTTTTTATAAAAAAAGAAAGAATTAAATTTTTCATTTATTTTAAGTAATTTCTTAAACAAACTTTTTATTTCATATCTTTCTTAATGGATAAATTGGAATCGTTATTTTTTTATCATATCTTTAACTGCATCAAATAATTTCATTATCGTATCATTTTCTTTTTCAATATTTATTATTTTAATATTTTCATCTTTAATGATAATAAAAGCTGTAGGTGTGATTGTTAATCCGCCACCGCTTCCTCCCCCAAACGGAAAAATATCATTCGCCATTTCTGTTTTTTCAACTTTACTTTTATTATTTGTATTGAATTCAGATCCACCAACACCATATCCGCATACCACTTTACTGATTGGTATGGCCATTACATTATTTGGCAAAGTAATCGGCTCTCCAATCACCTTATTCGTATCAACCATTTGGCCTATATTTTCAAGTGAAGTTCTTAAAATTTCATTAATTGGATGTTCTTTCATTTCTTTTTAATCTCCTTATTATAATGATTTCATGTAATAAATTAACAATTGTAATTTTAACTGTAACATAAAGTTTGTTTTTATTTTTAATTTTTAAATTAAATCTTTTCGTAAAATAATTTAAAGAAAGTAATGGATAAAGAAAAGGTGCATATTGATTTGCAGTGGCTACATTTATTGCAACATATATATTTGTTACTTTAATTGTTTCGATGATTTTAAGATCTTCTTTTTTAGTATTCAAAACTTGATCTAATGAAATTTTATTTTTTATTAAATTTATATTTCTTTTTTTATCGATTGACAAAATAGGTAAGGAAAACAAATAAAAATAGATAGATTCCTTATCCAAATATATATGGATTTTCAAAGGAACATAAAATATTAAATCAACTAGCAATACTAAAACCAGAAGAAGATAAGATAAATATTGCATTTAAAAAAAACTGCTATTTAGCAGTTTTCCCCTTTGATGAAGTTTTTTTGCTCAAAGACACATTCTTGCTAATTTGTCTAGTCTGTCTTTTTTGAAGTTCAAGTTGACGATCTTCTACATCATCATATTCACTTGCAAATTCATTATCATATAGATTTTGCTTTTGATTATTTTTATTATTGTAGTGATAGACTACTTTATTCGATTTATTTTTCATTCTTTTTCACCTTCTCAATATTATTATTTTGATTTTAAGAATAGATTATTCAAAAAATTTAGTAGAAAAGAAAAATAATAAATATTAAGTAAAATAGATGATGAAACGATATAAAAAAAAGCCCTTACTCAACGGAAATTGAATAGAGCTTATAAAAAACTATTTTTTAATGTTAATCCTTAAAGTTCTGCATCTTATACTTCTACAGAATATTGTGAAATCTCATTTTTATCAAACCATTTAACAAAAGCATTATTTCGACGTCGAATTACACACAAATTACGATCAACGAGTGGAGCAATATCGGAAACCTTTTCAGGTGGTGCGACCAAGATTGCCTGTAATCCAAATCGTTTTAATAATTCTATTGACTCTTTAATACGTTCAGAGTCCATTTTATTAAATGCCTCATCGAATAAAATCAAACGTGGTGTATTGGATTCCTCAGGACTCATTCCAATTCGATATTCATTAGCAATAGAAGCTAATATAGAAATATAAAATGGCGTTTGAGTTTCACCACCTGATTTTGTGTTCATCGATTTTGCCAATGATTGAACTTGGTGGGTTTCATCATTTTTCACTAATAGGTCAAAATCTAAATAGGTTCGATAATCTGTGTATAGTGAGATATTCTTGTCAATAATTTCTCTTCTTTCGTCATCATTTGCACCAGGTGCTTCTGTTAATTTTGCAAAGAAATCATCAATCGTATCTTTGTATTTTTCATAGAAAGCTTGTGAATTTGTTCTTGCATCTTTCATCAGTAATTCATCCATAATCATTGAATAAATATTCATATAAGTAGGATTAGGTTTTACTACAAATTCATATCGGTCTCGTCCAAATTGGAAATTCGTTAAAGAGGTATTTAAAGTATCAATTTGCTCTGCGACGGATTCAATAGAAGCTTTTAATTTAGAAAGCAAATCTTCCTTAAATTGTTCATATGACTTTGCTTTAGCATCCACAATTTTTTCTTTATATTGTGGTAAAGTGATATCACGATATTTATTTAATTCTTCATCAAATTTTTCATTATTATCTTCACTTGTATCAATCGAAACATTAAAAGTTCTCATATAATCCATGCGAGCTTTTTCTAAAGATCTACGTTTAGCACCTAAAGTATCCGCTATTCGTTTTGATTCTGCCAGTTTCTTATTAATTTGATCTTCTGAAATATAGGCTAGCATTTCTTGAATTTCATCAGAAACATTGTTTAATACCCATTCTGGAGAAAACTTAGAAGCTAAATCGGCTTCTTTCAGCGCTAAAGCATTTTGAGCGGCAACAAGTTTCACAATTTTTAATTCCTCTAATTTTGCTAATATAGAACCTTTTTCTTGGTTATTTTGACGTAAGGAATTATTTGCATAATGAATTTCGGTATCCACATCATCAATTCGAGCCTGAATTTCATTGACATCCGTCATATCGATATTTTCAATTTTATCATTGATATCTTCGAGTTGTGCTTTTAATTCATCGATTTTAAAGATTTGCATTAAATTTGCATAATGGTAATTGATATCTACAGCAGAAAGATTATTGAATCTGCCTAGAGTATAAAAGGTCTGTGATTTTTGACGCATAAACTCCATTTTTTGGTTAATCTCTTCAATTTCAGCAAGGAAACCTTCAATTTGAGTTTCTGTTGCTTTTTTACCTATATAAGGTGTTCTACTTCGAGAAGTATTTAATTGTCTTGCCGTAAATTGTTGATATAACATTCCTGAAGAAGTTATGCCTCGATCAAATTTATTTATATCTTCAATTTTATCTACTTTCATCAATGTTCCAATTAAAAGATGAATGTAAGCTTGAACGTATTTGTTATCCGTTTCGATTTCTTCTGCTAATGAACCTTGAAGCACTCTAAAACTATCTTTTCTTTCATATATCTTACCAGAATCAATAATAGCAACATCATAAAAACGGTCGCGGTTATCGTTATACAAGGATATCGCTTCTTTAAAATATTTTTCATCAATAACAAATGAAAATTTTTGTGAATATAAATAAGTTTCAATAGCACTTTGCCATTTTTTATTTTTAATTTCCATTAAATCAGCTACAAAATCCATTTTAATTTCACAATTATGTCGTTTTGATAATGTTTCCTCAACAAATTCTTTGAAATCAACTAAATTTTTTGGATAAGTTTTTTTACCACTTTTCAATGTACTAATCGTTTGTAAATATGTATTTTTTTCCTCCAAATAAGTTTGTATCGATGCATCCGCATAGTTACGTACTTTGGTAAACATATCTTCCATTGTGGCAACAATCGCACATAATTCAGCTATTTGAGATTCACTGTATTTGTTTAAATTATTAGCATCTAACTTTGCTAATTCTGTAGCTTTTTCAATAATATTATCCGCCGTCGAATAAATTAAATCCACGTCAATACCAGCCACTTGACATAGTTCTTTATCAAAAACACTCATTTTAATTTGCTGTGCTTTATCTAAAAATTCGTTAAAAGAATGAATTAAACGAGAAGCAGATTTTTCAAAAACTTCTGTTACACTATCAATATCACGATTAACGGAATCTTTTTGTTTTACAAACATCGAATGTTTTACTTCAGCATCATTACTTTCTTTATCAACAATTAACTGGTCACGCACTTTTGTCCATGAATCAATATCATTAGAAATAGATTGCTCTTCACTTGTTAATTCTTCAAATCTAGCATTATGATCATTAATTTGTTGATTAATATTAATAATTTCTTGTTTTTTCTTTGCGATTTCTAGTTTCGCAACAAGATATTGTGCCTGATCACATTTATTTTTATCGGAATTATAAGATTCATATAGTTCATGAATACGATTCAAGTAGTAAATCTTACTTTCAATCGTCTTTGCTTCTACTTCCAGTGATGTATAATTTCGAACATTTTCTTGCATTTTTTCTAAGTCCGATTTTATATCATATTTTACATCACAAACGAATTCCGTAATAAACTTTCGAATATCATAAATTGGTTGGAAAGGCACCGCTTTTTTAAACAAAGCATAAAAACGTTGTGATAATTGTCCTAATTTTTTTCTCATTTCTTCTTTATAAGAAGTTAAAGATTCAGGTAATATGACATTCTTATAAGCTAGCGTTATGTAATCTTTAAAAGATTTATACTCCATAGCTTTATTTGCACTAATAAAGCATTGTTCAGGAATAATACCATCATAAATAAATTGGTGAGAAGATAATTTATCACCACTTACATCAAATTGCAAACCGATAACAAAAGATACATGATTAATATCATCAAAAAATTCTAACGCAACATAAGAAGCAAAATCTCCTTCTCGTAAATACTTTTTATTTCCTTCATTATCAGAACCAACTTCACCTTTCAAATAAGAGATGACTGTTCTACCAGATTTTTCAGAAGCAGCTTTATTAAAGGATGTTCCTCTTGTATCTCCCAATATAACTAACTGAATCGCATCGACAATCGTTGATTTTCCAACAGCGTTTTTTCCTGTCAAGAAATTAATGTTACCTATTTCAATTAATTCTTTTGAAAAAGAATGCCAGTTAATAAGTAATACTTTTTTTAATAATTTCATAATCTTCCTCCTACTTCTTATTCGGTTACTTGACTTTCATTACTTGAAACATTTTCATATTTTTCTTTCATAAATGAAGGAATATATTCACATAATTCTTTAAGTTTATCATAATCTATGACATGATGGATTGAAGGCATAATCATTATTTTCCATAATTCTACATCTTGTGACGTGTTTAATCTTAAAATAATATTAAACTGCTCTAATCTTCTAAAAGCTATTCTAAATTGTTCTTTGGATGGCTTTTTGGTAATTAAGCCTAAAATTTGCATTTTGGATATAACATCATAAGTAGTGGTTATGACACTATTTCCTAAAGTAGTGATGGGGGCAGTTTCTTCATAAGTTATCATTAAAGATAATAAAATATAAGTCGTAAATGAATCAAATTTTGCTTTATTTTGACCATAAAGATTTTCGATCCAATAAATACCTTCAATAGGTTCTTTAGTTAACTTCCATCCTGCAATACTTAAATAGTTTTCAAAAATATCATAGTATTTTTCCATAAACAAAAATTCACTTGAAGTTATCATTTTTTTTGCTTGTTTATCGTAGACATCACGAACGACAAATGTTTTTGATAAAATATAATTAGAAACTCTTCTAAACTCTTCTTTTTCAGATTCATATAGATTGTTATAATCTTGTTCGAACATTAACGTTTCCCCTCTTTCATTATAAATTTAATATTTGGGACTAAATAATTTTTCACATGCAAATAACCCTCTTCAAATTCTACTTTAAAAGGTAGTTCTTTTTCATCTCCTCTTAACATAGCAAGAATGGCTAAGATAAAATCTTCATCATTATTGATTTTTAATTCTTCAATAGAAATCATTTTGTTTCCTGATGCTCTCGACACAATAAAATCTTTAATCTTATTCGTGTTGTATCCTTGAATAATCTTATCAAAGATTTCATCAACATCCTGTCCAGTTTTATCTTCTGTAATGATTTCAACAATGGATAATTCAGGCATTATCTGAATTTCACGTTTACTATATAATCCTTCTTTATTTGCATATTCTTGAACTTGTAAAATCGTGTTTTCCTGAATAATATCACAAATTTCATTCTCGTGTTCCTTATTATCCAGTATTAATTTAACTAAATAGGTTAATTTTCCTTTATAGGATTCATCCATACTTACTAAATGTTTCATTTTATCAATGGTTGCAGCGGTATAGTCATTAATCTTATTATCGATTAATTCCATTTTATCATCGATCTCATCATAAATTTGATAAATAAAATCAAACATTTTAGCAATATTTTCATATAGAGCATCGCCTTTTTTATCCGGCATTTTTCCTTTTGCTGCCTCAATGAGTTTTTTTCTTATCGAATTATCATTTTTCCAATTTTTAATCATTTTTAAAATTGGACTTCGAAATCTTTCAATGGAATCAAAAGTTTTGTAAGGATGATAATAATGATCATGTAATTTTAATAAATATTCATTAAAGTGAATCGATACAACATCATTAATTTCAATATTTTCAGCAATACGTTGTTCTATACTTCGAATACCATAATACAAATTCGCTAATGTTTCATTTAATTTGTCTGTATTTTTATAAGCTGTAACGAGTGCATCATAATAATCACTATTATCACTATCTGCCATTTTTAAAGCAGCATACGTAGAATATACCAATGAATTATATTCTTGTTCAGCATTATCCGTCAAGCTATATAGAAAGTTGATTGCTTGTGTGGTATAAGATGGAATAGCAATATATTCTTCAAAGGAATTTTTGGCATTGAAGTCAATATTAATCCATCCAAAATCTCTAAGTTTACGAATAATATAAAGTGCTTTACTATTAGCAGAATTTAATTCTTCACTTTCAAACTTATCATCTTCATCATCAAGATTAACATTCTTCATTTCTTCTTCCATTGAAATAGCTATTCTTTTTGCTAAATCTTCACGTGTTAAATATAAATCCTGTCGAATAGCTTTACGTATCGTAAATAATGCCTTTACATATAAATCACGATTTTTTGAAACAAGTAAATTAAAGAAAGTACTTGGTAAAGTATCAAACATCATTGAACACCCCTTTCTTTTTCCAACAATACATTTTAATGCCATTACTTAAATTATACTATTTCGCAATTTTATTATAAAGTATTAGTTTTTAAAAGTAAAGTTATTTTTTAAAATTTATAAATAAATTTTAAAAAATAAAAAATAATTATTAGTATTTTGTGTTTGATAAATATAAACACTCTAAGAACGATTAGTGTGATAAGATAGAAAATAATTTACAATTAAATGAATTCATAAAATAAAAAAAATTCTTATTGATTCATCTAAAAAAATTATCATTGTTAAAAATTCCATTCTTCTTGATTTAAAAATAGGGAATATTCTTAAAAAAAAAGATACAAAGTAAAGGGAAATTACAATGTATCTTTTTAAAATTGAACTCT